>NZ_JBOIUB010000011.1:0-205336 GCF_050749885.1 Zooshikella sp. RANM57 | reverse complement strand
AAACAGTTTTTACTATGCTTTCCAAAGATAGATTCCTGTGACAATACGACTTTGACAACCGCATTCTCGCAGTTTCTATCTTTGGTACAACCTACCATTCTCAGCCAAAAACTGTCCACAGTATTGATGGAAAAAGGTATTACTAAGCAACAAAGGCATCATGTGCATCTGACTGAATCTATAGCAGTAGGTAAGGCTGTGGGTGGACGATACGGTAAACCTGTTATTTTAGCTATTGATGCTCAGGCTATGCTTCAAGAAGGATTTGTCTTTTTTAAAACGACTAATAATGTATGGTTAGTTGAAGAGGTTCCTCCAACCTATATAAGGGCCTGCTGATAGCCCTTAAGGACAAAATCCAGGGTCTTGAGCATACTTACAGAGAGGGTGGTCAAAACACTCATTGTTTTTCATTTCTTTTATTTGTTCAGCCAAAATGGTGGCGTCTTGCAAGCTTGTACAATGTAAGTCTGCCTGATTCAGGTTGGCTTTTGTAAAGTCAGCATTTGGAAAATAAGTACTCAGTATTGTTGTATTGTGTAGATTAGTGCCTACTAGGTTAGTGTTTGAAAAGCGGTAACCAAACAATTCAGCATGGCTTAAATCTGTACCTGTTAGATTGACCGTATTTGCTAATTTATTTTGGCTGAGTTGAGCATGTTGCATATTGGCGGCGGTTAGATTAACGCGGTTAAGAGAAACGTGCCCCCAATAGGTGTGTGATAAATTGACGCCAGTCATGTTCGTATTATCAAAGTAAACTTCAATAAGTTGAGTATTACTCAGGTTGCTGTGGGTAAGATCAACATTGATGAACGTACTGTAGCTAATGCGAGCGCCTGCCAAATTTGCATTGATCAGAGTGGTATCCTGAAGTTTCAGTGACTCAAAACTTAAACCCGATAAATCACAAAAAGAAAGGTTACAGTTGGCGCATGTATTTGTTTCTAGCAGTTTTTGTTTATCTTTTTCATGACAAGAAGCGGATAGAGACTGGTTATGAATACAGAGTAAGCTAACAACAAGTACTGAATAAATTTTATACGCTCTCATTAGAATTTCCTTATACGTTTATCCCTGTTATTCAATTGGACATTGTTGGTTAAGTAATACAGTTGTCAATTTTGTCCACAGTAAGCTCCAATATAGTACTTTGTTATATATTCGTGTGGCCCTTAAACCTACCAAAGAATCTCCAGGTGCTTCCTTCTCAAATCAATGAAATGTGTGTTAAGCACGCATGTTTGCTGTGTTAGAACGAATGCAGCTTAAGTACAATCCTTCATTGTAGCGAATACAAGCCACAGTACATGTTAGATGAATTTTGAAAAAGCGCTGTTGCTGTGAGCAATTTATACGAAAATCCGGTGATCCCGCTTTTTGAATCTATAGTGATATGTGGCTTTGTTTATGCCGTTTCCTTATGAAAAGTTGAAGTATTTCCAACTTGAGCATGACATTAGTGATTAATAATATACAGCTTTATTGAGTGCCAATTTGCGCTTTTGGGAATCCAGGTTTAACTTTTATAAAAAAAGCAGTCTCAAAAGAGTAAGGTGGCTTAAGATATTTTCAGTCAAATGTTGAACCATAATGTAGCCTTTGAGAATCATTTTGCTGGCTTTGAATACGAGGTGATCAGGAGCGATTCTTATGGGGTTTAAATTAATCTTTCAGTCAAATAAGTAAGCTAAGGGGGAAGTCCATGACACCTTCTTTTGATTTCTTTATCAAGGGAGCAGGAAAGGAAGCCATTACCCAGCTGATCGATGAACACTATTTACAACTATCGCAAGATAAAAGAGAGCTCATTTCATTTGCCATTGAGCATAAAAGTGAAGATGAGTTCATGGGCGAGGAAGACTCATGGGCTTGTATGATTCAGGATGAGTATGGTTTTTTACCTGATATACAGGTTATTTTCTATCCCAAAGTGGATCAGTTAGATGAGGCTGCAATTATTGCGGTTTATCTAATCAAACAAATACTCAACCATTTCGATGGTGATGCCGTCCTAATTCATGACTTTGATGCTGATATGTTGATTCGACGTAATGGCGAAATTAACCTGTCATCCAAAGATGAATGCTGGTCTGAGTCGTTGTTAAATGCGCTTGCTCAGGATACAAGAGCCGCCTGATTTTTACTGCCTGTTGGCCTAAAAGACAAGCACATTGGCAATAGGTTGATGCCAATTGATTAAAACCAACAGCGTGCCCAGCATCGAAAGGGGGATAAAGACTATCCCTCGTTTAATGGGTAGTAGGGTTATCAACGAACCAAGAGTTGAGCATTTAATCATATAGGTGACGAGATTGGTCATGATATCGGGGGTGAGTTCAATCCATATCCCTTGACTTTGTGCTGCTTTGGCTAATAACAGGAACGTACCAAGTACCATTACAAATAAACAGCAGCTGACGGCAACAACCAAGCGTTGAAGTGCGCCTGAAACATAAGCGGTAGCTCTCTGCTTAAGCTTTTTAGATGCTTCTGAATTTATCCTGCCAAGCTTAATTGCCCCTTCTTTGGTAGGTTCTGGCTTTATAATATTTAGTTTTACGTCACAGAGCTTCGCACTATTTGCTTTCATGATGCTTGTTATCCATTAACTGGTTGAGTCCCTGCTTAAAAATACCAGCTAATTTCTGCTCTTAAATAGTCCTCCTGTTGTAAAAATGAAAGTTTGTGACTAGGGTCCTGATTTAGTGTGTTAAGCCAGTCCAAGCCGCTTTGAGGCATGTCATGCCGATGAGAAAACCAACGACTTTCTATTGTTAATAGAAGATTTGGGCTAAGCCTATGTTCAACTTCCAGGCTCCAGTTTTTACTGTTGTCATCAATGATGACTCCCAATAGTGCTTGGGTGCTGGCAAAGTTATTCATTGTCCAACGTGTACCCAGAAACCAGCCGTCACTCACCCGATCAATAGGAGCATTATCACCTCGGTCATCGAATAGCCACTCAACTAACACCCCCATATCAATGCCAGTATTAAATGCGTTAACTTCTGTGTATTCGAAACCAGTGGTGACAGCAGTATTTCGATCCCAAGGGCCGATGCCTGAGTCACTGAGTAGTTCCAACTTAAATGCCCAGCTTTGCCAAAGGTATTGCGCTTCTAAACCGGTTAAGTCGGTAATGTCATAAACGGGTCGGATTTCTGGAAAGTAGTAAGCATTATTGCGATTGCTCTGGTCCAGAGTAGAGAGCAAAAGCTGGGGTGTTTCCAGCTCAAACCAGGGATCACGACTCGTGCCATGAAAGTGAAAGAGCCCAAGGTCAAGCTGACCTAGCATTTGCTGCCAACGAATGGCCCAGTCAATGTGCTTGCTTCCAGCGCTTGACTGAAAATGTGCATCACCCATTTTAATAGGCATACGTAAACGGCCCTTGCGTCCTGGAAAGGTTCTTTCTCGAAAGCCGGGCAATATATAGCCATTAATGGCTCCAGAAGGATAAAAATAAGCGAGATTGAGCATGGGCTGGCCTAGCTTATCTTCACCATCAATGTTTTCAACCAAGTCAGTTTGATTTAACACGGCTAAGAGATGCCTGCTTTCAGTCACTCCCCAAAATTGTTGAAGAATGCCAGTACGGAGTAGCCATTGCGCTGAGGGTTGATAGTCCCAACTTAGCTCTCGGATATCCCAATGAGTACGCTTTTTATCCACAGCATCATAACGGGCAAAGAGATCGAGACGTAGAGGATTGGAGGCTTGAGCTAGAGGGTATTGGCCCTTAAGTTGTCCGCGGAATGAGATATTTGAGTTTTCCTGTTCAGGGTAACCAGTATTAGGAAAATAACTCATTTCGATACCAAGCTCAGGATCCCAAAGGGGGCTTATTTCATGGGCTGATACGGCTGTGGATAAGTAAAGTCCAGAGCAGAGCAGTGAAATTATTACATTGCGTAATGAGGCATTGATGATACTGCAGTTTGACATCATGTTAGGCTCAGTGGGCTTGGCTACGTAGTTGATACTGACTGAACTGAGCCGTAGTTAGGCCGGTTTTGAAGTGATAATCGCTGTATTCCAGAATCGTTTTTTTTCCTGTTTGATAGTTTTCCATAATACTGCGCAGGGGACGCCAGTAAGCATTGGCAAATTGCTGGTATCCCTCAAAAAAAAGGGTTTTTAATAACGTATGCTTGCGGTCATAAAAATCAATGCGCCAAATCCGGTAGGCTTCTTTGTCCAGCCAAACATGCTGCTTACTGTATCCGGAGTGAGCATCCTTAGGAATGCGCTCCAGTAGCCAGGCTGGCTTATCTTCAAATTGAGTGCTTTTCAATAGCCTATAGTTGTAGTCATCGACTTCCTGGCGAATCATATCTTCGTAAGCAAACTCACTCCCCACAAAAGGACCAGAACGATCATTCGCGGTAATTCGTTTCACTCGACGTAAGGCGGGCAAGTAAAGCCATTGATCATCATTTGCCTGAGGGTGGGCATGGGTGAGTAGTGCTGTACCCTTTTGGTCACGAGGTGAAAGAAATAAGGTTAAGCTTCTGTCCCCATCCTTGGTCATCTCTAATGTACTAACTGCTAATGAGCGCTCTGCACGTTGGCCCATCGCATCAAGCAATATCATCTTTACATTTACCTGCATATCGCTGTACCCAAGATCCTGCAGATCTGCAGCCTCAGCGACTTCATAACCTTTCTCCTTCGCATCAGCCAATGCCTGTGGAGCTTGCTCACTGCTTGCCGTTGAGGCGAGTGAGGTACTCGTGACAATTGAAGTACCGGCTATCATAGAGATGCTGAAGGTGAGCCAATAGAGTGCCTGTTTACAGCAGATTTTATTAATGAGGTGCATGCTCTACTTCCTTGATAACTGAAAAGTGCGTTAATCGTTGGTCTAAAAGGAACAGCAGTGGAGGTAGCAATAACAGGTCGATAACCAGTGCAAAGATAATGGTAATAGCGGTTAATAAACCAAGCTGAGCATTGGGGGTGTAGTGGCTGGCGGCTAACACTGCAAAACTGGCAGCAAGGACAACACTGGTTGTCACAATAGCCACACCACTACTTTCTAGTGTGGTGGTTAATGCCTGGGAAGGGGGGAGACCTTGATGCCTTCTGGCATGAAGATATCGATGTAAAAAGTGAACAGTATCATCAACCACTAACCCTAGAGTCAGGCTGGCGACAACGGAGATACTCAGGCCAACTTGCCCTGATAACCACCCCCATAAGCCGAAAGATATCATGATAGGGAAGAGGTTGGTGAGCATGCCCAAACTGCCCACTTTTAAGGAGCGAAGTGCGCCAATAATAATGAAAGATATTAATAAGAGTGCGACTAAGGTGCCGTAATACATTGCTGGAATATTATTCAGTGCGATATGGGCAAACATCATATCGATACCAATGCCCTGGCTACTTAAACCTGCTTTTTGTTGTGCTTGTAGAATGTTTAGCGCATGTTTTTCAAGCCAGCTTTGCACCCGTTGATCAAAAGCCAAAATGGTCGCGGAGTCCGTTAGCCAAAGTCTAACCGTCAAGCGTGTAGCATCATGGTTGAAACTGATTCGATTGTTCAGATCATGCCCATAAGGTAAGGACAGTTCATACAGCAACTGATACTGAGCAATCAACTCAGCCTTTTCTGGAATGGTGTATTGAGTGGGTTTATCGCCATGTAATGCCTGGTTGAGGCGTTTGATGATATCGCTATAGGTTTCAACATGAGCAACTTCTGGTTGCTGTCTTAACCAGTGACTCAATTCAGCTAAGGTCTGTTGATAACTGGGTTGAAAAATTCCTTCCGCTTTATCCGTTGGCAAAATATAGTCAATGCGGTGTAAGCCTGTTAAGTGATGATCAATAGCCTCTGCGTTTTGCCGGAACTCAAAGCTGTTATCAAAAAATGCAATGAAGGTTTCATTAATCTTGTTCTGGCTGAGACCTGATATGAGCAAGAGTGATAACAGCAAGCTACCGACTAAAAAAGCATAGGGGTGTTGAACCAATTTCTTCGCGAGATAAGGCATCAAACGGCTAATAATGGATGCATTAGCGGTGACTGGAATAGGCTTTATCAACAGGAAGGCGGGTAGCATGACTAACGCTAATAACAGTGCTGCCCCAACGCCAATCGCAACCACATTGCCTAAGTCATGAAATGCGGGGGACGAACTAAAATTCATTGCTAAAAAGCCGATTATTGTCGTCACACTGGTTAAGATCACAGGGCGGGTGTTGAGGCGAAGTGTTTCAATAACTGCGGCAGAGGCGTTTAACCCTTGCCGGCAGTGATACATAAAGCCATTGAGCAAGTGAATGCAGTCGGCAACGGCAATAATCATTATCATGCTGGGTGCAAAAGCCGTCACCGGGGAGATAACAGGGTTTAGCCAACCCTTGATTCCAAAAGCAATGGTTACTGAGAGCGTCACCAAAGTGAGCACTAGCACCATGGCTCGTACACTGCGCAGTAATACCACAAGAAAGACAACAAGTACGGCATAGCTTAAGGGAATCAGTGTCAGTAGATCTTGTTCAGTCGCTACCGCAAAAACCTCATCAGCAAAGACTGAACCACTGGCAAAGAATTCAAGCTGTGGATAACGTTGCTTGAACTCAGCCAGCATCGAACGGATGTATTGGGTAACCTGACGGGTTTCAGCAATAGGGTTGTCTGGTAAATGCAAGCCAACATTGACTGCGTTCATGACTTGATCTTTACCAAGTAGAAGCTGATTAACAGCGGGTTCTCGTTGTAAACGCTGTAATGCAGATTTTATTTCTGCCGAGGAAAGTGAAGCAGGACTATCCAGTAATGGTTCAACTTGGATGTCATCGCCTTGTGCCTGAATGTATTTATAGTTGGTGACTGAGGTGACACGTTGTGAAAAAGGAATTTGCCAGGCAGCTTGTGTCAGCTCATGGAGTGCCTGTAATGCTTCAGGGGTAACTGCGTTTGCTTTGTCATTTTTATTTTGAATCACTAAATAGGCATTTTGGGTTTTACCATACTGACTTTCTAAGTTATTCAATGCCAATCGGTAAGGATCATCATTAGCGTAATACACCTGATAATCAATAGAGATCCATAGTTTGGCTAAACCAGTGCAGCTGAGTAAAACCAGTAATAAGCAACCCACAAGCGCTGTTTTGGGATAGCACAAGAGCCAGTGAGTTAGCGAAAGTTTTCGCATGTTCATTCCCTCCTAGAACTGGCTGCTTTTAAGTTGTTTACGATAAAGCCAGCGCTTAACGACCAATGCGGTCAGCGGACCCGCAAATAAGATAATGATGCAGGTGCTCAGCGGTAAACCAAGTACTAAGCCGGTGAATAGACAGATGCCAAGGGTAGAATCCAGTTGGTCAAGCGCAATAAAGAGCCGGCGGTATGAGCTGGTTTGCTCGGCAGCACCACCTGGGGGGATATTGCAGCGTCGCTTCAACCAGGAGTTTGGCAACTCCGCCAGGGTATAAGCCAGGCCAAGTCCGCAGCCGATAACAGCAAACGTCAGGCTATGCCAGGGAGGTGTAAGGTTAAACACAGTCCATAGTGGATAACTTAACCAAGCTGCACCTCCCGTATAGACTGACATCAGGATCACACCTCGCCAGGTTTTATTGGCTCCAAACCACTTGCTATAAATTGGCTTGGTAAGACTGGGTAGATGTTGCCGTTTAACACTCCACATATGACCAATGCCACCAATGACAACAGGTAAGATAAGTTGGAGTGGCCACAATAATAGGGTTGAGAATGTTAGTTGCTGTTGATAAATGGTCAGGGTTTGGTGTTGGTAAATGTCTATGAAAAGCAGAATAAGTGCGCTTCCCCCTAATACGGCCAACATCAGTTTGGCGTTGCGAAACTTATGAAAGGTATAGCGACTGACCATTGCCAGGGACATTGCCAGGAGCAAGAAGGCAAGTATGTTAAAGGGTGCACTGCCAAACCATAGGTAAATGGGGTAAACCACCAACAGGAGCAGTACACTCCAAAAGACGGGTAAGCCTAGATAGGCAAGTGATTGCTCTGCATTTTTAACGTTACCTATCTCATTAAAAACAGCCAGACGAACGATGCCTGCTGAAATAAAGGTAATAATGGCGATGACATGTAATGGGTGAGAAAACCCCAGTAAGTAAAGAAACAACATGGGGGCTACCAGGTAATCCAGAATGTCAACAAAGCCATCAAGGTATCGGCCAAAAGGACGCTCAGTTTTCAGTCGGCGGGCTAACAGTCCATCAAAAGCATCACAAAGCATGGCCAGGCACATACAGCTCAATGCGAGGGCAAAGTGGCCAGAAAGCATGAGTCCAATACTTAAGCTGATCCAGACAACACCTGATAAGGTCAACCAATCAACAGCATTAAGACGGACCAGAAAAAAAGGATGCGGGCTGTCCATGGGCAAAACTCCTTTGCTACGCTAGCTCAGTTGTTGGCGTAATAACTGGCGATCGACTTTGCTATGGTGACGACTATCCAGAGGCAGTTGATTCACCCAGCATAACCTGGGGAGAGGAACCTCAAGCTGCTGGCAAATACGCTGTACTTCATCAGTCATGTGTTGTCGGTCTGCTTTAGCGGAGGTCACCAGAGCCAGTGTTGCTTTGCCTCGGCAGGCAACCAGTACACTATTAATAACACCAGGGAGCATTTCTACTCGACACTCAAGTGGATAGGGGTAAATGGTCATGTCGGCCAGTTCGATGATGTCTTTGATACGGCCTGTTAGCCACAGCCGGCCACGGCCGTCGAAATAGCCTGTATCTCCTGTACGGTGCCATACCTGACCGTCTGCGGTGGGAATCTTGAGCGATTGAGTCAGTTCATCATTATCAACATACTGCTTAATCACATGAGGCCCTTTAACCAGTACTTCACCAATTACACCAGGGGGAAGTTTTCGGGCTAATAACGTCCCTTCATCCAACCCTTTGGCTGTGTCCATGGTGGGGACAATTAAGACTTCTGCCACTGAGGCAGGTTTTCCCACCAGATAACCATTGGGGGTGCTTTCATTAATGACTTCATCAATAGTGACACTGGTGATAGGTTCCGCTTCCGTTGCACCATAAATGACTTCAATACGTGCATTAGGAAAGGCCAGCTTCATTTGTCGACATAACCTGACAGAAACACTGCTACCACCAATGGCGATGTAATTAATCTCTGTCCAGGGTTGTTCTTTGGTGAGCAATTCTCGTGTCAGTATCTCGACGAGCCTGGGAAAGCCAATAATTCGTGTGACCTGCTGCTGTTTTGCCTTTTTTACAAGCAGTTGCAGTTGGTTGGGGGAAAGTCGATTACAGTTGAGATTCACAAAAAAGGTACTGACACCACTGCTTAGGAAATGCAACGCCATGACAGGTAGCTGAGTCATGACGGTTGTACCAGGTTGGTCTCGCCACAATTTTTCTAAGGCCTGATGCTGAGTAATCAAGCTTTGATGGGTTCGAGCTGCCCCCTTAGGCAAACCAGTACTGCCAGAGGTGTAGGTAATCAGCGCATTATCACTGTCTGTGCAGTCTCGGTAAGAAGTGATATGGCTCTGATGGGTGGGTTGTTGTGTAACAGGGACAGACTGCAGCAATTCTTCAATACTTACTGCAGGAATTTGCCACAAAGTAGGCATTAACCATCGCCAACGCAGTAACCGGCGTCCGCCAATGATGGCCCTGCATTGACTTTTTCGGAGTGTTTGCCCAATACGCTTACTGCCCATTTTAGGGTCGATAAATACTGCAACCAGACCCAGGCTGAGTAATGCAATAAGCAGTGCATAAAGGTTAATACTGGGCCTTAGTAAAACAACAATACGGTCTCCAGGTATAAAGCCATAGCGGGTGAGCGCTTGCTGAAGTTGGTGAACATGTTGGTTTAGTTGTCCAAAACTAATGGCTTTGTTGCCTTTTCGGGAGTCATCCAGTTTATTGAGCAACAGTAAAGCGGTTTGCTCTGGATAGAGTGCCATCGTTTGTAATGGCAACTGTGTCGCGTTCGTTATCTTATTATTGGCGATAGGTGCTGCTGACATAGCCTTACTCCTTGGTAGTCATGCAGGGTGGAATTTGACTAGGGTGAAGTGACTTATAGAACAAGCCATACTGATGAGTTTCACAATCAGGTCCATCACATAGCAGGCTGGCTAGTTTTGCTGAGTCATTGTCATCCCTGATCAGAGCGGCTCCCATACCTTGATAGTGTTGACGAATAGCATGAGCAGCCGTCAAACATAACCAGGCAGCAATGCCGCGATGCTGGTGACTGGGTAATACGCCAGCCGTCTTAATCAAGCAAACAGGATTTTTTAGTAGAGGCGTGTGCTGGTGATAGCTCAATTGTTGTTGATTGAGCAGCGTGTTGTCAGGATGGTTACATTGGTAGCCCTGATTCAGGATGGGTCCATAATCGGGAGTGCACACCACAAAGCCAACTACTTCATTGTTCTTTTTATCTGTCGCCAACCAGGATGAATAGGGGCAGAGCCGGTTGGCGAGAGGCTGCAAAATATGGGATTTAAATAGCTGTGGGTTTATAGAGGTATAAGCCAGGTTATGAGAGAAAGTGTGCTCAATTAAAGGGTATAACCTGTCTTGTAATTGATGTAAGCGCTCACTGGTCAGTGGACTGAGTTGAAAACGGGATGATAAACGCTTGTTCAGTTTTTCTCTCAGGTGTTCGTTTTGCGGCGCATTAAACTGCAGCTGATGGGTAAATTTGCTGTGATAGGTTGTGTGCTGCTTAAAACCCAGCGCTGTCAGTAATGGGGCATAATAAGAAGGGTTCCAGGGCTCACTGGGAAAATAGGCTGTATCAAAATGAGATAAGCGCAGTCGGTAACGGCCAAAGGTTGAGAAGTTGATAGGCCCTAATAACTGCGTGGCCCCTTGCGCTTTAGCCCAGATAGCCAGCTGCTCAAATAAAGCCTGGTTAGTGGATAGTTGATCAGTGGTTTCCCAAAAGCCAAAGTAAGCCGTAGGTTGACCATCAACAATGTGTTGAGGGTGATAAAAACCAGCTAAACGGTTTGCATTGGGAATAACTCCAAGCCATGCTTGACCAGCCTGAAAATAAGGGTTTTGGATAGAAAACAGTTGCTGTATATAGGCTTGCTGCTCAGGAATCCAGTTAGGTTCTTTTTGATATATCTGGTTGGGCAAGGAAAGGAAGGCTTCAGGCAGTGGTTGGTTTGCCAACCAAGGTTCAGCATAGAAATCCTTGCCAGTAATATCAAAGGCCGTATCCGTTAGGCTAAAAGGCAGTGTCTGGTTAGTAGAAGGTAGAGCATCTGTTGTGGTGCTAATCATACTACTGTCTCCTCTAGCACTGCTTTATTTGTTTTCTGTTCTGTAACCTCTGATTGTGAGTTGAGTTCAGCAGGTGTTTGCTTGGTGGTGACTGGCGTTTGCTGTAGCTGAATGTTACCTGTCGTCCCATCCATCGTGACCCACTGCCCCGTTTCAAGCTGTTGAGTAAGACCTGGGATATTAACAATGGCGGGTATACCGAGTTCTCGGGCAACAACAGCAGAGTGGGATAAAGTAGAACCGCGTTCTACGAGAATGCCTGCTGCGGTAGGAAATAGTGGTGCCCAGCCAGGGTCAGTACGCACCGTACAAAGGATATGACCCTGTAAATCCAAGTCATCATTAGGGCTGAATATTTTCTTGATAGGGGCTGTAACTATACCTGGATAGCAACCAATACCTTTTAATGGCTGAGTGTTTGACGAAGTGCATGTGTCATAAGGCATTGCTTCGTCAAATCGGGAGAGTGTGTTTGCGCTAAATTCATTATGTAAGTAAACAGGCCCCACAGTTTGAAAATGGTGGGGTAAATCCTGCTGCTGGTATTCATCGTATTCTGCTTTTCGTGTGGTCACCAGTGACTGCCAATGAGTTTGTATGGCTGTACCTTGCATATACTGTTCTAGCTCAGTCACCGTTAGATAAAAAATATCGTCTGGTTCTGCAATCACACCATAAAAAGCAAGCTGTTGACCTATTTCACGGTAAATATCACGAATTAAGCCTATCGCACGTGTTCTGGCAAGCCGCATACTTTCTCGATTTTTGACCGACTTGCGCCATAAATTAAGCAATTTCCAAATACGCTGATAACGCCAACGGTATTTACCCAGAGGCTGTAACATAAGCTGTTGGCGGATGGTAGCTTCAGCCTGCGTTCGTAAGTCTCGCTCAGTTTTGCCTAGTGTTGATAGGTTAAGGTTTGGATTAGCGGTGTAGTTTTTGAGCAGCGCGACTAAGAAACGTGGGTCTTGGCGGAGGGTGGTTGATTCTAACTTCAACTCTCCCATGCAACGGTCGCCAAAGGCTTCTATATAGTCCTGACAGCGGTTATAAAATTCAGGATACCGGTACTGAATTGCAGGCATCACTTCATCATTGGCTAATCCAGTTAACAGTCGAGCCAGTCCAGGTTTGTTACGGATGTAATCACATAACCTCATTAAGTGTTTGGTAGGTTCTGTACTGGCAAGGGTTTCACCGGAAAGCAGATTGTTTTGTAATGCTTCAGCATTATTGATGCCCAGTGCTTGCAACTGGCGATGCAAGCGACCATTGGTCATCATCACCATAAAGTCATTGATGATAGGTGTTTGCCAGTTATCCAGTAGCTGGCGTTGTAGCCATTCTGCTTGTGCCATCAGTTCAGCGATGGACTGTGTGTGGAGTTGAGCTCGATTGACTTGTTGGTAGATGTTTTCAAAGTGAGATTCAAAGTTTCTGACGCGCTTATCCATTGTCATAAAGCCCCAGCATAACCTGCTGAGTGCATGTAGACTGTCTGGTAGGCGGGTCAGGCGCTGCTGCCAACTATCAGGTTGATCTTCAATGAAATCCACAGGGTCTTGTAGACCCATCATCCTTTCCATATCCGCTTTATTGGTTTTGAAGCCAGGCAGAATCTGGAGCGCGGCATACCAGTGATTAATATTGTAATAAACCCGTCCTTGTATCAGACCTAGCATATTACTTAAGGCAGGCTGTAGTGCTCGCAGCTTACTTTTGGATACGCCTAATAACTGAAAAGTTTGCTGGTAGACGGTTTGATAGGCACGTAATGCAAAAGTAAAGGTGAGTGGTAGTGTGATACCGCAGTAACTTTCCTGAATATTAGAGTTATCCCAAATTTGTCGTTTACCAATGGGATGTTCTGGTGCGGGAAGTGAAGTTATAGGTCGTGTTTGTAACCAGTAGAGCTGGTCATGAGCAATAGTCCACTCTAAGTCTTGTGGGCGGCCCAGTTGCCGGGCAATTTGAAACCCTTGTTGCTTAATCAGCTGAATTTGTTGAGGTGATAAGCAGGGTTTTTCTTGTAATGCTTCTGGGACGCTGATGCGTTCAGTACCCTGACCTGTAGCTTGGGCATAGACAATTTGAAACTGTTTTTGATGGATCTGAGGTTTGATTTCTTCACTAAATAAGTCGACAGTAAACTCATCACAATCCGCGGTTCCTGCAACTACGCCTTCCGCTAAGCCATGGCACGCAGAAATCAGCCCCTGTTTTCGACTGCCGTTTATAGGATGTGCAGTAAAGAAAACACCAGAGCATTCCCCTTCAACCATGGTTTGCACGATAACCGCCAGTGTAGTTTGGGAAAGAGACCGCTGATGCTGTTGACGATAGCGAACAGCACGTTCACCAAAGCCGCTGGCCATGACATTGATAATGGCGTTAGCGATATCGGGATAGTCTTCCAGACAAATAAAAGAATCCAGCTGTCCTGCAAATGATAAAGTGGTTGAATCTTCATCCGCAGCAGAAGAGCGAACGGCCAATCGTCCCTTGGGCAGCTCGGCTAAAGAGTGTTTGAGCTTTGCTGCTAAGTGGGGTGCCAGTGTTGATTGAGCCAGCTTTTGTCGTATGTCAGCACATTGCTTGCGCTGATCTGCTGGAGAGAGCTGATCTAAGTTAAGAACCTGGTCAGTGAGTTGACAATAGGCAAGTTGCTGCTCAAAAGAGGTGGTTGTTAATACGATCCATGGTGGTACTTGATATTGATTGCGCGTTAGCCAAGCCAGGTTATAAGCTTTACCTCCCAGCAAGCTTTTATCCGCACTGCACGCTGATTGAGCATCCAAGACCATATGCTCATAGGACATATCAGCCATCATGGTGAATACTCCCAAGCTGAGTTGCCGTGGATTCCAGCGCATTGATCATGGCTAAGGTCGTTGCTGTCAGGCGGGTCATAAATGGATAATCTTGCAGGGTATTTGCCAGCCAATAGTGTGCAAGTCGGTTAACCGTAAAATCCAATAAACTGTAGTGAAAACCCATATGCCACTGGGTTTTATCTAAGGTGGTATTGGCTGCCTTTTCTAATTGCTGTCGGTGAAATTCACTGAATTTCAGTAAATAGGCTGGTGTTACTTGTTCTGGTTTTAAGGTAAATGCTAACAGCTCAACACAGTCTCGTTGTGGTAAGTGCCAGGTGGCTAGCTCCCAATCCCAGGCACATAATGTCAGTTGGTTATTTACTTCACGAAACGCTAAATTGCGTGGATTAAAATCACCATGAATAAGCGTTTTGGGTTGTCGATCTAAAATACCCCACCACATAGGCAGGTTTTCTAAGGTTAGTTTCAATTGGTGTTGATCTTGCTCTGAAAACCACTCTGGAAACTCGTTAAACCCATGGTTTTGCAATAGCCGCCAAAGAGGCTGAAGCTGTACCATTTTGGTTTGGTTCATTACGCAGAGGTTGAACTGTTCGAAAGCCTGCTGTTTTTGTCCTAGAAATAAGCTATGAAATTTTGCGATATCGGCAATGGCTGTCATGATGTGTGTTTCATGCCAGCCTGCTAGATTATCAACAGTATTCATCAAGGTTAATGAATCCAGCCATTCCAGCACCAGAAAGTAAATTTCTCGCTCTTTATTTTGGTATTGACCAAAACATTGAGGTGAAATATTTATAAAGCGAGTGTCGTTTAACTGATACAGTTGCATTTCACGTTGATGACAACCTTTGAAGAATGAGCTGCCACCAGCACGCTTAATTTCTTCTGCCAAGCGTGGATCACAGAATTGCGCCAAGGTCTGCAGTGTGTGAATCGCTTCTTCATCAGTCGGCTTAATTTTTAACATAACCTGAAGAGGTTGATGTTGGTGCTGGAAATACAAACTGGCAGGTAATAAACCAAGAAATTTCGTGGTATGTTCTGATGTTAAGCGGCAGACAATACTTTCTGCATGACAGGGCGCTTCACTAATTTCTATGTGTTCCAACGCGTTGAAATTTTCCCCCATATGCGTTTGAAAAAATGAAGGTGTTAGTTCTTCTTTCCGTAAGAATTTTATCGGGCGATTTCTGCCTAAACGATCATGGGCTGCAGCAAACTGACCACTGGCGATAGCTGATAGTGTTGAAAGATCAAGTGATAAACAAAAACCTGCAATAATTTCAGCAAAACGCACTGACTGGTGACTGCCTGCACAACCTAACAGTGCAAGACACTCTTGTTGTTGTGGAAGGCCTGTACCTCCACCGACTGTACCAACGACTAACCCTGGTAATAATAAACTGGCATAAATTCCTTGTTCTGTTTGTTCAATATGAAGATGAGCCAGACTGGATTCATGAACGCACGCAACATCTTGTCCAGTCGCAGTAAAAATAGCAGCAATAATATTGGCTACGTTAGCATTAACGCCTGGAATTCCAGCTTGTATGCTACCTGTGACACCCGCTTGATAAGCTGAAACTAAGTCCTTGGCTGAAACTTTTAATATTCGTTGTAAGACAGTTTCTGGGATATGAGCTTCAGCAATAACGCGGGTCCCTCGCCCAGATAAAAAGCTTTGAAAAGATGTTTTTTTATCACTGGCTAGGTTCGCTTCAATAAAAAATTGTTCAATAGTATGACGGGGTTGATATTCTTGCAGAATCCACTGACACGCATGCCACGTGCAACTGGTTGTCATGTTTTGCCCAGAGGCATCCCCTGTCTGGTAAATAAAATTTAAATGAATAATACGCCCAAGAATTAATGGTTTTAATTCTATTAGTTCGGCATGTCGAGAACGTTGGCGAGTTTTTTCTTTTATAGCGATAAAATGTTTTCTCAGCCATTCTGAGAAATGTAAGGCACTTGTCAGACAGTCAAACTTAAAAAAAGGTGAGCGGATCATACGTTGGGATAATACAGCTGTATTAACACCGCCGCTTTTTGATATAGCGGTAGCCCCACGTGTAGCAGAAGCAACGAGCGCACCTTCTGTAGTCGCTAATGGGGTGTAAATAGACCCTGTTGCTTGTTGTCCATTAAATAAAAGTGGACCTGCAAGCCCAATAGGTACTTCGACTGAGCCAACAAAGTTTTCTATATTAAATCTTAGTTGATCTGCGCGTAATGAGGTTTTCCCAACGCCTGTGAGCGACTGTCCTGACTTTCCTTTTAGGAAGTCTAAACGAGTTTGCCTTGCTTCTTCAGTATAACGACCGCGCGCAGGAATTCTTTCTAATGAATGTGTGCTAGTCAGCTCTAAAGTTTCTTCAGACGTTTTGGGTATTACTATTTTAGGTGCAGTCATACATCCTTTCCTGCCATTTTATACCCTATCTAGGGTATTCTTACGTTATTTTTTCTCACAAAAAGCTATATGTGTATGATGTAATTTTATGGATTTTTTACCAATAAAAGAATTTTTAACTCTTTTATTAATTTATGTATTAAATAAATTGTTTAATATTGTAGTCGGCTGCTATCGGTTTGTTTTGTTCCATAATAACTTATATAGCTCATTGCATACTTAGTTGCTGATTTACTATTAGTTCATTACTAAGTTAACTTATCGAACTTGAAGTAATGACCATCCATAAGCTACAAAGAATATGGATGCCTACGGCAGCTTCATTGTATCGACGGGCTCGTATACTGGGTGAGATTGAAAAGCGGGTAAGAAACAATAAGCATAGTAGGGATGTGCCTATAATGATAGTGTAGATCCACCAATAGCTTGTTAAAAAGTAATAAATTAACAGTATGGAAAATAGGCTTACAGCAAATACGCAACAGACAACTAATGTAATAGCTTGTGATATACCCAAAATGGATGAGTAAGTTGGAATGTTTTTATTTTCTTCTTCATGTGACTTTGTTTTTCGCACAAATTCGAATGAAAAACCCGAAAAGAAGAAAAGTAACATAATGAGAGAAATTAAACTTAAGTTAATTGCGTTATAACCTGCTAGAAAATAAAACCACAAGCCAATGAGAGGCATAATTAACATATGTGAAAAGCTATAGCTAATAAGGTGTTGGTTAAGCCACTTAGAGCTGAAAAATTCAAATGTCATAAGGGTTAACCAGCCAAGCATTAATAGCCAGGACTGTAAAGAGTATAAATCATCTCTCTCAACTGCCAGGGTTGATAAGCCTGTGATAATAAATGCAATAACACCGAGAATTTTTAGATGATATAGACTAATATAGCCTTGTTGTAGAACACGGTCAGCATGAAATTTATTATCAATTTTATAGTCTTTATGTTCATCAAGAATACGCAATAATAAAAAAATACTTACTGCGGCAAAACAATTGGTAATATCATGCCATATTGGTATCGCTTCTGATGAGCTGTGTTTGGCTATAGCTGAAATTGCTAAATATAGTGATATTGCTAATAAGGCGTTGGCTAGTGGAAAGCGCTCTTTTGCCCAGGCATATAGTCGATTAAGCAAAGGGGAGTTGTGAGAAAGTGTGTTTGCCTGTGCCATGTAAAGATCTCCTGTTTCCCTACGATAAATGTGTGGAGATTACTCCTGTTGAATCAGCATGTGTTCTCCCTCCTCAAGTGCTTTTATTATTTTATAAAGCTATTTGAGTACTTTGCCCAAGGCTTATTATTTATTATTAGTTAGCTATTCTTTTTACGGATCACTTCAGGGTTTTATGTATATGGATAATGATTTAGTTGACAATAATTATATTCAATACAACAGTTTGCTTTATTAACTAACATAACCTTTGGTAATGATTTTAGGGTATGTTATTTACCTTCTTCATTAATGTCACCTTTATAAATCATTTGTTGTAGGTATGCCTCCTATACCCTAAGCAGGTCTAACGTGCCACGTATAACAACAGGTTTGAATGGTGGTTATTGAAAGATCATATTGCATTATAGGTGTTTCAGTATTACCTGATAGAGTGAGTTCAATGCATACCCTGATCTACGTATTATGACTTCAGATCCAATTATCATTATATAAATATTTAAAATGTATACAACATGTTTGTTATTGTTTTTTTGTGTTAATTAGATTGTTAGACAAAATCGCTGAAAGAATATGGTGAGTTTGTTTGTGGTGGGGAGTTTTAAGGTGAGTATAGAGAATTGAATGAAAAAACGTTTAATAAAAAGTAGGTATGACATGATTGTCTGACAGGCAAACACTAAAAATGATTGGTGAAGGGGATAAGTTGCTATTTATCTAAAGTATGGGCTGCTTTAATCACTATGAAGGTCTCAAGCTGCATTTTCCATCAAGTGCTGAGGGGAAAAATGACAGGTGAATGTACTGCCTTTACCTAATTCGCTGATGATTTCGAGACGCCCATAATGTCGCAGTAGGACGTGTTTGACTATCGCGAGGCCCAATCCTGTTCCTCCAGTCATTTTCGATCGACTGGCATCTGCCCGATAAAAACGTTCTGTTAGACGTGGAATATGTTTAGGATCAATGCCAACACCATCGTCCATTACTGACAGGTGTGCTCCTTTTTCATCTTCCCACCAATGCACATCAATAGCGCCTTTGGGGGGCGTGTATTTGACAGCATTGAAAATTAAGTTAGAAAATGCACTGTGAAGCTCTCGTTCATAACCCATTAAAATGGCATTTTGGCAACAGACAAAACTAATTTTATGCTGTTTTTCACCACTAAGGGCTTTAGCATCATTAATAATATTAGTGAGTAGTTTTTCTATATTGACCTCTTTAGGGTCACTAATTTTATCACTGGTTTCTAAACGAGATAACAATAATAAATCACTCACCAGATTTTCCATCCGATCAGATTGCTGTTGCATTTGGTGAATTGCACGAAGCCATCGTTCAGGCAGGTTATCCGCATTATCAGCAAAGGTTTCTAAATAACCTCGGATAACGGTCAGTGGTGTACGTAGTTCATGGGATACATTGGCAACAAAGTCTTTGCGCATTTGTTCAAGGTTATGTAAGCGGGTGATATCCCGGGCTAACAGTAACCGGTCGTTTCGACCAAATAGCGTGATCGTAAAGAGTAGATGGATCTGTTCTGTAATGGGTGAGGGTATCTCAAGTGGATCTGCATAGCGCTTTTCTTCAAAGTACTTACAAAATACAGGATCACGAATCAGGTTGGTGATGAGCTGACCTCGATCTACGGGCGAACGAAACCCTAATAGCTTTTCGGCGGCATGGTTCCACCACTCCAAATTACCATGGCTATCAATCATGACTACAGCATCAGAAAGTGCAGCCGTTGAGTCTTGTACTCTATCAATAACTGCTTGTAAGCGAGCACGGGACTTTTGATGGCTGCGTTGGAGTCGGTAGATAGCATCAAAGATTTCTCCCCAGATACCTCGGCTTTCTGGTGGTTCATTATTGGTGAGCTCACTTTCCTGAAGCCAATGGTTTAATTTATAAACCTGTACTAAGGTCCAGAAGAGATAACTACTCAAAGTTACAACTAGGGTCCAAGCAAGCTCATCAATGGCAAGCCCAAAGATGACTACAATGACTGCCCCAAAAAACAATCGTTGTGGCATGGTTTACCAATCTATACTGACTAACCTTTGGTGGAAAAACGATAACCTGTACCGCGCACCGTTTGTATCAAGCGGTCATGGCCATTACCTAGTGCTTTACGCAGACGGCGGATATGGACATCAACAGTTCGCTCTTCAACATACACATTGCCTCCCCATACTTGATCAAGTAGTTGACTTCGGGTATAGGCACGTTCTTGATGAGTCATAAAAAATTGTAGCAGGCGATATTCAGTAGGCCCCATATCGGTAGGTTTGCCATTGATTGTTACTCGGTGGCTGACAGGGTCAAGTTCAAGTCCTTCAACACGAATGGGTTCTTGTGGTTCTTGAGCACCTGAGCGGCGTAAGACTGCTTTTAGGCGAGCAACGAGTTCGCGTGGTGAAAATGGTTTGGTGATATAGTCATCTGCACCAACCTCTAAGCCTTGTATTTTATTGTCTTCTTCTCCTTTTGCGGTCAGCATAATGATAGGAATGCCAGCCGTCATTTCGTCCCTTCGTAAGCGCCGAGCCAATTCTATTCCACTGGTACCAGGTAACATCCAGTCCAGCAGAATTAGGTCTGGCTTTTTGTCAATGATAATACCGTGCGCATCCTGTGTATTGTCTGCTTCCAGACATTCATAGCCAGCCATTTCTAGGGCGACTGCAATCATTTCCCTGATTGGGGCTTCATCATCAACAATAAGTATTTTTTTGCCAACCATGTTCAAGCCTTCTCTTCGCTCTACGGGTCAGCAACTCATTACACAGACTGTTTGTTACAATTAAATGACAAATAAAAGGCTGTTGATTGAAACCTTTTAGGCATTTAGCAGATATGCCAAATGGTCCTAACTGTTACCAAAAAGCAGTCATAGTGCCCAGGAAAATGAGTAATCCGACCCAATGATTATTCAAGAACGCAAGAAAACAACGCTCTCTGTTACGTCCATGTGTCAAGTAATGCTGGTAAATGAATAGCAAACTAGCAGCAATAAGACCAGTATAGAATGGCCAGTCAAGCTGTTGGATAATGCCTACAATAACCATCAACAGTAATGCAAGTAGCTGTAAAATAGCAATAATCAGGTTATCCGCACGACCAAACAATATTGCAGTGGACTTTATACCGATTTGCAAATCATCATCACGATCAACCATAGCGTACTGGGTATCATAGGCTACTGTCCATGACAAATTCGCGGCATAAAGTAACCAGGTAGTCACTGATAATTCACCTGTTTGTGCCGAAAATGCCATTGGAATGCTCCAAGAAAACGCTGCCCCCAATACAACTTGTGGGAAGTGGGTATATCGCTTCATAAATGGGTAGCAGGTTGCAAGTGCAAGTGCACCAAAAGATAGCAGTACGGTATAGGTGTTAGTTTGCAGAACCAGTAGAAATGAAAGTAGTACTAAAACAAAAAATAGCCAAATTGCTTCTGTTGCTGAGGCCTTTCCAGTAATTAATGGGCGTAGCTGAGTTCGTTTGACATGGCCATCATAATGACGATCAGCAAAGTCATTGATGACACAGCCTGCACTGCGCATTAAAAAAACACCCAATGAAAAAATAATGACCAGCTCTATATTCGGCAATCCCTGTGCTGCAATCCATAGACTCCATAGTGTGGGCCAAAGTAAGAGGTAGGTACCAATAGGGCGGTTTAGCCGCATAAGTTGACTATAAGCCCATAGGCGGGGCCATTGTTGCTGGATTACACGCATATTGACGTTTTTTTAATGATCATTTGAAGGCGATGAGGTAGTTAGTATATCACTTGCAGCTGGGTTGCCAATTTGTTCGCTTTGGATGTTGTGAAGTAAAAAGGGTAAGAAATACTCAGTGATCATCAGTGGTTGTTGATCGAGTAAAAATTTGGATCGGCGACCCCATACTTGTGCTGAGGGTAACTGTAAGTTGTGGGGAATGGGTAACTCAGTTGTATTCAACTTTGTCAGTTCAAATTGTGGTAAACGTTTAATACTGGTTTTACTAAATAAAAAGTGGCCCAGAGGTTGCTCATTTAAGGTAAGTAATTCTTGGAAATTATCACTCAGTGTTTCTTTAGGAATCACAGTACGCGCCAATATACAAGGCTGCTGTCTGACAAAAAGCGTAATTTCCCGAATATTGGTTAATGTGTCAGCTTTAATACCCAGATACTGTTGTTCTTCTTCAGACGCGGATAACCATTGTTGGTTAAGCAGGTGAACGGTGGCCTTGCTGTTAAAATGGCGAGTCAATCGATCCGTCAATGAACCAGGATGATTCAGCCAGTATTTAAGACGAGGGCATAATAGATCTTGAGCATGCCATACGTGGGTAGGGTGCCATAAACGTTCACTAAAAAACTGCATGTTGGAGTAGTGATTGAAGCTCATAATTCGCAGCAGGATGCTTGAATATGATTGATGTTGCAAGGTGTAAACTGCAGAAAGTTAATTTTCCTGTTGGCATGGGTTAATCACGTGACAATAGAGTCATTGGTTTCGTCTGGAACCACTACAATCCATACGTTATTCTGGCTTTAGCCATCAATCATGGTTTAGAGAGGTACTTGTGTGAGCATGGAAGCGTTTCGTAAGTGGCAGTGTACAGTCTGTGGCTTCGTTTATGATGAGGCAGATGGTTGGCCAGATGATGATATTCCCCCTGGAACACGGTGGGAGGATATATCTGAAGATTGGGTTTGTCCTGACTGTGGTGTAAGCAAACAAGACTTTGAAATGATTCTTCTTGAATAATATTGGGAAGTGCTAATCATTAAGAAATAATAAATCAACAGGTCAAACGTACCATGGAACCGCTCATTATTATCGGAACTGGGCTAGCGGGTTATACCCTTGCCAAAGAATTCAGAAAGCATGATCCGCATTCGCCGCTTACATTAATTACGGCTGATGATGGTCGTTATTACTCTAAGCCAATGCTGTCTATCGGTATGAGCCGGAAACACATTGATTCGGCAGATGCGAATGAAATGGCTGAACAGTTAAATGCTTCTATCCTGACCAATACTCGTGTGACAGCCATTAATCCACAGCAGCATGTGATCAAGATAGGAAGCGATGCGCTACGTTATCGACAGTTGGTTTTAGCGTGGGGGGCAGATGTATTACCGCTTGAGGTTGAAGGGGATAGCATTGAGGAAGTTTACTCGGTAAACAATTTGCAGTCCTATGAGATCTTTCGTAAAGCGATATCCGGTAAAAAGCGTGTGGTGATTGTCGGTAGTGGTTTAGTGGGGTGTGAGTTTGCTAATGATTTGGCTGCTGCTGAGCACCATGTAGCGGTGATATCCCAAAGTCATACCTTGATGCCAAAGCTTTTACCTCCTGATGTGGCTGCACCACTACAAACTTGTTTGCAGACACTCGGTGTACACTTTTATTTTGGAGTAGGTTTAGCCGAAGTTAATCGTGCTGAGGATGGGCTTGAGTTAGTCCTTACTAATGGCGAGCTTATTCATGCTGATGTCGTGTTATCAGCAATAGGCATTAAGCCACATGTTGCTATGGCGTTGGAAGCTGGGCTAACCGTCAATGAAGGTATTCAGGTGAATCATTTGCTGGAAACATCTGAACCAGATGTATTTGCGTTGGGAGACTGTGCCGAGGTAGATGGCCATGTACTATTGTATGTTGCACCGCTCATGGCATGTGCCAAAACGTTAGCGCGAACTTTAGCGGGGCATCCTACACCGCTGCATTATGGGCCGATGCCTGTGGGGGTTAAAACACCTATTTGCCCGGTTGTGGTATGTCCACCTCCTAAAGGTAGTTTGGGGCAATGGCAGATTCATGGTGAAGGCTTGGATGTAAGAGCTTGCTTTGTGCAAGAAGAAAAATTATTAGGGTATGCATTAACAGGGCACTATGTAAAAGAAAAATATACATTAAATAAAAAACTATCAACGTGTTAAGTCATACCTCTTGTGCATCCTTATTTGATAATTAACAACGTTGTAAAAAAAATGGAGTAAAAGAAATTTTGACCAAACGAATCAGCACCTCTAAAAAAATAAATGGCGCTTAAAAATAGCGGGGGACAAAGTGTGCATAAGCCAGAATTAATTTCTGCAATTGCTGATCATACATCAATGACAAAAGAACAAGCTTCTCACGTATTAACCTCAATTCTTGATGAAATTCTATTAGCGCTCAGCCGAGAAGAGGATGTTGTACTTATTGGCTTTGGTTCATTTTCCAAGCAGCATCGAAAGGCTCGAATGGGTAAAAACCCACAAACAGGTCAGCCTATTGAAATTCCCGCAACAAATACAGTGAGCTTTAAAGCTGGTAAAAAACTAAAAGAAACAGTGAATGGGTGAAGTAATATGATAAAGCTTAAAATGTTGCTATGGATAATGGGTTTATTAATGGGGCGTGCCAGCAAGCGCAATGAAAAACTACGGAAAAAATTAGATGATAAACGATTGACTGTACAATTTCAGACGGATGATCAGCGTGTTGCCCGTCACTTTATCATTGAAAATCAGCAAATTTTGAGCCGATCAGGTGTTGCAGATCAACACGACTTTGCTATTTCGTTTAAAAATGCGGCTACTGGACTTGCCGTATTAACAGCAAAAAATGCTCAGCTTGCTTTTATGCAAGCCATTCAAGAAAAACAATTAATTGTGACGGGTGATCTTAGTCAGGTTATGTGGTTTCAGGGAATTGCTAAATATTGGATACCTCGATAGTTAAGCTGATTTAAAAAACTGACTAAGCTGTTCAATTTCACTTTCACATTCAACAATTGAAGCGACAGCATTGGCGGCATTTGCAGGGTTTAGCTCTAAAGACTCATATAATTGAGGAATAATCCCTTCATCGGGAGCATCACCTATACCATGCTGACGTAAAAGCCGCCCAGTGATATTTAATAAATGTGGATATTCCTGGTGATCATCTGAGTATTCCGCTTCGTTTTGATAGCGAATTGCCGTGCAAACCTCTTCTGGCATATCCCAAATTTGCATTAACCAACCACCAATTTGGTCTCGGGATACACCAATGATATGTCGCTCAATATCGACATGATTAATATGTGGATTGGCTTCGATATGGCGACAAATCAGTGAAAAATAAGGTGGAAAAACATAGGCCAACACTAAATAACCAAAGTTATGCAGTAACCCACATAGATAAGAAAGTCCAAGTTCTGGACGTTTTTTTAATGGGATTTGACGTACCAGGGACTCAACGGCTGTTGCGGTAAACGCCGCTTGATGCCAATAAGGCGTGAAACCATGAGGGTGATCTTTTGGCGGCTGTAATGCTTTACCTAACGATAGACCAATCGCTAAGTTAATCACTAAATCAAAACCAAGCACTCTGACAATAGCATCTTCAATGGAGCGGACCCGACCTGGGGCTGCATAGTAAGGAGAGGAGGCCCAGCTTACGACCTGTGCGGCGAGACTTGGATCACGTTCAACAATATCAACAAGATCCTTAACTGCTGCATTTGGGTCCACACGCAGTTTAATAATTCGTTGTGCGGTTTCAGGTAATGGTGGAATTTCTATGGTTTGTTCCAGCCGCTGTTTAATCCGTAATGAAGTAAAATTTTCTACGGCTAAGGTTAATTCTTTAACATCCGTATTTGCATCAGTGGTAAGTGGCCTGTTGGGAAGTTTTTCTGTTACTTGCATGGGGGTTGCGTTTTGCAGAATTTGTTTAAAGTCAGCCATTCTTATTTTGATGAAGTGACCTAATTGGCCAGACTCTAAATAAAGCTCGCTATGATCAAATAAACGATCATCAACAATAGTTGCAAACCCTGTTAATTGTGGAATACCTGGTAATGCATCAACCCCTTGGCTTTGCAGAATATGCTGTAGTTTATCTGGCGAAATAGCTGTCAGGTTGCGACCCAAACGCTCATTTAATGTGTTTAAGTCAATGAGGTGATCATGAGGAAAGATAAGTTGTAGTTTCCCTTCTTCATCCTCTAACACAACAGACACTGCGACATTAGGTGGGAGAGTGTTAGCTGGCCTCATAATTTGCTCATGTCCTGTAATACCATATGAAATATGCTCGCTTTCCAGCAGTTTTTGAACTTGCTCAGGAATAGGCATTGGACTTGTACCTTTCCGACTAAACGATTAAATCTTTCAATTAGTGTAGTCAAAGAGCTACTGATCGTAGTAAAGAATGGCAAAAAACTACGTAACCCTTTGACCTTTTAATTAAATAAGTGGGTATTTAAGTATGAACAGCCTTGTTACTGTGAAATCTGAGAAAGTAAGAGGAAGAACCCCAGAGTGAAACTCTGGGGAGGGTAAGATTAAAAGTAGGATGGAGGCGGTGGTGGTGGCGGTAGATCATCATCACCATCACCGGGTGGTTGTGGTGGTACAGGAATGCTTGGGTCATCACCATCGCCGTCACCGGGTGGTTGTGGTGGTACAGGAATGCCTGGGTCATCACCATCGCCATCACCGGGTGGTTGTGGTGGTACAGGGATACCTGGGTCATCACCATCACCAGGTGGTTGTGGTGGCACTGGGATGTCTGGATCATTCGGGTCATTAGGATCACTAGGGTCGCTTGGATCTGGCCAATCAGGACCGTCCGGGTCGTTAGGATCACTCGGGTCGCTTGGATCTGGCCAATCAGGACCATCCGGGTCGTTAGGATCACTCGGGTCACTTGGATCAGGCCAATCAGGACCATCTGGGTCGTTAGGATCACTAGGATCGCTTGGGTCAGGCCAGTCAGGACCATCCGGGTCGTTAGGATCACTTGGATCGTTAGGGTCTGGTTTATTAGGATCGTCTGGATCATTTGGGTCGGGTTTACCTGGATCAGGATTTGGTGTGGTATCCAGGTCGACGTACTTTTTAATCCAGTCATTATAATTTGCGACCTTAGTATAAACGCCTGGATAGCCTGGTCGCGCACAACCAGAGCCAAAACTAACGACACCTACTTGGTATAAAGTGTTATACCACTTCACGAAGAGAGGCCCACCACTATCACCTTGACAGGAATCCTTTCCGCCTTGGCTGTAGCCTGCACAGACCATATTGTCGGTCAGTCCATAGTAAGCCTGCTGACATTCTTGTTGGGCAACAATAGGAACATCAACTTCGCGTAATTTATTGGGAAGCGCTCGTCTAAAATTAGCTTGGGTACTCCCCCAGCCAGAAACGGTGGTAGTTGCACCAGGCTGAGCTGCTGAGTGATGAATATTGATATCTGCCAGTTTTATTGTGCTGACATCCGCTTGAATGGGGCGACTTAATTTTACTAATGCAATGTCATTATCAGATGAGCGACTATTATATTGTGGGTGTGCTATAAATTGCTCAATAGGAATAACCTCTCCTTGCTGGCTGTTGGTACGGTCAAAGCGACCTACGGTAGCTTGCCGAACGCCTTGACAATGAGCAGCCGTTAGAATCCATTCCTTGTTAAGAATGCTACCGCCACAGCCACCAAGCCATGCCATAAATTTACGTTCGTCAAAGTTTGATTCTCGTCCGCCTACAATTTCCTGAGTAGGCTTTGAATCTGTTGCATGTTGATAGGCTGGATTAATAACCAGCTTGTCAGGTGTAGCATGTACGACACTGGCTACTGCAATAAATAATGTGGATAAGGAAAGTTGTATCGTCTTTATTGGTGGTGACTTATCTTTCATTGGCTAAGCCCTGTTATATGGGGTGTAAATCTCGCTTTTCTCATTTGGGTATTTATAAAAAAATACCTGTGCATTCACTCTTCATGAAATGCCCTGATGGGTTAACGTTACTGTTGGAATAAATTCACAGTAATTTGGTGAATAAATGAAGAGTATTTTTAGTGTTTATAATTAATTTGTTTTTTTAGACTAATTTGATTTAAGGCAAGAAAATATTAACTGCTGCACTAAAGGGGAATATTTTTCGTAAAGGAAGGATGAATTGTATTTTTTTAGTTTGTTCTCAAAGTAGATATGTATAAGAGTAGGACTTTATTCTGTGGCTTTTTTCCAATAGCTCCTTGGTTGATATTTTATAAAGATATAAAAAGAAGGGACACTTGCTGTGCCGGTAAATTTATACTCTTGCGTAGTTAATGGTGTCTTGGTCTAACCAGCGTTCGATAATTATATCCACATATTCAGGATAACGTGTTAATAATTTTTTAGCGATTTGTTGGGCCACAGGTAATAGTGCCTGGTCACGCTGAATATCAGCAAATTTTAAGTTGGCAACACCTGTTTGACGTGTTCCTAAAACTTCTCCTGGGCCTCTTATTTGTAAGTCTTTTTCCGCAATTAAAAAGCCATCGTTGGTTTCTCGCATAATACTTAAACGTTCACGGCTATGGTGTGATAGGGGATGGTGGTACAACAACACACAATGACTGGCAACTGAACCACGACCAACGCGTCCACGTAATTGATGTAGTTGGGCCAGTCCCAAACGTTCAGGGTTTTCGATAATCATTAAACTGGCATTTGGTACATTCACACCGACTTCAATCACCGTAGTAGCCACTAATAAATCAAGATTACCTTCTTTAAATGCTGTCATAACAGAGGCTTTTTCGATGGCTTTCATGCGGCCATGAATGAGTCCGATACGAATATCTGGTAACTGCGCTTTAAGAAGTTCAGCCGTTTCTTCAGCGGCCTGACTCTCGATGACTTCTGATGTTTCGATTAATGTGCAAACCCAGTAAACCTGTCGTCCCTCTTGAATAGCATGCTGCACACGTTGTATGACCATAGGCCTACGGGTGTCGGGTATCGCAACGGTATTAACAGGTGTTCGACCTGGGGGCAGCTCATCAATCACGGAGCAGTTTAAATCCGCATAAGCACTCATAGCGAGTGTTCTAGGAATGGGGGTTGCGGTCATGATAAGTTGGTGAGGCGTATATAGATTACTTTCACCTTTTTGTGTCAGAGCCAGGCGTTGATGTACGCCAAAGCGGTGTTGCTCATCAATAATTACCAATGCAAGTTGATGGAATATAACCTGTTCTTGAAAAAGGGTATGTGTTCCTATAACGAGTTGTGCCTGGCCTGTTTGAATGGCTTCAAGCGCCGTATTTCGCTCTTTGGCAGACATTTTACCCGTAAGCCAACAGACGTTTATGCCTAGTGGTGTAAACCAATTCGAGAAACTCTCCAGATGTTGTTCGGCCAGTATTTCAGTGGGTGCCATAACAGCCGCTTGTTGACCATTAGCAATAGCATGCAATGCCGCCAGCGCTGCGACCACTGTTTTACCTGAACCCACATCACCTTGAACTAACCGAAGCATAGGACGATATTGAGCCAAGTCGGTAGCTATTTCATCATACACACGCTGTTGTGCTGTAGTGAGTGAAAAGGGTAAACAACTTAAAAAGCCTGGAATATATTGTGTGTCAGCTGGCAGGGGGGAGCTTTGTAACTGTCGTTTAGTAAAACGTAACTTCAATAAATTAAGTTGATGTGCGAGGAGCTCTTCCAAACACAAGCGCTGTTGAGCAGGATGGTTATGTTGCTCAAGCAGGTAAAGATTGGTGGAAGGCGGTGGTGTGTGTAGCAGTGTTATTGCTTGAGCTAAAGGCATTAACTGTAGCTGGGCTGTGACCTCATTTGGTATCAACTCTATAAGGTGAGGTAAGTGCTTGAGTGCTTGCTGACAATACTGACGAATTTTTTTTTGAGTCAGTCCTTCTGTGGCCGGGTAAACAGGAGTTAGTGTTGCCTGATCCACTGGGGAAGCAGTAGGAGAGGTCGGTATATTGATAAACTCGTATTCAGGATGAATCAGTTCCAGTCCTTGTCGTCCTCGTCTCACCTCGCCAAAACACAGCACAAGTCGTCCTGATTTAAATTGCTGCTTTTGTGCTGCCGCAAAATGAAAAAAGCGGAGTTGCAGGCTACTTCCAGACTCATCCTTTACTTGAACAATTAAACTTCTACGTTTACCCGCGGTTAAGTTGGCATTATGAATCGTGCCTTGAACAACGGCCTCAGCCCCAGGTTGTAATTGGCGAATAGGTGTTATCTGTGTTCTATCCTGGTAGCGAAAGGGTAAATGGAATAGCAAGTCCTGAACAGAGTTTATCCCCAGGCGTTGTAGTTTCGCTGTGGTGCTCCCTCCGATACCTGTAAGGGCACTAAGAGGTAATTGGTTTAGAAGTACTTGAGAGGCTGTGCTGTCCATTGTTAACCACAATGACTAAGCTGATGCTTGTTCTTTGCTGCCACCTTTACCTTTGGCTGATGCTTTGTCACGCGCCATTGGTTCATCACTTGCTGTACAGTGACCTTTAACAGCACACTGACGAATAGCCTGTGACAACACATCAATAGCTTTAGGGCGTGGAAAGCTGACACGCCAGGCTAATGCAATAGTACGGAACGGTGCAGGTGAAGCAAAAGGTCGGGTGGTCAAAATACCATCAGCATAGTGGCTGTTATCAGCTGCAGATAATGGTAGAACGGTAATTCCCATTCCTGAGGCTACCATGTGTCGTATTGTTTCCAGGGAGCTTGCTTCAATATCTGTTTGTAGGCCCTCAGTGCTGCTAACCCGTTTTTGGGTCAGTGCAGGACAGGCTTCCAGAATTTGGTCGCGGAAACAATGCCCTTCTCCAAGCAGCAGTAGTTTATTCTCAGATAGCTGCTCTCGTGAGACCTCCTGCTGTTTGGTTAATGTGTGTTCTGCAGGTAACAGCACCGTAAATGGTTCATCAAATAAGGAAAGTGTTACGACATCGGGTTCTGTAAAAGGTAATGCAATGATAATGACATCAAGCTCACCTTTGCGTAATTTTTGGCGTAGTACAGCTGTAAAGTTTTCCTCAATATAAAGAGGCATTGAGGGTGTTAGTTCGTGGAGCTGAGGAATTAAGTGTGGAAATAAATAAGGTCCCACTGTGTAGATTGCCCCAATACGTAAAGGGGTTGTCAGTTGGTCCTTACCTGCTGTTGATATTTCTTTAATCGTTGCTGCTTCTTCAAGTACTTTTTGGGCTTGCTCAACAATACGCTCACCAGTTGGTGTAACACGTACGGCATTTTTGGTGCGTTCAAAAATGGCAATACCCAGCTCATCTTCAAGTTTTTTAACACCTACGCTTAGTGTAGGCTGACTAACAAAACAGCGTTCGGCTGCACGTCCAAAGTGTTGCTCTTGAGCAAGGGTCACAATGTAGCGGAGTTCTGTTAGTGTCATAGCAGTTACTGTACTTGATCTAATTTATATTCACATTACTGACAACTTAGTGCAGTCATTGCGTTTTTTTATCCACAGGGGCAGCAAAATAAGAAAAGTACTTTTACTTTGTTGTGGAGTAGTGGAAAGTCACTCACTACAAATATTTGATTGATAAAATTAATTAGCTACTTATCTATAGTAGGTAATTTTAAGCTATTTGGACCTGATATGCATCGTAAATCTATCATAATTGTGGGCTGTGGCGACCTTGGCCGCCGTTTAGGTATTCAACTCAGTGAACTGGGACATGAGGTTTATGGGATTCGACGGTCTAAACATACGCTTCCGGAGCCATTGAAGGCTATCGTAGGGGACGTAAGCTGTATAACGTCACTTGCTTCATGTTGGCCAGAGAAATCTTTCGATTATGTAATTTATTGTCTAGCTGCATCAGAATACTCTGAGGAAAGTTATCAGTCTGCTTATGTGGCTGGTCTGCAGAATGTGTTGAAGCGGCTGGAAGGAAAGCCTCCTAAGCGTATTTTCTTCGTTTCTAGTACCAGCGTGTATGAGCAAAGTGCGGGTGAAAATGTATCTGAATCAACGCCCGTTGAACCTCAACGTTTTGCGGGAGCGATTATGCTGAAAGCTGAACAATTACTTGAGGCTGCCGCTTACCCGGCAACAGTCGTTCGCTTTGCGGGTATTTATGGCCCAGGTCGAGAGCGATTAATCAAAAAAATACAGGCGGGGGAAGTGTGTAGTGAAGACAGTAATCCAATCAGTAATCGGATTCATATTGAGGACTGTGTTGGCCTGTTAGTACATTTGATCAAGCTTGATTGCATGGGGCAATCTCTAAAAGATTGTTATATTGGCGTGGACAATGAGCCTGTGTCACTTAGAGAGGTCACACTCTGGCTAGCAAAACAATTAGGGGTTAAGCCCAGTAAAGAGGTACCAATGGGGCGAGGTGGAAGTAAACAGTGTTCTAATCAACGAATACTCGACAGTGGTTATCAATTTAAATATCCAAGTTATCGCGAAGGCTATCAGGCATTACTTGAAAGTGATTAATGGCTAGTCATTATTGTGTGTCTGCTGTTTGGGTATACTTTCTTCATTAAAATATGATTGCCAAATAGCGTCGTATTTTCCGTTATTTTTTATAGCGATTAAGCCTGCATTAAATTGATCTCGAAATTTTTCCGTTTGAAAAGCCGCTTGGTAGACTGAGGTTTTAGGAAAAATTTGATGGATACTATAATCAAACCTGTCTTTTTCAGGTAGCTTTAACCAGTACCAACGGAAAATATTTCGATCAATAATAAGTGCATCAGTCCTATTGGTAAGTAACATGCTGATTTGCTGAGCTTGGGCATTTACTTCATGGTAGCCGGCGAGTACATCTTGACGTTGATGGATGAGGCTTTGTAGTTCAGAGCCCAGTAAACGAGATGCTCCTTGCCAACTACTCACATGTAGCCCTGCTAAGTCAGCAACATGGTTGGCAATAATTTTTCTGTCGGCTTTGGTGACCAATACATTAAAAAATACCAGATAAGGTACAGAGTAAAATAAACCATCATTTTCTTTTAGTGTCAGTGCCGATGCACCATCAAGTCGTTTTTTTACTTGTTGGTAGAGTGCTTTCCTCGGAAATAGGCGTATAACGACTTCTGTATTTTGCGTGGCGAATGCGGCTCTTACCAAGTCAATTTCCAAACCACTTTCTTCATTAATAACGTAGGGTGGTTTATCTTGGCCAAATCCTATGTATACGATCTCAAGCGCGTGGCTGTTAGTATTGAATAATAAACAACAGATGACTTTAATGATAAAACCAGTGAGTAATTCGTTAAGGTTACTCCTAAGTATTCTCAAGTAATGGCACTGCATGTGGGGACTAACAACAAATAACTAAGGGTTTTAAATAGAGTAGTCTGTCCTTGTAGAATAAGCTAAATGACTAAGAGATAAGAAAGTAGGGAAAAAGGAAATGCTGACCAAAGGTTAGAAACTGCTGCTTTTTTAGCAGCAGTTAAAAAAAATACTATTACTCGACGAGTTCCATAATACCATCCATTTCGACCATGACGCCTTTAGGGAGTTCGGCAACACCAATAGCGGCACGTGCAGGGTAAGGTGCTTGGAAATATTTCGCCATAATTTCATTAACAGTGGCAAAGTTGCTCAGGTCAGTCATGAAGATATTAAGTTTAACAATATCATTGATTGATCCACCTGAGGCTTCCGTGACTGCTTTCAGGTTATCAAAAACCTGAGTGGCCTGAGCAGCAAAGTCATCGTTGCTTACGACTTCCATTGTGGTTGGGTCTAGTGGAATCTGGCCAGATAAATACACTGTGGTTCCAATTTTTACCGCTTGCGAGTATGTACCAATGGCGGCAGGTGCATTTTCCGTAGTGATGACTTGTTTGTTGCTCATAGAAAATCCTTCTGTTTGACCCTATAGGATAAAAATAATAGTAGAAAAAAAGAGGCCAATTAACCTTTTATTCGTATGATAGAGGAGACCCCTTTAACTGTTCGCAGGCGTTTAATGGTTCTCGCTAAATGTACCCGATCACGCACACTGATGAGTAAGTGAATAACACTGAAACGGGCATCACGTTCTTCCATACTGATCTTTTCAATACTGGCATCAGTGGCATTCACCGTAGTAGCCAGGGTGGCTACAATACCACGCTGATGTTCCAGTTCGACTCTAAGCTCGACAGAAAACTCCCCTGAAACATTTTTATCCCAGGCAACTTCAAGGCATTTCTCCGGGTTGTGCCTAATATCGCTGATATTACGGCAGGACTCAGTATGAATAACCATACCACGACCTGCGCTGACGTGACCGACAACAGGGTCACCTGGAATAGGATGACAGCATTTGGCAAAGGATACGACCATACCTTCAGTGCCACGAATTGTCAGTGGCTGACTGCTGGTATCGGATACTGTTTGTTCTGCAGGAGGTGCAATTTCACTCACCAAATGCCTGGCTACCAAATAGCTCATGCGATTGCCTAAGCCAATTTCTTCCAGTAATTGACTGAAGGAAGGTAGCTTTAATTGGGACAGTGCATTTTGTTTTTGCTCATCCGCGAGTTTATCAACAGTGAGGTTGTATCCTGATAGTGCCTTATTAAGTAAACGCTTCCCAAGCTCGACAGATTCTGAGTGTCGTTGGTTTTTCAGGAAATGGCGAATATTAGACCGTGCTTTTCCGGTGGCGACAAAATTCAGCCAGGCAGGGTTGGGGCGTGCGCCAGGTGCAGTAATGATTTCGATGGTTTGACCACTTTGTAATGGCTGGCTGAGGGAGGCCAGTTGGCGATCAATACGACAGGCTACGCATGTACTACCCACATCAGTATGAACGGCATAAGCAAAGTCAACAGGTGTACAGCCCTTGGGCAGCTCCATGATATTGCCTTTAGGGGTGAAAACATAAATCTCATCGGGGAATAAATCGATTTTAACGTTTTCAATAAACTCTAAGGAGTCTCCTGCATTCTTTTGCAGTTCCAGCACCCCTTTTAACCATTGTCGGGTACGAGCGTGACTGCCAAGCAGAGCCTCTTCGCCTGATTTATACAACCAGTGAGCAGCAATCCCCTTATTCGCCATATCATCCATTTCTTGAGTGCGGATTTGAATCTCAATAGGCACACCATGCATACCAAACAATGTGGTATGTAAGGACTGGTAACCATTGGCTTTAGGGATGGCAATGTAGTCTTTAAAACGGCCAGGAAAAGGCTTGTAAAGATTATGTACGACACCGAGTGCGCGGTAGCAGCTATCAACCGTATCAACAATAATACGGAAGGCGTATACATCCATAATTTCGGAGAATGACTTCCGCTGGTTACGCATTTTTTTATAAATGCTGTAAAGGTGTTTTTCCCGGCCCAGTACACGACCTTGCAGGCCATGATCTTCAAGATGTTTAGCAATAGCCAGCTGAATTTTATTAACGATTTCTTTGCGATTACCCCGTGCTTTGATGACCGCTTCTCGAATTAAACCGGCACGCATGGGGTACATGGCGGAAAAGCCCAGCTCTTCAAACTCGACACGGATATTATTCATACCCAGGCGATTGGAGATCGGTGCGTAAATTTCCAGTGTCTCTTTGGCAATACGTCGTCGCTTATCTGGGCGTAAAACACCAAGAGTACGCATATTGTGCAGACGATCAGCCAGCTTAACCAATATAACGCGTATGTCCTTAGCCATAGCCAGGGCCATTTTCTGGAAGTTCTCTGCCTGTTGTTCTGCTTTTGATTCAAATGGAATCTGGGTCAGTTTACTAACGCCATCAACCAGCTGTGCTACGGTATCACCAAATTGTTCTGATATAGCAGCTTTATCAACACTTGTGTCTTCTAATACATCATGTAGCATCGCAGCCATTAGGCTGTGATGGTCCATATGCATTTCCGCTAAAATAGTCGCAACAGCCAGTGGGTGAGTGATATAAGGCTCTCCACTTCGACGACGTTGACCATCATGTGCTTGTTCGGCGTAATAGTAAGCACGACGAACTTGATTAACCTGTTGGTGTGAAAGATATGATTGGAGCTTTTGCGCTAAGTTTATAATGGAAGACAAAGCCCGCCTCCTGTATTCAAACTGCATCCATGATGGAACGTGTTACTGGTTTGGGGAAGCGGGGCAAGTTCCTTCAGCGACTTTATGGGGAAGTTGATTTCAACGAAAGAAATCAACTGATTGATATATGCTCGCTTTCTGAGCTGAAATGCACAGGCAAAACACCCTAAAAATAATCCGTGAAGGGTATACATCTGGGTTATCCCAATTAAGCACCTCCTGAAAGTGAAAAGGCTACATCCTGATCATCTTCCTTCGGTTCATCTAAAATACTCGGGCTGACATAACCAGCAGCAATTTCCCGTAGCGCCATTACAGTGGGTTTATCATCTTCCCACTCTAGCTTGGGATCTTTACCACCCGTAGCCAGTTGGCGTGCACGCTTAGTGGCTACCATTACCAACTGAAAGCGGTTATCAACATTATCTAAGCAATCTTCTACAGTCACTCGAGCCATCAGGGATCTCCATAAGCGAGGTATACCCTTTACGAATCATTTTTAGGGTTTGTTGTCGGCGATCTTCATCCCAGTCACTTATTAATATAAGCTCCCGGGATTTCATCACTTGACGGCCGCCCCTAAAAACCCCTCGTTGTGGGTATCATTCAGTATTTCTGGCGGTCTAAGGGACCAAACAGTTTACTTAATCACCATTGTCTATGACAAGAGTTTTTGCAATAGCTGTTCATGTTTGAGCTGTTGTTTGTCTACTTTTAATCTTTGACTTTTTATAATGGTCTCAAGTTCGCTAAGTGCTTGCGAAAACTCATCATTAATTATCAGGTAGTCATATTCTACAAAGTGGGCCATTTCACTCTCAGCTTCTGCCATCCGCTTGGCGATCACTTCGTCATTATCTTGCCCACGTGTATTTAAGCGTTCTAACAGCGTTTCACGGCTGGGTGGGACAATAAAAATGCATATTGCATCAGGTCGCAGGCGGCGGACTTGCTGGGCACCCTGCCAATCAATTTCCAGAATGACATCAGTACCTTTGGCTAACTGCTCATTGACCCATTGTTCAGAAGTACCATAGTAGTTGCCGAATACTTCTGCCTGCTCAAGAAATGCCCCATCGGTTAGCATTTGTTGAAACTCTGCTTGAGTGGTGAAGTTATAGTTAACCCCATCCTCTTCGCCAGGGCGTTTAGCGCGTGTAGTGTAGGATACAGACACGCAAATCTGGGCTACGTTCTTAACCAAGGCTGCAACCAAGCTGCTTTTGCCAGCACCAGACGGCGCAGAGATGATATACAGGGAACCTTGAGTGTTCATGTTACTCCTAACAAAGTCGTGTCACTTTTTAATGCTTTGAATACCTGTAGCGAGTTAGCGTTTGTGCTCACTGCAGGTATAAATCTAGCAAATAACCGCTTCAGGTTGGTTGCATTTGCCTGAAATTTCGAGCTTACTCACTATGAGTTACTTTATAAGTCTAGCGTCTAATTATGCAAGATTTTAACTATTAATGGTATATATGGTCATAGAGATGGTTTGATTACACCAAAATACATACAACAGTAGTGAGTAATCAAAGTAATATTCAACAAAATATGTGATTTTTTCCAGCCTTTTCGATAACCATTTTCAAGCACATCAGTATATGTATTTTTACCTATAATTGAGAGATGTAACTAAGCTTTTTCGTATTCTCTTAATAGGTAGATTTGATGTCATTAGCGGCAAACGAAAGCATTTTCTATCTTACCATTCCTTCATTAAGCGATACCTTGAATGTTACCTCATTTATTGGGAATGAAGGTATTTCTCAGCTTTTTCATTACTCAATAAATGCCGTAAGTCTTAACGATAATATTGACCCCGTTGGCATGCTGCTACAGCCTGTAACGTTGACGATTGTTGGGGAGGACTTTGAACGGCAGGTAAATGGTATTATTAATCAGTTTATCCAGGGAAACACTGCAGATAAATACACAGAATACTCATTCGATTTTATACCCAGACTATGGTATTTGACGAAAAGAACAGACTGTCGAATATTTCAATCGTTAACGATTCCAGAGATCGTAAAACGAGTATTAGAAACGGCTGAGTTTACAGAAAAAGAAGACTTTATTCAAAAACTCACAGGAAACTATCAAGCACATGATTATATTGTTCAATATAACGAAACAGACTTTAATTTTATTTCTCGATTACTAGAGCAAGAGGGTATTTTTTACTTTTTTGAACATCAAGCGGATAGCCACTGTTTTATTATCTCTGATCACAATACGGCATTTGGACCCATTGCAGGAGAGTCTGTAGAATTTCATGGTAAAACAGGGTTGGTGCCAGATTATGAAGTTGTTGATGAGTTACACTACACCTGCCAACGAACCATCGGTAAAGTAGAACTGGATGATTATAACTTTACCAAGCCTAACCTGGATTTATATGTAACGGCCAGTCAAGGGGATGAATCACTTGTTGATTACCAATTTCCGGGTGGTTATCAGCTACCAGAGCAAGGGCAACGTTACGCACAATTACGCTTAGAAGCATTTAATACCTTTGCAGAGAAAATTAATGCGCAAAGTACCTGTCGCCGTTTGCTTCCTGGCTATAAGGTTGACTTGGTACGTCATCCTCGAACGGCATTAAACCAATCGTACATTATCTGTCAGATGATGCATGAGGGTGAACAGCCTCAGGGACAAGATGAATATGCTAAGTCGGAAGAAGGTAGCTGGTACCGAAATCATGGATTGTGGATTCCAAAAACAACACCTTTTAGACCACCTTTAAAAGCCAAAGCACCAGAAATGCCTGGTAAGCAGTCTGCTGTGGTGACAGGGCCTGAGGGTGAAGAAATTTACACAGAACGTTTTGGTTGTATCAAAGCGCAGTTTCATTGGGATCGGCTAGGTCAAAATAATGAGCACTCATCCCGTTGGATGCGGGTGATGCAAACCTGGGCTGGTAAGCAGTGGGGCGCTTTAATAATTCCCCGTATAGGACAGGAAGTTACCATTGATTACCTGCATGGTGATGTGAACCAGCCAGTGGTGACAGGTGTCGTCTACAATGGACGTAAAAATCCGCCTTACCCATTACCGAAACAGAAAACACGTTCTGGCTTTCGTTCAGACTCCACAATTGGCAGTGGCGGTTACAATGAGTTGAGTTTTGAAGATAAACAGGGTTCAGAACAAATACGTATTCATGGTGAAAAAGACAGTGATCTTCGAGTCAAAAATGACAGTCGTGAAGAAGTAGTGGAAATGCGTCGTCATGAAATTGTTGATAATCATTATTTAAATATAAAACAGGACAATCATCTAAAAGTCGACCAGCACCACGAACGCGTAGTGAAAGGGGATATTCATCATCAGGTCGGTGATACTCAACATAGCCAAATAGATGGTGACCATTTACTTGATGCAGGGCAAGAATGGCAAGTAAAAAGCGGCCAAAAAATTGTTATTGAATCAGATCGGGAAGTTGTTTTTTACGCTGGTGGAAGTTTTATAAAAATTGATCACAGTGGCGTTTATATTAAAGGTCCAAGTTACAACTTGGGGGGTGGATCAGTAACAGGTGCTAAGCAAGCTGCTTCAAATAGTCCTGCAGCCCCAATGGAAGCAGATAAAGACTTTTCAGGTAACTTTTCACTGAATCGAGCCAAATTAACTGGGCAAAAAGCAAAACATTTTCAGGGTAAAGGACTTAAAAAAATTGAACCTGAAATTTATGATGAGGAAGCGAAGCAGCGCTGGATAAAAATACGTGTCGTTGATGAACAAAATGAACCCTATAAAGGAGTTTATTATCAGCTTTTGAGTGCCAACCAAAAGCAGCTATTTGAAGATTTTATTCCTTCTGATGGTGTTATTTATAAAACCAAATTGATCGATACAAACTATAAACTAACACTAAAAGTCTGGGATTTAATTTGTGCCCGCCGCTTGAAAAAAGAGGTAGGCACAGAACCAGTACGTGAATGGTTAGAGAATAGACCTGCTTCATGGCAATACCAGTTTCATACATATCCTGATGACATTAAAAATGCGTTATTGGCTGATATTGCTGATGGGGGACGTGAGGCAAAAAGATTTATTACCAAAACAGCGAAGGAATATTTTGGTGATATTATTACTGAAATAGATGGGTTAGCCGTTTGCCAGCGACATTGTATTGAAATCGAATCTTTAGTGTCTTATGTACCGATACTGGTGGATAGCCGAGACTACCATTATATAAATGCCTATAACATGGGAATGGGGTGTCTATGGGTATACTCGGACTGGGATAAAAATGAAAAAAATCAAGAAAGTGGATCATTGTTCGATGTATTAAACAAGTTTGCACAGTACCAAAAAACAGAGCTAATCAATACTCAGCAGTTTAATTTTTTGATTGAGACGGTTCCCTTTGCGGATAGACTGATGTTTCCTCGTTTGTTTATAAATAATGAAGTTGGTGCTGAAGCCCTAATAGTTTGTCAGGGTAAAAGGGTTATTATTTTAGTAAGAGGCACAGAAGGGAGTGAATGGAATGTAGATGAGCTGGAGCAATTATGGCAGCAGCCAGTAAATAAAGATTTAGCGTTAAAAGTAGCACCTGGAATTGTTGTTAGGTATTTGCTGGATATAAAGCAAGATGAAACAGTTATTAAGTCTTTGGATATTATTTATGATTCTCCAGGATTTAAAGATGTAATAACAGATGGAGATGCTGAGCAAGTACCTTTTACACCAGCCCAATCTCAAAAAGATAAGTTGTTAGATGAGTGGGTTCCTTTTATAGATAGTAATGCTCCTCGTGTACATCAAGGGTTTAATCGTTTTTTAAAATCAATTTGGGATTTTATAGAGCAGTACTTACTAATACATAAAGAGCACGTTAGTTTTTGTTTTATAGGTGGGCATAGCCTTGGTGGGGCTGCAGCAACACTTATGGGAGCGATTATACAGGAAACAAAATTATTTAATAAGCCTGTACTGTATACCTACGGTAGCCCTAGAGTGGGTACTAAACGATTTGTCGAGCGTTATAAGTCAGTTCCTCATTTCCGTCATGTAAATAATAGAGATATAGTACCCATGGTGCCTTTTCAATGCATTAGCGGTGGATTATCTGATGTAGTAAGTTTTGTTGAACGACAAAAGCTAATTATACAACACTTTGTAAATGGCCTTACTAATCTTTTTACAGTTCCCATTGTTACCTTATCAAGTGTTATGCTAACCATAACATCATCAGGTAAAACTGTGTTGGATATGGAAAATATGGATAAGGATCATTACTTGCACCATGGACAATTACAGCAAATATTAACTATTGAAAGTAGCCACTATATTGTTGGATTACAAAATTTAGGTTTAACTCATCAGGGGTTGGCAACACTAATGTATTATCTTGCACATCAACAACATGGACAGGATTTGCGTACAGATGGCGATGATATAGAAAATGAAGTAAGAAACTTAGTTTATGGAATGCATTATATTACTATGGATAAAACGACATTGAAAAATCTTGATTTAGATCCATTGAACGAACTTATTGAGTCAGGCTTAAATCATAGTATGCCAGATGGTTATATAGCAAATATAAAATATGCTTTGGAAATGCTTCTTAAGCAGGGTGAGGAATATAAACAAGATTTGAAGTTTGCAATAAATACTTTAGAGAAAAGTAAAAGAATACTCGTAGATTTTGTAAATAAAATTAAAAGTATGGGTGAATTAAATATTAGTGCATTACGTGCATCATTAAGAAGCCCGCATACTATTGATTATCGCACACAACTACGAAAGGATCTTGAGGAAAAAAAACTGTTATTGGCTTCAGAAATTAGCTTCTACAGAACACAAATTCATAAAATTGAATCCGATATTGCACTGTTCAGTAAGCTGTTAAATGGAAATATTCCCCAAGATATGCTGGAAGTTCCTAATATTGATAGAGAATCAATTTATGATCAGCTTAAGTAAGATTAAGAATCTTAAATTATTCTGGTGGAGTCTTGTAATAATTATTATTGCCATTTCTTGTGTAATAGGCTGGTTTGGTGAGGCAATAAAGTTCTGGTGGACCAAGGGCATACCTGAGGGATATTATCGTAAGGGTAATATATATTTACGTAACGCTCATATGACTGTGTGGGGTGTTGATCTGAAAAATAATTTACTCACAGTCAAAGGAAAAAAGCCTAAAGGCTGGTATGTTAAAGCGTATACAAAGTGGTCGTCATCAGGAAGAAAATGTCTAACTCGAAGAGATTGGAGTGAAAATTCACAACAAATTCCTAGGCGATATTACTCTGAATACTATGGTATTAATTCAGGAACAGAGTATATAATTACTGTACCACAGCAAGTAAACCTGAAAATAAATCGCTGTAATGATGAGATTGACTACATATCAGTCAGATTTTATGATGATAAACTAACAACGGGTGGTTTTACTATTAGTTATACTAGTCAAAATAACTCTATAGCAAAAGAAAAAATTGGTTATCCAAACTCAAACCGTGTAAGTCGTTGTTGGAAAAAAAAAGATAGCGTTTTCAAGGATGAAACGCTTGCTAGCTTTTGTGAAACAGAACTAAATGGTCCAGATCCAAGTTATGTATACCACGATCAAATAAAGTCTTACACTATAAATATGGATTTTTACTTTTTGAATGAAAAACCTGCTGATTAATACGAATGAAGAAAAGTTACTAATTATCCCTTTGCTTGTAAAATTTCTTTTTTACGGACCTTTTCCAAAGTCTGCATAACTCCTTCTGAACACGCCGTGAATCCTTCCATGGAGGCTTGATTGCCGCGTCCATGCGGCAAACAGTTCTGCGGGAATTATCCAGCCTTTGTTTGAAATTCGCACGCATTGTATTACAGCTGATGTTCATTTAATAAAGATGGAGGCTGAGCTTTGGGATATAACACTAAGTTGGTTTGCAGGGCTTGAATTTGGTTGTGGAGCAGGTGCTGGGAGCTAGAAGTAAAGACTAAGGCTTTTGCTACGGTAATGCTAGTGATGGATGAGAGAAGTTGGTCTTTGATTAATTCAGTTATTTAACCATTGTTAGCTGTCTGCATGATAAATATTCTATGAGCATGAGTTATTAGGCTGGCTAAGACTTACCTAAGGCATTTTTATCTTTCGGCCTCTACCCATTGGCATTAAGCGTTGAAGTCACTACAATAGCGCGTTTTGCGGATAAGTCTTTTAGTCATGAAGTTTCCAGGCAAGCGCAAAGTTAAGCATTACTTCCCTGTGGGTACTCCACGTCCCTTTTCCCCTGAGCGTGATCTCATCGCTGAAGCTGTCTACCCCTTGGTTGGTGTTGAACAAACGTTGGTAGATATAGAAGCCCATGTCTCTTATGAATTCATGGAAAAGTATGACCTGCAGCCAGGAACCTCAGTATTACCAAGTGCTGAAGTGGGGGAAGCCATACTTGCAGACCTCACTGCCCAGGGCTTAATTTGTAATCAACAAGCGGGTAGTACTATTGGAAACACATTGCATAACTTTTCCATCTTGGCTGATGCTCCTGCTATTCAGCTAGGAGTAATGGCTGATCCTATTCACGTCGGTTCGCCCGCATACCACTTCCTCAGAACGACCAGCACCCGTGTTAACCTAGATTACATGCAACCAGTCGGCAGTATTGGCCGGGCCCTGACATTAATAACCCCTGATAGCGAACGAAGTTTTGTCATTCTGCCAGGGGACATGGACCTGCTCAAACCCGAGTCTATTCCTGAAGAAGCTTTTGAGCATGCATCTGCTGTTGTATTCAATGCTTATCTGTTTCGAACACGTGAGCACGGCTCTATCTATGAGGCAATGGAAAAAAGTATTGAGCTTGCCAAAGCCAGAAACTTGCCAGTGGGCTTGACGTTGGGTACTCATTTTATGGTTTCTGAGTACCGTGATGAAATCGAAGCATTTATTCGTGCCCATGTTAACTTGATTGCCTGTAACGAAGATGAAGCTGAAGCACTGACAGGAGAGGCTGATCCTCTCGGTGCCATGGACAAATTATTAGACATGGCTGATATGGTGCTACTGACAGCAGGACCTGCAGGTTTATACTTTGGTGGTTACACTGATGAGCAATGTGCACGTGTTACTAAGTACCCGCTAAAGTCAGGCGTTATCCCTGAATACAACCGCTACGAATTCTCCAGACCATTACTCAAAGATGACTGCGAAGAGCCTATCAAAGTTATTTCGCATATCAGTCCGTTTATGGGTGGACCGGAACGTATTGTAAACACCAATGGTGCAGGCGATGGTGCATTAGCAGCCTTGCTGCATGATATGGCAGCAAACCGTTTCCACCTTAAGGTCATGCCTAGCTCAAGTAAGCATGATCGCAATTACATGACTTACTCTTCCTTTGCTCAAGTCTGTAAATACGCAAACCGGGTAAGTTATGAAATTCTTGTCCAAAGCTCACCACGTTTAGCTCATGGTTTACCAGAGCGAGAAGACAGCTTGGAAGAAGCATATTGGGATATGTAGTGATTTTTAAGTAGCTTTATTTCAATTGATTTAAAAAAGCCAGGATATTTATTCCTGGCTTTTTACTTTAGGCTTATCCATAAAAAGATATAGCCTTAGTAAAGGGTATATTTTTCAATGCGCTCAATTTTTCCTTTAATTAAGGGTACCTCTAAAAATAGTGATTTTTTTGTAAGAGCAAGGAAGCACTGCACAGAGGACCGCAGAGTATAAGGAGTACATGAGGATCTGAGTACAGCGCTGACACAGCTATTAAGAAAAAAGTTCATTTTTAGATATGCCCTTAAAATTATATTGGTTTTTATCTGAAGTAGATAAAGGCGTAATATTAAATGCTTAAGTAAAAACAATATCTTGAAAAAGTGTATAAGGGAAAACACGACAGATAAGATTATTTACTTCGCCCGTGTCAGAAGGCCATTCATGGCCTCTGCCCCTCACACTGCTCCTGGCAGTTGCTCCGTAAACAACCTCATCCGTCGTTTTGCTAACTTTGTGTTTTAGGAGGTAATTTATGTTGTATAAAACGACAGTTAAGATGTTGTTGTGTATTGTTTGTGAAATATGTATCGGGAGTGTAGCGCTGCTTTGATGCCAGGAATGGTTTTGTAATCATTGCGTAACAAAACATGCTTAATAACTAAAGTGCTGAAGATTAGCCACCCGCATTACGGAATTTTGCTATTATAGCGGCCTGATTATAAAGAAGACAGTAGATGACTATGATGCAAGCAAGTGACGAGTACGCGATTAAAATTTTGCGAAGTTGGCACCTTGTTGAGTTCTTTCAGCCTTATGATTTGCCAGAAAAGCTGTTACCAGAAGAAGAGATGGTTAGGATAACCAACAATGAACTTCATCAGTCGCAGGACACAGTATTACCTTGGATAAACCCACAGGCCAAGTCTCAATTAGGCGGAGACCCTAGCAAGAAACTTAACTATGTCCTTTATTTAGGCTTATTTGATAAAGGGCTGCTAGAGCGCATTTGTCATGATGTTTTTGCAGAAGAGCAAGATATAACAAAAGTTGTTGAGTTTGAGCAGCGTTATGATAATGAAGGTGAAACGTGTTTTGCAAAAGTAATACTGGATGAATATGGCACCCCTAGTTTTGATAGCTTGTCAGTGAGTACACTGCCTTGGGCACTTGGACATTTGCTAGCAGGTACAGCCCACACATTAACCATAGAAAAGTTCAAAACGCATTGTCAATTGCTGAAAGAGCAATTAAATCGCATCACGCATATGCTTCCGGTGCATCCCAATAATAATCAGCGAATTACTCTAAATGCTAGCGGATTAATAGCATTAATTGAGTCGCTCTATCAATGGGCTAGCTTTAGACCACTCGCATATTCTCACTTTGCTTTTAAGTTGGATTGGTTTGAGGTAAAAGACAACAAAAAGGAGGTGTTAGAAACTAATACACTACAAGAGGCTGTTCTATCAGATGTTGATGATATTGAAACAAGTGATGAAGAAAGCGTTGATGAACGCACTTTACCTATTCTGAACAGTTTTTATATTGAAGATATTGAAAAAGCCATTGCGAGTATCATGCAGGGGCAGTGTGGAAGTGGTTTGTTGACGTATTTAAGCATCAACAAGCATAAACATGCAGATTTATATACTCAACCTGGCTTACATCTCATTCATAAACATTTTGCACCCCACTGGATGCCTGCTGGTCGATGGCCTGCAGAGCCGACTCACCCTATGACGTTAATGCAACAGTTTGCAATCAATACCGCAGTGTATGAGTTAGCGGAAGAAGGGTTATTGTCTGTAAACGGACCGCCAGGTACAGGAAAAACCACGTTATTAAGAGACATTTTTGCGCATAATATTGTCGAGCGCAGCAGAGTATTAAGTAGTTTTGAAAGTGTCAATGCATCAATTGATGATAAGGGTTTTCCTGATTTGTCATTATCAGGTTTTGAGATGGTAGTGACCTCTTCAAATAATGCGGCGGTTGAAAATATTTCAAAGGAATTACCACTTGCCAAGTCATTAGCAAATGAGTTCCAGACAATCGACTATTTAAAGCCAGTGGCCAATCAACTAAGTGCCAGTAGTCGTAAAAATATATTGCAACCCCTTGCGCAAGATGCGCAATGTTGGGGTACTATCTCAGCAGTAATGGGGCGTAAAAAGAATAGAGCCGATTTTGTGAATAGGCTTTTTTTCATTGAACATCATCTTAAAGATACACCTCAAGAAATAAACCGCTCTGAAGAACAAAACTTTCTAAATCTGTGGCGTTGGAAAAAATTAACTAACACGCTTACTTTTAGTCAAGCAAAGGCAGCGTTTATTCAAAAAGCAGTCTGCTTTGATGAATTAGTTGCTGAGCTTGGTCAATTTAATGAAATTATCCAGTTTTTAGCTGATACGAGTCAAGAAGAGTATACAGCTGCTGCACAAATGAAACTTGCTAAATTATCTGCTGAAAATGACAGTTTCCAACAACAAGTGGAAGAGCTGAACAAACAACAAGAATTAATTAATGATAGCCTAGAGGTTGAAGAGTTATCATTGCAGCAACTGCAATCACAGCCACTTGCATGGTGGACTCGTTGGTTTAAACGAAAGCACTATATTGATTACTGCAACCAACTTCATGCTATCAATGACAAACGAATTACACTGAAGAGAAGTAAGCTAGAAGTCAAGCAAGAAATCCATCGTCTCAATAAATTGATTGAAACACAGAAAGAGTCTATTAAACAAGCCGAGTGGAAATATAAGCAAGCCTGTAATGCTTATCAAGATAAAAAAGAAGCTTTAATTTATTATCAGCAACGATTTCCCCAAATGGTTGTGCCTGATAATCGCCAATCTATTAATGATCCTGGCGTGCAGCGAGTGGCATTTTGGCAGAATGAAGCCATTAACCGGTTACGATCAGAGCTTTTTATCAGTGCATTAGATTTGCATCAAGCATGGTTGAAAGAAGCTTTAGCTATTAAACATTTTAGAGAAAAGGCGGTATACAATATTAGTGATTTATTGAAGGATACTCCTGTTGATCAACCGCAAGGGGTATGGCGAACATTATTTATGATTGTCCCTGTTATTTCCACAACGTTTGCATCATTAGGGCGAATGCTTAGCACGTTAAGTGCAAGTCAAATTGGTTGGTTAATGATTGATGAAGCGGGACAAGCAATACCTCAGGCAGCGGTAGGTGGAATTTGGCGGGCCAAACGAACGCTTGTGGTTGGCGATCCGTTACAGATTGAACCTGTATTTACCACACCGCCTAAATTAGTCGATGAACTGATTAAAGCGGTATTAAATGATGATTATGAACATTGGACGCCAATCAACTGGTCAGTACAGCAAGTGGCTGATAGAGCAAATCCCTATGGGTGTCAGTTACAGGTAGGTGAAAAAACAGTGTGGATTGGTATCCCTCTTTGGGTACATCGGCGCTGTATTGACCCCATGTTTTCCCTGGCGAACCAAATTGCCTATAACCAGCGGATGATCCATGGATTAAATGTTGAAAAGATACAACCCCAACCGCATGTTGTGTTGGGTAACAATCGTTGGTTTCACTCGCAAGGCACTTGTACAACCAAGCAATATAAAGCAGAGTTAGGCAGAGATACTTTAGCAATTTTGTTTGAACTGTTAAACGCCAAACATAGTTTATCTGATGTTTATATTATTTCTCCTTTCAAAGCGGTGAAACAACACTTGGCCAATGCAATTGATGAACAAAAATACACAATCTGCCAGCTGGCTAATTACACCCAGCGTGAATATTTTAAATGGCGTCGTTTTCATATTGGGACAGTACATACTTTTCAAGGTAAAGAAAATAATACCGTGATTTTAGTACTAGGTTGTGATCCCCAAAATGCAGGTGGCGCAGTTTGGGCTGCCAGTAAGCCTAACTTACTGAATGTGGCATTAACTAGAGCCAAACAACACTTTTTTGTTGTAGGTGACCTAAGCGTGTGGCAAGACAAACCCTATTTTCAGCTTTTAGCGTCTGCGTTAACCCTAGAAATAAGTGTATGCAAAACTACTAACACGCAGTTAGAATACTTAGCACTTTAGATTTTTTTAAGAAGCTGTCACAGGTAGACAAAAGCTTGGCCTCCAGCAATAGACTTTCAGTGCAAGCTTAGTAGATCAAGATGTTAGAAACAACTGCTATTTATTATTAAACTCACTTGCTAAGTTATAGCATATTAATTATGCTTGTTAGACAACAGCTAATGTAAGTGAGTTTAAGTTATGCAAAATATAAAAACTCTAATCTAATAATAGCATTTAAAGTGCGTTATAATACAGCCAAAAACTCACCAATTATTTGAGCTTTTTCTACTGAGTCATCCAAAATAATTGGATTATAGCCATAAGCGTTAGTATCTGCCTTTAAAATTACACGCTGATTAATAATTTCGCCATCTTTAATAACTTTTTCGTTTTGATAAAGTTTTACAGTATAGTTTCCGCCATGATCTGGATCTTTGATATTCGGATGTTGAACTAAAACTATTTTGTTATTACGAGTAGTTTCAGAGTTTGCTATAAATAAACACCAAGAGCCATTTGGAATCCTACGATTCATAGATTCACCAACAATACGAGCAACAAACATACCTTTTCGAGTTGAGAATATTTCGGGTAATTGAATCCAATTTTGCTCTTCGATATATTGATCTATTTTATAAGTATTAGCAGTTATAGAAATATCCAAAATAGGAACAAACCCTTCATATGGTTTTGCTTCTTTATATTCAACAATAGGGAAATCCAAACCTGAATACGGATCTTTTTTTACATATTCTTCGTTTATTCTTGTAGCTGCTTTTTTTAAGTACTCATTGGTTTCCGAGTCAATACAGTATATATAGCATCCTTTTTGTCCTCTAGTCATTAAAGTGCGGTAGGTATTTTTTATAATCTCTTCGGTTGCATTTTTAGCTTTTTTGGGATTTTCTTTTAAAAGCTTTTTATACCCTCTTATCGATCGATCATTTTTAGATCGTTTGGCTGCGTCAGTTACAACAATACCATCTCTAATGATAAAGTCGTCACCAATAATAACTCCTATATAATCAAGTTCTAGCCCCTGACAAGTATGTATACAACCAATTTGATTTACTGAGTTCTGAGCAATTAGCCACAAACCACCATCTTCAGTTAGATTCCATTGTGCTTTAAAGTTGTATTCAGGGATATTAATATCAAATGCATCTTTGCTTTTCTTACTAACCCAGTCCCAGCAATATCCAGCAACAATTCTTGCTTTATTCGTAAGTCGATTCTTTTCAAAGATTGCGTCTTTTAACTCATTAGGATTGTCAAAAACTTTAACTTCATAATCTATATCATCTAGTGTTGTATTAGCGGTTTCACTTATTTGCAGTGTATTATCTACCCATGCTAAGAAACCATCAGATCCATTACAGCGAAACTGTGATACCAAGCTTAGCTCGGTCACTTCTGATCCAACTTTTGAAGAGTAAAGCTTAATAGATTCAGCTGATCCAATATCTTTTAATGTTACTCTTTGAGCTTCATCAATAAAGAAAATACTAAGTTTTGAGCTTTCAATAATTTCTTTGATTTGGTTTTCACCTAAGTTTTCATAAAGACCGGATTTCTCATTTAAGCGATGAGACTCATCTACAATTAATACATCAAATGTATTTTTTTTAGTGTTTATATAGCTGCCTGATCCCTTAAACAAATTGTCAATATGTGACTTTTTATAGTTTCCTGTCAGTTTATTTTTAAAAACTTCCCTTGGAGCTGCGTTTTTTGAAACATATTGAGTTAATAGTTCTCGTTTGGTTAATTCAACAAGTAAGTTTATTGCGATTACTGATTTTCCTGTGCCTGGTCCTCCATGCACGATTAATGTTTGTTTTTTTCCTTTAGTGCTTTGATGAGCAAGATCAATTGCAGTTTCATAGACTAACTTTTGTTCATCCAGTAATACAAATTCCTGATTGCCCTTTAACATGGAGGACAAGCAATCAGCTAAATTTTTTGATGGTTTGATCGTTCCATGCTCAATACGATACATAATGTCATTAGTATCACCATATTTGACATGTTTTTTTAGGAACTCCGCCAGTTTTATTGCGTCTGGTGAAATAAAAACAGGTGCTTTGCTGGTATGTTCAAAGTAAAAGGGATCATTAATAGCAGTATTAGATCTTAAGTTGTGCAAGTAGGCGCATGGCTGTAGGTGAATCGAATCATTCCTGACAGTTTCGTTGTAATCTTCTATTAAAGCTGCATATGACCATGCTTGATATGAAGGGTGATTAGTTTCTTGTTTTGAGCCTCTTAGTACTGTTTTAACTATTGCATCTTTTGTTGTCGTTTCAACTTCAGACCACTGTTTTAGCTCAACAATTATAGCCGAATCCTTATATTCTTTATCCTTGCCTGTTAAGATGAAATCCACTCGCCTGTTTGTCAATGGTATATTATATTCAATGGCTACTCTTGCAGAAGCCGGTATTTCAGGATCAATTAATACCTGAAACATGTAACGAAGTGAATTTTCCCAGGACAAAAACTCACTTCTTGGAGAGTTTTTATTTAGCTTTCTTAAGACTTCATTCTCAACTATTTCACCAATTCTATTTGAGCGCACATCATCAATAAATTTTTGCTTAGTGGCACTGTAAACTAGCATGGAACTCCCTTACCATATTATAAATCAGTATATTTCTTTGGATTGCCTTTAGCTTTATTGATAGGATACTTCACTGCATTGCTTGCTATTTTTCTTTTAGCTTCCTTGGTAAGATCTAAATTCAGCTTATCTGCAAGCCTAATTAAATAAATTTGAATATCAGCTAATTCATCTGCAACAGCTGCCATCTGGTTTGTAGTCAGGTTTTTTGATTGTTCTTCCGTCAACCACTGGAATACCTCTAATAACTCACCTGCCTCACCTGCCTCACCAGCTAATGCCATAGCAAGATTTTTAGGGGAATGAAATTGATCCCAGTCTCTTTCTTGAGCAAACTGCTGTAGCTCAACTTTTAATTCTTCTAAAGTGTTCATTTATTGCCCAAATTAGTAAAGCAAGAACATATAAACTAAAAAGTCATCAAACTTAGGATTACTATACTCTGCTATTGGTAGAGATCAACGTTATTGATTTTGCCTCGTGCAGGAATAAGGGTTACTGTGACGAACTAATTTATATCTCCTTCCCTTTGTAAAGAATCACTCTTTTCCTCAATTACACGATATCCGTTGTATTTTTTAATTATTATTAAGTGCTACTTCAATATACGTCCTTGGAAGACAAAGGCTGGATAGCGTGCGTCGAACTGTTTGCTGCAAGGATGCGGTAATCAAGTTTCCAGGGAGGGATTTATGGCTACGTTATCTAGACTTTGGACAGTGATGCTTTATCAGAATGCTAATAGTTAACAAGGTAACTACTTAAGTGTTATTTTAAGTGTGGTTAAATCAAGTGATAAGTGTTGGTAAACGCTGGGACAGGCAAGAGAAAGATAAAAATGAAAGTTGGACGTAATGATCCTTGCCCTTGTGGCAGTGGCAAAAAATATAAGCGCTGTTGTATGGATGCAGTTTCAAAACAGCATTCAGAAATTGCTGATGATATTTTACAAGCCATTGCTATGAATCCAACGCTGACAGAGGACGAGCTAAACCGCTTAGCTCAGCAAAAAATGGTAGAGCGTAATAATCGCCCCATTGATGATTTTTGCGGTTTGTCGCCGACACAAATGTCGAATTGGCTCTATGCTCCCTTTAATGAACTAATTGACGTTAAGATAAGTGTGCCTAATGATTTGTCAGCTAGCCCTGTTATGCTTGATGCTATGGTGGAGCAGGGAGGTTCAATTAAAGCAACAGCGAAAGGCAACCTACCAGCTAAGTTAGTGCAGCAAGCGAGCGCCTTACTGCCTGAATTTGCCGTGGCCGAATTTGAGACCATGCCTAGCATCAGTGATTATATTGGAAGTAACGAAGATAAATTTAATGCTTTGCATTATACCCGTGTGTTGGCCGAGTTAGCGGGCATTATTAATTTTGAGCGTGGGCGGTTTCACCTGAGCGATGGCATACTAAAACAATATCAGCAACAAGGGATAGCAGGCTTCTTTCTGCCTCTTCTAGAAACCGTAGTTGAGCAATATAACTGGGGCTATTTGGATGGTTGGTCTAATGATATAAGCCTTAAATCATTTTGGTTGTTTATGCTCTGGCGATTGCAATCACATGGTTCATTGGAACGGTTAATTAAAGACGTTGAAACTGCGTTTCCCAATTTAGTTAAACAGGTACCAAAGAGCAAGTATCGTTCTCAACAAGATCAATTAGGCGTGTTGATAGAGGTTCGTTTTATTGAAAATTTTTTGCAGTTTTGGGGCTTTGTGACCATGGACCCGAAAAGGTTTAATAATGGTGAGCCCGTGTCACCAAAGATAATCATTTTGCCATTACTGACACAGAGCTTTAAGTTTTTGGTTTAGATATAAGTGGTGGGTTTTTAACAGCAAATTTATTAAAGCCACATCGGCTACCTGTACATGGGAATAGATAAAGGATTGGGTAATCACTTCATTTGGACGATGTGCTGGAAACTAAAAATGATGCTACTTGGGTGAATGCGTAATGATTTTTCTTTTTAGTTCTACGGTAGGTGTAAATTAAATTAACTCTCCCTCTTATTTTATTTTTTTGTATAAGTTAAATTAGCGAGCTTTGTTATTTTAACTTCAGGAATCTTTATGGAACGCGGTTTAACTGGCAGTTATGTCCCCAGCATTGCGGGTGGCGTACAATGCCAAGCATTTATACCTTCGGCGTTGCCTCCACAACCTCCCCTACAGCTTGAGAACAAACTACAGAGTCGTGTTAACCAAGCCATGTTAGCGCTTGGCCGACTAGACGCTATCAGTACATTGCTGCCAGATGCGCGGCTGTTTCTGTACAGCTATGTTCGTAAAGAAGCTGTTATGTCCTCACAAATCGAAGGTACACAATCTTCCCTTAGTGATCTGATGCTTTACGAAATGGAGGGGTTGCCAGGTGTTCCGATGGATGATGTACAGGAAGTCTCCTGTTATGTCAGTGCATTGGAGCTCGGTGTGCAGCGAATTCGAGAAGGACACCCCATCACCTTTCGTCTGCTTACTGAAATACATAGGGCTTTGATGACTTCCGGGAGAGGTATCAGCAAGGGGCCAGGAGAATTTCGCAAAAACCAGGTGTGGATCGGTGGCCATCGTGCCGATGAAGCTACCTTTGTGCCTACACCTGCCAATGAATTGGCCAATTGTTGGGCAGCGTTGGAGCGTTTCCTTAACGATGTCCCAGAAGCCACTGACCCATTAATCAAAGCGGCGCTAGCACATGTTCAGTTTGAAACTATTCATCCTTTTATGGATGGTAATGGGCGCTTGGGTCGCTTGTTAATTCCACTGATATTGGTTGCAGCCAATGTGCTAAGCCAGCCACTACTCTACCTGTCAGTGTTTTTCAAAAAGCATCGGCAGGTCTATTACGAGCGTTTGCAACAGGTACGCCTGAAAGGCGATTGGGAAAGCTGGCTTCTATTTTTTGTCGATGCCATTACTGAAACGGCCACCCAAGCTGTGAGCATGGCTCAGCAACTCAATAACTTACGCATCGAGCACCGGGCATTAGTCACAGACCTTGGGCGTATGGCATCCTCTGCACAACAGGTACTGAATGTGTTATTTGAATACCCTGTTGTCAACATCAATACCCTGGTTAAACATGGCAGCATCACCGCAGCCACAGCGGGCAAGGTAATGGATAAGTTATCTCAACCTGAACTGTCACTAGTGCGCGAGCTTACAGGCAATAAACGTAATCGTGTGTTTGCCTATAGCGCCTACATTGATATTTTGAATCAGGATTAAACGCTGTATGACCCTATATTTCCCATTAATGATATTTCGAAGTTCGTTATGTCGAATGTGGACAAAAGTGTTGCAGGAGATGGCTTTTCTTTTATTATAGGCGAAATTGAGGGTAACAGTATTAAAATGGATACATAAAAAAACCCTGCATTAATTTCATTTAATTAGCAGGGCTTTTTCGTAAATCATTATTAAGCTAAAAAACTACTCAATATTTTGTACTTGCTCGCGGATTTGTTCGATAAGTACTTTGAGGTTGACGGCACTTTGCGTGGCTGTGGTGCTGATGGATTTTGAGGCAAGGGTGTTGGCTTCGCGATTCATTTCTTGCATAAGGAAATCTAATCTACGACCAATGGCACCTTTTTGTTTTTTGAACGTATGTTGCACTTCGGTGACGTGAGTTTGTAGACGATCCATTTCTTCATCAACATCGGCGCGTTGAGTAATCATGACCATTTCTTGCTCAAGACGAGTGGGCTCTAATTCAAGCTTGAGTTCTTCAAAGCGCTGGAGGATTTTTTGTCGTTGTTGATCCAGGATTTCAGGCATCGCTTGTCGTACATTAGCCACTTCTTCGCTAATAGAAGCAAGTCGTTGCTCAATATGTTGTTGTAACTCTTTGCCTTCACGCTGACGATGTTCGACCAGTTGCTTAAGGGCTGCTTCAAAATGTTTGAGCAACGTTTGCTTCATCGTATCCCTATCGACTTCATTGGCCTGAAGTACGCCTGGCCATTGTAAAACGCTCAACATATCAACAGGTTGCACGTTGCTGAACATGGGTGCAAGGCGGCTACAGGTATTGGCGAGCTTTTCGGCTAAGGCTTCATTAACGGTAAATTCTTCCAATAAGCCTGGGGCGATTTCATAACGTAACTGACATTCCAGTTTGCCACGAGAAACAAATTTACGGATGCGTTCACGTAAGGCAAATTCCAGATCACGAAAGCCTTCTGGTAGCCTGAAGTGTGGCTCTAGAAAACGATGGTTGACTGAGCGTATTTCCCAACTCAAAGTGCCCCATGATTCTTGTGCTTCCAGTCGGGCAAAGGCTGTCATGCTACATGTCATGTATAATTTCCCAAATGTACGGTTGAGTGAATAGGGATAACCTATTGGCAGTGCAGCATTTTAGCGAACGATGGATGCCAATATGGTTGTTGTAAACGGGTTGTTGATTGTACCTTAGCATAATCCCTTCGCGAATTACTCTCAGATCAATCTTTTAGGTATCAGTTCGATGAAGGCTTATTAATCGAGATTGGTGGATTGATAGCTATAATGTGAAGCCGCTTTTGTAAGGTATATAATGCCTGGTAATCACATCTTACCGTTTAAACAAGGAAACACTATGCGTCCAAGTGGTAGAACTCCAGATCAGCTTCGTGAAGTAACTATTACCCGAAACTATACCAAGCATGCTGAAGGTTCTGTGTTAGTAGCCTTTGGTGATACCAAGGTTATCTGTACTGCAACTGTAGAAGAAAATGTACCTCGCTTTTTGAAAGGTGCAGGTAAAGGCTGGGTAACAGCAGAGTATGGCATGTTACCTCGTTCTACGGGTGAGCGTATGGCGCGTGAGGCCGCACGAGGCAAGCAAGGTGGACGTACCCTGGAAATTCAGCGGTTAATTGGTCGTTCATTAAGAGCTGCAGTCGACCTTACTAAGTTAGGTGAGCGTACAATCTATGTTGATTGTGATGTGATTCAGGCGGATGGTGGTACGCGTACAGCATCTATAACTGGCGCGATGGTAGCTTTAATTGATGCATTGCAAACATTACAGCAAAAGAAATTACTGACCACTGAACCGTTATTACACTTTGTTGCAGCGGTTTCTGTCGGTGTTTATCAGGGTGTGCCGGTGCTTGATTTAGATTATGCAGAGGACTCAAATGCCCAAACGGATATGAATGTAGTGATGAATGAAGAGGGTGGTTTGATTGAGGTCCAAGGCACAGCCGAAGATGCAGCATTTTCTCGTCAGGAAATGAATAACATGTTGGATTTGGCTGAAACAGGTATTCAGCAGTTGATTAATTTCCAGAAAGAAGCATTAGAAGGGGCATTTATGCCTTAATATACCCTTTGTATAGGGTAGACCAATAAATGAGTTGGGCGGGTCTGCCAGTTCGGCAGACAATCGCCTTAAATTAGCTACTTTTGAGCTAAAATATTGAATCAAAAGTGTTCGTTGGGCAGTTCCCAATCATAGTAGGTAATGACGGGTGCATGGTTGGAAAAGCGTTGACCTCGGTAAATACCGGCGTTTAATACGCGTGACTTTAATGATGGTGTAATTAAAGGGTAATCAAAACGCCAGCCCGTATTTTGCTCAAACGCCTCATCATTATGCCAGTAGGTATATTGCTCAGCACTGCGATCAACAACACGATAGGCATCCACTAACCCCAACTGTCGTTGTACATCTTCCATCCAATTTCGCTCTTCTGGCAAGTGACCAGGGAGAGTATGTTTGTGGCTAATATTTGCAACATCATGATTATCCACTGCTATTTCCCATGAGCCACATAAAATAAATTCTCGACGTTTGCGTTGTATTTTTTCCAGTTGTAGGAAATAGGCATCAAGAAAATTATATTTTGCTGCTTTTAATTCTGCTGACTGCTGGCATTCAGGTACCCAAATGCTGGCGATACTCAAACGGTCAAAGTCAGCTTGAATGTAGGCGCCAAAGGTATTGGCTTCAGGAAAGTTCAGGCCTGACATAATGGCTCTGGGTGGGGTTCGACTATAAATAGCAACACCACCAGGTTGACCAGACTGTGCAGAAAAAAAATAGTGCAGGTAATCGCTTGGGAAAATCCGCTGGTCAGTCAATTCGGCATCATTTTCCTGAATATTTTGCAGGCAAATAACATCAGCATCCTGTCGGTTTAACCACTCAAAAAAGCCTTTTTCACACGCACGACTGATACCGTCCAAATTGAAACTAATAATCTTCATACATAGCCCCTTGCTGAAGGAGAGTGTATGATACCTGAGCTAAACATCTGTGGAACCCTAATAGTTAATAATTAGGTTTGAACATGCAAAATTACCAACGCGATTTTATTAAATTTGCAATTGAGCACAAGGTTTTAACTTTTGGTGAGTTTACCTTAAAGTCTGGTCGAAAAAGCCCTTATTTTTTTAATGCAGGTTTGTTTAAAACAGGCGAAGCAATGCTGCATTTGGGGCGTTTTTATGCCGAGGCATTATTGGATGCTCAACTTAACTATGACGTTTTGTTTGGACCGGCATATAAGGGCATTCCACTGGTGACCAGCGTAGCCATTTCACTGGCTGGTCAGGGTCATGGGGAAGCACCGTTTGCCTTTAATCGCAAAGAAGCCAAGCAACATGGCGAGGGCGGACAGCTTGTGGGGGCAACACTGCAAGGCAATGTCGTCATTGTTGATGATGTCATTACGGCAGGTACAGCCATCCGTGAGTCGATGGCGATTATTCAGGATCAAGGGGCTAAACCCGCAGGAGTGCTGGTTGCTTTGGACCGCCAAGAGCGCGGTAAAGGTGAGCTTTCTGCTATTCAGGAAGTTGAGCAAACGTTTGGAATACCTGTTGTTAGTATTGTTAATCTACAACAAGTACTAGACTTTATAAAAAGTGATGAAAATCTCAAGCAATATGCTGAAGCAGTAGCGCAATATCGACAGCAATATGGGGTTGCTTGAGTGTGTTGAGAAGCGGTAAAGGGTAAATACTATTTAAAACTCTATCAAAATGTAGTGCGTTTAGGTTATGTGATGATGCAAAGTCATATTAAATGGGGTTTGATATTTGCTGTAACATGTTCCTTGCTGACCGGTTTGGCGTGGGGAGCAGAGCCACTGCGCTTTTATCGATTTGTGGATGAAAGCGGTAATTTGGTCATTTCAAACAGTATCCCTCCGCATTTGGCCGCTCAGGGCGGCTATACCGTTATAGATGATAAAGGGCGTGTGTTAGAAAAAGTACCTAAAGCACTGACCCCTGAGCAGCTGATTGAGAAGAAGCAGCAAGACTTGATTCGCGAGGCTTTAGAGCAGCAGCAAGCGCAACAAGAAGCAAGAGATAAGACGTTACTGACATTGTACAGCTCCACGGATGATATTGAGCGTGCGATGAGGCGTCAGGTGGCTGAGATTGAAGATAAAATCAAAACCATCGAAGGTGACATACGACGCACTCAGCAAAACAAAGGTCAAAAAGAAGAGCAGGCAGCCAATTTCGAACGGAGTGGTCGTCAAGTACCTAAACGAATTTTAGATGATATCAAGCAGCTTGATGAGGAAAGCAAACGGCTGGATAAAGAAATAGAGCGACGCCGTAAAGAACAAGAAGAAGTTAAAGAGAAGTTTGCTAAAGATATTGAGCGCTTTCGGATGCTGACCGGGGAGGATACACCAGAGGTCCCTGAACCTGTGGATATTTCCAAAGAAGATTTACATGGTATCTGGATTAGTGGTGCCGTCAGCGACACGAAACACGAACTGATTTTAACGCAGAAAGGAAGTTTAACCTGGGTTGCTAATGCGCCCTCGGGTGTGCGAACACTGAGTATTGGTCACTGGAAGCCAGAACAGCAGGCGCTGTTAATAACGGTTAACTCTCGGCAAGTCACTGATCAGCAGGGGAAAGTAGCACTTGAGCAAGTTGCTGAGCAGAAACGATACCCAGTCAAAGGCTATCAGAGCAATATAATGGTATTGGAGATTGAAGGGAAAGCAATTCCCTTCTCTCGTTCAGACTGATTGTGTTCAGGTCTTTTTACGAAATACAGCGACAACCAGTAAAGGCCACTGATCTGACCAAAGCTCAGTAGGGCTCCGTTTAAACTCACTCCGCACAAATTGTGAAATTCGGCCTTCTGCTGCTGCCATCAATAAGTTGGCTGCTCCATTGAGAGTTAGATTAGTACGTAATCCTTCCCTTATTTCGGCTTCACGAATAATTTGCTTGATTTGAGTTTCTAATCGATCAAAAAGCTGAATGACGCGAGAACGTAGTCTTTCTGTTTCTCCCATTAACGCATCACCCGTCAGTATGCGGGTAATACCAGGGTTCTTTTCTGTAAACGTCAACAGTAGTGTTAATACTTGTTCACAGCGGCGGATAGCTGATTTTTCTTCAGCCAAAATAAGCTTAACACGAGAGAAAATGGTATCTTCAATAAAGATAATTAACCCCTCAAACATTTTAGCTTTGCTAGGAAAGTGACGGTAAAGTGCGGCTTCGGAGACCCCAACCTCTTTAGCTAGACGTGATGTTGTAATACGAGAGCCGGGGTTGTGCTCTAACATATGCGCAAGCGCTTGCAGTATTTGCTCTTTGCGCGATAGCTTTTGAGTGCTTTCCATTATTACCTGTAATTGTTCTGATGTCGTAGACATAGCGGCAAGTCTTCCCCCCGGAATGGCCGATCCTTGCCAAGCTCATCTTTATGGCTAAAAGTGGCTTAGCGTTGCAATGTCGTGATTATTGTTGTGTGTAACCGTGTTTGGATAAAAAGAAACAGTTTACTTGGTCTAGATTAAGCTTTGATCAGTGTACCGACATTAGCCTTAGTCAATAACTCAAGTAGGACAGCATTTTTTACCCGACCATCGACAATATGGGCGCTTGTTACCCCATTGTTCACAGCACTTATAGCACACTTTATTTTCGGTATCATGCCACCACTGATTGTTCCATCAGCAATGAGCTGGTCTGTTTCTGTCGTATTGAGCGCAGTGATTAATTGGCCTTCTTTATTTAGCAAGCCAGGTGTATTGGTCAGCAGTAATAACTGACTGGCTTGTAGCACTTCAGCGACTTTTCCGGCGACAAGGTCTGCATTGATATTATAGGTATCACCTTGCTCGTCGACACCAATGGGCGCAATGACAGGTATAAAACCTGTGGCCAGTAGTAAATCAATTAAATCAGTACGAATCTCAGCAACTTCACCCACAAACCCTAAGTCGATGGTTTCAGAGCCTGCATCAGGGACAAGGTGTGTGGTCAGTTTACGGGCAATAATACAGTGAGCGTCTTTTCCTGAAAGCCCAACAGCATTGCCATTATGGCAGTTGATTAAATTGACAATTTCGCTATTAACTTGACCTTTTAGGACCATTTCCACCACATCCATGGTTGGTTGGTCAGTGACACGCATACCATGAATAAACTGAGTTTCAATGTTTAGCTGTTTAAGGCATGCACCAATTTGTGGGCCTCCCCCATGTACGATGACAGGATTTATCCCTAATTCTTTCAGCAGTACAATATCACGCGCAAAGCTGTGCTTAAGCTCGTTATTTTCCATTGCATTCCCGCCGTATTTTACCACAATGGTCTGGCCGGATAGCTGCTGAATATAGGGTAAGGCTTCAGTTAAGATTGAAGCAGATTGCGATGCTGCTTCGAGGGAAAATGTCATGCTGGATACCATCAAAAAAATCAAGAACCAAGGTTAATGTGCTTGGTAATATACCCTCATTATGGGTCTAGCTTGAGCATAAAAAGTTTAATTTGAAGTCAATGACATTAACACCCTTTGTTGCCATATGCTATTTACCCCTGGCACTTTGTACTATTTAGCTGACCAGGGGTAACCACTAAAGGGTTCTGTTAATAAGGGCTAGAATGGAATATCTAAACTTGAGTCAACGGCTATCAGCTGCTTTTTAAATAATGCCATTATTTTTTTCAGATTTTCTTCGGTATCAGCTTCAAAGCGTAAGACTAAAACAGGTGTGGTGTTTGATGCTCTTACCAGTCCCCAACCAACAGGAAAATCAACTCGAACCCCATCAATATCGGTTATAGTACCTTTACCAAAGTTACCTTTTTTAGCGAGTTGTTCAACTAAGGCAAATTTATTTTCATCAGTTACTTGGATATTAATTTCGGGTGTACTAATCGTCTCAGGAAATGCAGCGAAAATTTGGTCAGCATTGCGAGTTTCAGTAGAAAGAATTTCTAATAACCGTGCGGCACTGTAAATACCATCATCAAAGCCGTACCAGCGTTCTTTAAAGAAAATATGCCCACTCATTTCACCGGCGAGCAGTGCACCTGTTTCTTTCATTTTGGCTTTAATGAGAGAGTGTCCTGTTTTCCACATAATCGGACGGCCGCCGTAACCACTGATTAATCCAGTCAGCTTGCGCGTACATTTTACATCAAAAATAATGTCAGCGCCGGGGTTCCGGGAAACCACATCTTTAGCAAATAGCATGAGCAGCCGGTCAGGATAGATTAGTTTCCCTTCATTGGTAATGACGCCTACCCGGTCTGCATCGCCATCAAAACCTAGCCCTAAGTCAGCATTCGTTTCTTTTACTTTAGCAATAAGGTCTTTGAGATTTTCGGGTTTGCCTGGATCAGGGTGGTGGTTAGGGAAGTTGCCATCTACATCGCAGTATAAAGGAATGACATTACAGCCTAAGTCTTCCAGCAGCCGAGGTGCAATAACACCACCCACACCATTACCGCAATCTACGACAACTTTAAGCGGCTTGGCTAGCGCAATATCATTGCGAATACGTTCGACATAACTTTCTAGCACATCAACTTCAATTAAAGAACCTTGTCCTTGTTGCAGGTTATTGTCTTTTATTCGTGTATATAACTGTTGTATGTCTTCGTTAGCGAGGGTTTTTCCAGCAAGAACGGTTTTAAATCCATTGTAATTAGGTGGATTGTGGCTACCGGTAACCATTACACCTGAGTTGGATTCATCAATAATGTGGGTAGCAAAGTATAAGACAGGTGTTGGTACCATACCGATACTGATGACATCACAACCAGATGAAATAATTCCTTGCATGAGTTTGTGGCTGATTTCAGGGCTGGACAGACGTCCATCGGCACCGACGATTACACATTTTTCGCCTTGTGCTTGAGCTTCTGAGCCAATGGCCTGCCCTATCAGTTGGGCTGTTTCATATGTGAGAGTGTCTCCTACAACACCTCGAATGTCGTATGCACGAAAAATGCTTGCTGGCACTTCCACTTGAGTATCCTCTGATTGACTGTCAGCCCCTTCTTCATCCTCATCAAACTCTTCAATATCAAGCATATCAGTGGACTGAAAAAGTGGGTCTGCAAAGTTAAAGTTACTTATTTCATCTGCTACAGACGCTGTTGATGGAGCGATATTATCACTAGTTGGTGGCGTAGATTTTACGGAATCGTCAATTTCTGGCTTCGATGTGGCATTTGTAGTTGTCGGTTTAAATTGATCTTTTAGCAATTGTTCCAAGCTCAAAGCAATGTTATGGAATAAATCAAGTTGGAAGTAAACTGTCTTACGTTTTCTGGCAATACGTGCTTCTAAGAGCGAGACTAATGACGCTGCATCCGCTCTACTTGCTTTAGTTAGCATAGTCATTGCAAGCCAAGTAGCAACTGCTATACAAGCAAAGGCGACAATAGCCGCAATAATAATCCATAGTATAGAGAGTGGCAGTTTGTCACTTAAGTCAGATGGCGTGTAGTTTAACTGCCAGTATGAATTATTGCTTGGTAGACGAATAGGTGTTTCACCACTAGTTGCCGTGCCATAAGTGAGCTGAGTCTGGGGTTGCTGATTAGAATTAAATTGCTGCTGTAAAGCAATTTGTCCCTGGTTGGCAGGGATTGGCTGAAAGGCACTGGTTAAAACAGATAAATCAAAAACAGTGATGACTGCGCCCAAAACAGGGCCTTGCTCAGGTTTAATGCGAGCCGTTGCGATGACATATGATTTGCCTTCAATTTTATGAATTTCGGCAGAGACTTGCTGACCACGCTCAGATTTTCGTGCCATATCTCGAGCGGCATAGTTCATTGGAACGGCGCCATCACTGGGGAGAGAATCATCATCCCGCTTGCGAAATCTAACCTGGACGGCGTGTGGCACTGTTGCAGTAAGCGCTTTTTCTAGCTGACGGAGTTTAGCCTGATCTTTTTTCTCAAGGGCGGCAATAATATCCAGGTTTTTACCTAGACCCTTTACCGTTTGTTCAATGACCGCAATTTGTAGATTAAGTTGCTGTTGGTATTGAACTCCTTGTGTCGCAATAATTTGATCTTTGAACTGGCTGTTACCACCAGCATAGTAGAATAGAAAAACAATAATTAAGGTGAGTAATACACCCAATACCGCGCCTGCGCTGCTGATGATGAAAAAGTGACGGACTGGTTTGTGATCAGTGGGGGGAGAGGATGCTCCTTTGCTGGGGGCTGCCTGCTTACTATTATCTGGTTCTTTTTTAGGGCGCTTTTTAATCATAACTATCCCGTTAAGCTAAGCCTAAAGTGGCATGACTATACCTATAGCGAAGGGTATGCAAATAATTATAGAGACAAAGTGCAACTAGTCGTGTAATAAGCCAAGGCTAGGGCTTCGTTTTAGGTATTGCGATTATGAAAAGGATAAGCTCAAAGCCTGTTAATGCAATGCACTGCCCCAACATGAGCGATATACAGTGTGATTTATCCGTCTTAACTGCATTAACAGGTTGATTTTTTTGAGAGAAAAACATTTTTGGGGAAGAAATTTATTCCCTTCCTGAGTGGCCGAATCCTCCTGCGCCGCGTTCACTAGAATCGAACTCATCAACGATCTCACATTGCGCTTGCACGACAGGTACCAGTACAAGCTGAGCAATACGCTCACCTGGTTGAATGGTGAAATTATCTTGACCTCGGTTCCAGCAAGAGATCATGAGCTGACCCTGATAATCTGAGTCGATTAATCCTACTAAGTTGCCAAGCACAATGCCATGTTTATGCCCTAACCCAGAGCGAGGCAAAATCATTGCAGCTAACCCAGGATCAGCAATATGCATTGCTATACCCGTTGGGATAAGTTCAGTTTGGCCAGGTGCTAGCGTGAGCGGCTCATCTAAGCAGGCACGTAAATCCATCCCTGCAGAGCCTTCAGTGGCGTAGTGCGGTAAGGGAAATTCTTTGCCAATACGCGCATCAAGTATTTTAGTTTGTAACGTTGGTTTCATAGCAATTTAACTTAACAATTACGACGAGAGTTGTTCATGGATCAGGGAAATTAACTGTTTAGCCAAGGCATGCTTGGTCGTTTGTTCAAGCGAAATGCGCTTGGTTGCGGTAAAGACAGTCACCGCATTTTGGTCACTGTTAAAACCAATATTGCTTTGACTGACATCGTTGGCAATGATCATATCCAGCTTTTTGCGAGCAAGCTTATCTTTGGCGTGCTGTTCAAGCGCTTCTGTTTCTGCGGCAAAGCCAACAACAAACGGTTTTGGCTGCTTACTGGCCACACTGGCAATAATGTCTGGATTGCGAACCAACGTTAAGGTCATTGTTTGATCTGTATTGGTTGGATCTTTTTTGAGTTTTTGGGGGGCAACTTGAGCTGGGCGATAGTCAGCCACGGCTGCACAGCCAATAAAAATAGCAGCATTGACGGTATGTTCTTGAACGGCTTTATGCATAGCTTCGGCACTATCTACGTCAATTCGCTTAACCCCTGCAGGTGTTGTTAACTGAACAGGACCACTGATTAAAGTAACATCAGCACCAGCATCAATAGCCGCCTGTGCTAAAGCAAAACCCATTTTCCCAGAGCTGTGATTGGATATGTAACGCACAGGATCAATGGCTTCACGAGTAGGGCCTGCAGTAATGACGACATGATGCCCCACTAGGGTTTTTGGACTAAATTGCTCTGCACATAATTGAGCAATTTCTGCGGCTTCTAACATTCGGCCTGGGCCAACTTCGCCACAAGCTTGGAATCCTTGAGCAGGACCAAAGCAACGTACGCCACGGTCAATCAAGCATTGCAGGTTGTGCTGGGTTGCTGCATGTTGCCACATTTGTTGGTTCATCGCTGGAGCTATACAGAGCGGTGCTTGAGTCGCTAAACAAAGTGTACTTAGCAAATCATCAGCTCGACCTTGCGCCAAGCTAGATAAGCAATTCGCTGTTGCTGGAGCGATGATTACCAGGTCTGCCCAGCGCGCTAGCTCAATATGATTCATACCTGCTTCAGCTTCAGGTGTTAACAGCTCGGTATGGACAGGGTGACCAGATAGCGCTTGAAAGGTTAGTGGCGTAATGAAGGCTTGTGCACCTTTGCTCATAACAACCCGGACTTCAGCGCCAGCATCTCGCAGTCGACGAACAAGCTCGGCTGATTTATAAGCAGCTATACCGCCGGTTATCCCCAGGACAATTTTTTTACTCTGTAGTTGGTGCATGGTAACTCTGGATTGGTTTAACGGTAGAAGCTGGTATCTGTTCGCATTAATTTTGAGATTAGCCCATTAAGATACTAATCCCTGCGCAGTTGTGGATGTCACCAGTCTATAGTGGCCTTCGTGAAAAAACCATAGCAGGATTTAATGGAATCGTATTTGTTAATAAGAGTGAATGATTCATCATGGCGATAACGGACTGGCCGTGCAGTGAAAGGCCTCGAGAGCGCTTACTCACAATGGGTGCTCAAGCTCTATCTGATGCTGAGCTATTAGCAATTTTTTTACGTACGGGCGTTAAAGGTAAAACCGCTGTGGACTTAGCCAGGGAGCTACTAACAGAGTTTGGAGGCTTACGGCCGTTGATGGAAGCTTCACAACAGGCGTTTTGTCAGGCGCATGGTTTGGGAACGGCTAAGTATGTACAGTTACAAGCCGTTTTGGAGATGGCATCACGACACTTGGAAGCGCAATTGACAATGGGTAACTGCTTACAGAGTTCATCCCAGACCAAGCGTTATGTGCAGAGTAAGTTACGGCACTATTCCCATGAAGTGTTTGCGGTATTGTTTTTGAATAATCAGCATCAAATTATTAGTTTTGAAGAATTGTTTCGTGGCACGTTGAATGCTGCTTCTGTTTATCCGCGAGAAGTAGTTAAGCAGGCCTTACTGCTTAATGCTGCTGCGGTTATTCTGGTTCATAACCATCCAAGTGGTAATATTGAACCCAGCCCGTCAGATTGTCATATCACGGAACAGCTGCAAGCTGCGCTAGAATTAATTGAGGTACGGGTGTTAGATCACTTGATCGTTGGTAACGCTGATGTGTTGTCCTTTGCAGAAAAGGGCTTGCTCATAACTGGTGTTTAATTGATCAAAATGTTGCCAATTTTATCGTGGATTTCTTGCGAATGGGCTTGTCTTCTGGTATAAAGCTGTGCTCTTTGCGGGGGTGGCACACGATTGGGCCAACTCAACACGCCTCAACAAACTGCGTGAATCAATGGCCCCCAGATGTGCGTCTCGATTGACTGAATTTCAGCTAAATTGAAAGGCACACCCGGTTGATTTAGGTAATAGGTTTACCAACCTGATGAGGTTGGCAAGCGGTTGGAGAGGCGAAAAATGTCAAAGGTTTGTCAGGTAACTGGTAAGCGACCAGTCACTGGTAATAATGTATCTCACGCTAATAACAAAACCAAGCGCCGTTTCGCGCCTAATCTGCACTACCATCGTTTTTGGGTAGAGTCAGAAAAGCGTTTTGTGAGATTGCGGATTTCTGCTAAAGGTATGCGCATTATTGATAAGAAAGGCATTGACAGTGTTATTGCCGAATTGCGCGCTCGTGGCGAAAAGATTTAATTAGGAGGACTGTATCATGCGTGAGAAAATTAGAATGGTATCCTCAGCAGGTACTGGCCATTTCTACACAACTGACAAAAACAAGCGTAGCACGCCAGACAAGCTGGAAATGAAAAAATTTGATCCAGTTGTTCGCAAGCACGTGATGTACAAAGAAGCAAAAATCAAATAAGGTTTTTGCCTTTTTGTCAGGTTGCTAAAACCCGCCAAAGCGGGTTTTTTTGTATTTAAAGTTAAGTTTGTATATTTTTTGACCGTTGGCGATTAAGCAGAGCGAGTAGGTTATGAAGCCGGAATTGTTATCACCTGCGGGTACCCTGAAAAACATGAAGTATGCCTTTGCCTATGGCGCTGATGCTGTATATGCAGGGCAGCCTCGTTACAGTCTTCGGGTACGTAACAATGATTTTAAAATGGAAAACCTGGAAAAGGGTATCCAACTAGCGCATCAGCAAGGGAAGCAATTCTATCTCGCCAGTAATATTGCGCCACATAACAGCAAAATCAAAACCTATATGCAGGACATGGAGCCAGTGATTGCGATGCAACCTGATGCGCTCATTATGTCTGATCCTGGCTTGATTATGTTGGTGCGTGATAAGTGGCCTGATATGCCTGTTCATCTCTCTGTTCAAGCCAACGTCGTTAATTATGCTTCTGTTAAATTCTGGTATCGGCAAGGTATCACTCGGGTCATTTTGTCGCGTGAGCTGTCACTGGATGAAGTCGAAGAGGTTCGCATGCAATGCCCTGAGATGGAACTTGAAGTTTTTGTTCATGGCGCATTGTGTATCGCTTATTCCGGCCGCTGTTTGTTATCTGGTTATATGAACCGTCGTGACCCAAACCAGGGCACATGTACCAATGCCTGTCGTTGGAAATATGATGCTCATGATGCTAAGCAAACAGAAACCGGTGATATTGTTGCTGTTCAGGTCGTAGACCCTCAGCAAGAAGGACAAGTAGCACCTCAGCTTGGAGCGGGACAAACAACAGATCAAATCTTTCTGTTAGAAGAACAAGGTCGTCCAGGTGAGTTGATGCCTGCATTCGAGGATGAGCATGGCACCTACATCATGAACTCCAAAGACTTGCGCGCAATCCAGCATGTCAAACGTTTAACGGATATGGGCGTGGCTTCATTGAAAATCGAAGGTCGGACTAAATCTCACTATTATGTTGCTCGGACAGCACAAGTTTATCGCCAAGCAATTGAAGATGCTGTTCAGGGTAAAACATTCAATATGGACCTTATGGATGATCTTGAGAAGCTAGCCAGTCGTGGTTATACCGAAGGTTTTTACCGCCGTCATGTGCATGATGAGTATCAGAATTATGAACGAGGTAACTCGATCAGTGATAAGCAACAATTTGTCGGTGAAATTGTGGATGCTGATGAGCAGTCTATTGTTGTTGACGTGAAAAACCGCTTTGCCATTGGCGATGAGCTGGAGTTGTTGACGCCAGAAGGTAATCAAACTTTTGTGTTATCGCATATGGAAAATAAGCGTGGCGAAACAATGGAAGTCGCTCCGGGCTCTGGCCACCGCGTGAAAATCCCTTTGGCAGGTTATCAGGGTGGAGAGTTTGGTTTGCTAGCACGTAATATTCCTCAGGCGGGTTAACTTAGGTGTGAATGACAGGAAAGTTACCTGTTTACTGAGTACCAATCCATTTAACCTTGCTTTTTAAGTCGTCTGGTAACGTGAGTGAAAACCGTTGCCAGGCAGAGCGGTTGATAAGAAGCTGGCCTTGACCAGGTCTTACCACATTTAGCTTGCTGATTGCTGTACCCTGTTGGTGCTGATGAACATGATTGGCAAGCTGTTCTCCCAATTCATAATAAATTGCAGTTGTCCCCAATAACGCCCCGTCACTTACAAAAATATCAACGGCAGCCACTGACTGCATTTCAAAAGCATTAATTGTTTCAATTAATGCCGCTCGCTGTGAAATTAAAAAGCTATCTGAGGGCAGAAATACGGTGTTTACTTGATCTTTAGTAATCTGTGACATTACTCGATAAAGGTGTTGTTTAAAGTTGCTACTTTCTGGATTAATGCGATAGCTAAACACCTCAAAATTGAGTTCTTGCTGAATTTGTCGTAAGCGTTCTAATAAGTGTTCGGAATTATTTTCACGTGGGTTATACAGAAACGCTATCTTGTTAAAATGTAAAATTTGTTTTGCTTGAGAAATTTGTAATGGCGTGGGGACTTGATTGGTACTACCAAAAAGATCGATTGCTTTCGGTTGATCCAAATTGGATACAAGTTTTGCTTGCACTGGATCGGTAACAACGACAAAGAGTTGAGGTTGCTGTAAGTTGCCAAACTCTTTAATTAATGTTGAAACAGTCGTGCCATAGGTGTAAACGTAATCAAGCTGATGACTCCAGCTGAGGAGCTCTGTTCGGATAAAAAATGATAAGGCTTGGCGGTTTTGTTTGGCATTGAATTGTTTTAGTAATAGCTGATAACCGTGTTCTTCAAGTTTATCCTTAAACCCTTGTTCGGCAGGGGTTTCACCACGCCATAAAATCATACCAATCCGCAGCTCTTTGGCTGCAGACCAAGAACAAAAACAACTGATTACACAAACTAAAATGAGTGTTTGCCACATATGTCACTGAGAGCCGATTAGATAAATGGTTGGCTATGGAGACAGTATAGATAAAAATGAAATAATAAATGAGTTGTGTGAGTTTACTGGTAAGTTGTGAAAGGGATAATTTAGCTCTTTTTTTGCAAGATGCTTTCGCTTATTTGTTGGCAGTTTGATGAATGGAAGAAAGTGTTAGAACTATTCAATTTTTCTAAAATGCTTTGTAGCTCATGATTATCCATAATTAAATAACCTCCAGGGTTGAGTAATGTGAGCAATTTAGAGAGTAATTGTTGTTTGTTTTGTTGATCAAAAAAAACAAATTGCTGACGACAAACAATAATGTCCATTGGTGATAAAAAAGGCCAATGTCCCGTTAAATTAACTGTGTGAAAAACGATACGTTGTTTTATTAACGGTTTTACGCGATACATAGACTCTTGGTGGCCAATACCTTTAAAGAAAAAAAGTTTTTTTTGTTTGGTTGATAGATTTATTAAGCACTCTTCATCAAAAACTGCTCGTTTTGCTTCGTTGATCGAAAAATAATTAACATCAGTTGCGATGATTTGACATCGCTGGTAAATCGGTTCAGGCAATTGTTCATATAGGCAGATACTAATACTGTATGGTTCAGTGCCAAAGCCACAACCAATAGACCAAATTCGTAAATTATGAAAAGCGTTATCAAAAAGTAGAGTAGGTAATAAATTATTTTTTAGTATTTCAAAGAGTGGTTTGCTGTCAAAAAAAACAGAACTTGTACTCGTAAGTGCATTAATTAGACGATATATTTCTTCTTTGTTTTTTTCTATATGTTTGTAGTATGAGTTAAATGATTTTAGCTTTAGTTGCTTAATGCGGCTAGCTAATCTTTGATAGACGAGATCAAAGGTATCATCTGTGAGAGAAATACCTAGCGTGTTTTTGGCTTTTTGTTTTAATAGATAAAAGTCTTGTGTGGTAAAACGAAGTTGCTGTTGTAAAACAGCCGGATGTGGAGGTCGTAGTCGATATTCCATAGAGACCTGCAGTTTGTTAAGCGCTTTATGCTACCTATTACTATTTAATGGTTATACGTTTAAGTATAGGGAGTAGTACATGAAGACATCCATGAATAATAAATGGCATAATGGCGAAGATAAAATGAAATATGAGTAAATACAGATACTACGCTGTTGTTGATGCTTTGTTATGGCTTATCTGAATGTATTATTAGATATTTTATTTAGAGATTGATTATAAAGCTATGCCTGAGTTACCAGAAGTTGAAACCACTTGCCGGGGTATTGCACCTCATATTACAGGACATAAATTTCAGGAAATAATTATTCGTCAACCTAAACTACGTTGGCCAGTTCCTGAGGAGTTAACACGAGTACTGCCTGGCACTATAGTTAACAGTGTATCACGACGGGCTAAGTACATTTTACTGTCAACTGATCCAGGTTCGGTCATTATTCACCTGGGGATGTCTGGACGTCTTCGTGTGCTGTTATCTGGAGCTGTGGCAGAAACGCATGATCATATTGACTTTGTGTTTAGTGATGGTCGAGTTTTACGCTATACCGATCCCCGGCGTTTTGGTTCTGTATTATGGACAACTTCTGCACCTGGGGAGCATAAGTTGTTGAAGTCTTTAGGCCCTGAGCCATTAGATGATGTTTTTGATACACATTATTTGTTTGAACGTTCGCGAAGCAAACAGTTAGCGGTAAAAAACTTTATTATGGATAGTCACATTGTTGTTGGGGTTGGCAATATTTATGCGAATGAAGCTTTGTTTAAAGCGGGTATCCATCCTAATCGCGCAGCGAATAAAATTAGTAAAGAGCGTTATCAGCGCTTAGTTGAAGAAATCAAGCAGACGTTAACTGCTGCCATTGCTCAAGGTGGCACAACACTAAAAGATTTTGTCGGAGGAGATGGCAAACCGGGTTACTTTAAACAAGCGCTTATGGTTTATGGGCGTGCAGGCGAAAGTTGTGTTATATGTGGCACGGTATTACAGGAAATCCGATTAGCACAGCGAAGTACCGTGTACTGTAAACATTGCCAGCGTTAACAGAGTAAAACAGTAGGTGTGCTTCACAGATATTAAATGTTATTGAAGTTCTTTGTGGTATTTAGTAAGCCTGGCATTTTACGATTAATGCTTTATACATAACATTACCAGGGGACAGTATGAGTGTATTGGTGAGTGCTAATACACTATGTGTGGTTTTGTTGGAGTATTCATTCTGTAATTAGAGTTTCGCACGAAGTGGTCTGGTCAGCTATCTTATAAAAAGTACTGTCTGGCAAAGAACAGTGCTGACAGATTGATGCGAACTGTTATAGTAAAAATTATTATTGGCTTATTATGTCTTAATCTGGCCAGCGATAAGGATAAGATTTATGAAGTACACATTATATCGGCTATTTGGGGTGGTCGCTTCTATCGCTGTCACTATGATGCCTGTAACCAGTCAAGCAAATGGTGATAGTAACGAAGCTGAGATATACGGTGAGCAGCCTGTTTATCAACAGCAGCCAGTTTCTCCGAGTTATCAACAACAGGCTTACTCTCAGCAACAGCCTATGGATGATCAGCAGGTTAGAGCATCTCGTCAGGCATTAATGGAAGATCCAAGCGGGTTTGCGATGGCAGGAGACTTGCTTGTTGCTCGGCCACTATTGTTAGGCGCAACAGTACTAGGCACTGCTTTTTATGTTGTGAGTTTGCCTTTCTCTCTACCTGGTGGTAATGCGGATCAAGCGGCTGAAACACTGATTGGGATTCCTGCTCGAGCTACATTTAAGCGCTGCCTGGGTTGTACTGTTTCAGGTGAATAAGCTTTAGTTGCCACTGTAGCCAATACCAAATGCTGGTAAGTGTATTTACGCCATACTAAGCAAGCCGGTTGAGAGTTCTTGGCCGGCAGGTATTGTCATCAGTAACTTGGTTATTTTATGGGGGAAAAGCCTTCAGGGGCTTCTTTGTGCTGGAAAGGACATGAAGTATATACTTCATGATGCAGCTTAAGCTGCACCAGTAATAATTTCATATTTACGCAACAACTCTTCTTTCGATTCCTCATGATTGGGATCTTTCGGAATGCAATCAACAGGGCAAACTTGCTGACATTGAGGCTCATCGTAGTGACCAACGCACTCCGTACAGAGCATTGGATCTATTTCATAAATTTCTTCGCCAGGAGAAATCGCGTTGTTTGGGCATTCTGGTTCACAAACATCGCAGTTGATGCATTCATCAGTAATATATAATGCCATCGCAGTTATACCTCATGCAGACTTAACTGAGCAGTTAGTAGTCTCAAAGTCTGCAAAGAACAGGTTATGACGCTAACTTTTTGAGTTAAAATAACTTGTTAATGCTTTTGCCACACTGGGGTGAACAAACTTACTTACGTCACCACCCAGAGAAGCAATTTCTCTTACCAGTGTGGATGATATGTATGAGTATTGCTCAGCTGGCGTTAAGAATAAACTCTCAACTTGTGGGGCTAAAATTCGGTTCATATTGGCAAGTTGAAACTCGTACTCAAAGTCTGAAACTGCCCTGAGTCCACGAAGGATGATATTCCCTTTTTGTTGAACAACAAACTCTGCCAGTAAGTTATCAAACCCACAAACCTGAACATTTTTAATGTGAGCGACTGACTCTTCGGCAAGCTGTACGCGGGTTTCCTGATCAAATAGCGGTTTTTTCTGGGGGCTTTTAGCTACTGCTATGATAATGTGATCAAACAGACGAGCGGCTCTCTCCACTAAATCTGTATGGCCTTTAGTAATGGGATCAAACGTACCCGGATAAATCACGGTATTCATTTGCTTTCATCGCTTATCGGTGACTTTAACTGATACGCAAAGGAAACTATCAGGAGACTGGTTAGCATATTACAGTGTAAGACATTGATGACAGGGTGTTAGTTGATGCCCTGTAAACTTTAAACAAAATCTATGAATATGCTAATGAAGTGATGCAGCTTGCCAGAATATCCTTTGCTTTGGGGGCACTAATGGTAACGGAAAGGTGCTGGCTCTACAAATTACTTTCACGCAACAGTCATGCTCGTTATAAATACCTTGAGTTAGCGCAAACCCTGATCTCTCAACCCCTTAAGTTGTGTTTTGATTACTTATTAATGTGATGGGGTTGCCCAACTTGGCACTTAAGTGGGTAGCTTGTCTACAGGCAAGGGCATAGATTGAAAGCTGCGGATTTGCACCAATACTTGTTGGAAAACATGAACCATCAATGACGGATAGATTGTCCAGAAAGAAATGCTCTCCCCAGTGATTGATAACACCTGTTTCTGGTTTGGCACTCATTCCACACCCCCCCATAACGTGAGCACTACCAATGAGTGCCTGATTTGGCTGCCAGGCAAGTTGGTTGAGCTGTTGTATGGCTGCCTGGAGATCACTCATAACCTGAGCTGCACTATGAGATGGAATAACACTGTGTGCGCCAGCAGCAAACTGTATTCGGGCCATTGATCCCAGGCTTCGTTTTACGCCATCCCATAGATAGCGTGTAATGGGGTAATTGAGCACTGGGCTTCCATCAGCGCGGAGGCTAACCTGACCCCCTTGGCTTTGTGGATGAAAGCCATCACGATGTAAGGCGATAGTACATTGCAAGTGAGGAAGTTGCTGCATGAGCTGACGGTGTTGCTTACCAAAACCTTTAAGTAGACCTGCTGCTAGCATTGGTTGTAAGGGGGGGACCTCTAACTTGTAACCTATTTGTTGATCTGCTGGCCATTGAAAATGATCAGAGTAAATGGATTGGGGAGCCCCATAAAAACCATCAACCGCTTCATCAAAAAGTGCAAAGCTGGCACTTACTGGGTGTAGAAAAGTTCGTGTACCTATTTGCTGATGTGGGTCTGGAATGCTTGATCTTAGTAATAAGGCTGGAGAGCCAATAGCACCAGCAGCAAGGACAACATGGCGTGCAGTTAAAGTGATGGATGGTCCATGTTTGTCCCCATTAATAGGGTGACACTCAATCCCCTTGACCTGGCTATTCTGCCAAAGCACTTTATGAGCTTTGCAGTTATAAATTAAGTAAGCACCTCGTTTCAAGGCTTTTGGTAAGGTATTGACCAGCATAGACTGCTTAGCATTCGTTGGACAGCCTGTACCGCAAAAACCTAAGTTCCAGCAGCCACGTACATTGCGGGCAATGGTATTTGATGAGTAGCCAAGTCGTTGGCAGCCAGACTGTAAAATCGCATTATTGCGATTAGGTGTTGTTTGCCATGGTGTTACGCCTAGCTGTTGCTCGACATAATCAAACCAAGGAGACATCGCGGTGCTATCCAGTTCAGCTAAGTCAAAATGATCTTGCCAGTGGGCGAATGTTTGTGGCGGTGTGCGAAAACAAGATGTCCAGTTAACTACAGTTGTGCCACCGACAGCACGTCCTTGCAAAACACTAATGGCGCCATCCTTAGTAGTACGTGAACCCCCTTCCTGATAAAGTGACTGGTAAGCTTGCTGCTCATTCATATTAAAATCATTAGAAGACTGTAGTGGTCCACTTTCAATAAGTGCTACGCTTAGCCCTGCTTTACTTAAAATGTCAGCAGTAAACCCGCCACCTGCACCAGTTCCAACGATAATTACATCAAAGTCTCGGGGCTTGGGAAGGGATTTTAGTGCATTATAAATAGCCCATTGTTTGGCTTCGTCTGTTGTATAAATGTCTCTAATCACACTACTCATACTTAAACCCTATATTTTTACGGGTGTATTTTTTGCTTGTTATAGCTTGACTCTGGTGAGTGAGGGGCTAGAAGTCATTAGGTTGGGTAATAAGCTGATCAGCAAATAGTGGACCTGGGTAGTTAATTGCAGGCCAATGTTCAGCAAGGCCATACCAGACTAAAAGCACAAGCTGGGATATTGCACTACTTGCTTGCCGTAACATAGACCAGCGGCTGACTTGCCAATTCTGCCAGAGCTGTTGAACATTAGAGTAATGAAGTGTTTGCCAACTACCACGAAATTGTCTGGTAAGTAATCCTTTGGTTATGGGGGCGGTAAAAAGATCAATAACTTGTTGTAATTGATACCTAATGCTACTGGCTAAATAATGAAGTTTATCATCCAGTGTTTTTAAAAAAGGCTCCATTATGGCGTGTGGTTGATACTTGCCAAGGCCAACAATAACAGGTGTTATGCTAAGAAAAAAATCAATATCCTGCGGGCGGAGTACCTTATAGTTTAGAGAAGGGCCAGTCAGCTGTTGACTAAGAAATGGAATTAAAGTACCTGCGGTGGCTAGGGTGACAGAGCCGATAATGCCAAGTTTTAAAAAATGGCGTCTTCCTTGAATTTTTTTATTCATAATTCTGATTATTTATTAATACGACTAATATCAGCGTAGTAGCAACTTATATAGCCATGTTATTGCTTTGTTTTTATAAGGTGGGTAAATAATTTGAGTACTATTTATGCGGCCTTTTTTTAAGATGCCTTTAGCTTGGGAAAATGTTTGAAATCCTTCCTGCCCATGATAATGACCCATTCCTGAAGGACCAACACCACCAAAAGGTAAATCATCAACAGCGACATGTAACAGTGTTTCATTGAGGCAAACACCACCTGAATGAGTGTTGACTAAAACCTTATCATGTAATGTTTGATCATGACTAAATAAATACAATGCTAATGGACGGGGTTGCTGGTTTACAAAACGAATAGCTTGCTCAATGGATTGGTAAGTAATGAGTGGCAAAATGGGACCAAAAATTTCTTCTTGTCGAATGAGCATATTTTCATTGGTATGTGTCACCAGGTGAATAGGAAAACGTCTAGAGGCAGCATCTGGCGTGAAATCAGAGGTGTTAATTATTTGGGCGCCTTTTTGTTGGGCATCAGTTAGCCATTGCTGTAAGCGTTGATATTGTTGGTCATTAATAATATGGCTATAAGATTGGTTATTGGCAAAGTCGGGATACATTTGCTTGAATTGAGCAGAAAATGCATCAATAAAAGACGTTAACTGATTTTCAGGCAGTAGAATATAATCGGGAGCAACACATGTCTGGCCCGCGTTGATTGCTTTACCAAAGCAAATTCTTTTTGCTGCCTCACTGATTGGATAGTCAGGTGCTATGATGGTAGGTGATTTACCGCCAAGCTCCAGTGTTACGGGCGTTAAATTATTTGCGGCGGCTTGCATTACTTTTTTACCGGTTTGTGTAGAACCAGTAAATAATAAATGATCAAAGGGTAACTGAGAGAATTGAATGGCTACATCTGCACTTCCTGTTATGACACTTATTAAATCTTCTGGAAAATTATCTGTAATAAGTTGTTTAAATAATTCTGCTGTCTGAGGCGTGTATTCAGACATCTTTACCATCACCCGGTTACCTGCAGATAATGCTGCGACTAATGGGCTAATAGCTAAAAATAATGGATAATTCCAAGGCACCATGATGCCTGCTACCCCAAGAGGTTGGTAAAGTATTTTGCTGGATGCGGGTTGTAGCTGCCAGCCAACATGACGTCGTTGAGGCTTCATCCAGCGTCGTAAACGTTTTTGGGTATAGCGAATAGCTTGCAGGCTGGGGATAAGTTCAGCTATGCGACTTTCATCCGGTGAGCGTGAACCAAAGTCATTATTTATTGCGTCAATAATTTTTTGTTGATGGTTGACCAGTATGCGATGAAGTAGTGTTAATGCATGTTGTCTTTCAGCAAGCGAAGGGTAGGGGGTTATTTGAAAAGCACTTTTTTGTAAGGAAAATACTTCATTAAGCGTATTTTGTTGTGTATCTGCTGTGACTGATAATGAAGCTTGACTGGTCATAGATTTGTACCGTGCCTTGCAGCAAAAGTGTCAAACAATTGTTTGAGACTAGAGCCAAAGAGGATTGAGTGTCAAGCACGTACTATGACCAGTAAGCCTATATCATTGTATTTTTAGAGGTGCCCGATATTATAAAGGGGCTACATACCTTGCATTTGAGCCATGCTCATAAACATGCCTAACCCACCAAAAATTAAGCCAAGTACCATGAGAATTAGCCAAATCAGCATGAGTACACCCATGATGATAAAATAAACCTTAAGTTTATTAAGGGATCTTAACAGAGCTTCTTTACTCTCATTATGTTTTGCTTCTTCAATAGCAGAAGCACTTTGGTATAAAAGAACACCTTGCCAAATTGGTAGCCAAGCAACCAGAATTCCAACAATAGTCAGTGCTATAAAAATACCACCTATAATTGATAAGACTCCAAGCAGCTTGAGCCAGCCTTTACACTGAAAAATAGGTAAAGTCATTTCACCTACTAAGGCTTTTTCATTATCCATTAGCATTCTCTCCTAAATAAATACGATAAAAATATCTATCACGGTTGATGTTATGTTTGCTGACTTTTCAGAGTCTGTAATGCTGTGTTAATGGGGTATGACACATAGCTTGGTTTGTATGTTTTCTAACAAATTATGCCATTCACTGAAAGTGTAAATCTTTGCTAAATGAGACAATGATGGATAACTATCGAAATAGAAAAACACAAACTTTGCTAATACTTGTTGTATCAATAATGCCTGGAATATGGCGTACCCGTGGCTACAGCGTAATCTTGTATGAAGTGTAGTAGATGCCTTAAGTTAATTCATTGTCTATATGGTAAAACTACGTGAACTTTTATTAATAACCTGTTCACTCTTAAGGGAAATTAAAGCACTTTGTTGGGTGGGTTGTTTATAAAATAAAGAGAATGTTAATTAGTAGAAAAATATGACATAAAAAGGACAAATTTTTTTAAAATTGATAGTGAAGGGGGGTATCCCCTTCGTGGTGGATAAATTTTTTTATTGTTAAGGTAGCTGATACAGACAGTATTGCACATTACCTGTCGTTTTACTTTTCAATAGAGACCAGTGTTGTACATCTTCATGCGCCGTATTAATTATCTGGTCAAGGTCACAAGGTTCTGACTCAATATAAATAAGTGCACCTGGTTTTAACCAAGGTTGAGTTAACAGCGCTTGCACTGTTTTGATAATCAAGCCTTGATTAAATGGAGGGTCTAAAAAGACTAAGTCGTAGGTTTTTGTTGGAGGCTTAGCTAACCACTGTAAACAATCGATAGCATGGGTCTGTGCGTTTTGGCAGTGCAGTGTAGCTAAGTTGGTAGTGAGTAACTGATTGGCTTGTGGAGCAATCTCTAATAAATCAGCCCATGCTGCACCACGAGATAATGCTTCAAAAGCAAGTGCTCCAGTACCACTAAAACAATCCAGGCAGGTAGTCCCGTTTATATAAGGTGCCAGCCAGTTAAATACTGTTTCCCGAATTCGGTCTGTTGTGGGACGAAGCCCTGGTAAATCGGCGACTGGTAGTTTTCGGCTACGCCACTGCCCTCCGATAATACGGAGCTGGCTGTGGCGTTGACTAGCATGTACTTTCTGTTTACTGACTGGCTTGCGTGAGCGGTGCTTCATGCTTGGGTTGTTTCTCTTGGGCTTTTTCTGTGTTATCCGGTTTCGCCTGTTGACCAACGGTTACAGTTAACAAAGGTTGTTTTTGAAAGTGTTGAGCAAAGGCTTGTTGCACATCCTCTCGGGTGACTGCCTGTACATCTTCCAAAAACTGCTGCATATGATCAAGCGGTAAATGGTAAAAGCCAATAGCGCCTAATTGGCTGACAATATCTGCATTACTGGCAGTGGATAATGGGTAACGGCCAAGAAGTTTTTGCTTAGCTTGAGCAAGCTCTTGCTGTGAAGGGCCTTCAGCAATAAAGTCCTGCAGAATTTTCTGGGAGAGTGACAAAGCCTCTTTAGCTTGAGACTGTTTGGTTTGTAAGTTGATAAAGAAAGGCCCAGCAGCTTGCATTGGAATAAAAGCACTGCCTACACCATATACTAAGCCCCGATCTTCTCGAATTTCCTTCATTAACCTGGAGCCAAACCCGCCTCCACCCAAAATTTCGTTACCAATATAAAGTGCTGGGTAATCTTTGGCATCACGAGCAACACCTAATGTTCCCAGTAGAATGTGGGTTTGGCTGGATGGGAACTCAATATGTTTTTGCTGAGTTTTTGCAATGGGGGTTGGTGTTGGGGTTTTGGGAGCTGCTTTACCCTTAGGCAGCTTACTGGCAATTTGCTCAGCAACAGCTTTTGCTTTTGTCTGGTCAATACCTCCAACCAAAGCAATGACTAAGTTATTGGCAACATAGTATTTTTGGTAAAAGTTCTGAATATCATCTGGAGTTAGGGTATTCAGTGAGGTTTGTGTGCCATGTTCAGGAATGCCATAAGGGTGTTTGGCATACAACGCTTGATAGAATGCTTGGCTTGCTTGTTTTCCTGGTTGTTGTTTTATGTACTGTAAGTTAGCCATCATCTGATTTTTGATGCGGATGAATGCATCTTCAGGAAAAGAAGGGGTAGCAATAACTTCAGTGAATAGGTCTAGGGCAGGTGAGAGCAAGTTCTCTTTAGTGAGTGTTCGTAGCGAGGCAATTGCCATATCTCGGTAGCTGCCATTACTGAACTGGGCTCCAAGCTGTTCAAACCCTGCTGCGATTTGAGCTGCATCTTTATTGGATGTGCCTTCTGCGAGCAAGCCATTGGTTATTTGAGCCAGCCCAGGAAGTTTATCATCCCGTGAAGCACCTGCTGCAAACACCAGTCGAATATCCAGCATGGGTAAAGTATCAGCCTGCATGAAGTAAACACGGGCCCCATTAGTTGTTTGCCATTGCTGAATATTTAACTCTCGACTGGGCAAGTTACTTTGCTTTTCCAGTTCAGCAATAGAAGTAAAGCGCTTATTCAGTGGAGGTAATTCTGATGGGGGTGATGTTTCGCTTGTTTGATTGACTGTTTCACTGGTCTGTGAGGATTGGGCGAGTGTTTGAGGGGCTGGTCCTGTCTTGTACAGCAAGGCAATAATGATAGGTAAAACGATTATGACGCCGGACCAAAATTTACGTTTATCCACAGAAAAAGAGTTCGCCATGATTAGTCCTCAGTTGCAGAAGCTGGATGTTGAACGTTGAGTTTGTGTTGAGGATCTAAAACCGCTACGGTCAGCCGGTTATGGGTAAAGTATTTTTTGGCAACCGCTTGAATTTGTTCTGGCGTGACGGCTTCCAACTTGGTGATATCCCCTTCTGCTAACTTCCAGCTCAAACCAATACTTTCAAGAGAACCAATTAAGTTCGCTTGTGCAACGATAGAATCTTGTTGATAGACCAGTGTTGAGATGAGCTGAGCTTTGATTCGATCGAGCTCCTGTTGAGAGGGTGGAGTGGATTTTAATTTATCTAATTGCTGCCACAGTGCTTTTTCCAGTGACTTAATAGTGTGTTTTTTCTGCAGATTAGGCACACCACTTAAGGTGAATAAGGTATCGCCTCGTGTAAAGGCATTATAAGATGCACCTGCATAGGCCGCGATTTCACTGCCTCGTACTAACTCTGACTCAATACGTGCGCTATAGCCGCCATCTAATACACCCGCTAACATTCGCAGTGCATAAGGTTCCCACTCTTCTTGAGCAGTAATAACAGCAGGCACGTTAAAGCCCATGACCAGTGTGGGGAGTTGTGCTGGTAGTTTTACGGTTAAATGTCGTTCGCCTGCTTCGTTAATTTCTTTCAGAGGACGGGCTTCAGGTAAGTCTTCTCGTGCTTTGATTGGACCAAAATATTGTTGAGCCAGTTTGCGTACTTGTTCTGGATTGACATCACCAACCACTACCACGATTGCATTATTTGGACTATACCAGCGGTTGTACCAAGTTTTCAGGTCGTTAACAGAGATGTGCTTTAGATCATCTGGCCAGCCAATAACAGGATTACCATAGGTGCTGGCTTGATGGGCGATGGCTTTGAAACGTTCATACATGAGGGCATTCGGCTTGTCATTGGTACGTAGACGACGTTCCTCCATAACAACCTTAAGCTCTTTTTTAAATTCATCTTCATCAAGTAGTAAGTTGTGCATCCGTTCAGCCTCAAGCTCAAAGCTTAAGGGTAAGCGATCAGCGCTCATCACTTGATGGTAAGCCGTAGCATCGTAGTTGGTAAACGCATTTTCTTCGGCGCCAAAACGCGCCATGATGTTTGAAAACTCACCTGGCTTGAGGTTTTTGGTACCTTTAAACATCATGTGTTCCAGCACATGGGAGAGACCTGTTTTACCGCTATACTCGTAACTGCTGCCAATTTTATACCACACCATAGAAACAACGACAGGTGCTCGATGATCCTCACGAACGACGAGTTTTAAGCCATTTTGTAGAATGTATTCATTGGTTTCCGGTGTGGGGGTGCGGCCTACAGCAAAGTTGGTCAACAGAAACAAGCTGCAACCCAAAATGATCCTTTGCCAGGGTTTGTTATTAATCATTCAGGTTTCCTTTGTGTCATATCTTCACAGCAAGGCAACATTTCATACACCAAGCGCGTGAGAAGTGATAGGATAATACTTTATTTATAATGGGTTATTCGTTGTAGTGGTGCTAATACAAGCGATAATATTCTCACAGCTTACAGCGTATTACAGCCAAAGCATCAACTTGCCCAGCCTCGTCAGGCACAAATTCCAAATAATCCCAGTATTTCCAAGCTTAGGTATAGATCAAGACAATTATGTTTGGTTCACGTAAAGGGAACGGTAACTCTTCAGATACCGATGCATCCGAAAATCAAGAAACAAATCAGTCAAAAACCAAAAAGCGCTTTTGGCCTTTTGGCAGAAAGAAACAGTCTACAGCTGAAGTTGAGCCTGTTCATCAAACGGCTGAAGTGACTGAAGATAAGAATACGTCACAAGCAGAAAATGAGACAGCTGATCAAACTACATCAGTTGAGACGCAAACTCCCCAGACTAATGAAGTAATAGAGCAGCAGACACCTTCTTTTCAAACTGATGCTGTCGTGACGGTGAGTGAGGAGCAGCAACAAGTTTCATCTGAAACACCACAGGTTGAAATAGCTGCCGTAGCTATACCACAAGAACAGCCTGTCAAAAGTGAAGCACCACAGGTTGATAAGCAAAGTATTCCAACACCAGAACCTGAATTGGTTGAACAAAATACTTCAGTAACAGCACAAGCAGAAGAGCAATCAAAGAAAGGCTTCTTTGCTCGTATGAAACGTGGCTTGACCAAGACACGTAAAGGGTTTGTGCAAGGTGTTACAACCCTGTTTATTGGTAAAAAAGAAATTGATGATGATCTGTTGGAGGAGCTTGAAACCCAGCTGTTAGTGTCTGATGTGGGTATTGAAGCGACTTCTGCCATTATCAATGGTTTAACTGAGCGTATTAAGTATAAAGAGTTGGATGATGCTGATGCATTATTGGCAGCTTTAAAAACAGAGCTACGGAAGCAGTTGGATCCTGCTGACGAGCCATTAGCGATTGATCCGCAGCGTACCCCATTTGTGATTTTAGTGGTGGGGGTTAATGGAGTAGGTAAAACAACCACAATCGGCAAATTAGCCAAGAAGCTGCAACTTGAAGGCAAGAAAGTGATGCTGGCCGCAGGTGATACGTTCCGGGCAGCTGCTGTTGAACAGTTACAGGTTTGGGGTGAGCGTAATGAAATCCCTGTTATAGCTCAACATACTGGCGCAGACAGTGCCTCAGTAATATACGATGCCATTGAAGCGGCGCGAGCCCGCAATATTGATGTATTGATTGCTGATACTGCAGGGCGTTTACACAACAAAAGTAACTTAATGGATGAACTGACTAAAGTAAAACGGGTGATGGCTAAATTGGATGTTTCTGCACCTCATGAAGTTTTACTGGTTGTCGATGCGGGCACTGGACAAAATGCATTAAATCAGGCACATGACTTTAATGCAGCCGTTGGTTTAACTGGTATGGCGCTGACTAAACTGGATGGTACTGCAAAAGGCGGCATCGTATTTGCGATGGCTAAGCAGATGAAACTACCTATTCGCTTTTTGGGTGTTGGTGAGCAAATTGATGATTTACGCCCCTTTAAAGCAGATGAATTTATTGATGCGTTGTTTTCTGATGAAAATAAGTAAGGCACGATCATTCCTCTAGAAGGCTGGCAAGCAGTATGGCAAGCATAAGACGTGATCAATGAAGCAAAATAAGACAGTTATTCAGTTTGATAACGTCAGTAAACGTTATCCAACCGGTCAATCTGGTGTAGAAGGAATTAATCTTAAAATTCTGCTGGGTGAAATGGTGTTTTTGACTGGCCACTCTGGTGCAGGAAAGAGCACGCTTCTAAAGTTGATTACGGCGATTGAGCGTCCCTCTGCAGGACAGATTTGGGTGGGGGGACAGAACTTAAAAACGCTGTGGCGCAGTCAGATACCTATTTTGAGACGTAATATCGGTGTGGTCTTTCAAGAGCATCGTTTGCTTTTTGATCGTTCTGTTTTTGATAATGTTGCATTGCCACTGCAAATTGCTGGCTACTCACCACGAGATATTCCACGACGAGTGCGGGCTTCTTTAGATAAAGTGGGTCTTTTGCACAAAGAAAAAGTATTGCCTATTACGCTTTCTGGTGGAGAGCAGCAAAGGGTGGGGATTGCTCGGGCTGTTGTCAATAAACCTCCTCTGTTGTTGGCAGACGAACCAACCGGTAACTTGGACCCAGAACTGTCTGGTGAAATCATGCTCTTGTTTGAGCAGTTTAACCAAGTCGGCGTTACCATTCTGATTGCCAGCCATGACTTGGCGCTGATTGGTCAGCTTAAACACCGTGTGTTGACATTAAGTGAGGGCCGTTTAGTGTCCGATGTGGGGGCACTATGACGAACAATGTGCGGGAGAACTATCGCTCAAAAAGTGGGAAGTTAGCAAAAAGTAATATGTCTTCATCTGGAAGACCGGCAGCGAGTGTGAACCAGGAGAACCAACCTCGAAAAAGTGCTCAACGTACCCATCGGAGCAGTGAATTCAGCTTATTTCTGTTACATCATCAGCAAATGATGTGGCAGAGTTTGCAAAGGTTACTTAAGGCTCCAGTTGCCTCGTTTATGACCGCGCTGATGATCGCAGTGGCTCTATCACTACCAGCCATGTTGTATTTATTGATTGAGAATGCCCAGACTTTGAGTAGTCGTTGGGATGGCGCTCCGCAAATCAGCCTTTTTTTCACTTTAGAAACGCCTTCAAGTAATGTTGCTGAGGTGTTTGAGCAGCTGCAGCAGGATCAACGCTTCTCTAATGTTGAGTTGATTACCCCAGAGCAAGCATTGTCGGAGTTTGAACAGCAGGGTGGCTTTAAGGGCGTACTACAGCACCTTTCTGCAAACCCGTTACCCGCTACTATCGTATTACAGCCAAAGCAGATTGATGGCGTGTATCATCAGCAAGCGATTGCCCAAACGCTGGAGCAAATAAAAGGTGTTGAACAGGTACAGTTTGATACAGCGTGGATCGCACGATTGAATGCTATGTTACAGCTAGGCCAACGAGCAGGCGCTATGTTGGCGGGATTGTTTGCCTTGGCTGTTATTCTGGTAATCGCGAATACCGTGCGTTTGGCCATCGAAAGTCGCCGTGAAGAAATTGTGGTGGTGAAGTTGGTGGGGGCAACGAATGCCTATGTGCGCCGTCCTTTCTTATATATGGGGCTTTGGTTTGGAGTACTGGGAGGGCTGTTAGCACTAGTGTTAGTTCATTGTTTGATTTGGTTGCTGACTGACCCTGTTGCAGATTTGTCTCAACTCTACGAAACTCACTTTGAGATAGCTGCAATGACAATGGATGCTTCATTATTACTGGTTGTGACTAGTGGGGGACTTGGTTGGATTGGAGCTTGGTTTACATGCCAGCGGCAACTAAGAATGATTGAGCCAAGGTAATGCTACATGGAATGTGTTCGAACTGGCGACTTACAGGTATTAAGGGCTGTCTAAGCTGTTAGGTTATACTAAAGCCTGATAAAGGAACTATTTTACAGGTTCACACTCTTATATAAACGGTGATACACTCACTCGGCCAATATTATAGAAAGAATGGAGAGCAGATATTAATGGGCACTGCATTACAACGCATTGATGTGTTGTCTCCTGGACATAACCTTGAATCTTATGTGCAGGCAGTCAACAGTATCGCTGTACTCACTGCAGATGAAGAGCGTGAGTTGGCGGAGCGTCTGTACTATCAACAAGACTTGGAAGCCGCTCGCCAGATGGTAATGTCTCACTTACGCTTCGTTGTCCATATTGCAAAAAGCTACTCAGGTTATGGGTTATCTCAAGCAGACCTTATTCAAGAGGGTAATGTTGGCTTGATGAAGGCAGTTAAGCGCTTTAACCCTGAAATGGGCGTTCGCTTGGTGTCATTTGCAGTACATTGGGTAAAAGCAGAGATGCACGAGTTTATCCTACGCAACTGGCGTATAGTGAAAGTCGCAACCACTAAAGCTCAGCGTAAACTGTTTTTTAATTTACGTAGCTCTAAAAAGCGGCTGGCGTGGTTTACCAATGATGAAGTACAAGCAGTTGCTAAAGATTTAGGGGTTGAGCCAAAGACTGTGCGTGAGATGGAATCGCGCATGGCAAGTCAGGATACTGCATTTGATGCAGGCGTAGATGATGATAGCGATCAAGCATATCAAGCCCCTGCATACTATCTGGAAGACAACCGTTACGACCCTGCACGCCAACTTGAAGATGCAAATTGGACTGAAACATCAACCCAGAATTTGCAGAATGCATTGGCGGGGTTGGATGAGCGCAGTCGAGATATATTGCACCATCGCTGGCTAACAGATAATAAGGCTACATTGCATGAACTTGCGGCGAAATATAACGTATCAGCAGAGCGGATTCGCCAATTAGAGAAAAATGCAATGAAGAAACTGAAGCTGACACTTCAGGCGTAGATTATAAAGTAAACAGTAGATTTTTTCATATATTTAAAAGGCTGCATTATGCAGCCTTTTTTGATTGATTGTTTTCGCTATTTGCTTGTGATTGTTGTTTGGATATTCAGGCATTTGCTCTAAATAGCTTGGTCAAACTTAAAAAAACAAGACAGGTGTGAACTATTAGGATTTTTTTTAGAAAACTTTTGGTTAAAAGGTATATCTATATAAGTGTGAATAACGGAAGCTAAAAACAAAAAGGGTTGGTGCTCAATATGTCTTGTTTATACTTTGCTGAAAATCAATACACAGAAGCAGACTGTCAGCCAATTCCAGAAGGCGGGTGGTTTTTAATTGCCGATGTACCAGGTGGAACAGTAGAAATATCAGGTACTAATCGAGCGCGTTTGGCTGAAATGGCCAATGAATTATTAGAAGCACACTGTATTTCCCATCCTACTGTTTCCTATAATCAGTGTGAAATGACCTATTAAAGGTTTTGAAAGCCCTTCCCCTCTAAGCAGCCCCTAACAGAGCTAGCGTAAAAAAGCGTAGCTCTGTTAGCAAATGATCCATCATAAATATCTCTCAACTGTATTCTGAGTAATCATTTCATATGAAGTGATTGTGGAGTGGTATTTCCTGCAGTCATGACTTGTTAGCACGCATTAAAAGGCAATGGCAGTTTGTTAATAAAATAGCCTAAGCATGAATACTGAACTGAACTACACTTTGTCTAGTTAGAATTAAATGGTGAAAGTATACGCTGGTCCAGACTTCTGTTTGAGGTCCAGATAAACATGGAAGTTAAGTTGAAAAAGTCATCAGTGTTTAAGCATTTTGCTGCTGGCATATTAAACAGAATATGTATAACTAATGATCATGGTCATTAGTTGCATGTAAAAAACAACTTACACTTTGCGGCATAAAGTGTGGGGGTTGCTTGCTCATTTGATGCTGGGTATCTGGAGTGGACAAACACTTTCCACACTGATTAGTAAGTAATGAGTAGTATGTAGTAGGAAGTATTTGTCATTATGCATAACAGTCATCCACATGAAGCTGGTGAAGATGCCAGTGATCTTAACCAAGAGAAGAGTTACCAGGAACTACACCGTCCCAGTAGTGAGTTTGCCAGCCGGTCTGACTATCTTGATCATGAATTAACCATCATGAAGCCACGTCGTTGGAAGCTAAATCTTCCTGGGCGTGATTTTCGGTTTGAGTGGGAAGACCTTGTACCTGCTTTAGCGGGAACAATTGGTATCACCGTTATGTACTCTGCAGTTATGTCTTCTTACGCTGCAGGATACGGGCTTGATGCAAACTTTGTTATTGAAAATGTTCGCGTTGAGATGCTGGTATCTGCCATTCTGTTCGTTATTTTAACTTCTGGATTTTTAAACCCTCGTGCTAACTTGGCGGGTAATCATGGCCCTATGATTCCGTTAATTGGCATGATTGCAATGGCTGGAGGACATCCTCTGGCGCTGGCGATTTTGCTTGGTGGTTTTGGTTTAATTTTAAGTATAACCAAAGGTGGTTCACGATTGGTTAAGTTAACCGGAGAGGGGGTGGCTGGTGGCCTACTTGCCTATCTGGGGTTAACGGGGACAGCCTCACAGATTAATTCATTGATTGAGTGGGCTGGTCAAATGAACGTTGGCCATGTGGCATTTGTGGTGTTGCTAGTTAACATCGTGCTTTATGCTTATTTGGCGCGAATTGGTAAACGTTGGTTATCCATTCCTTTATGTTCTGTTGCTGCTGTTGTTATTGCATTGTTACTTGGTGCACCTTTTGAGTTTAAAACAGCACCTGGTTTACCTAATTTGAATCCTATGTATTGGTGGGGATCAACAGAAACAGGCTGGAAACTGGGCTTACCAAATATGCAACACTTCATTGCATCTTTGCCCTTTGCCATTCTTGCTGTTGCCATGTGGTCTCCAGACTTTCTGGGACACCGTGTATTCCAAGAGCTTAACTATCCTAAAAAAGCAAAAAATGTGTTGATGGATGTTGATGACACCATGACTGCATGCTCTATTCGTCAGGTTGTGGGTACAGCCTTTGGTGGCGGTAATATTACCTCCTCTTGGGGTACGTACATGATTCCGGCGGCGATTGCTAAGCGTCCCATTCCTGGCGGTGCCATTCTATTAGGCATTATGTGTGTCGTTGTAGCTGTGGCTGGTTACCCTATGGATATTACTGTATGGCGACCAGTGATGAGTGTTGCATTATTAGTAGGGGTATTTTTGCCATTATTGGAAGCCGGTATGCAAATGGTTAAAGATACAAAAGACACTCAATCTGCAGGTATTTGTATTTTTGCCTCAGCGGTTGTAAACCCCGTTTTTGGGTGGTCATTAACAATGCTGTTAGATAATAACGGTTTAATTGGAGATAAAGACCGCGCTAAAACACTCAGCTTTACTGATAAGCTCATAATTCCAGGCTTAGCTTTTGGGATTTGCTTTATCGCTATGGCAGCCGTTGGTATGTTACCTGGAGTACCTGCTTTAGTGCCTGCGTTTCGTTAATAATTAAAGATCGATATGCTGAGCCTTCACTATAAAGGCTCAGTATTGACTACGGGAAATAGGCTATGAAAAAACAGTTCATTCTCACCTTAATGGGGCCTGAAAGTCCGGGTTTAATAAGATTATTAGCTGAAAAAACTCATGCTCGAGAAGGCGTGTGGTTAAAAAGTAAAATAAGTCATCTTGAAGGTCAGTGTGCAGGAATCATTAAAGTTGAGGTTGATGAGGACCAAGCGGAATCATTACAAACTGAGTTAACCAATATCACTGATTTATATGCCGTTATTTCGGAAGTGCAGCCACCATCACCTGTTGATATTAAAAGATTGCAACTGACGGTTGAAGCCGATGACCGGCCAGGCTTTATTAATGATATATCTAATATCTTGGAAAGCTGTGGTGCGAGTATTAGTAATATGGAATGTCACCGCTTTGCTGTAACAGAGTTAGGGCGAAGTGTTTTTAAAGCAGACTTTAACTTAAAAGTACCCACTGATATTGACCAGGATTCACTTGTTGCTGAGCTTGAAGCTTTAAATGTTCGTGTTGTTGCTAATATTCTCGCTGAACAGTAGCAGGCTACTTTAAGTAATAACAACAAACTACACAATGAGTAGTTTGTTGTTATTAACCCTTCGAATTACCCTCTTGTAATACATATTGTTTTTTCTTTCCTCCCAATAAATCCCAACTAAATGTAGTAAATATGCTCTATCAAATAAGAGTGCAATGAATCTATAACTTTAAAATAGTTAAATAAGCTACAACTGAAGTATGAGTTAAAAATTGTCATTTGTTTTTATTGTGTGCATTATTGCACATACATGCCTCACTAATAATAAAGAAAAAGATTAGGAGAAATGAATGATAAAAATAATAAGTCGTACACTATCAACAGTTGCTGCTGTTGCATGTATCGCATCAGCTCAAGCGGGGGTTATTACATTTGATGATTTAGATCCAGGAACTTCTGAAACAGCTTTGCCCCAAGGCTATGGTGGTTTTTCATGGTCAAGAAATGGGTCAGCACCTATTGTTGCATACAGTCGAGAATATGTTGAGACAAACAGTGGATATACTACAGGTGTTACTTCTGGTTCTAATGCTATTTTTAATGCATATGGAGCTGGTCCTGCTATTTTCGATTGGTTAAACCAAGACTCAACATTTGATTTTATTGGTGCTAACTTTACTTCGGCTTGGAATGACCAGGACATTATGTTTGCGGGTTGGCGCGATAATCAGCAAGTTTATCTAAGTGACAGATTTAATATAGGAACCGATGTGCCATTAAGTGTCCGTCTCGACTGGCACAACATTGATCGCCTGGTTATTTACAGTGAAAATCAAAGTGAATATCAGTGGGTGATGGATGATTTCAACTATAATGTACGTGTTCCAGAGCCTGCAACAGCATTGTTATTTGGTGTTACGCTGTTAGGTATGTCTCAACTTCGCCGTAAAAACAGTTAATGTTTTTAGGGAGCCTGGCTATCAGGCTCTTTTTACCCCCAAATCGTGATTAAGCTTGTATACGGTCACTCCCGCCTAATCTTGTACAGGTGTCAGGTTAATTTTCAAATGCTGTCATCTGCGTTCTTTGTTTTTTTGTAATGATCTGTTTTATACCGGAAAACATAATGTGGCATGACTTATGTAAGTAACTGAGTGGTTAATTTGTTTCTCATGACAGAATGATCTTTATAGCTTCGTTTAACCACTCCTGGTTAACATGTGGCGCAAGGACAAGGACGTCATTTCTTTTTTGCTTCCATATCTATTTTCATACGAGACGTTTCTTGTTTTGCGAATTAGTGCTGAGCTTTACTTTTGTGTATTAATACTGCTAGGCCCTAGTGAACAAGTATCTGTCATGAAGGAGAGTTGAGAGCAAAATGAATTATCGTTGGTTACATGTCAGTGGGATCAGTGGACTTTTAGCGGTTGCCTTGGGGGCATTTGGAGCTCACAGTTTACAATCCTCAATGACACCTCACTTACAGGCAGTTTATGAAACCGCCGTGAACTATCATTTTTACCATACGTTTGCTTTGTTGGGCATTGCCTTGCTGAGTGCCCATATACAGCACAAAATGCTTAACTGGGCTGGTTGCTGTTTTTTAACAGGTTTAATACTATTTTCTGGCAGTCTTTATTCACTCAGCATCACAGGTATTCGTTGGCTTGGTATGATTACGCCTCTTGGCGGGACTCTGTTACTGTTAGGCTGGTTGTTGTTAGTGATATTAGCCCGAAAACACTCCAGCCTCAGCCATAAAGTAGATTAGTACTGAAAGTTGTGAGTAACGCAAACTTTAATGATTACACTAATCTTGCAATCAAGTCTGGTTTTGACCTGGCTAATCCCTATAATCTGCACTTTATTGAAGTAAGCGCCAGGATATTGGATGGGGCTCAGTTTGGGCTAGTGCTTAGAGCTGGCCTTAGGAGGTCACATCATTCTTGGTGGAACTGAGCGTTATTGTGAAGTTGAGATAAAGTGATGACAGAGGATTCTGTACCGGGTAGGCAGCACCGGGTTGTTAAAAGCTTTGTCATTCGTGCAGGGCGGATGACAGCGGGACAGCAGCGAGGTTGGAATGAAGTTTGGCCGAAGATGGGGCTGGAGTTCGTTCCTGAACAAATTGATCTTGCCCAGTTATTTGGCCGAAATGCACCAACCGTTGTTGAAATTGGGTTTGGTATGGGGCACTCACTGTTAGAAATGGCTAGGCTGGCACCTGATACCAATTTTATTGGTATTGAGGTTCATCGACCTGGAGTCGGTGCATTGCTAAATGAAGCTGATAAGCAAGGGTTAACTAACCTAAGAGTATTCTGTCATGATGCTGTAGAGGTTTTTAAGCACTGCATTCCTGAGTCTTCACTGGCACGGGTTCAGCTTTATTTTCCTGATCCTTGGCATAAAAAGCGTCATCATAAACGGCGCTTGGTACAGCCCGCTTTTGTTGAACTTGTGCGTTCAAGATTAGAGCGTGAAGGGCTGTTTCATTTAGCGACTGACTGGGAAAACTATGCAGAACATATGGTGAGTGTTTTAGCAGAAGCCAATGGTTTTCGGAATACTGCAACTGAACACTATCCATATATTGAGCGTCCAGACTTTAGACCTTTAACGAAGTTTGAAAAACGTGGTCATCGCTTAGGACATGGTGTTTGGGACATGATTTATCAACGTTCGGAATAATTCCCTTCTTATTTTCTTAAAACGTCTTATTTACCTCGTTTGAGGGTTTATGGAAACCCTCATTACCTGCTTTCTCCCCACTTATTTTATATTTCAAACTGCTATAACAGATAGTTCATCAATGAAAAGATAGGGTATGTGTGTCATGAGGGTGCGTGAAATATGCTACATTGAACATGCCACCTACTTTTTCCTTATAGAAGACATATGCCGAGAAGTTACATGGTATTAAGGTCTTATTAAAAGAGCTGTTCAGAGTGACCACCTGGAAAGGTACCTTAAACATTATAAATAGTTAAAGCATGGGTAACTGCCATGGAGTTGTTAATAATACTTGTAGGGTTAGTTCCTTTAATGGTGATTGGCCTGATTATATGGAACTTTTTTTTACAAGGTGCCATTAGCGAGTTACGTATTCAGCTAAAGCATTCAAGTGAGCAAATCACTGCGCTAAGCAAACAAGTAGCTGAATTAACACAACAACTTTCTTCTTTTTTTTCTGCTACAGATAAGCCTTCAACCTCATCGCCAATGGATAAGGTTATGCCTAAGAAGGAGGCTGATTCCACCAGTACTAATACAGTTTCCGTTGAACAAGTTGCTGCTGAGCCAGCGGTCATAGCAACAACCAGTGTTGCCTTTTCGGCTAAATCTGAATTGGAACAAGAAAGCGATGTTGCCGATCAACCACAGAACTTTGCAGCTCAGAGCCAAGCAGAAGAGAGTAATGTTAGGACTTATGCAGAGGAGCATGTAGGTTCTACAGAACAGAAGTGGTCAGAAGAAAGGGTAAAAGATAGTTATCAGCCTGATGTTATCTCTCGATTTATTACCTTTGTGATCAACTATTTCACGACAGGTAATGTCGTTGTGAGAGTGGGTATTATTGTCTTGTTGTTTGGCGTTGCCTTTTTGTTGAAGTATGTAGCTGAACAAGATCTCATTTCCATTGAGCTGCGACTACTGGCTGTATGTACTTTAGGGGTGGGATTATTGGCTTTTGGGTGGAAAATACGTCATACCCGTAGGCTCTATAGTTTAATTGTGCAAGGCGGGGGAATAGGCATTGTATATTTAACATTGTTTGCTGCCTTCAGTTATTACCAACTTCTTAGCTCACTTATCACCTTTGTGCTGATGCTGTCATTAATTGGGATAACGGCCTATCTCGCCATTTTGCAAGATGCACGTAGTATGGCCATATTAGCACTCGTGGCAGGTTTCTTAGCACCGGTGTTGATATCAACAGGGCAAGGTAACTATATTCATCTTTTCAGCTTTTATTTATTGCTTAATATTGGAATTGCATTGATCTCTTGGTTTAAGGCTTGGCGATTACTTAATGTTCTAGGTTTTGTGTTTACAGTTGTTATTGCATCAGCCTGGGGTGTTACGCGTTATCAACCTAGCTTCTTTGTATCCGTTGAATTATTTCTTATCGCTTTCTTAGTTTTGTATACACTCATTGGCCTGCTCTATGCGCGTCAGATAAAAATGCAATTTTCTCAATATCTTCAACAGCAAGGAGGGTGGATAACTTCTGGATTGTATGTCGACAGCACACTGGTTTTAGGTTCTCCCATAGTCGCTTTTTCCTGGCAAACGTTATTAACACAACATAAACCGTATGCACTTGCGTTTAGTGCTCTTATTTTAGGGGGGTGTTATTTTGGCTTGGCACAGGTAATGAAAAAAACAACGACTATGACACTTCCCTTATTAGGCCAGGTTTATTACGCCTTGGGCTTAGTATTTTGCAGTATATCATTACCTTTAGCATTAGATGGACAGTGGAGTAGTGCTGCCTGGGCGATTGAGGGCGCGGGTTTAGTATGGTTAGCGTTACGTCGGTTGAACCGCAAACTCATGTGGTTTGGAATTTTATTACAGCTTTTATCGGCAGGAATTTTCTTGTTTGATATTGCCCCTAGTTATACCTTGATTGCGGCATTACCTTCTAATTGGCTGGCAACGTCTCTTATCGCGTTAGCTGCTTTTTTTAGTGCTTACTGGTCGTTCAAATTAGCACCAGTAAACTGGCGCAGTTCTACTTGGTTAGAAACCATTGGCTGGTTGTGGGGGCTTTGCTGGTGGTATGGCGGGGCAATGAATCATTTTGACATATTTATTGCTGATCGGTGGTTTTTGACTGTTTTACTCGTGTTTGCTGTGATGACCAGTGTTGTTTTTCAAGTGGTCGATGAATGGTTTGACTGGCCATTATTACAGTCACATATATGGTTGTTTATAACATTAATGGCTGTAACCCTTATGGCTTTTATACTGACAAAGGAGAGTCCCATTAGTGATGGTGGTTTCTGGTTATGGCCCTTAACCTTTGTCTGGCTAATACAGCAGCTGTGGCGAGGAGATTGGATGCCTTGGGTACTTCCCTTGCGGGGAATTAACCACGCTGTCTGTGCATGGATGTTAGCGATTCTTTTTAGTTGGGGCGGGTATGAATTTGCTAAGTTATGGTTTGACACTACAAGTGCGTGGGTTTTTTGTGCATTGATGTTTGGACCATTGCTGATTTTTGCTGGAATACAGTTTCATCATACCTGGCCTGTAACAGCACATCAACGAGCTTATTGGCGATTAACAGCAATGCCTTTGTTAGCCGTCATGCTGTTCTGGCAGCTAATTTCCCTGGGACATCCTGGAGATACTCAACCTTTAATTTTTATTCCGTTGTTAAACCCTATTGATCTTGTGTGGCTAGTTAGCTGGATACTCACTGTCCGCTGGTGGATTCGTTGCCGCCGTAACCAGCTGTTTCCTAGAGTTGAATATCAGATTTTGTATGGCTTATTAGGCGGGGCTGCTTTTATTTGGGCCAATATCATTATTGCGAGAGTGCTTCACCATTGGGTTGGAATTTACTATGACTTTTCAATAATGTTTTCTTCAGCATTAGTGCAAGCGGTTTACTCTATATTTTGGGCATTAACTGGGGCTGCACTCATGTTTTATAGTGCGCGAATCCAATGGCGTTGGTTATGGATTAGTGCTGTAGTCCTATTGTCTGTTGTTGTGATAAAACTCTTTATTATTGATTTATCATCAACTGGCACGTTAGCTAGAATTGCAGCTTTTTTAGTTGTTGGCTCATTGTTATTGGGTATTGGCTATATTTCACCAATACCTCCAGCTGAAAACAAAGAAACTGCTGACCCAGGTTGAAGGTAAAGAATAAAACCAAGATAGAGAATAATCGTTATCGACAGTTGCATACTTTGATGCTAAGGCCCCTCTAAAAATAAATATGGACAGGAAGCATGAGATTCAGTTAAATTTTTTGTACTTTTGTTTTGTTTCTGGTTTTTGTTAAACGCTAAAAACTGCTATTTAAGTCATTCCCACTATTACTTTCCTTCTATTTATATACATCAGTTTACGGATGATTCTAATAAGTATTAGAGTTAAATCTGTGCAAGAGGTAAATTATTAAGTGTAGTGTATAAATTATTTTGATATAATTTCTCGTTTAGTAATAGGTTAAACTGTGTTTTTATATTGAATGGTCATATTGCTCGTTAACTGTATTGGAGTGACAAGGTCATTCAGGTAATAAAAAAATCACCTTAGAAAGATTCTCTTTAAGGATGATATAAGTAAAAGCACAATAGTGAAAAACGAGAATAACAGGGATTCAAGGATGGAGAATCTAAAGAAAATTTCTCAGATGCATCTTGACAAAATGACAGTGAGTGGTTTGATTCGTTTTCGGCAATTCTGTGAATTATTAGAAGAGAGTAATGGAGAACTCAATGAATTACGAGGTACATTATCTAAGAATGACTTAGATTGTATCATCAAGGTGGGGAAAAAACACAATTTGATACGTTATATGCCGAGTCAAATGTATGATGCTCGCTATCGCAGAGTTAAATTAACAGCAAAAGGTAAAAAGCTCTTCAAACTAGTCACCTAGCATGTGAGAAGTTTTCTTTTTGAGTTAAATGATTTTACTTTTGATATGCTGCTATGGTGCGGTAGATATGAAAAGTAAGCGTCAAAAAAATGCAATGCGAAATCTATTGTCACTCTACCCTCAGGAGAAGACTGAGGGTAGTTGTTTAGGTAGTTCAGGATAGACTAACAGCGGCTATGATTTGCGAACACCTTCGATAGATAAATACATTTCAACTTCTTGCGATGCGGGACCAAGGTCGTAGTTAATATTGAAATCCTTTAAGGCAAACTTTGTTGTACCTTCAAAGCCTGCACGATAACCACCCCAAGGATCTTTTCCTTCACCAATTTTATTAACGTCAATCGCAACTTCTTTGGTGACGCCATTAAGTGTTAGATCCCCAATAAGTTTTGCTGTGCCATTACCATTTTCAGTGACTTTTTTACTTTTGAACGTTGCCGTGGGGTGTTTGTTTACATTCAAAAAGTCTTTACTGCGAATGTGTTTGTCACGCTCTGCATGGTTAGAGTCAACACTAGCTGTTTTAATTGTTACGTTGATTTTTGAATCTGCTGGTTTTTTATCATCGTAGCTGAATGTACCCTCAAACTCATTAAAACGGCCTACTAACCAGCTATAGCCAAGATGTTTGATTTTAAATTGAATAAAGGCATGGGCACCTTTAGTGTCAATGACATAGTCAGCGGCTGATGCGATAGAAGCAAAAGACATTGAAACAGGTAATAATGCGATTGCCAGAGTTTTACGTAGAGTGCTCATGAGGTCTCCTTTTTACATATAGTTTTGTGTTGGTTTATTGGGAAGGTTTACTTAATCCCAAAATTCGTTTGAGTGTATTATCTTTATCAATGATGTGATGTTTAAATGCAGCAAGGGCATGAATAACGGCAAGTATAATGACAGAAAGTGCAAGGTAATAATGGATTTCACCTGCAAGATCTTCCTGATGTTCGATGCCTGTTACGAGTGCAGGTATACTAAACCAATTAAAAACTTCAATAGATCTGCCATCAGCTGTTGAGATCAGATAACCACTTATCATGATGCAGAAAAGCAACAAATATAAAAGTAAATGCACACCATGAGCCGCAACACGCTCAAATTTACTTAATGAAGGTAGCGGGGCTGGTGGAGGGTTAAACAGTCTCACTAATACACGGAAAACAAGTACGGCGAATAAGATGATACCTATACTTTTGTGAATATCAGGTCCAAGTCGATACCAGGGGTCATAATAGCTTAGACTTCGCATCCATAAGCCTAGAATAAAAAGACCTATAACTGAAATAGCAACAAGCCAGTGTAGACTGATAGAGATCCAGCCGTATTCATCTTTGGTATTTTTCAGTTTAGGCATTGCTGCTTACCTTTATCATCAGTCAAATCTTATTTATCTAAAATAGCCATGAGCTTTATTTTTTATGGCGGCAACCACCATGTATAGTGTTGACTTGGGTAGTTATACACTCTTTATATAATGACTTTCTTACACAAGCAGTTGTCGTTCATGCAGTTCTCTTAATAGCTCACTATATATACACGTGTTCTTTGGATCATGTTAAATGAGAAAGGTTCCCATCCACACTTGAGAGTATATTAGAAGGTGGCAATGACTGAAAGCTTTAACGTCGTTATACTAGAGTGACTGCTGAGTATCTGTGCTAGTCACTTTACAGTTAGGAATGACAACAACATGAGTGAGTCGAATAGACAAAAACATTGGTCAAAAGTTGAGCTTTTGCATGAAACGGTTAAAAACCCCAATATTCATATTAAAGGAACCCATAGCTATTACAGTGACGCTTGGGGTGGCAGTTTTGAAGAGTCAGTAGTACGTTATTTATATGGTGATGAGTACAGTTTGAAGGCCTGGGAGTCGCCATGGACGGTTGATAAACTCTATATTGGTGATTATGTGTGTATTGCCGCTGAAGCTGTTATTTTAATGGGAGGCAATCATAACCATCAGATTAATTGGTTTAGTCTTTATCCTTTTATTGATCAAGTGACAGCGTCATATGAAGGAAAAGGCGATACTATTATTCATGATGGTGCATGGATAGGAATGCGGGCAATGATTATGCCTGGAATTGAAATAGGCGAAGGTGCTGTGATAGCAGCCAATGCTGTGGTAACAAAGGATGTTGCACCTTACACGATTGTGGCTGGTAATCCTGCAAAAGTCGTTAAAACTCGATTTCCGGAAAATGTTATAGAAAGAATTCTTCATCTAAAGGTGTATGATTGGCCTGAGCAGAAATTTAATGCGTTAAAAAAATATATCTGTGCAAATGATATTGATGCTCTCGAAAATGCATCCAAAAACTATACTCGGTAATTTTTCCTCCTAAATATCTGTTATTTACCTATCAAGCTAAGAGCCTAAGACGAGAGGCTCCTATATTCTTACTTATTGCTAACAGTGATTTAATTGAAATTAATTTTGCTAAAATGTGAGCTTTGTCAATTAGCTAATGCACTATTTTTGCTGATGGAAAGGTCATAAATGTTTTATTGTTGAAAATTTATCCACAATAAAGTGAGTATAAAAATCAATGTTAGGGATAGGTCAGGAATAAGGTATGCCAATTAATCAGGACGCTGTAAATAGCCTAATAGATATAGCAACACCCTCTGGGACAAGCTGTCGAGTATATTTTGTTGAACCTGCAAACTTAATGACAGCGATAGATTTTTTTAAGCGCATTACTGGTCAAGGTGTACCGAGCTTAACCAGCATGAATGTTGCAAGTGGAGGCTTCTTTTTTCATACTCACAGTGAGAATATCGATGGTAGCCGAGTAAATGTAACTTTGCGTGGTGGCTCAAGCAGCATAGTGCCTATTTCACGAACCTTGTGTACGCCATCTGGAGATGAAACAAGCACCTATAATCTGCCAGGATGTACAACACTTGATATTACTAACCCTGAAGCACTTTCAAATGTGCCTCGGTTCAGTGGAAATTCTACACGTGTGGAATTTAAGTTTACCCAGCGGGAAGAAATGGTTATTGCTGGGTTTGGAAACTGATAATAATGCTACCTGAATTTGCAGATAGCATTATTACTTGATTTAATTAATAAGTCTTAGCCAGAAATAACTTTTGATTTACGTTTTTTGGCTATTAAAGGCAGGCCAAATAAAAATAGCGTAATCAATGATGGCTCTGGTACAGGGAGAAGTGTCATATTTGTTCTTATAACAACAGAATCTATGACATCTTCAAAACTGTATTGTAACCCAAAAATAAGGTCTGCTCCTCCGGGTAAGCCTAGCGCTTCTGGTGAGCTATCAAGCGCTGTTGGAAGGTTATCCAGTAATTCATCGAGTAATGTGACTGGCCCACCAAACTCAACTAATTTTCCACCAAAGATGTCCAAGTCAAAAGCGGTGGGTTGGGTGAATATAAAAACACCATCTTGCATAGTGCTCCAAGCTTGGGTGGTGACGATTGAGTTAGTATCGTAGTTTACTTGATCAATCACATCCACGCCGGCATGAGTGCGATGTACGACTTTGTCATCAAAAAAATCATGAATATCTAAGTCAGTATACTCGAACCAGTCTAAATCTATAGGGCTACCAGTCTTATTTGTAATAATGATGTCCTTGCCCACTTGAGAAATACGTCCTGCATCATTTGATGTTTGTAAACGATAAATTTCTTCAATACGAAGACTGGAAGTATCACCATCCCACACAACGTGTATTACTTTTTCATCCTGATCTTCGGTGGACATAAAATCGTCAAAATTAAAGTTATTGCTTGGGTTGATTTCGCCTCCCGCAGCACCAATCCGGTAAAAAGAGGCTTGAGAAAATAGAACATTTTGAGCATCAACACTCCACTCAGTTAAACCACCAGGCATTTTTGCTTTAAAGCTGAAGCCATCATCAATAATACTAGGTGCTGTAGCACTGTACCTTATAATATGTTCAGACCCATCTATTGGGTCAATAGCAGATACACTACATCCTCCAGCACAGTCTAGGGGGACAGCATTAACACTAAAAGAGCATGCTAGTAAAACAGGTAAACCAATTAGACCTGCGTATATATTATGTAATATGTTTAGCTTCATATTTAAAGCCTCTATAAATTAATGTTTAAATATAATTGAGAATCATTTTTAATAGATATGGGGTTGCCAAAAGTCAGTAGGCTAAAAATTATTGGCAATTAGTGTTTCAATTTAAAAACTGTATTGTATTTAAAGGGGAGAGGAGACTTATTTTTTGAAAAAGGTATTTGCTAGGCTGTGATGAACATTATTTGTAATAGTTAATGACGATTATGTAATTATTGTTTATTTTATTTTTTTGAATAATGATGTTTAGTAAGCAATCTAACTGGTATGATCAATATGATACGCTTTTGAGTGGAATTGTTATTAATGAATGAAATATGTGGCGTATAAAAAACAAACAATCACTTTGGGTTTAAGTATTAATTAAGGAGTATTTGGAAATCTATTAGCATGTAAAAAGCTATTAATACTTATCAATATTTAATGCGGTAAGTATAGCTTTTTACTGTGTGTTATATTTCTGATGAGCTTAAAGTAAAAGCGTGTTTATGAAGGGGATTAGATGTCATCACCATAAATCGGGTTTAAAAACCATTAGGTAGAAAATAATAATAACACTAATAAATGCGGGCCAACCTAGACTATACCAGTACGTCATAAGTTTACGGTAGGTTTTAGGTAGGGGGCTATGTTGCTCTAGTGCGGTTGCAGCTAACTGTGCTACTTTTATTTGAATATACACAACTGGTAACCAACAAAGTCCTGTTACTATATATAAAAGTAGGCTGGTAAGAACCCATGATGTTGTTAAAGGAATGCCCACACCAGTTAACATTAACAAGCCAGTGACAGGCTGAATAATGACTGCAGGCGTGGTGAATAACCAATCAGCTAACACGACGTTTTTACTGGTAAGAGCAATAGTGTTGAGGTTATGACTACGATCAGCACGCCACATATAAAACGCTGTGCCTAACCCTGTGCCAAACAACAGTGTTGAAGAGAGTATATGTACTAATTTTAGCAATAGGTAATATTCAACCATAGTGACTTATTTCAACGACTGTCTGTTATTATCCAATATACCCAGAGAGAAGATATTACTGCTAGGTTTTTGAGTAATCCTCCTAAAGGATCCAACCAGGTAAAGGGAGCCAAAACGCCTAAAACCAAAGTGTAACTAAGAACAGATAACAGCATTAGACAGAGTATAAGTTTAGGTTGCCAGCGTAGGATAAAGAGAATAGCTAATGTGAGGTCTAAAATGCTACTTGATAAAACCAAAGGTGCTTGAGTGCTGTAAGGTATGTTTATAGCATTTAAAATAGGTGAATATTGCTCTGGAGTTGCTGTAAACCCTGCAATAGCTGAAAGGATCCAGATAAAACTGATCAATGTAAATAAAATGGGTTTAACCCAATACAGCTTCGCGTGCCAGCGGTCCTGAACAAAACTAGCTGAACTCATTAATGTATCTTTTAGTGACTTAGGCTGGAAGTGCAGTGTATCTACCAAAACTTGGGATTCTTTTGATGGAATGATATTGCCATGTTCAAGCATTTTTAACAGCGTGCTATTAAAAGGCACAATATTTAATTTATTATTAACTTTTATTAATTTAGTAAAAATGTTACTGGGTATGTTAAGCCATAATGGGGGCTTCCACTTTAGCCATTGTCGAATCAATAAAATAAATTCTTTAATTGTTAGCACGTCTGGTCCAGCGGGATAAAATGTTTGTCTGCTGCCATTATAGATGAGCAGCTTTAAAACAGTCTGTGCAAGGTCCTCTAAAAGAATAGGCTGAAGCTGTTGTTGACCATTATTAACAAGAGGAATTATAGGTAAACTGGCAATGGCTCTTAAAAGGGATGTACCACCATATGAGCCGCTACAGGAAAATACGACTGATGGCCTGACAATGACAGCACTAGGGAAGTATTGATACAGGTAATCATCAAACTGGTGTTTACTTTTTATAAATTCGCCATCTTTAGGTTTCCCTAAGGCTGATAGTTGAATGAATCGCGTAATGCCTTGCTGTACACAGGCTTCAGCAAGCGCTTTAGGGCTTTGAAAATGAAGTTGGGAAAATTCGCCACAATAGCGTTCAGTAAGAATACCTGCACAGTTTATAACCGCATCAATTTGTTGAATATGTGGAAGCCAGTCTTCAACCGCGAGGTGAGCAGAAAAGTCTATTGAGGCGACTTTTAAGTTTGGATGGCGTGGTAAGTTGTGAGGATTTCTGGCGCAGGCTTTAACTGAGTGACCTTCTTGAAGCAGCAATTCAACAATGGCGCTACCAATGAAACCTGCGGCGCCAGTGATTAGAATATTCAAACGGTATTCCTCTGGTCAAATGTTCAAGAAGTACTGAAATAATATTTTGGAGTTTCGTTACTAATTGTTGTCTTGTGACTGTATTTTAACTTTCACCTAGGTCTGTTGTCTATAATATAAACACTATACCCTTCACGAATCATTTTTAGGGTTTGTTGCCATCGTTCTTGACCAGGGATGCAGTTTATGCAGGAGCATTTAACTGCCATCCCTGTCTCTTATTAATATAAGTTGGATCGGCTTCATTGCTTGATGGCTGCGCCTAAAAGAGCTTCGTTATGGAGATATAGTAATTGTTATGTCTACATTTGTTGTATACACCTTTTACTGAAGTTTTATCTGGTTGGAGTAGTCCGTGAAAGTTATTTCTGTGGTAAAGTATTTATTCACAATAATTGGTCTTGCTATGCTTGTGGGGGCATTTTTTGCGTATAAAAATTCTCATGATTTTGTAGCTGAAGCAATCCATACTAATGGTACTGTAGTTGAATTGATTAGCTCAAGATCTAGTGATTCTATTAGTTATAGGCCTGTTGTTGAGTTTAAAACCAAAGAAGGTGATTTGATTGAGTTCACATCTTCAACAGGAAGTAATCCTCCAAGCTATTCAAGAGGAGATGCTGTTGAAGTACTTTACTTAGAGTCATACCCTGATAAGGCTGAAATTAATAGTTTTTTCTCGTTGTGGGGGCTTTCAACTATTTTAGGAGGTATGGGCGCTGTTTTTTTCTTGGTTGGCTTCTTAATAATTCTCTTCGGTGGTTTAAAAAATAAAAAGAGAAAGTATTTGTTAGAGAGAGGATATCCAGTAAAAGCAGTATTTCAGAGTGCTGAAATTAATGGCTCGCTCAGCGTAAATGGTCGTAACCCTTACCAAATTTATGCTCAGTGGAAAAACCCAGCAACGAATGAATTACATTTATTTAAGAGTGAGAATATTTGGTTTGATCCTTCTGATCATATTTCGCAGGAAGAAATAACAGTATTTATCGAAAAAGATAATCCTAAGAAATACTATGTTGATATTTCATTCCTTCCTAAACTAGCTAACTAATGTGAAATTTTCTGCTATGGATACCCTTTGCCTTGAATATTCTTATTATTTCGCTAGCACTTAGGGCCTGTTAGCCACCACTGCCGTAGACTATTTTTTCGCCTAGCAAGGAACAGGGAATGCCGTGTAGTCATTCTACATAAATGAAGTGTAACACCGCTAGGTGGAAAAAAATCACGGCCCGAAGGGTCATAACAGTGATATTCAAACAGTGTTAACAGGCCCTAGCATGATTCATGAAGTGCAGATTAGTGGCAGTGGATAAGACTCTAAACTTAACGGACTAGTCCCTCTATAAACACAAACAGCGTTTGGTGCTATGCTTGTTGATAAAGGCTAGGCCAAACGTTAATGGTTGTTTATGAAAAGACTGCTAGCTGTAATGTTGCTGATTGGCGGTAGTTTTTCTTATGCTGAAGAGAGTGAGCATAAAGTACTGCAAATTGTTTCAGGTGAGTATCCACCTTGGGCATCTAAAGACTCTAAAAAAGGTGGATTTGCGAATCATATTATTTCTGAAGTTTTTAGTAGAGAAGGTTATTTCGTAGAATACACTTATTTGCCTTGGGCAAGAACGTATAGTGAAGCCAAAAAGGGAGGTTATGATGCAACTTCTCTTTGGTATCCCTCAAAAGAGCGAGAAAAACTATTTTATTACAGCAATTCGCTAGGTGAAGAGGAAGTTGTTTTTTTTCATTTAAAAACAACTCGTTTTAATCAATGGAATGACTTTGAAGATCTTAAAAAATATAGAATTGGAGCAACGCGAGGGTATACTTACATCCCAGAGTTCTGGATTGCAGTGAAAGATAATAGACTGAATGTTGTTGTAAATAATTCTGATGAGATAAATTTTAAAATGTTACTGAGAGGACGAGTAGATCTATTCCTTTCTGCAACAGTTTCTGGTTATGCTATTTTGAATAAGAATTTTTCGCTAGAACAAGTACAGATCGTTACATATAACCATAAACCTTTATTTAGTAATACCAATCACTTACTTTTTTTAAGAAAAAAAGCCAATTCTAAACGTTTACTTAAACTGTTTAATAAAGGGTTACAGATCCTTATTGATGAGGGGGCTTATAATAACTATTATGATATGTTGCTTAAAGGCTATTACTCTCCAAAATGAAAGACATTTTTTGATGAATTCATTGGGATATTAATAATAAATAAGTGAAAATGTAACATGATAAAGGCATAATATATTATTTTATTGTGTTTTAAATGACCTTAAAAATAGACCGAGTCCTCCCATTGCAAGTACTAAAATAGTAATTAATTCAAAAGCAGTCATAGAACGCATGCTGAAGTGTATTGAGGAAATAACACCAAAAATAAGGGCAGTGAGTGAACCAAAGGTTAGTAACCAGCCAATAAAATTTTTAGCATTATAGAACAACATACCGATACCGAAGATGAAGGGTACCATTACCATGCCGCTGGTAATATTAAATTGACCTCCAAATAAGTTAAGGCCATAAAGACGCATACCCATGTTAAATGAGGAGTTAACCATAATGGCATTAAACAACATGTAGAAGCCGGCACACATCATGCCAAGGCCAATTAAAAACTGTCCAATACCTCCGTTCGTTCCACCTGCGCCTCTCATTCATACCCCCATAAAATGTTGTTTTATTGTATAACTATAACTCATTATCTGCAGAGCACGGTTATAGTTCTATAGTCCTGCATTGGGTGGAAAGAAGAAAGCCTATGTTGTGCAGGTTTGAGAGGGGGAAGCTGATTCGAGGTAAAAGAAAGCCGCATTCTGCGGCTAAAGCCAATAGCAGTTTCTGTCTTAAAACCTGACTTACAAGATAGTTAATGTATACACATTAAGATGTAGTATGTTGACATTGACTGTTGTTATTACCTTTGTAGGTCAGGTTAAGCGTGTTAAGTACCTTATCTTAACCAATCTCAAGAGTGTTTCCCTTGATGTTTGGGGGTACTCAACATAAATTTAGCCTAATAACAAAGTGTTGCGAAAAAAAGACAAGTGTATTAAATATTTAATTTAGAATCATGTAGCTAAAATATTAAGTATGCTTGTTTGGTAGAGCAGAAAGAAGCCGCTGAATCAGCGGCTAAAGTGGCATTTTCGTAATGACCTAGAATAACTACATCATTAGACTAAGAGATAAATTTTACAGAAAAGTGACATTGGTGTGGCATGTTTGTGATATCAGCTTTTAGTTACTTTTTATGAGAGTATATTATGCACTTTTAAGATGGCTGGCTTAGTGTGTAACGAAACAGGGTGGAATGAATCTATGCAAACCTTACAAGTAGCGTTAGGTGAACGGAGTTATCCTATTCACATTGGTCCAGGTTTATTAGGGCAGCCTGATTTATTATCACCCTATATTCGTGGTCGACAGGTAATGTTAGTGACTAATGAAACTGTTGCTCCATTGTATTTAAATAAAGTGAAAGCTTCCCTGAGTGCATTTCAGGTAGACACTGTGATTTTACCAGATGGAGAAGCTTATAAAACATTAGATACCGTCAATTTAATTTTTGACCAGTTGCTTGAAAAGCGACATAACCGTACGACTACGCTTATTGCTTTAGGTGGTGGTGTCATTGGTGATATGGTTGGCTTTGCCGCTGCAACCTATCAACGAGGAGTTGATTTCATTCAAATCCCAACCACCTTACTGGCTCAGGTTGATTCCTCTGTGGGGGGGAAGACGGGAGTGAACCACAGGTTAGGCAAAAACATGATAGGGGCATTTCATCAGCCACGCTGTGTGTTAGCGGATACAGCAGCGTTAAAGACATTGCCTATTCGTGAACTATCAGCAGGTATTGCAGAAGTTATTAAGTACGGGTTGATTTGTGATCAGTCATTTTATGCCTGGCTGCAAATGCATACAAAAGACTTGTTAGCTTGTGATGACACTGCACTTGGCTATGCTATCAAGCGTTCTTGCTTAGCGAAGGCTGATGTTGTAGCTGAAGATGAACGGGAAGGTGGTATAAGGGCAATTCTGAACCTGGGACACACCTTTGGTCATGCAATAGAAACTCATGAAGGGTATGGCAGTTGGCTTCATGGTGAAGCAGTTGCTGTAGGTATGCTCATGGCAGTGGATTTGTCGATACGTTTAGGGTGGCTAGATGCTAATGAGTTGGAAGTTTTACAGCGCTTATTAGAGCAGGCCAAATTACCGGTTACTTCTCCAAAAGATATGACGCCAGAAGACTTTTTAAAACATATGGCTGTGGATAAAAAAGTGGTTGATGGCTCATTACGCTTGGTGCTTCTTGAAGCTGTAGGTAAGGCTATAGTGACATCTGACTTTAGCCATGACGCACTACTTGCGACATTAAAGAGTATATAGCAGTTACACTTACAAGCATTTTTTTACTGTTGCTAATATATACCAGTCATCAGTGTTAGATGCTAAGGATAGGCATCTGATACTGTTAGTAAAGCACTTACCTCTCTTAGCTAGTAGGCTATTAGCGTCTATTATGAGGGTATGCTCACTGAAAACTATGTTTTGGTAAGTATGGGGTGTTTGAAAATTGTACTCATAAATTTAGATTTATGCCCCAGTACAGGGGATAACTAATTGTAGGGATACTTGTTTAGTAAGAGATAGGCAAAGGATGGCTTTATCTGTTGATGGTAGGCTAATGACAAATCCAATAAAAGCCAGTGATGACCAGCTTGCGAAGAAAGATTTTCTGCGTATTTATGGTATGGCTCGAAATCCTTTTGTAGATCAAGGTGATTTGGGGCTGTTTTTTGCTGGGGCTGGACGTGGAGAAGTGTTGAAGCAAATCCAACATTTGCTTACCTTTACGCATTTATTACTACTGGTGACTGGCAAGGAAGGTTCAGGAAAAACACACCTCTGTAAAGTCCTCAGTAATGAAGTATCAGGCGAAAATGCACTTGTCATTAGTGGTACTGTAGGGATGGGGGTTACTGAATTTCTCAATCAAATAACACGACACTACACTCCCAAAAAAGCCTTGCCAGTTACACGTGTAGACTATGAGGCGCTATTAAAAAACTTACTTGCGGAATTAACTCGACCACAAAAACTTATTTTATTGGTTGATAATGCCCACCAATTAGATCCTCAACTGGTTTCATTATTAGTATCGTGGGCATCGGTTGCTGAAAAGGAAAATTACCCCGTTCACATCGTATTATTCTCTCTACCTCAGTTACAAAAAACACTACAAACTCATCCTAATCTTAAAAATCAGGAGCTGCTACATGAGGTTCAGCTTGATGATCTTAGTAGAGAAGATATTAAAAAATATGTGAACCACTGTTTAGAAAGTACAGGGTTAAGTAACCTATTTGAACTTAACAGTGAAGATTTGGACAAAATTTATAACTTATCTGTTGGTGATTTTAGTAAAGTAAATTTTTATGCACATGAGGTGCTGTTTGGCAGTATGAGTACACGACAAGATAGTAATAAATATGGCATTCCTAGCAAGCATCTCGTTGCAGCTTCAGTTGTTGCTTTACTATTGTTAGTTCTCGTAATTACACAACAGTTACTATCCGTTGATGATGATTCTACATCCGATGAAAAAGCGGCTGTAGTGATAATGGATGACACGGTTAAACCTGCTGTTGATATCCCGCAATGGGATTCGTCAGCGAAGCCTCCTGCTAACGATTCAGTTGATGGGGAAGATACACCAACAACTGTCATGGATATTGAGCTGCCTACTGTCGCTGTACAAGAGGATGAGTCTTCTCAAAAAGTGGCATCAAAAAATGATAGCCAAGCTAAAAGTAATAGTCAGTCTAATGAGGCGCAGCCTCCTACTAAAGCAGAATTATCGACAAGTGATAAAGTTGCACCTGTTAATAATGGTAAGGATAAACTTGCAGGCACAGTAATCCGTAATCAGGATAATTTAGCTGAGGTGCAAGTATCCACTTCGTCTGATACTCAAACGGAAGCCAAGGCAGTAAAAGCAGAGAAAACACCTGTCGCAGATACAAAGTCAGTAAAAAAAGCTGAAACAAAAAAAGTAAAACCTAGTCCGCCCCGAAAAACACCCGCCAAACAGGCCGTCACTAAAAAGTATTCAGGAGATGGTTCTTGGTTTTTAGCACAATCAAGCAAGTACTATGTATTACAAGTGTTGGGGACAAGTTCTGAGTCTGCTGCACGTACATTCATCCAGCGACACCAAAAGAACCCGCAACTGAAGTATTTCAAAACCCACCATAATGGACAGCCTTGGTATGTGGTTTCTTATGGACGCTACTCAACGCATGAAGTGGCAACAGCTGCCATTAAGAAACTACCGAATGCGTTACAGCAACAAAGCCCTTGGCCCCGCAGCTTACAAAACATCCAGCAAGAGATTCGTAAATATAACTGATGACCTGCCTGCTATCGCACATTGGTATTAGCTTTTACTATTCAATAGTCTTCACTAATAGTTGATTATAATTAGTAAGTTGGAAGGCATGCTCACGTAAAATTACAATCAGTGTCGTGCTTTAGTTTGTCCTTTATTATATGGTAGAGACGTAAATTTGTGTCTATGTGACATCACGGGTAAACTGTTTTCCCCCTTTTTGTTGGCAGCGATCAATTACAACTAAAGCTAAAGCCGCTAACATACTGTTTTTTTTGAAGAAATTCCTCGTTGAGAGTGTACCTTATGCGAGTTCTTTACCATCCTGAGCAGTTCAAGGATAACTGTGGCTTCGGCCTGATTGCCCATAAAGAAGGGCAGAAGAGCCACCACTTACTGCAAACCGCCATTCAGGCGTTAACATGCATGACCCATCGTGGCGGTATCGCTGCTGATGGTAAAACAGGCGACGGCTGCGGCTTATTGATTCAAAAGCCAGACAGCTTTTTACGAACCATTGCACAGGAGTCATTTCAAGCGCAATTGTCTACCCATTATGCTGTGGGTATGGTCTTTTTAAATGCTGATGAGTCAAAAGCAAACGTTGCCCGACAAGCACTAAATGACCAATTAGCCGATCAAGAACTGGAAGTGGTTGGTTGGCGGAAAGTGCCTACTAATCCAGAGTGTCTAGGTCCTATTGCCCTGGATCAGATGCCTCAGTTTGAACAGGTTTTTGTAAACTGTCCTGAATCCCTTACAGAAGAACAGTTTGCTGCCAAACTATTTATGGCAAGACGTCGAGCTCGCTTGAGTGTGACGGATGATGATGAGTTTTATATCTGTAGCTTGTCTCATACTGTTGTGACGTATAAAGGCTTAATGATGCCTGTTGATTTACCTAAGTTTTATCCAGACTTAGGAGATCCTCGGTTTGAAACAGCTATCTGTGTATTCCACCAACGTTTCTCCACCAATACCATGCCGCGCTGGCACTTGGCTCAACCATTCCGTTTTTTAGCGCATAATGGCGAGATTAATACCATTACAGGTAACCGGAATTGGGCCGAGGCTCGAACCAGCAAATTTAAGTGTGAGCTATTACCAGAAGTTGAAACGGTTAAACCTCTGGTTAACCGGACTGGCTCAGACTCTTCCAGCTTGGATAATATGTTGGAAGTGTTGGTAACAGGTGGTGTTGATATCTACCGCGCGATTCGGATGTTGGTGCCACCAGCCTGGCAGAATGTCGATACAATGGACCCTGATTTACGGGCGTTCTATGAATATAACTCCATGCATATGGAGCCTTGGGATGGTCCTGCCGGATTAGTAATAACAGATGGAGTTCGTGCCATTTGTGCACTAGACCGTAATGGACTGCGACCTTCGCGTTGGGTTATGACTAAGAATGGCTATATCACTGTTTCATCCGAAGTAGGCGTTTGGTCTTATCAACCAGAAGACGTCGTTGCGAAAGGCCGGGTTGGACCGGGTGAAATGCTAGCCATTGACACTGAAACCCATGATATTTACACCGCACATGATATCGATGGCTACCTGAAAACAAAGCAGCCTTATAAAAAGTGGTTAAAGCAACACGCTCACCGTATTCAGTCAAAATACATTGAACACACTTACCGTATTGACCACTTTGACAAAGAAGCATTGAAGTCGCATATGAAAATGTACCAGATTACGTTTGAAGAGCGTGATCAGGTACTGCGTCCATTAGCTGAAAATGCGCAAGAAGCTGTTGGCTCTATGGGAGATGATACGCCAATGGCGGTGCTCTCTCAGCGGATTCGCCCTCTGTATGATTATTTCCGCCAGCAGTTTGCTCAGGTGACTAATCCACCTATTGATCCTTTGCGGGAATCAATCGTGATGTCACTGGAAACCTGCTTAGGTGCTGAAAAGAATCCTTTTGAGCAAACACCGCTTCATGCAGCGCGCGTTATTTTGAGTTCCCCTATTTTATCTCCGGCCAAATTCTTAAACCTAACAAGAGATGATGGTCATGGGCTGGGTGTTGTCAAAATTAACTTAAATTATGATGCCTCTGAGGATTTAGCTCAGGCGGTTACTCGTATTTGTGATGAAGCTGAAGCTGCAGTAAGCGCTGGAAGTGTAGTGGTTTACTTGACTGATAGAGATATCGAAAAAGGCAAATTACCCATTCATGCTGCAATGGCGACAGGTGCAGTACATCACCGTCTGATTGATACTGGCCTACGAACCAGTGCCAATATTTTGGTGGAAACGGGGACGGCACGCGACTCCCACCATTTTGCAGTGTTACTGGGATTTGGTGCTACAGCAGTTTATCCCTATCTAAGCTACGAAGTCATTTGGGATTTGATTCAAACCCAAGAGGTGATGATTGATCCTATTGAAGCGAATAAGAACTTCCGTAGAGGCATTAAAAAAGGCCTGCTGAAGATCATGTCTAAAATGGGTATCTCCACTATTGCCTCATACCGTGGTGCTCAGTTGTTTGAAGCCATTGGTTTAAGCGATGAAGTGGTTGAGATGTGCTTTAAAGGTGTCGCTAGTCGTATAGCTGGCGCGCGCTTTAATGACTTTCAACAAGAACAATCACTGTTGGCAAAGCAAGCTTGGCGGATCAGTCAGTCTATCCAACAGGGTGGCCTGTTGAAATATGTGCATAACAGTGAGTACCACTGTTTTAATCCTGATGTGATTCAAACTTTGCAAATAGCCGTTCGCAGTGGTCGTTATGAAGATTACCAGCAGTATGCAACGTTAGTTAATCAACGTTCAGTGGCAACTCTGAGAGACTTATTAAGCCTGCAGATAACAGGTCAAGGCATATCGGTTGACCAGGTAGAACCTCTCAGTGAGATCGTTAAGCGCTTTGATAGTGCTGCTATGTCGTTGGGTGCCTTATCTCCAGAAGCCCACGAAGCACTTGCCGAGGCCATGAATCGGTTGGGAGCACGTTCAAACTCAGGTGAAGGGGGGGAAGACCCTGTTCGCTTTGGCACAAATAAGGTTTCCAAAATTAAGCAAATTGCTTCTGGACGTTTTGGTGTCACACCGCATTACCTGGTGAATGCAGAAGTGCTGCAGATAAAGGTCGCGCAAGGGGCTAAACCTGGAGAAGGTGGTCAGTTACCAGGCAGTAAAGTCAATCAGTTGATTGCTCGGCTACGGTATTCAGTGCCTGGCGTGACATTGATTTCGCCACCACCTCACCACGATATTTACTCGATTGAGGATTTAGCGCAGCTGATTTTTGATCTTAAGCAGGTCAATCCTGAAGCACTGGTTTCAGTGAAGCTTGTGTCAGAACCTGGTGTAGGGACTATCGCTGCAGGGGTGGCGAAGGCTTATGCTGATTTAATTACCATCTCTGGTTATGACGGTGGTACGGCCGCGAGTCCTCTTACCTCAATTCGCTATGCTGGCTCACCATGGGAGCTAGGTTTAAGTGAAGCCCACCAGGCGTTACGTCTAAATGACTTGCGTGGCAAAGTACGTTTACAGACAGATGGTGGCTTAAAAACTGGTCTTGATGTAATTAAGGCTGCCATTTTAGGTGCTGAAAGCTTTGGCTTTGGTACAACACCCATGGTGGCTATGGGCTGTAAATATCTGCGGATTTGCCATTTAAATAACTGTGCGACTGGTGTGGCAACGCAAAATCAGCAGCTACGTGATCAGTACTTTACGGGTACGGTCGAGATGATCATGAATTTCTTTACCTTTGTGGCGACAGAGGTGAGAGAGTGGCTGGCTAAACTTGGCGTATCACGTTTAGAAGATTTAATTGGGCGTACTGACTTATTAAAACGTTTACCTGGTGATACTGAAAAACAGCAGCGTCTGGATTTATCACCTTTGGTTGAGCAACAGCATATTCCAGCGGATAAACCACAGATTTGCCAGAGTGCGCGTAATGTGCCTTTTGATAAAGGACAGCTGGCGGAGCAAATGGTGAAAGACATGTTGCCGGCCATTGAACATCGTCAAGGCGGTGACTTTCACTATCAAGTTGGTAACTGTGATCGTTCAATTGGTGCGCGTCTCTCTGGGGAGATTGCCAAGCGCCATGGTAATCAGGGGATGATTGACAGTCCCGTGAATGTTTACCTGAAAGGTTCGGCCGGCCAGAGTTTTGGTGTCTGGAATGCCGGTGGCCTAAACATGTATCTGGAAGGGGATGCCAATGACTATGTAGGGAAAGGCATGACTGGCGGTAAGCTAGTCATTTCACCTCCGAAAAATAGTCAGTTTGAGTCACAACAGACGGCCATTGTTGGTAATACCTGTTGTTATGGTGCTACTGGAGGCAAGTTATTTGCTTCAGGGACGGCCGGAGAGCGCCTAGGGGTTCGTAACTCTGGTGCACACATTGTTGTAGAAGGCACGGGTGATCACTGTTGTGAATATATGACAGGCGGTGTGGTTACTGTCTTAGGTAATACGGGTCACAACTTTGGTGCTGGCATGACCGGTGGTTTTGCCTTTGTGTTGGATCAGGACCGGCACTTTGTAGATCGTTACAACCATGAGCTCGTAGAAATTCAACGGATAGATACGGAGACAATGGAGCAGTATCAGACCTATCTACACAGCATTATTGAAGAATATGTGACGGAGACCGGAAGCGCTTGGGGTGCTCATCTGTTAGAAGAAATATATGACTATATTGGCAAGTTCTGGTTAGTCAAACCTAAAGCAGCGAGCCTGAACATGCTGTTAGCTAGCATTCGTACCCGCCCTGAGTAGTCGATGAATGAGGTGTAATCATGGTTGAACGTTTACAGAATAATTTTCAATTTATCGATGTCGACAGGGTTGATCCACGGAAAAAGGATATTGATGTTCGCAAAGCACAGTTTGTTGAGATCTATGATCCTTTTACGCCAAAGCAAACTGCTGAGCAAAGTCACCGTTGTCTGGAGTGTGGTAATCCCTACTGTGAATGGAAATGCCCGGTTCATAACTATATACCCAACTGGTTGAAGCTCGCGGCTGAGGGCAATATTCTGGAAGCCGTTGAGCTATCACACCAAACCAACTCTTTGCCAGAGGTTTGTGGCCGCGTTTGTCCACAGGATCGTCTTTGTGAAGGGGCTTGTACATTAAATGATGGGTTTGGTGCGGTAACGATTGGCTCCGTGGAAAAGTATATTACCGACACCGCCTTTGCTATGGGCTGGCGACCTGATTTATCTCATGTCGTTAAAACAGGCAAAAAAGTAGCTGTTGTTGGCGCTGGCCCAGCAGGGCTTGCCTGTGCTGATGTCTTGATTCGTAATGGTGTGACCCCTGTTGTTTTTGATCGTAATCCAGAAATTGGTGGCTTACTGACCTTTGGTATTCCTGAGTTTAAGCTTGAAAAAGAAGTGATTAAGCGACGCCGTGAAGTCTTCAGTCAAATGGGCGTGGAGTTCCACTTAAATACTGAGGTGGGTAAAGATATAACCATCGATACATTGCTTCAGGACTATGATGCTGTGTTTTTGGGGATGGGAACATACACCTATATGAAAGGTGGTTTTCCTGGTGAAGAATTACAAGGTGTTTATGAAGCGCTGCCCTATTTGGTTTCAAACACCAAGCGTTGCATGGGACTGAATACTGATAACGCAAGCTTTATTGATATGCGTGATCAGCGGCTAGTAGTGTTAGGTGGTGGTGATACCGCAATGGACTGTAATCGAACCGCGATCAGGCAAGGCGCTAAATCTGTGGTTTGTGCTTACCGTCGTGATGAGGAAAATATGCCTGGTTCTCGCCGTGAAGTTGCCAATGCGCGGGAGGAAGGCGTTCAGTTTTTATTTAACCGTCAACCTGTGGCGATTGTGGGTGAAGATCGGGTTGAAGGGGTTAAATTTGTGACTACGCGGTTAGGTGAGCCCGATGAAAATGGACGCCGTGTTCCCGAGACTGTTCCAGGCAGTGAAGAAGTCGTGCCTGCCGATGCAGTGATTATTGCCTTTGGTTTTCGTCCTAGCCCGGCCCCTTGGTTTACCGATTTAGGTATTGAAACGGATGCCTCTGGACGAGTTCTCGCGCTAGAAAAGAATGAATATCCTTTCCAGACAGCTAATCCTAAAGTGTTTGCGGGTGGGGATATGGTGCGTGGTTCAGACTTAGTAGTAACTGCTATTTGGGAAGGACGCCAAGCTGCAGAAGGTATTATGAATTACTTGGATGTTTAATGTTTTAGGTGTTTCTAACTAGCGTATAACAATTTTATAAACGGGCGTAAGCCCGTTTTTTTTATCACTTATTAAACTTCGAGAACCTGTTTGATTTGTGCAATAACCTGGCTTTTATCAAGCCTGTTGTGCTGCAGGGTAAAAGCGGATAGTGCACCTTTATGGTGACGGTCTATTTCAAGCATGACATGTGTGCAGTTGTTTTCAGGTACAAATGAAACCTCGACTTCCTTAAAATTAAATAAGCCCGAGTCTTTAGGGATGAAATCCAGTTCTTGATAGCAGCCACTTGTTGATGTAAAGGAGGGAGATTTCACAAAGCCTTTTGCTACATCGGCATAACTTAATATTAATCCACATTCTGTCATTGCCTCTAAAAAGGTAGACATCACATTGGTAGGGGCTATGTCGATATAGTCTCGATCAGAGGGATCAAGGGCTAAGTCGATATTTAAGCCTGTTTGTATCCATACTTTACAGGTTTCCGTAGGACAGTTGAGCTGAGTCACAGGTGTTTCGTAATGTAGCTGATAGGTGAATGGAATGATTTTTTCTTCACCTGCTTGAATAATAAAGCTTTCAGGTATTTTCCAGGACTGAATAATGTAGTGCGTTATATATTCCCCTTCGTCTGTTTCTGCTTCTGCTAAGGTAACAAGGGCGTGTTCCAGTCCTGCAATGTGTTGTTCTGTGTCTCCTCCCACAATGAACACTTCTCCAGTAATAGCTTCTCCTGGTTCATAGACTGACTGGGTAAGACGTGTGTCTACGGTAGCACTACCAATACCAATCGAGGCAAGAATCTTTTTAAACATACCTATCGTATCTACCTACAACGAAGACAAGACGCAAACTATATCAAAGGGGCTGCTTGCTGTCTCGGCAATCGCTTTGGTGTAAACTTGCCTGCCAGAATCTTACAGATGAGCTGTGATACAAGGTAATAAAAGCTATGGCTGAACTGAAAAATGATCGCTTTCTTCGCGCGTTGTTAAAAGAGCCTGTTGATCGCACACCTGTGTGGTTAATGCGACAAGCCGGACGCTATTTACCTGAGTATCGTGCGACACGTAGTCAGGCGGGTGACTTTATGGCGCTTTGTCAAAATCCTGAGCTGGCATGTGAAGTGACATTACAACCATTAGAACGCTACCCACTCGATGCAGCGATTTTATTTTCAGATATTTTAACGATTCCTGATGCAATGGGATTAGGGCTTTACTTTGAGCAAGGTGAAGGACCAAAGTTTAGAAAACCCATACAAACAGCTGCTGCTGTTGAGGCTTTGCCTGAAATTAAGACTGAGTCAGATTTGTCGTATGTACTTGATGCAGTTAAAACAATTCGTAGGGCATTAAATGGACGTGTTCCTCTCATTGGTTTTTCTGGTAGTCCTTGGACTTTAGCAACATATATGGTTGAAGGGGGGAGTACCAAAGATTTTCGCCATATCAAAGCAATGATGTATACACAGCCAGAGGTGATGCATCTATTATTGGATAAACTGGCAAACTCAGTGATTGATTATTTAAATGCGCAAATTTTAGCGGGTGCACAAGCTGTTCAGATATTTGATACTTGGGGTGGTGTGCTTAGCGATGCAGCGTATGATGAGTTTTCATTAGGCTACATGAATAAGATCATTGCTGGATTAATTAAAGAACATGATGGTCGGCAAGTGCCAGCAATTGTGTTTACTAAAAATGGTGGTCTTTGGTTAGAGCGAATTGCAAATAGCGGTGCGGATTGTGTGGGTTTAGATTGGACAATCAATATTGGGCAGGCCAGGAAACGAATTGGTGACCGTGTTGCTTTGCAAGGTAATATGGACCCGAGTGTGCTTTATGCTAAGCCAGAAAGAATTAAACAGGAGGTTGCGTCTATTTTGGCCGATTATGGTAGTGGCTCTGGCCATGTATTTAATTTGGGGCATGGTATACATCAGTTTGTAGAGCCTGATCAAGTGAATGTGTTTGTTGACGCAGTTCATGAGTTATCAGAAAAATATCATTCAAGTAAATAGTAGAAAATTTAATTCTATTTTACGATGCTTCCTTGCATCGAGCGCTTTACTGTTTTCCTGTTATGTGAGAATGATCTGTTGCATCATTTAAGTTAATTGCCTTCGTTGGTTACGCAGTAACAGCCCTGCAATTGCAGTCAATAGCATAAGCAGGGTTGAAGGCTCTGGTGTAGCTGTGGGTGGTTCTTCTGGTGCAATTTCTGCCAGAATTTTACTCACAACAAAGTCTGTAAAATTATCATCAAATTGAGTGGATAACACAAAAGCATCAGGGCCAGTAATTAGGTCTTCGGTGAGATATTCTTCTAACGTAGTTGGAAAATCTGGAGGTAATCCACCTAACAATGCTTCAAGTTCAGCTAAATATTCAGCCGCTGAATCGGGATCAAAAATCGCCAATGCATTAATAAATGCACCTGCTGCAGCGGCATCATCCCGCGCGCCATGAATAGCATCATCAAAAGCGGCTAAACATGCTTCTACCTCAAGTGCTGTGGGCGGATCACTAATAGGACATGGTAAACCAGGACGAAATACGTTTTGTACACCATCAGTAGAAACGTCAATGACCAGTTTTGTACCTTCGAAATCATTACCAAGCATCGATGCAAGTGCAACATCAACACCACTGGCTATGTTAGTACCAACGACATCTTCATCGGGAATTGCATCAATCGCCGTGGCGAATGCTTCAGCATCTGTTGCATTTTGTAGGTGAAACCAAGGCGTTGCTTGAACACCAGTTAATGCAAAAGGAAATGCGGCAACAGCAATACCATTTGTAAGAGAACTAATTGCTGCTTGAACACTGGCATCACGGAATGCATTCGCATAACCGTCCCGTTGTAAAATAAATTCACTCGCATCAATACTGCTTGATATATCAATAACGAGTGATAGTTCAGTATCCACTGGAACAGCATGAGCGTAATTGAACCAGGTAAAAGGTAAGAGGGCTGCTGCCATTATGCTTGATTTAAAAAATCGCATGGTATTTCCTCGGTAAAAATGACAGCAGCTTTACCGCAAGAATTATTCCCACTGTAAAAAAACCTTAAAAAACATTTGGTTACATTTTTGTGAAATAATTATATGTAAATTGTTTAGACAACAACTGTATTCAGTATTATGGTGAGCATTGCTAAGTTAAAATACAGTAAAGATAATTAGCTTTAATTGCGTGTTTAAGAGATCTAAATAATGAAGTATTCATTTGATAAAAAAACTACTTTGTTACAGGCCATATTGTTATTTTGTAGTATTGAGTATGCTATTGCTCAAGAAAGTAATGTTGAGGCACAAACTGGAGATGCTGATGCAGAAACATCAGGTAGCTTTTGGCAAACAATGAAAAGCTCCGCAGAGAATATGTCTGGTGACTTAGAAAAGAAAGCATCAGAAGGTCTTGAATATACCAAGCAAAAAATGGGAGAGTACCGAGAGTTTAAAGAGGAAAAAGCAAAAGAAGTGCTTGGTATTATCGATGATAATATGAAAGTAATAGAGGATGCAGGATTCAAAGTAAACGATCTTTATGTGAGCCTGAGTGTTGTGCCTGTTGTTACCGCAAAATTTAAACAGGTAAAACGTTTATCTGATGAAGAACTCAATAAACTATTAGAAAACTATCAAGATAAACCATTACTTGTTTATATTTTACGTTCACTCCATAATGCTTATGGTATGAACCTTTCTAATTACCATGTGGCTGATGTGAGTGTAAGAGCTTCAATTCCACCTGCAACAACAGTTCACTTAGAACGTACGCAATAAACTGCTTTTGGGTAAACTATTCTACTGAGTTCTTGCTTTTATCGATATGATATCTCTAAAAAAGTGCATTTTTAGAGGTGTTTTATCGAATAATCAATAAAGCAATACAGTATAAGTTAGTTGTTATTTTTCTTTAGTATTCTTCATTATTTTATAAATTCGCACTATATACTAAAGTCTAATTTACCTTTCATGCGGGTTTTTATATAAATACAGCAATAACTAAAGTTTCACCATAATATTTAAGCTACTAACTGCAGCATAGTGTTAACAGGCCCTAATAAAATTATTTTTTTGCAGTTTAGTAAAAATTCCTAAACCTTCACTGACTAACAATACTGAGCGATGGCCACATACCTTGACCACACTTAATATCATGGAAATAGCTTGATCAATTCGTGTTTGAAAGTTGTTCTTATCAACGATTTAGAGCGTTATTATTTTTTAATTTGTGCCGCAATCAACTTCTTATATATACCTTTATACTGATGTTGTTGCGGCATAGATTCTAATATATAACTATAAATTAAACCGCTTCTTGCATAACGTTGTTTTGTCGATATCTCACAATATCTTCAATAGAGACAATAGGAAGATTATAGGCTTTTGAGTAACGCAGGATATCATCCTGATTTGCCATGGTGCCATCATCATTCATAAGCTCACATAAGACACCTGCGGGTTTTAGCTTTGCAAGACACATCAAGTCTATAACCCCTTCAGTGTGACCTCGACGACTTAAAACGCCACCAGGTTCGGCTCTTAGTGGAAATACATGACCAGGGCGTTTCAAATCACTTGGTTTCGCATTATCAGCAATAGCGGTTTTGATGGTTTGTACACGGTCTGCGGCAGAAACACCTGTTGTTACACCTTCAGCTGCTTCGATGGTAATTGTAAAACCTGTGCCATAGTGACTGGTATTGTTTTCTACCATCATTGGCAAGTTGAGTGCTTTAAGTTTCTTCTCAGTAAGACATAAGCAAACAATACCGCTGCAATCTCGAATCAGCATAGCCATTTGCGTTTCTGTTAATGACTCTGCTGCAAATATTAGATCGGCTTCATTTTCACGGTCGTTATCATCAACGACAAGAACACCTTGACCTTGTTGAAGTGCGAAAAGTGCTTGCTCAACACGTTGTATAGAATGGTTTAAGGAATTTTCAAATGACTGATTCATGGTTTTACTCCAATAAATAGACCTGAATCAGGGCAAGGACGTATGCTTTTAATACAAAAACAGTTCACTCGACGAATGAGTGTATTACTGAGATATTACCCAATAAACAGTAAACCTAGAGTATAATTTTCATATATACGATCAACACAACCTTATTCCAGCAACTTACATTAAGCTGAGTAAGTGTTCCTGGTTTAATTGTTTGTCATACAATATTAGCCTCTAAAAAAGTGTGTTACTGGGTATACAATACGCCACTCTCTCCCATCCGGACTATCACCGTCGGCTTTGGAATCTCACCAAATCTGCTGACCTTGGTACAATACTTATCAAACTATTTGTCGTTAAATAATATATATAAACCAAGCGCTCGCGGGCTTTCCATGAATTAAGTCATAGAGCTGATTCATGGAATCACCGCCGGTGGGGAATTTCACCCCGCCCTGAGAACACGAGAATTATACTCTACAAATGATGTGTAGGGAAAGGTACTGAGTAGTTCTGAATATATTAAAACTGAAAGATGATCATGACACAGACTTAGGTAAATTGACAGAAACCATGAGTCCCCCGAGCGTGGAATGGTGCCCTTCAAAATCCATTGAGCCTTTATAGTATTTAACAATATTTTCGACAATATTTAAACCTAAGCCATGTCCTTCTACTTGTTCATCGAGTCGTTTGCCACGTTTAATAATGGTATGTAGCTGAGTATCATCAATACCTGGACCATCATCATGAATGGTGATTCTGATGGTATGATCTTGTCCAGATATGTTTAGAAGGACTGTTTTCTTAGCCCATTTACAGGCATTATCCAGTAAGTTACCGAATAACTCTAATGCATCCTCTCGATTAATATTAAGACGATCTGGCCAATGGTGGGGTTGCCATTCAATACGAACACCTTTATGTTGATAAATGGTATCAAGGCTATGTATTAAATCCATCAGATCTTGTTGAGGATAAAATTGTGCTCCAGGCAGTATATCGCCTGCAAGTCTCGCTTTCGTCAGAGTTTGCTCGGTAAGGACGCGAATAGTATTAGTTTGTTTCAGTAATTGGGATTTTATAGGATTGTCTTTTAGCTCAGTTTGAGCAAGTTGCTGGATAACGGCCAGTGGTGTTTTTAGTGAATGTCCTAGATCACCTGTCGCATTACGGCTACGTTGTAATAACTCTGCGGTATTTTCCAGTAGTTGATTTATCGTTTCAACGAGTGGCATTAACTCCTTTGGTGTTTGACGAGTGGATAATGTAGTTAGTTCACCGCTTTTTAATGCTTGAATTGATGCTGCGAGAGATACGAGTGGCTTCAGGCTTTTTTTTAGTAGCCACTGCTGTAATAAAATTAATACAATTAAAACTGCAATAAGTCCTGCAACTAAACTAAGTGTTAAAACCTGAAAACTTTGAGTTAATACGCTTACATCTTCTGCAACCGTAACCGTAAATTCTATGTCTTTTTGGATAAACCCCTGACTTAAGAGAATAAGATGTTGGTCATCTGGGCCGCTTATTTCTTGTCGTAGCCGTTTCCCGGCGGGTAAATTTTGTTGGGAAAAAAGTGAAAAGTCCCAGAGAGAACGTGATTGTATCCGTTGACTGTGACTTACGATAGTAAAATAGTGTCCAGAATAAATATAGGAATAATAATGGTTAAGTTTTTCTTCATCGAGCATGATTTTTTGTTGATGTATATCCAGGGAAGACACCAACGTTTCAATTTCATTGTTGAGCCGATTATTAAAAAAAGTCTTATAGGTGTTGTTTAATGTTAAATAGGTGATTAACGTAATAATAATCGTTAAGAAGATAACAGAGCCGGCTAATCCCCATGTGAGTGTACGGCTTATTGATTTCATGAAGTGTTTCCACGAAAAATGTAACCTTGACCACGACGGGTTTCGATGCTTTCTTTTCCTAACTTACGTCGTAGATGGGCGATATATACTTCAAGCACATTACTGTCTTTATCTTCGTCATAAGCGTAAAGTTGCTCAGTGAGTCGCTGTTTACTAAGTACTTTATTTGGATTTAGCATGAAGAAGCGTAACAGCCGGAATTCCATCGCGGTTAAATTATAGGTTTTACCTTGAAAGATAAGCTGCTGTTTTTCTTCATCAAGCGTAATTAGGCCATGTTGTAGAGAGCAGCTGTTTTGACCATGGTAGCGACTAATCACTGCATTTAATCGAGCTAGGAGTTCTTCTTGATAAAAAGGTTTTGGCAGGTAATCATCCGCTCCCGCCTTTAATCCTTCTACTCGCTCGTACCACTCGCCTCGTGCAGTGAGTATAATAACAGGGACTTTATTGCCTTTATTACGCCATTCTCGAAGAATAGTTAAGCCACTGATATCCGGTAATCCCAGGTCTAAAATAATGGCAGCATAGTCTTCTTCTTGTCCGAGGTGTAAAGCATCGACTCCATTTTCACATGTATCAACAACAAAGCCTGCTTGTTGTAGTGATTTTGCTGTGCTTTCCAATAAGGCTTGTTGATCATCAACCAACAAAATACGCATGCTTAGTCATCCTCTTCTACTTCAGTGACTTCACCGGTCTGTGCATTAATTTCAATTTCCCAGATGACGCCTTGTTTATCTAGAATCTTAAATTCGTACTCATAAAAGCCATCATCGTATTCCAGTTCTGCATTAAGTAACTTTCCTGAATGGTGTTGGCGGGCTATGCCTAGAAGGTGGTTAAAAGGTAAGATGATGCCACGCTTTTGTAAATCACGGGCCTGTTCTGGTGAGAGGTCCTCGTCACTTTGAGCGGGAGCTGTCAAGCATAGGCAAGTGAAGCATAAACTGAGTTTGGCTGCCTGTGTAATAAACTTCATTTGAACTCCATGCTGACTCATGTGTATTGTACACACTTCATTATTATAGTTATTGAGAGTGCTATTGTTTAGTTATAGCGTTATGGATTTCGCTGCAATGATGTTATTTTTGATTAAATAATAAACAGAGAAAAGGCTGAATAAGCCTTTCTCATAATAAGCTTGTTGTTTTTGAGTAAGCGTGACTAATCATCAAGTTCCATTTTAGTGACCTGACCAGTCTGAGCATTCACTTCAAGTTCCCAGTATGCTTTTTGTGCATCAATAATTGTAAACTCATATTCGTAACGTTCATGATCTTTCTCTAACTCTGAACGGATGATATTTCCAGGCTTGGTTTTTAGGGCTTGAGCTTGTAACACTGACAGTGGTTTGATGATGCCCTGCTCTTCAAGCTGCTTAGCTTGTGCTGGGCTTATATCATCATCAGCCATTACGTTGCTACAGGCAAGTACTGTGACTAAAGTGGTAAGTAGGGTTGTTTTCATGGTTAAACTCCATCGTGGGTAATTGATGGGGTTTAGTATATCTGGGCTAGCTTAATTAAAGCTGAATTCAGCTTTTAAGGTTTAATTAAGGTTGCTGCCTTTTCTTTTATTGTCAGTACATACTCTTCTTTGAGGTGGCATGCTTGGCTGTGCATAATTATAGTCGACAGTTTAAGTGCTATAAAACTGCTGACAACTATAGCAATATTTTTTTCCTTTAAAGCGTTTGACATGTTTTAAACAAAAGCGTGCAACTGTTTCACTAATGCCTATATTACACTTTGCACATTGGTATTGGCTTTCTGGCTTCTTTTTTACCTCTTCTCTTTGAGTGATACCAAGTCGTTGAAAGTAGTCTGCTTGTATGGGGGAGTGGTAGGACGCTAGCGTTTCAGCAAACTGCTTAAGTTTTTTACTACTGACTTTAGCCTTTGTTGTTGGCAGAGATGCTTGCTGGGCATCAATAAATTCTGCTACCTGATCAGCATGTATTATGTGGTTAACGTTAAGTGAGGAGCGCTGAGGACGCCGAATAAATGAGCTTGAAGGTACAAGTACACTATCAATAAACATAGGGTTTAATGGCTTGAACAACTTTCGAGCTTGAATCCCCTTATTCGAGATAAACGTGCTAAGAGCAACTTTTTGTTTTTCGTTTTGAGCTAGTGGAGACTCAATGATTCTATAGCCCTTAGGTGATACTACTTGAAAAGTACCATCACTGGTAATGGTCAACCCAGGATGAAAACTTTTGGATTTGAAAAAAAAACATTGTAAATGGGTATTAATGAGTAGATGGCTTGGCTGTATAAGGTAGCTTCCTTGCCAAAGGCGAAGTTGGTGGATAATTGCCCAATCGCTCCTATCGCCAAAGTGATGATCAATGAAATAGGCACTATTTTGTTCTACCTGGGCGTCATGTTTTAGCGATTTTAACCATAAATGTACTTGTTTCAATTGGCTGCTAGCAAGATCAAGACTGCTTAAATACTCTAGCTGCTGTATATGTTCATGGATATTGTCTGCTATTTTGATAATCATGGTACTGCCACTTTCTTAACTAAGCTTACCTGTGTACTTTGAGTGTGAGGAATTTATCAGCCCTTTTTATCTGACTCTTCACGGAATAAAATTATACGCCTTGTAGATTATTTTGATAGGGCTATAGTCCATGGCGTTAAGAATTGGCCATCAGTATAGGTAATATTGATTAAGACATACGGTGTATGCAGGTAACTGTTTTTATAATTGATTTAGTTAGCAGTTTTACTGGTCAAAAGGAATACAACTTTAGTCTTGTACCCGTTTTGATTTATATTGTACTTATTAAGTAGTTTGTACAGCCTTTATTATATGATTGAGTGATTTCTCTTCATACCGCTAAAAGCGAAAGCTTTTTTGGTGAAGGGTAAAAATCATATTAACAGGATATGTCAAAGCATATTCTCAATGTGAAAGGTGAACTGTAAGAGCAAGTATTGTTAAGTAGTGACGGTGTAGGTTGCGTTAAATGGCACAAATAGTCCCCTGGTTACAAGGTGCTGATGTTGGTTGTTATACAGATTGCGCCAGTGAAAATAGTCGTGATCATGTTTTGTCTATTATTAATTACTGGCGCAAACTAGGTCTTTTTTCTGGGTTTGAGCTTGATCAAGCATTCCTACAGAATGAGTCACTTCAAGCTATTACACTCGATATGCTGTTAAGCTCAAATCATAAGCTCCCCTGGCTAGTAAAAGAAAATATCCATAAGCAATCACCATGCGGTTATACTCTAATTTTATTGCCTTATGAAAAAAGCTACCTATTTAATAAGGTTTCTGAAGTATTTTCATGCTCAGATACAGCTTTAGACCGATTCATTCGCCGTGAACGTGGTATGTTTGATGGCATAAACTATTATGCTAGCTGTCAATTAACAGGGGATGGTCAATTAATGTCCCCAACTCTTCAGGTAAGTACACAGCCTTGGGCCTGTGGTCAATTACGTTCTATTTTAGTCAATGAGTTTCATTGGGAGGCTTTTGAAAAAGCTAACCAATTTGTCCTGGATGAATTATCAACATGGTATGATCAACTCGGGGCGATGGCCTTAGACAGTGCACGTTTGTTGAGTTTGGTGAGGCTTTTACAACAGTGGGCTGGAGTAGCCCCTACAGGTAAGCATGTAGCTTATTTAATCCCTCAAGTACAGTTATCAACGCTGAGTAGTGAATGTTCTTTTTCTTCCTCTAGTAAGCGGTTTTCAGTTGCCTACCATCCTCAACTGGCTAATTTAACCAATCTATTTAATCAGGTTAGCAAGCGTTATAACCATCAGCCGCTTTTGGATTACTTTGGTCAGACTAGAACTGGGCCTTTAAGCTCAGTCCTGTTAGATGATAAATCTGGGAGTAAACAGCATCCTGATGTGCTGAGTGAAATTATGCCTTGTCGTGCAAGGGGACTAAGAAAAAATACCTATGTTGATGATCCAACTTTACAGCCAATACTAGAAAAAATCCTGGTTGGCAAGCCGAAAGAGAATTTATATTGTATTAGCTCAGTGCTAAATACTGATCATGATGTTTTATGGCAGGACATGGTTGCTGAGATAGTGGTTCGAAGAGCAAAAGTGCTTAGCGAATTTGCTCATACTCGAAATACGATTACCCATTCAAGACAGGTTATGCTTAATGGTCAAGCATTTTCTATAGCTGGCTTTGATAAGCGTATTCTTAGTAATGATGTACTTGCGACTACGAATGAGCATAGCTCACTCGATACCAAGTTACACTGGTTAAAACAGTTAATACCTGGAAAACTAACCAGAGTAAATTTATTAGGTGAATTAGAAGAATTCTTTGGTGTTGCGGGTATTTCTGCATCTGAACTGTTAGCAGGTGCAGCAGAGCTTGGATATAACATTGAGTCGGTGGATTGCTTTAAAGCGGCTAAAATTAATTTTTTACAAAAAAATAGCGAATGTCAGGCATTTAGCCACAACATAAAGAAGTTATTTAAGTTGTATGAAAAAATAGAGAATGAATCTGCATCGCCACAAGCAGAGAATGGTTCCTTAAACGAAAAGCAAGCACAGTATCAATCTGTTTTAAAAACGCTTCAACAGCTAGATCAAGCATTAGAAGAAAATATTACTTACATACATTGGTTGAAGAAAGAGCTGATTAGTAATGAGCAACAGGCTCCTAGTTATTTATCACGAATTTATAACCCTAAAGCCTGGAAGGAATATCGTCATCAGCAAGATGAGTTACATCAGCAATTGGCTCATAGCGAAAAACAAATAGTAGCGCTAGAAAAGCAAAAACGCCTTGTTCAGTTACGTTATGAAGCACTTGCGCCAGAAATGTCGAAAGTGAGCATTAAACTGGAAGCACGTGAGCAGTATAAAAAGCAGCTTAAAGAGGATTACGTGGCGCTTTTGGCTGATCTAACGGGGCATGAGTTGGAATATAACCAGGATGGCTTACCTCAGCCTATTACGATACAAGACAAGCTACTCCAACAGTATAATACGAATCAGACTGAACTTTATTTGACAGCATTACAAGTGTACGTTGCTTGGGCTAATGAACTTGTTGAGCTGGAGTTAGTTGCCAATAATATTTCACTTATACAAGCAATAAAAACTGGTTTTGCTGGAGAAATTGAAACCGAAATTTTTACCGTGGCGTGGCAGTTATTAGGCGTTATAAATCCTGTTTTGGTTACGCCGCAAGACAATGTTGATAGATTATTACCACATTTTAAGCGTGGAGAGATAGATTGGTTATTGGTAAGTCATGGTGAATCACTTTCTCCATCAATTGCAGCATCCGCAATATGGTGTTCTAGAAGTACAGTCTTAGTCGGTAATCCACTAGAGTCCACACAAATGCATGCCATACCGGCTGAGTTACATCATTTGATCGGTTTGAATACGATAGGTGCGGATTATTCAAGTTGGTCACCATTAAACGTAAGTGCTTATAGTGTCGCGAATCGCCATTCTAAAGATACTAAACATGTTATGCCGGCAGGTAATAATGATGAATTATGCTTAAGTATGCCTTTACAGCGTGTTGGGTATTTTTTAGAAGCGCTAGGAAACTTTTGGCAAGAAAGTCTACCTCCCTGGTTTAAGTTACAGCATATCTATACCATAGAAAAAGTTAAGCCTTTTGGAAAAAGTATGTGGATTCACCTGGATGATGACTTTGATGAAGGGCGGTATTTTGCGTTACAACAGAAGCTCGTTTTACAGTTTGTTATGGCTCATTATATAGAAGAGCAGCAGTTACCTGATATGTGTATTGTTTGTCAGGGACAAAATGAGATTCAGATGCTGAAAAAAGTGGTTACTGATCCTTTGATTTGGCGTCAATGGCTACCTGATCAAGCAGTAAATACTTCACGAGAAATGTTAGAAAAATGGGCCAACCAATATATTTGTAGTTTACATAATGTCCATCAATGTAAAGCAGAGTTTCTTATAACTCTGATTCCTATTAATGGACTATTTGAAGACTGGTTACAGGAGTATCCTAATTTTCTACTTTCGTTAGTGTCTCAAATAACCCAAGCGGTTTATTTTTTCGGGCCTCACCATTTAGGAGACAAAAATAGCCGACTCAGTATGTTGCAGCAACACTTAACTTTACGAAAGTTACCTCCCGCGTTCTACGATGAAGTATTAGATGAATATGCTGATGATGCCATACAGACGGCCTAAATGACTTTCGACATTATTCAGGAACTAAGTGGCGACATACAGTTCGGTTATATTGAGGGCTTAGCTTTTCTTGTAAGAAAGGGAGCAGTGTTGTCAGTTGTGTATGAAGTTGCCATGGCGGATTAATAATAAAAAGTCCACTTCCGGTCATACCATGTTCTGAAGTGTCAGGGGTAATACAGTGTTCAATTTGCAGAATATTGCGGATTTTACTATCTCTTAGCTGCTGCTCCATTTTAGTGATTCGACTACGCTGTACGACAGGATACCACAATAAAAAAATACCAGTATTGAATCGTTTATAGCCTTCAATGAGCTGCTTAATAGCGGTTTGATACTCTGTTTTTATTTCATAGGATGGATCAATTAAAACAATGCCTCTTTTTATGTGTGGTGGTAGTGCACTTTTTAATGCGGCAAAGCCATCGCTTTGCTCAATACGAGCCTGTTGTACTTTTTTAAATAAGGTTTTGAGTTTTTCGTGATCTTTAGGATGAAGTTCATATAGCCGCATATAGTCATGATCACGTAAGTAATGTTGTACTATTAGCGGAGAACCTGGGTATGTGCTTAACTTTTTTTTGGGGTTAATTGTATGGATAGTATTTAGATAAGGCTGTAGTTCAGAAGGGGTGGTTGTGAGCGGCCAAAGTTGGCTGATACCATTAAGGAACTCTTGATTTTGTTGAGCTTTAGCTTGTGTTAGAGAGTAACTTCCAGCACCTGAGTGAGTATCTAGGTAGAAATAGGGTTTTTCTTTTTTGATTAAGTGTTCCAAACAAAGACATAATACCGAGTGTTTTAAAACATCGGCAAAGTTTCCTGCATGAAATGCGTGACGATAGCTAAGCACTATAAAGCCCTACGTAAGTCAATGATGAAGGTTATTATATACGCTTTACCATTGAGTTTTGAGGGTGTCGTATAACTATTGTGTCCAGGGCAAAACAAAGAGCACGAGTTTACTTGTTGTCGGACGATTGTTTTGCTTTTTCTTTACTGGTTGTTTCAGGTGAGGGTGGTGGTGTAATTTGGGAAAATGCTTCGAGTATTTTATAGGCCAAATTCTTATTATTAGGTAATGCTATTTGCATATCATTAAAGTCATCTATGGACTCAGGAATAAGTATATCTTTGGCGAGGGTTCGTTTACCGAAAAGTATTGTTAGCTTTTTACCTGCTTGCTCAGAGGCTGTCTTTGTCATGTTTTGATTAGCTTGCTTTTTTAGGGTTAGGTTTAAAAAGAGTTGTTTTTTTAAACCCATTCTTAGAGAAGCATCTTGAACATCAGTTTGCGTAATTTGTACTGTTTCATCGCCAAACTTAAAGGTAAGTGGTGTTTGAGCAAGGACATTCATTGACCAAGCAAGACAAATCAATAGCGCTACTGTATGTTTGACAATACTCATTCTATCTATTACCTCAATTGCGATCACAGCAAGTCAGATAGCTGTGACTACATATATAGAGGATAGTTTATCTATCAAATAAATTGTGTTAATGGTTTGTGTAAGACTTCTCACTCTCCATCCCTCAATCTTGGGAGGAAAAACGATCAGTTTAGTTTGGCTGTTAAGGAAATTATGCAGTCATATGTGGCCTGTGGTGATAGCGATGTATTTTGAGCCAACCCTGAAAGAGTTCAAACAAAAGTATGAAGATTAGTGGGGAGATGAGAAAGAACCCTAATGACCTTTGATAAGATAAGGAAGATACAAGCAGTTCTTCATTCAGGTAGCTGTTGGTGGGATGATATTTATCAAAGATAACATCGAGGTAGTCACCTTCAACGATTTGTTGGTAAGGGAGGTAAGCGAGTTGTGTATCTCTAATGTAGCGTTTGCCATTAACATTGTATTGATATTGAACCCAATAACGAGTGTGAGATTGTTCTGTTTGGTTGTTACAGTTGTAGTAACAAGGTTGGTTTAAGTGATCAGTATATAACTTATTGACTTGACCATAGATATGTTCACCTGTCGTGAAGACCGAGTTTACCTGATAGTAGTTTTGTAATGATATGAAACCAATGATGAACAGCACTAATGAGATGAATTTAAGCTGAAACATTGCTGAACCCTCTCCGTTGCTGGTGAAGTGCACTTTTAGGCTGTCGGGTCACATTCCCTGTATTGGCATCATAATATAACAACCATCACTTTCCTGTTATGTAAGCTGATATACCTTTCATTGTGAGTAAAGTTAAGTAATTAATTCCTTTACTCATTACCAGTGTAGACGAAGCATCTTTATTGTGAAAATAACTCATGCTTCTTAGTAATATTTTTCAAATTTATATGTGCTTTCTATATAAATCATTTTTATTAGAGTGTTTATTACTAATCATATTAATTAAATATGATAGTTTTATTGATAAAACTAAGCTAGTTGATTCGTTATTAGCGCTGATTTTAACTGGGTTATTTTTGTTCTTTAGTTTTGCTGATACTTTATTAATTGGATGATTTTAGTTAATGAAAATAGATGAATTCCTATAAAAAACTTTAAATGAAAAATGTGTTGAAAAGTCTTGTTGAAAACTTAAGGAGTAAGACGATGGAACGTCAGGTATGGCAAGTAAAAAAAACGGGTTCGTTAAATAGAATGGAGTTAGTGCAACAAATAATGAGTCCGCTTGCTGATAATCATGTACGTATAAAAGTAAAAGCAATTGGTTTGAATTATGCGGACATCTTTTCAGTTTTTGGCTTGTACTCCGCCACACCTAAAGGACGATTTACACCAGGATTAGAAGTTAGTGGAATCGTTGTAGCAACAGGCAAAGCAGTAAGCAACTATCGCATAGGCCAAGCGGTAATTGCTGTCACACGATTTGGTGGCTATAGCTCATTGATTGATTGCACAGCAAACTATATCTGGCCTTTGCCAGATAAGTGGCATTGGAATGAAGGTGCTGCATGGTTAGTTCAGACACTGACTGCTTGGTATGGGCTATGTAAACTGGCTAACGTGCAATCAGCACAGACGGTTCTTATCCATAGCGCTGCGGGAGGTGTAGGTTTAAGAGCAATGCAGTTGGTTAAAGCGTTAGGCGGAAAAGCTTATGGTGTTGTGGGAACTGCGACCAAAAAACAGTTTTTGGAAAAGCAGGGGTTTAGCGCACTCATCAGAAATAAGGGTGCTTATGCAAAACAGTTACAGTCACTCCCTGAAAAAGGCGTGGATGTAGTTTTAGATGCGATTGGTGGCAAGATTCAGCAAGCCGCTTACAGGTTTTTAAATCCTCAGGGTAAACTCGTAGTATTTGGTGCGGCAAATTTTACACCCGTGGGACAAAAGTTAAATTGGTTGCGCATAGTGTGGCAATTTTTGGTGCGACCTCGCTATGACCCATTAGCTATGATGTCAAACAATATCTCAATTCATGCTTTTAATCTGATTTGGTTGTGGGACCAACAGACGTTGTTGAATGAGGGTTATAAAGCAGTCCAGCAACTGCATTTACCCAAACCTTTTGTTGGTCGATCATATTCCTTTTCGCAAGCGATAGAGGCTCTTGATTATCTGCGTTCAGGACAATCTATAGGTAAAGTTGTTTTAATGGTTTAGAGGTATCGGTAGCTTTAATAAGTTTGGTAAGTACTGGTGAAAATCATTCACTAACTGAATAGCTTAAGAAAGCAAATTTATTTTGATGTTTTGGAGAAGATTAACATTTGTACATTTAATATTAATAATTTGTATCATTAAGGTTTGATAATTTTACAAGCTACTTAAAGAATTAATTACATTAAGTTAGTGAATATTATAGCTTAAGTTAGTAAATTAAATTCCTTTGTTTTATCAATGTATTAGTTGGTTGAATCTTGATAAAAATCACTTTATTTGCTTTTTTTTGATTGATTTATTTTTATAAAGCGATATTATTTGAAGCGCATAACTACTGCTTAAACAAAAATAATTTCTGATGGACTGATTTTTTGCCCGGTTAACTACCGGGCTTTTATTTTTGGTTTTCAATTTACCTTTAAACGTGTAGAATACTCAAGCAGCAAGCATTTAGCTCTGCTATATTAATTGAAAACGTTATTGGACTATATCAGTCTTGCACAAGATAATAAAAAGTCACAGATAACTATACTAAGCTTAGAGTGTGTCAGGTTTACAGATAGTGAACCTGGCTTTCTTTTATTATTACTCCCTCCTGAAGCTCAGTGCTATACGCGATATGAAGGCTTGAGAACAGTCTTTCAACACTCGTTTACTGCTTGTTTTTTCTATATATACCGTAATGGATGCTGTTAATGTATTGTATCTAGAACAGCTCTAGGTGTATTTCCAAGATAGGCAGATAATTAAGGAATTTATTTCACTAACATATTCTGTTAAAACCATTCAAACTTGTTAGGGCATACCCTTCATGAAGGGTATATAAAAACAGGTTAATTATTTTTAACATAGTGTGTAAAGGCATTGTGCTCCTATGTTTGACAAGATAAGCTCTTGCCTATTCGAGCTAATATAGTCTTTGGTAAAATAGACCGAATGATTTTCATGCCAAACTGAAGTTAACTATTGTGCTGTCATTACGAGGGCAATTCATTATGCAACAACATGTTTTAGCTGCATTGCAAGAGGCAGAGTCAGCATTAGCGCAATTGCTAAATAATACAGAGATGCAAAATACAATTGCTAATGCGGGAGATGCTATTGCTGAGGCGCTTAACCAAGGTGGTCATATCTATAGCTGTGGTAATGGCGGTTCAATGTGTGATGCAATGCACTTTGCTGAGGAGTTATCTGGTCGCTACCGCTTGGATAGACCAGGGCTAGCTGCTTCGGCAATAAGTGATCCAAGCCACATAAGTTGTGTATCAAATGACTTTGGCTATGAGCATATTTTTGCTCGATATGTACAAAGCCATATGCGTCCAGGTGATATTTTATTAGCCATTAGCACCAGTGGGACCAGTAAAAATATTGTTGCTGCGGCTGAAGTAGCTAAACAGAAGCAAGTTAAAATTATTGCGTTAACTGGGCGTCCTGACTCAACATTGGGGAATTTGGCTGATTTTGATATCTGTACACCTGGCGGACGCTTTGCTGATCGAGTACAAGAGTTACATATCAAAGTTATTCATATTTTCATGGAGTTGATTGAGCGTCGGTTATTCCCTCACCTTTATCAAGAGTAACGAGTTTGAATTCATCCAGTGATGACTGAAGCCTGATAGACTATTAATCATAATGTCAGTTGTGATGAAAATGCAGCCAATTGCTCTATTGGCTGCATGACCATTTTATAGTGCTTTTTACTCCGTTGTTGAGTCGAGATAGGTGGAATTTTGCGAAAGCAATTATCTCTATGCTGAGCTTTTGTAAAGATTTTCAATGTAGTTAAGGTTGGTAATGATGTGCTGAATAGGTTTGTTATTGAGACCTAATCTGCAATTGTAGTGTAAAGTACTTAAGCGTATGGTGTATTGTGCCTATGCCTTATTATTAGTGAAGCTTAATATTTTGAACGTAAAGTGCTACGTTTTTCCAATCACCTCCCTCCTTGTGCGTTTCCATCCACATTTTTCTTGAGAATAAATAATATACTGCTAGTCGTTGTGTTTCATAGAGTTACAATTTAATGAACTGTTTTTGACGAAACCAGAAAAGTATCACGGCAACCAGGAGTGTTTTTTTTATGCTATGGCAGTACTTTTTTGACTAAATGGTATTGCTATGTGTGGAAACAATCAGTTCATTCGAGCAACGATTTTTATGATTGTCTGCTGCATGGCTCCATCATATAGTTGGGCTGTCTTAGATAACCAAGATCAGTTGAGTCTCAGCCAGAGTTTATCTGTACTTTCTCAAAAATGGAGTCAATCTGCAGCGAGTAAAGCGTTTAAAATCTTTCGTAGTCCTCGTTATGGCAGACGAGACTTTCAGAGCTTCTTTACTAATTACTTTGTAAATCAACCATTTACAGAGCAGCTGCGTATTTACTTTGACTATTTGGGCTTCGTGTGGTCATTGCCCAATGTTCAAAAAAAAGTGAATCCAGCCTTAGCTGTAGCGATTCAACAGAATTTGCTTAGTTTATGTAATACAGCAGAGGCTTATACCCAGCTATCATCAGAAAAACAGTCATCTTTATTAAACCAGGCAAGATTTCTCAACTTGTATTCCAAAAGTGCTTCAAAGCAGCAGAAGAAAGCGCTTTATGAATTTTATTTGCAATGGTTGAAAAATATGCGTGATGCGCATGTTGAACAATCTTTCTATTGGATTATGCAGGCTCAGCTACTTATTAATGCATTGGATTTATTTGCACTGAATGTTGAGCTACGTATGGAGTTGGCAGATGCTGCAGGTTTATTGGGTGAACATCGACGGTTGTGGTTACAGCATGGTGTTGTCCTGTTAGAACAGCAAGAGCTGAGTGACCAGCAAAAGCGATGGGTTACTAGCTACTTGGAGAATTTGCCTATTGGGTTGCATAATCTGAGATATATTGCCTTGGCAACAGTACTTGAAGGAGAGAAAGGAACACAATTTGAGTTGACGACTGTTGGACAAGGTATAGTAATCGATAATCAAAACAGCGATTCTATACTTCCTGGTATGGCAGATTTAGATCCTTTCTATCTGGCACTCGCTAAGGGAGTTAGCCGAGTGATTGACCAATATAGTATACAGAGTGACTTTCAACTAAAGAAACGAAAACAGGTCTTACTTGCTGCAGCTGGGCTGGAAGCACACCATTATCTCGCAGCCCCCACTGAAAAGGGATACTTTGTGGATAACCCCAATGAGTTTTTTACCATGATGGGGTTGTATTGGAGCTTTGACAGTTATAAGTCTTTGCAATCAGCGGTTACTACATGGCGAAAAGGAAATCGTCACCCACTTCAACATGTGTTGTTTCTTACAGATGTTTACTCTAAAGGGAAGAGTGCATTACCGTTCTTTTACTTTGATGCTAAACGGGGATTGGAAACGCAAAAAGTAACTATTAAACGAGATTCTGAGGGAAATATTGTAGAACTTGTTGTCGGCAATGATTTATATGCGTTTTACTGGAAGTCCGGCTCAATTTACCGGGTTGAGCAAGTAAAGCTATTAGATAAAACACTATCAATATGAGGTATGGTAAGGAACAGCCTCATTAATGAGTGACTTTTTGTATGCCAAGGTGAACCCATGGTATTTTGGGTGCTTATATGAACTTGTTAGGCCAATCTTTTAGTTTTTTTGCTACTGGATGGCACTATTGACATATCCTGGTACGCTTTCATAGAGCAAATGAGTGCTTTAAAGTAGTAGAGTTGAATGTACCGCGACTAATTGATGAAAATTACTCAGGATTTCCTACCATAATGTAATGCAATATGCCTAATAAGCGTGAGAAATATCTTAATTTTACAATTTGGTATTGGCAAATAATGAAACCGAGTGTATAGTAGCCTGTCATTTATAAAGCTACTATTTTCACATCAAAACATAATAGTGTAATGCTTACCATCTGGATTGAAGCTTTAAGGAGATTCCTGCGCCAGCCTTCCCGCCGGATTAATGGTTGTATTGTATAGTGCAGTCGCTGCTAGCTAAAAAGCTTGCAATGGTTTGCCTATTTGATTTGACGATACCTGTATACGTCATTACAATCCGCGCGTACGGTTTGAACAGTGTAAACTTGAGGTGACCCTACATAGACTAATCTGAAGCAAGCCAAAAGGATTATCAGCAACTTTATTGAGTCATAAGGCTTTAAGCATGAGCTTTGACGTCTGAGTCTAGTGAACGCTGTAAAACTAGATTCCACTGAGTGTAATACCTCCCATTGCGTTGTTAATCATGCAAATACCATAATTTAAAGCTTTACGGGTAGCTGACTATAGCAGGTTATATAATCGCTAATGTAAATCCTTTGATTCAGGAGAGCATGTTATTTAATGCTATAGTTTATTGAGTTTTTAGGGTATTGAGTCTGCTGTTTGCAGTGCATATGGTTAAGCAATGAAAATAATACAGGTAGAACGACTTGGAGCTTTTCCTGTATATGTTAATGTTTAAAGAGTATTTGCTATTGGAGTAGTTAGGCATAGATCATGACAGACACTGTTAATTTCGAGCAAATTGAACGTTTAGAACAACTAATGGCTGTGGAGGAAGACATTCGCTCCTCCTACGAGGACAAACTAACATCATTTGAAAAACAAGTAGAATCATTAAAAAAACAGCTTCAATCTGCTAAAGCGGAAAGTAAACAGCTTAATAATCAAGTCTGTCAGCTACAAAAGAAAATCAAGCAAGCTAATACTGATCAGCTAAAACGTAAAAATCTTGATTTTAAAAAGAAGAATGAAGAGCTGACCAAAGGTAATCAGCTGCTTAAGAAAAAAGTCACTGAGTATAAAGAAAAAGTACAAAGTTTGACTCAAGAACTTGATAAAGCAAAGCAGGATACTGAAAATCAAGAATCTTCTGCTGAAGCTACAAGTAATGAAGTAAGCGCTAGTGTTGAAAAAACAGCAGCTGTAGAGGCTGTTTATACTTCTTCTAACGGTAATTGGAAAGTCTTCCCAGTTGAAGAGACTGAAGCTGACCAATACCCAGAAAATGCTAAATTCCGTATCCTTGACTGCCGTACAGGTTGCACTAAAGTAGCTATTCTGGAAAATAACGAGTTTCAGCTACCAGCAATTAGCCGTATGCCACAGGATGTTAAAGCGTTTATTGATGAATCTTTGAGTTAATACGTGGCCCCTCTTTAGTAAGTGGGGGCTCGTAAAAGCTCCCCCACTTTTTTATATAATGCGATTAAAATTGCTTATATCTTTTGTAGCGAGTCATACAAGATTCTCAATTTTTCTACCTGTATGCTTATTATACTCCGCAACTGTTGTATATGGGTATGTTGTTTGTGATGAACACCTTCATCATTTGATATGAGTTCATATGTGGTAAAAACTTTAGTACTTGTATCTAAAGACCTGCCTTGTCGAATAAGATTATACTAATATCTTAGTTTTCTAAGTCCGACACTTCATTTCATGTAACCTCTAGCGTTCCTTCTAGTCCATTAGCTAAATTGTGCAATTGTGTTTACAGCGTTTTAGCTGGCTAGTTTTACAATTGTAACTATAAAATTTTTGCTTATATCTAAAGACGAGTCACAACAGGAACTCTAAACACTTAAGACGAGCAACTTACCTGAATTGTTTTACTCCAAGCTGGGGCTTGTTTTGCGTATTCCTCATTTTCATGTTGTTCGTCATAAGGGGTAGACAAAATCTTGAGAAGCTTGTCTATTTCACTAAAGTCTTTTTGTTCTGCTTTTTCTATCGCAACTTGAGCTAAATAATTACGTAAAATGTATTTAGGATTGACTGACTTCATGATATTTGTACGTTGTTGCTCGTTAACATTTTCAGATAATAAACGAGTGGCGTAATGAGCTAGCCATGCATCTAATTGTTCTGTGTCGTTGAAAAGACAGCTAAGCTTTTTGTGTGCTTGGTTTGGCTTGTAATCACTAAGGTAACGAAAGAAAAGTGTATAATCAGGTTGTTGATCTTGTAATAGTTGAAATAATTCTGTAATTAAATCTTTATCTGTATTTTTTTCTTCAAAAAGACCTAGTTTTTTTCTAATAAGCCTATCATAGCATTGGAAAAAATATTCAGGGAATTTATTAAGAGCGGCTTTAATATCTTCTACTGGAGCTAAAGGTAGCAATGCTTGCCCTAGGCAACTACAGTTCCAATAGGCAATGCTTGGTTGCTGATTAAATGCATAACGTCCTTGATAGTCTGAGTGATTGCAAATATAGGTAGCATCAAAGTTATCCAAAAAGCCAAAGGGGCCAAAATCAAATGTCTCGCCAATAATCGACATATTATCTGTATTCATAACGCCATGCGCAAAGCCAACGGCCTGCCATTTTGCAATTAATTCAGCCGTTTTCTGAATAACTTGTTGGAAAAAAAATAAATAGGAATTGGGTTGCTCTAGTGCATCAGGAAAATGTCGCTGAATGGTATAATCAGCTAACGTTTTAAGTGCACTATGTTGTTGAGTGTAATAAAAATACTCAAAAGTACCAAAGCGTATATGACTTTGTGCGAGTCTTATGAGAGAAGCGCCTGACTCAACTTTCTCACGATAAACGAGCTCACTGCTTCCAAAAATGCATAATCCTCGGGTGGTGGGAATACCTAAATGATGAAGCGCCTCACTACCTAAATATTCTCGTATTGTTGAACGTAATACAGCGCGACCATCACCATCACGGGAAAAGGGGGTAAGGCCTGCTCCTTTTAAATGTATATCCCATCGTTCCTGCTTTTTATTGAGTACCTCCCCTAGTAATAATCCCCGCCCATCACCTAATTGAGGATTGTAACTACCAAACTGGTGTCCAGAGTAGACCATTGCTATTGGGTCCATGCTTGCTAAGGGGGATAGTCCACTAAAGGCATTAATAAACTCGGCACGGTATTGTTCAGTAGGAGATAAATCAATTAAGGCTGCAGCTGATGGGTTGAAGCTAACGAGGTGAGTGGACTCCAAAGGGGACGGTTTGATTCGCTGAAAAAAGGTCTCAGGAAGAGAGTTCACAAATGAGTTATCAAAAGGAAGTGCTTGCGTTGAATACATGACTTAGTCCCATTAGACCCAGATACTCTTCGCTTACAGTGTACGTGTTTTTTAACTATAGAGAACCCAATAAAAGGTAAGGGTATCCCCAGGAGATAGCTTTTCTCCTGAGGGAAGTGATGAATGTTATATGTTAAGCACTTTGACTTTCATCAGCGTCATCGTCTGAGGACTTCTGTTTAGGTTGAACAATGGGGGACATACTATTATCAGGTAAGCTACGGATATGTAGATCCCGTTGAGGGAAAGCAATTTCGATATTATGTTCTTTAAACATTCGATCAATTGCTCTCAGCAGTTGATCAGAGGTAGGTAGTCGATCACGAAGCTCCTGAACATGTGCTCTTAGTTCGTGATCAAGTGTGCTATCACCAAATGAGGTGAAGAGCACTTGTGGTTCAGGGTCATGGAGAACTTTGGGGTGTTCATGAGCAGCTTTAAGTAAGAGCTCTTTGGTTTTTTCCAAGTCTGAACCATAGGCGACACCAACGTTGATGATGATGCGGGTAATGGGGCTACTTAAGCTCCAGTTGATCAGCCGATCGGTGACAAAAACTTTATTAGGGATAATGATTTCTTTATTGTCCCAGTCTGTGATTGTTGTTGCACGAATGCGAATACGGGAAACACTGCCATGTTGATCACCAATAGTAACGGTGTCACCAATACGTACTGGGCGTTCAAACAGAATAATTAAACCCGATACAAAGTTGGCAAAGATTTCTTGTAATCCAAAACCTAAGCCCACACTGAGCGCGGCTACTAACCACTGTAACTTACTCCATTCTAACCCCAGTGTGCTGAGGGCCATGACGGTCCCTACACCTGTTATAAAGTAACGAACAATTGTGGTTACTGCATATGAAGTACCTTGTCGTAGCTTCATCTTTGACAGTAAGGATATTTCCAGCAAACCGGGAAGGTTCTGGCTAAGAATTAATGAGACACCAAAGATAATAATGGATAGCAGCGCATCACTCAGGTTAAGTGGAATGAGTGTTTGTTTTCCATCGATCTCTGATTGGTATTCCCATAGGTTAATTGTGTCTAGGTATTCGAAAACAGGTAATAAGTTGGACCAAATAGCATAGAAAGCGATAACAAGCAGAGCCAACATTGTGGCATTAATTAATCGAATGGATTGGTTATTGATTGACTCCATATCGATAACAGGTTCTTCAAAGGTTTCTTGTGCTTGTTCAGGATCTCGGCTGGCGGCGCGTTTTTCTAATGCCCTTTGGAAAGCTAAACGTCGTGCAGCAACGTGTAGATTTCTGACAATCAATGCATGTATCAGTACCCATACTGAAACCAGATAGAAGCTATTGATAAAGTGATGTTGCAGTGTTAGTGCGGTGTAGAAATAGCCCAAAATTGTTAATACTACAAATACTAATGGGGTGACTATTATGCTGTAAGCAATTAAATAGTGAATTACCTTTGATTTGAAAAGATATAAAGGTGGTTGTAGTAATCGGAATAAGCCAAGACTTAAGAGCAACGCCGTGATCATAAAGGGAATTTGTCCAATCACTTCACGATCAAGTTCGACGAGTAGGTTAGAAGAAATGCGTGTAATAAAAGCCAATGGAATTAACGCTAAGGCGATTAATCGAATATTTTTATTGAGATGGGTTGTTAATTCTTCAGACCATTTAAAGTGAGTGAGACAGACACCGTTTGACTTGGTCATATAATGCATCATTGCCAGGGCAAAGGTGGCTACGGCTAATGATGAAAGCCCTTCACTGAGCACATGTACAATTAATTCCCTGCTCTCCACTTGTTTGAGAAATACGCTAATAAACATCAGGAACAGAGGAATAGGCAAGGCATGAAAGGCAGAAATAGCAATTCCCTTAGGACTCACCATTAGGTCATCCCGCTGTACCTTACCTACTTTATCTGTCAACCACAGTTGGTAGTCTTTAAGTGGACGATACCGAAGAACAGTGAAAACCAGTAATAATGTGAAAACGATAGCCAATGGCCAACGTTCAATAAGATTTAGTCTAAAAGCTTCCCAGGGGCTGCCTTGGATATCCCGAAACTCTATTTTTGCAATTTTAGGTAAGCTTTTAAACCATTTGCTATCAATGGGTTTATTACTGGCGATCCAAAACAGTTGTTTTTCTAATGATGCCGCAAGTTCATCTCGATTTTTCTTAAGTTCTTGCTGATTGATTTGTAATGTAATAGCAATACTGAGTAGTTTATTTTGTTCTGAAATAAGGTTATCCAACAATTTTTCACGAAGTTGAATAATTTTTTCCAACTCTGGTTTTAAAGTTTTAATAATCTTGAGGTCTTCACTAAGCGTTTTCTGTAGCTTTTCTTGTGAAGCTATTTTCTGGCTAAGTTCAGATGTTGGAGTGGGTTCTGTCGTTTCTTTTTCTTCAGCAACCTTAGTTGTGTCTTCTGGATTTTTAGGTTGTTCTTGCTCTGATTTAGCTTCCTGCTCTTTTTGCGTTTCTTGTTGTTTTTTTTCTTCCTCGGCTTGTTGTGCTTTAAGCTCTTCGAGTGTTTTATTCGTTTCTGATAATTTATTTTCTGCTTCTTGCACTGCTGTAACGTAAAGTTGCTCTATATAAGCTTTGCTTAACTTCTTCTTTTCCTCAGTATTTTGAAACTGGTCAAAACGTAGATTGGCTATGAGTTCAGGAAGATCGTTGTGCAACTGAATTTTTGGCAACGCTTGCTTTTGCTGACGAAGAAACTTACCTAAAACAGGTGAGTCACTTAAGATAGCTGTTTGTTGATCGATAGACTGACCAATTTGTTTAATAAACTGTAATTGCTGAGTAATGGCTGAGTTCTTACGATTTAGCTCTGTTAAGCTATCTGTCACTCGAAGCAGCGACTTACTTAGGTGTATATTGGTTTTTGCCTGTTCTTTTAAAATTGGGTGTGTATTTTCGGATGACTTAGTCGCTTCGGATGCAGAATCAAGCACCTTTTGAGTTTCTTCACGACGTTTAGTAATAACTAAATCATCAAGTACTTTGATTTCTTTTTGTAAAATTTTGGCCTGTTTAGTGAGTAACTCAGACTTGGCGTTAAGAAGGCCTAAGTATTCAGTACTATGGCGTTTTTTCAGACGCAGCACAGAGTTTTCTCTACGCATATGCTCTATTTGTGAAAAGATTAAATGTTCTCTTTCCTCTCCAAACTTTGGGGGTTTTTCGTTGCTTTGTAACTTGCGAAGTTCATCATTGAGGGCATCAGTTTTCTTTTGGTTGGCGGCCATTTCTGCCTGAGTTGTCTCCGGCAATTTTTGAGTGATTGTAATAAGATCACTGTTTCTATCCAGTTGGCTTTGTACATCAGATAGATCTGCTTGCTTTTCGCTTAGTATGTCCTCTAAACGGTCAAGGTTATGTTTTTCAAATCCTTTTCGTAGATCCGCTTTTTTGGGGATAGATAGCTTGCGAACATCCTGCTCTAATGATCTGATTTGCCTGGGAATATCAGCATATTCCTGGCGCAGGGTATGTAAGCGTTGCTTTTCCTGCTCAACTTGTTCAAGCTTTTGTAAAGTGTCTTGTAGAACGCCACGAAGTTCTTTTTGCTCATCTGAACTTAGTTTTTTTTGATCAACAGAGTCTATTGACTTTTTAATAAGTTCTTTGGATGGGAGCTTAATATCTGTTGTTGCAGCTTCTGCTATCGCCTGGGGGAAAGAATTTAAAACACAGAGGCTGAATAGCAAAAAAAGCCAAACTCTAAATGACACAAAAGTACATCGCTTAAGGTGGACGCTCATAATATATAAGGCTCTTTTTGTGTTTACGAAAACTGTCAAAATAAAAGAGTAGTATTGTAAACAAGTTATTGATGAACAATAGTCGACTAATACATTTTTGTTATTTTGATCGCACCTTATTTAGGTCTTGATAGTCTTGATTCGTGCCGATTAGGACGTTAATGCTGTTATTGAGTTGAATTAATACCTGCTTAACTTATGCAAACAATGTACTTACTCGATATTAGCTTTGCTTAAATAAACAAGCATAAGTAGTTAGCTATAAAGCGTCAGAGGTGGTTCTTGTAATGCAGCTAATTGTTCACGAAGCTCTAATATGTGTTCGGACCAATAACGAGCTGTATTAAACCAGGGAAATGCTTTGGGAAAAGCCGGATCGGTCCAGCGACGGGCTAGCCATGCACTATAATGCATGATTCGTAGAGTTCTTAATGGTTCTATCATTCTTAGTTCAGCTAGGTTAAAGCTGGAAAACTCTTCATAGCCAGATAGAATCTCATCGAGCTGTTGTATTTGTTGGTGGCGATCACCTGAAAGTAACATCCATAGGTCTTGTATACATGGACCTGCGCGACAATCATCAAAGTCAACAAAGTGGGGTAAGTCATCTCGCCAAAGAATATTCCCTGGGTGACAGTCGCCATGAATGCGTTGTATCTCAATGCCTTGCTTTGGCCATTGTTTTTCAAGTGACTCAAGTAGATCTCGTCCTAAAGTTTCGTAAGCTGTTTTCAGCTCATACGGCAAAAGGTCAGAGTTTAGGAGATATTGGTAACTTGCCTGTCCAAAACTGGCTATATCGATGGTGGGGCGGTGTGTAAAGGGTTTAATGCGTCCAACCTGATGAATACGGCCTAACATTCGACCTAGAATCACTAAATTGTCCATATTATCCAGTTCAGGCGCATGTCCTCCTTGTCGGGGAAATACGGCAAATGAAAACTGATTAAACGTGTGGAGGCTTTGTCCCTGAGTGTTTTGCCACGGGCAGACGACAGGTATTTCCAGTTCTTTAAGTTCAAACAAAAACTGATGTTCTTCAAGTATTTGATCGGTTGACCAGCGCTCTGGACGATAGAACTTCACAATGACCGGTGTCTGTTCTTCAATGCCGACTTGATACACTCGGTTTTCATAACTGTTTAGTGGGAAGATTCGACCATCACATAAGAAGCCTAATGACTCAACAGCATCAAGTACGCAGTCGGGCGTGAGTGTAGTATAAGGGTGGCTGTTGGTAGCAATGTCCTGAGTTTCATTATGCATAAGCTACCCCCTAAAAATTCACAGTTACTAATGCTATCAAAGTTTGCAGACTAAACTGTTTGATTCAGTAGAGCAATGCTTTTGACTTGTAAGAAGACAGGCATCCCACAGGCCAACTGCAGCTGGTCTTTAGACTTTTGGGTAATGCGAGAAAGTATGTGCTGTTCTCCACAGGCCACTTGCACAAGCACGCTATGACTGTTTAGTGGCGCGAGCTCAGTAATAGTGCCATGTAAAATATTCAGTATGCTGCTGCCCTCAGGGCGAGTCAGACTTAAGCTTACATCGCGCGCAGGTACTTGCAGCCGAACAGGGCAGCCGCAATTAAATGGCAGTCGCTCAACCAGTAGTGACTGTGGACTAATATCCAGCTGGGTTAATCCATAATGATCATCATGGTTAATGACGGTACCTACCAGTAGTGCACCAGCATCTGCGGGAGAGGATAAAAATTGATGGGCTTGTTGGCTTAATGAAAGCAGGTCGCCAGCAAGTTGGATCTGACCAGATGACATCACAATAAGCTCACGAGCGATACGATACAGCTCGTTGATTTCATGACTGACGTAAAGCCAGGGTATAGGCCAACGTTGGCTTAGTTGATAAAGCCAGGCAGTAATTTGTTGTTTACTTTGCTGGTCTACAGCAGAGAGTGGCTCATCCATGAGTAACACTGACTCAGTACTTAATAGTGCTCGACCAAGCGCAATTTTTTGCTTTTGTCCCCCTGATAGTTGATGAGGGTAAAGGCTTAGCAGAGGGGATAGACCCAGCTCATGAATGACTTCATCAATATCGGGAGAGCCTGTGCTGACATTTGATCGCCAACGTTGGCTGAATGTTAGGTTTGCCAAGCAGTCTAAATGAGGAAACAAGCGGGGTTGTTGGAAAACATAGCCTAAACCACGAAGGTGATTTTTAGTTAACACTTGCTGTTGATTATGCCAGTAACAGCTATTACAGAGCACTGAGCCATTCAGTGCGGGTTCGAGTCCAGCAATACAGTTTAGTAAAGTTGATTTGCCACTACCTGAAGGGCCGAAAATACCAGTGATACCACCTGACTGAAAAGTGTAGGACAGGTCAAGTGTGAAATTTTGCTGGTGATCCAGCTTAATATCTAACTGCAGCATGATATGTTATTTACATAAAAAATGATGTGTTAACTGACAGAGCTAAACTTTTTTTGGCGTTTTTTACCTTGTAAACCATAAACAAGCCAAAGCACGATCAGCGAGAAAAGCACTAAAACAGCAGCTAACCAGTGTGCCTGGATATAGTTAAGTGACTCAACATGATCAAAAAGTGCAATTGAAATTACCTGGGTTTTGCCAGGTATATTCCCCCCCAGCATAAGTACAACACCAAACTCGCCAATGGTATGGGCAAAGCATAAAGTTGCAGCAATGATAAAACTTCGCTTGGTGAGTGGAAAAATAACACGGGTGAATACATTCCAGGGAGAAGCACCTAGTGTGGTTGCTGCTTGAATTAAACCATGATCGACTTGATGAAAACCACTCTGTAAGGGCTGAACTGCAAAAGGTAGAGAATAAAAAATTGAGCCAATGACCAAACCACTAAAATTAAAAGCCAATGTTGAACCTGTGAGTTGTAACCATGCGCTTCCAACAGGACTATTGGGTGAAAAAAGGAGTAGAAGATAAAAGCCTAATACAGTGGGGGGTAAAATTAATGGCATGGCGACAAGCGCTTCAATAAGCGATCTGGCTTTGCTTTGAGTATGACTTAGCCACCAGGCAATGGGTGGAGCAAGCAGCATTAACAGTAGTGTGGTAATAAATGCTAGCTTAAGTGTAATGATAATAGCGGCGATATCTGTAGCACTAAACATAAATAAATTGATCAGCTTTATTCAGCTTTATAGAGCATTATGAGTAAAAAGCTATGCCGTATAAGTCACTGATGATGATTACCTGACGTCAACGGTTAGGGGTATTGGTATGTGAGGCTTAGCTTCATTCAGGTAAATCATAACCTGCTTGTTTGATTATTGCTTTGGCCTTTTTACTGCGAATGAAATTAAAAAACTGTTGAGTGGCTTCTGTTTCCTGGCTGCGTTTAAGTATGATGGCTTGCTGTTCTATAGGCTGATACCAAGCTTGTGGTATTTCCCATGTTTGCCCTTGTTTAATAAAAGGGAGTTGGGCTTTGGCAACAAAGCCAGCCGTTGCATTGCCCGTTTGAATAAATTGCAGGGTTTGTGCAATGTTGTGTCCCATCACTAAATTTGGGTATGGCCATAAATTGAGTTTTTGTAAAACTTGTTGAGCGGCTAAACCGTAAGGTGCTGTCTTAGGGTTGGCAATACTCAGTTGGGTGGTTTTTTGTAGAAGCTGTTTTACTGTCTTTGAATGAATTGAGCCAGCGAATTCTCTTGACCATAAAACAAGCTGACCATGAGCATAGGTGATACGAGAGTTAGGTAGTGAAAGACCTGCCTGTTCTAATAACTTAGGGCGAAGGCTATCGGCTGAAAAAAAAGCATCATAGGGTGCCCCTTGGCGGATTTGGGTAAATAAAACACCTGTCGCAGCACTACTGAGTACAACTTTTTGGTTTTTATTTTGCTGTTGATAATGCTCACTGAGTTGATTAAGTGTTGGCTTAAAATTACTGGCAACTGCAATGGTAATCACTTTTTTAGGAGGAAGTGATGCAAGTGAAAGCGCTGGGTAGCTTATTAAAAGCCAAAAAAACAAAAACGTTAAAAATGAAAAACGTAAATCAAGAAGCCCCTGAGAAAAATAACACAGCTGTTGCTTAGTTATTTTCAAACTTGAGAGATGTGCATTTTTCCTGCAGCACATAGCAGCATCCTTTTTTATAAAATCTAGATCAATTATGAGTGTGTTAATACTGCTGTAAGAAAAGGTCAAACATAGAGCAGAATGTATTGAGTTCAAACTCTTGTGCAGCGAGCTTATCAGCTGGCAGGGGTTCTTGCTAGGCTCCAAACATCAATCCGTTTAACTCTGGCTGAGTTGAGTGTTTCAACCAGGGCATTAATGGTCGCCCCTGTCGTAATGACATCATCAACAATCACGATATGTGGTGAGACAGTGTGTGTGCTTGTAAATGCGTGCTGTAAATTTTTTGACCGTTGTTTGGCATTAAGACCTTCTTGAGGCTTAGTCTCAATCACGCGCTTACAACTTTGGGTATTGATAGGGATATTAAGGTACTTACTTAGTTGCTTACTAATGAGTGCTGCTTGATTAAATCCTCGGCTAGCAAGACGTTTAGGATGCATGGGAACAGGAATAATTTGCTCAGGAAGAGCGTCGTCCAAATACTGCTGTTTGATTTTTTCAGCAAGCAACTGACTAAGCGTTTCGCCAATACCCAACTGCTGATTATATTTAAACTGAAGGATAAGTTTATCCACAGGAAACTGATAGCTAAAACCACAGACTGTTCGGTTTATGATTGTTGGCCTTGCTATGCAGTGACCACAGCGCTCAGTATTTGGTGAGTAAATAGGTAAGCCACAGCTTTGGCAGGCGACGTTGAAGCTTGGTAGACTTTTCTGACAAGGACTACATATACGACATTCAAATGAAGTTGTTACCCCACATAATAAACAGGGAATTGGCATTAATTGATTAATAATTGATCGAGTGTAAACCTTCATAGTCTTTTCTGGTTGACAGGGGGCGGTACCAATTTACCATTCACTGCAAAAGTAATGGACCACAATGAGCAGCAATGAGGACTGTTTCACTCATTGTAATGACCTGAGCCATCCACCTTTAAAGCCGTGAAGACCTGACTATGACTGTGACTGAAAGTAAAGATATTCGCCATGATTGGGCTTATGACGAAGTAAAAGCGCTTTTTGAGCAACCTTTTAATGATTTGCTCTTTACAGCACAAACTGTTCACCGCAAATATTTCAACCCAAACCAGGTTCAAACCAGTACGCTGCTTTCTATTAAAACAGGGGCTTGTCCAGAAGACTGTAAATACTGTCCACAGAGTGGACACTATAATACGGGGCTGGAAAAGCAGAAGCTTATGGAAGTCGAGGCTGTGTTAGCTAAAGCTAAAGATGCTAAAGCGACGGGTGCAACGCGTTTTTGTATGGGCGCAGCCTGGAAGCATCCCAGTAAAAAAGACATGCCCTATGTGCTAGAAATGGTTAAAGGTGTAAAAGCACTAGGGTTAGAAACCTGTATGACACTTGGTATGCTTGATAACGAGCAAGCTAGCTCATTAGCAGAAGCAGGTTTGGATTATTACAACCACAATCTGGACACTTCACCTGAGTTTTATGGAAATATCATTACCACTCGAACCTATCAAGATCGGCTTAATACCTTAGCCAGCGTACGAGAGGCTGGGATAAAAGTATGCTCTGGCGGCATTATTGGTATGGGTGAGGGACAGCAGGATCGGCTAGGACTATTAATTCAGTTAGCAAACATGCCTCAGCAGCCAGAAAGCGTGCCAATTAACATGCTTGTCAAAGTGGATGGCACTCCTCTGGATGATGTTGAGGATGTCGATCCTATTGAGTTTATTAGGATAATTGCGCTGGCACGCATCATGATGCCCATGTCTTATGTGCGCCTTTCTGCTGGGCGGGAAAATATGAGCAAAGAGATGCAAGCGTTAGCTTTTTTTGCAGGTGCAAACTCTATTTTTTATGGAGAGTGTTTGCTGACAACACCCAACCCAGAAAAAAACAAAGACTTACAGCTTTTTAAATCTCTCGGAATAACACCTGAGCAACACATTGGTCAGTCTGATACTGATCAGGCACAGCAACTCCAGCAAGCGATTGAGCAACATCAGGACCAAGCACTGTTTTACGATGCGACTGTAACTTCATGAGTATGAGGCTAGATGAAGTTTTACAGCAACGCCTTGCAGAGCGTGAGCGTCAGCATTTATTACGCCAACGTCAACAAATCACTGGGCCACAACAACCTACTGTCATTAACCAAAAGCAAGTAATGGTTAATTTTTGTAGTAATGATTATCTAGGCTTAGCAAACCACCCTGCCGTAATTCGTTCATTTCAACAAGCCGCAAAAAGCCATGGTGTGGGGAGTGGTGCATCACACTTAGTGTGTGGTCATCATCAACTTCATAACCAATTAGAAGAGGCGCTTGCTGAGTTTACTGGATATGAAAGGGTATTACTGTTTTCATCCGGTTATATGGCTAATCTTGGCGTGATTAATGCTTTATCAACAAAAGGCGATTATATTTTCCAGGATAAGCTGAATCACGCATCGTTGATTGATGGAGGATTAATCAGTCAGGCTCGTTTTCAACGTTACGCTCATGCCGATGTCAAACAGTTGGAACGACGACTTCAGCAGTGCTCTTCTCAGCAGCAAAGATTGGTAGTCACAGATGGCGTATTTAGCATGGATGGTGATATAGCGCCCTTACCAGGATTGGTGAACTTGGTAGAAAGTTATAATGCCTGGTTGATGGTTGATGATGCTCACGGTTTTGGTGTCTTAGGAGAGCATGGTAAAGGAATTATTCAGCACTTTGGCTTGAGTCCTGAACAAGTGCCCATATTAGTAGGAACACTCGGTAAAGCCTTTGGAACGTATGGTGCTTTTGTTGCAGGTTCTAATACGTTGATTGAAGCATTGATTCAATTTGCACGAACCTACATTTACACCACCGCTTTACCACCAGCGTTAGCGGCAGCATCGTTAACCAGTTTGAAATTGCTACAAGAAGAAAGTTGGCGGCGAACACATTTACAGCAGTTAATCACCTTTTTCCGCCATGAAGTAAGCCAGCAGGGGTGGCAGTTGTTGCCGTCATGTACTCCCATACAACCTGTATTGGTGGGTGATGCTGATCAATCTGTACAGATAAGTCATGAGTTGCAGAAGCGTGGATTTTGGGTAACAGCAATTCGTTCACCGACTGTACCCAAAGGAACGGCTAGGCTACGAATAACCTTTTCTGCACAACATACAATGGATCAGGTTGAACAGCTTGTTGATGCTTTAGCAAACATAAAAGGCTTGCAGGAACCTTTATGAGTAAAGTGAATACTTCTCCTATTATGCTACTGGGGGGTTGGGGGATGCCTCAACGTGTGTTAAACCCATTGGCTGAAGTCTTAACCCACTTAGGCTATTCCGTTAGTTGTCATAGCCTGTCAGGCTTGGAGAATGATTTTACTGACTCTTGGGACTGGCAAACTTTGCAAAGTCATCTTGCATTACTGTTGCCTGATCAGCCCTGTACATTAATTGGTTGGTCGTTTGGTGGTGCGTTGGCGAGTGGTTTAGCCGCCAAATACCCACAGCGGGTTTCGCAACTGATAACATTGGCGAGTAATCCATGTTTTGTCGCAAGAGCTGACTGGCCAGGAATGGACCCTGAGGTTTTTGGGATGTTTTTAGAAGGGATTGAAGACGATTTTTCAGCAACTTTTCAACGCTTCCTGCGTCTTAATTGTCTGGGTAGCGATCAACTACGTGCGTTGCTACGTGGCTTATCAGCTCAAGCAAAAGGTAGACCAGACAAACATGAGATTTATATCAGCTCTTTACGACTTTTGGGCGACTCTGATGCCAGAAGTTTTCTGCAAAAAGTATCCTGTTCAGCGCTGCACATATTTGCAAAGCGCGATTCACTGGTTCCACACCGAGTAAGCAGTCATGTGCAGGATAGGTTTCCTCATCACCAGGTTGAAACATTAGATGGTTGTCACCTTATATTTTGGGATCAGCCTGAGTATGTTGCATCCCTGATTCATACCTTTCTAAATTCCCAACAATCCTAACTTTAGCTTAGTGGTATTTGAGTGATTCTTGTTGATAAAGAGAAAGTCGCCCGTTCGTTCAGTCGTGCAGCACAACAGTATGATAGTGTTGCTAAGTTGCAACGGTTGGTTGGGAATCGATTAATGTCGTTTCTCCCCACGCATATGGAGCCAAGAGCAATGCTCGATTTGGGGTGTGGCACTGGCTATTTTACAACGAAGCTTGCACGTGCTTATGAGACGAGCCATGTGTTGGCGTGTGATATTGCGATGGGAATGTTGAAGTTTGCCCGTCAACGTTATCAAAAGTTAGGTGCAACCTGGGTAAGTGGTGATGCTGAGCAGCTCCCTATTCGAAGTCAATCATTAGACCTGGTTTTTTCCAGCCTGGCGATCCAGTGGTGTAGTAGTCCTGCAGTGGTATTTAAAGAGATAAGTCGGGTGTTAAGGCCTGGAGGGTATTTTGTATTCACAACACTGGGAGCAGGTACGCTGAGTGAATTAAGGGAAGCTTGGTCACAAGTTGATAGTTATAACCATGTCAATCATTACCCTGGTGTTCTTGCTCATGAAAAAGCCATTCATCAGAGTGGATTAGAGCAGCTAATGCTCGAACGCCAGCCTTGTACCATGCATTATCAAGAATTGTCACAGCTAACACGTGAGTTGAAAAGTCTGGGTGCAAATACAGTCCTAGAGGCACCTTCAAGTGGTTTGACAACATTTAGACGTTTAAGGCGTTTGCGGCAAGCCTATGAACGGTATCGTGATGAAGAAGGAAACTTACCAGCGACTTATCAGGTTATATACGGTGTTCTTAAGAAAAAGTAGTAGAAGTATTGGGGCGTTATGTCAGTTTTTTTTATTGCAGGTACAGACACTGAAGTAGGTAAAACATTCATTAGTTGTGCTTTACTTGAGCGAGCTGGCTTTGACGGTCTTGCCACTGCAGCAATCAAACCGATTGCTGCAGGTTGCCAGTTGACAGCAGAGGGTTGGCAAAATGAAGATGCCATTCTATTAAAGCAATGTATGAATGAACCTCGTAGCTACCCTGAGGTAAACCCTATTGCACTTCAATCCGCGATTGCGCCGCATATTGCCGCATTAGAAGAGAAGATATCCCTCACTGCAAATGACATTGCCAGTATGTGCCAGCGTCTCATTAAACCTTCTACTGATCTTACGCTTATTGAAGGTGCAGGGGGGTGGCGTGTTCCACTCAATGACAGTGAAACGCTGGCAGATGTGGTTAAGCTCTTGAATATTCCGGTCATACTAGTGGTAGGGATGAAACTTGGCTGTTTGAATCATGCCTTGCTGACAGCAGAAGCTATTCAGTCAGATTGCTTAAGGTTGGCTGGTTGGGTTGCCAATACTATTGACCCTGATATGTCTCGCTTTCAAGAAAATGTAGATACCTTAAAAAGGATACTCAATACACCTTGTCTGGGTGTTGTTCCTTATTTGGGGGCGTCCAAAGCAATACAGTCATCCCATCCTACAACAGCAATATCTGCTCCCCTAACCATGCTTGCTGCACAATACCTGTCATTGACTGGGATTGTTTAAGTCTGTTTCAGTAGACATTAAAAAAGCAGGTGAGGGTTATTAATTCAATTAGTAATGACTGATCGCTTTTTATGTAGAATCAGTTTTTTGAATGTGAAGTGTGTCATGTTTTAATAGGGTTGTAGCTATATCTAAATGATAGAGCGTTTTATGAGTCGGTATTTTTTGAACTTATAAAAGGGTAGTAAGATGGAGGTTAATAATTCACTACTTTATACAGGCCTATCAGGGATGAACCGAGGACGGTCGACAGTGGCTGAAGCAGCACAGGATATTGCTTCAGGAACGGCTGTTAGTGAAGGTAGTGGTGATCTAGCAACATCCATTGTTGAGCTTAAAGAAGGTCAGCATTTGTTTGAAGCTTCAGCAAAAGTGGTTAATGTAGCGGATGAAATGCTAGGAACACTGCTTGATATAACGGCCTGAGCTTTAACTCATTACTGACTTGTCAGGGAGTTTAAGCATGCAGGTAAACAATAGCTTTTCGATAAACAACATAACTCCACCTGTCATTGCACCCGTGAAGACAGCAGAGAGTATCGAAAAGGAAAGAGTACAAACTTCTGTTTTCTTGCCTGTAGAAGAACTTAATTCTACTGCTCCCCGAACTGCGACCCAAAATCAGCCCAATGTAGCAGAGCAACAATCCCTGGATCGAGATCAAGCCCTTCAAGCTAGAAACTTGCGAGTTAATCAAGATCAACAGCAAGACCAGCCAAACTCTCAGGATACTTCTCAACAAGAGCAGCAGCAGGAACAGCAAGAAATTCAACAGTTAGCCCAGCGTGACCAGGAAGTTAAAGCGCATGAGCAAGCTCATCAGGCTGTAGGAGGCCAGTTTGCGGGCGCAGCACAATTTCAGTTCATTAGAGGACCTAACGGAGTGCCTTATGCTGTTTCTGGAGAAGTATCGATTGATATTTCGCCCGTACCTGGCAGCCCTGAAGCAACGATTGCTAAAGCTCAGCAAATCCGCCGAGCCGCTTTAGCCCCTGCTGAACCTTCAGCGCAGGATAGAATTGTAGCGGCCAAAGCCTCACAGTTGGAACTTCAGGCAAGACAAGCGCTTGCTTCAACCCAGGAAAAGCAGCTCACAACAAACCAAGAGCAGAGAAGCACTTTAGTAAAAGAAGAAAATAAGGAGAAGGAAGAAGATAAAAAAGAAGAGAGTGATGATGACGCAAATAGGGCACAGCTTGCGGAAAGAAATCGGCGAAATTTATCCGTCTATGAGCAATTTATTGAGCTTGGCTTAATTAAGAGTCAAGTGGATAAGGGAATCGATTTATCTACCTGATTAAGGTTGTTTATTGTACATAAAAAATTTTTGTGTTTTGTAACATGATTATGGCTAATTCTGTTTAAGTCTCTTTATAAAACGCTTTTTTATCCCCTCTCTAATCCTCGTTTGAAAAAGCTAAGTTATTTTATATAAGTTTTTTCTAAAGCAATTTGACGCTATGACATTTCATTCGAACGACAGTTTGAAAGTGTAGCTAAACTGTTTATGAGTACACCAGGAAATATGAGCTGCCTAAACTTGACAACTGAAACCAGCCAACGTATGTTTCAAACAACTGTTTTATTATTTTAAATGTACGATTTTCAACCAGTTAAAGCCTCCTGAGCATATAGTTTGTTGCAATAATCAGGACAGACAAAGCAGCACATCAATTTGTAAAAACAAATAAAAACAAGAAGTAAACCAGAGTGAGGGGTTAGCACTATGCCAGAATTTAAAGCACCTTTGCGCGATATTCGCTTCGTTAGAGATGAAGTGTTGAATTATCCAGAGCATTACGCAACGATGCCAGGGTGTGAAGAAGCAACACCTGATATGGTCAATGCCATCTTAGAAGAAGGGGCAAAGTTTTGTGAGCAAGTTCTAGCCCCCTTAAATCTTACTGGAGATGAAGAAGGTTGTAAGTGGTCTACGGATGGCGTAACTACGCCTTCTGGATTCAAAGAAGCCTATAAGCAATATGTAGAAGGTGGTTGGCCTTCATTAGCTCATGAGCCAGAGTATGGTGGTCAAGGTTTACCAGAGTCCTTGGGTCTGGTTCTGAGTGAAATGGTCGGTGAGGCTAATTGGTCATGGGGCATGTATCCTGGCTTAAGCCATGGAGCAATGAATACGCTTTCTGCACATGGTACAGAAGACCAAAAGCAAGTGTATTTGACTAAGCTGATTTCTGGCGAGTGGACAGGAACCATGTGCCTAACTGAGCCTCACTGTGGTTCAGATCTTGGTTTACTTCGTTGTAAAGCGGATCCTAATGCCGACGGCTCCTATCGTATTTCTGGTACCAAAATATTTATTTCAGCGGGTGAGCATGATTTAGCCGATAATATTGTTCATATCGTTCTTGCACGTTTACCTGATGCACCTGCCGGTACCAAAGGCATTTCATTGTTTATCGTGCCTAAGTGGTTACCTAATGGACAAGGTGAGCCAGGTGAGCGTAATGCAGTGCAATGTGGCTCTTTAGAACACAAAATGGGTATTCATGGAAACTCAACCTGTGTTATGAATTTTGATGAAGCTACTGGTTATCTGATTGGTCCTGCGAATAAAGGTTTAAACTGCATGTTTACCTTTATGAATACTGCTCGTTTGGGAACAGGTCTACAAGGTTTGGCGCATACTGAAGTAGCATTTCAGGGTGCTTTAACTTATGCCAAAGACCGTCTGCAAATGCGTTCTTTATCTGGTCCTAAAGCACCTGATAAACCTGCTGATCCCATCATCGTTCACCCTGACATTCGTCGTATGATTATGACGATTAAATCATTTGCGGAAGGTAATCGAGCACTTGCTTATTATGCCGCGAAATTAGTTGATATTGCTAAGCTTTCACCTGATACAGAAGCACGAAATGACGCAGAGCAGCTGCTTTCTTTTATCACCCCTATAGCGAAAGCGTTTATGACAGAAGTTGGTTTTGAAGCGGCTAACTTAGGTCTTCAAGTTTATGGTGGTCATGGCTATATCCGTGAATGGGGCATGGAACAAAATGTTCGTGATTGTCGAATTGCCTTGTTATATGAAGGAACAACCGGTATTCAGGCGCTGGACCTGCTTGGACGTAAAGTGCTGATGACTCAAGGTGAAGCTTTGAAGCGTTTTACTAAAGTTGTCCATAAATTCTGTCAAGCTAATACAGATGTAGAAGCTTTACAGGAATTTGTTGAGCCCTTGGCCGAACTTAATAAGGAGTGGGGGGATATCACTCTGAAAGTAGGTATGGCGGCGATGCAAAACCGGGATGAAGTAGGGGCGGCAGCCGTTGATTATTTAATGTATTCAGGTTACGCCTGTTTGGCTTATTTCTGGGCGGATATGGCAAGAGTGGCTTTGGAAAAGTTAAACGCTGGAACCACAGAAGAAAGTTATTACACCGCCAAAGTCAAAACAGCACGTTTTTACTTTAAGCGGATTTTGCCTCGTACCCAAATGCACAAAGCAGCCTTATTGTCAGGTGCGGATAACTTAATGGAAATGGCTGAAGATGAGTTTGGTGTAGAGTAAATTTTCGATTTATAGGCTATAAATTCAAAGTGAAGTGTATTGTTTCTGGTTTGGTAATTTTCATACAGCTCCTTTACCTGGCCCGCTTTAAGCGGGCTTTTTTTTATAGGTATCCTTTTATTTGGTTTCATCCAAAATCATAAAGCCTAAGAATGTCGCACTTAGAGCAATGATGATGACCATTGGCAACAGAGGACAGTTAATAATAAAGAAAGAGGCAATGAGCCAGATAACTGAAACGAGCTGCTTTTTGATTACTTGGCTTTTATAGAGACGCTGACAAACAAAGTCATGCTGCTCAGTTTGGCTTTCAAGTAGAATATTAAAGCTGTGAATGACAATAAGAAGCCATAAATGCATAAGATTTAATTTTTGCTATTTTTTCTGTAAATTAACAGTTAAAAATAATTCATAAATCTTGGTTTTACAAAGAATGTCAGGGAATAATGGTGAACGGAATTAATCGTTAATCTGATAACGATAAAGCAAGCGGGTGGTTCTGAATTAAGATTTTGAAAAAAATATTGATGTCGGGAGCTCTTGCTTGACAAGCTCCCGACAAGGTTAGCGATTAGTTAATATCAATTTCTACTGAGCGCGAAGTGGGTTTTTCCATTTTGGGTAAATGTAAGTTGAGCATACCATCAGTAAACTCAGCACGAATAGCATTTGTGTCAGTATCTTCTGGAAGGTGAAAGCTGCGAGCAAAACTGCCATAAAAACGTTCAACACGGTGATGTTTACGGTTTTTATCCTCTGACTCGTATCTTCTCTCACCTTGAATTGTTAATACACCTTCTTCGACAGCGACTTTAACGTCTTCTTTTTTGATTTCAGGTAACTCTGCTTTAATAAGGTATTCTTCAGCGGTTTCACTAATATCAACCGCAGGTGACCAATCATTCACTTTCATTGCTTCTCGGCCACCGGGACTTTGGGTCGATTTACCTGATAGACGTTGATATCGATCCAGAAGAGTTTCAAGTTCACTGAAGGGATTCCACGGAACCATACTCATGTTTTATTCCTCCATGAAATAACGTAACGGTATGATTATTGTTGAGTATTGACTCTGTTTCGTAAACGATACTGTATTGGAAAATTGTTAAAAGTATATTGATAAATATCATGCAAATTTTTACCGATATAGCAGGGGGGCGTAGATGGTTTCTCGTAAGGTATTCGAGCTATTAATAATACTTAATAGTCATATTGTGACAGATACAATAAAAATGTTTATAAGGTATGATAGTTATAAAGTGAGATATTAGTATTTAAAGGATTGTTAGTTGTGTGGGATTAGAGTTTTTCTCTAATTATTATTTGATGTTAAGCATCAATAAAACACTACATAAAATGTATAGTGGTTCATATTCAGGTGAACCGTAGAAGCCTACATAAAAAATATTCAATTATAAACTTTGCTGAGGTGCCATCATGGCTGAATATAATGCACCCTTAAATGATATTCGTTTTTTGCTAAATGATGTCTTTAAATGTCAGGAGAAGTGGCATTCTTGGCCTGCGTTAAAGGAGCAGGTTGATAGTGATATTGCTGAAGCCATTTTGGAAGAAGGCAATAAGATAGCGGGTGGATTACTGGCTCCACTTAACCAGTCTGGTGATAGCCAAGGTGTAGCCTGGCAAGATGGTCAGGTTGTAACACCAAAAGGTTTTAAAGAAGCATATCAAACCATTGCTGAAGGAGGGTGGTTAGGCATTACTGGTAATCCTGAATTTGGTGGAATGGGAATGCCAAAGATGTTGTCTGTCCATTTTGAGGAAATGCTTTATGGGGCAAATAACTCACTCGCTTTATATTTGGTGTTAACCGTCGGTGCTTGTTTAGCCATAGACTCACATGCAGATAATAAGCTTAAACAACAGTTTTTACCCAAGATGTATTCAGGTGAGTGGGCGGGTTCAATGTGCCTAACTGAGGCACATGCTGGTTCTGACCTGGGTATTATTCGAACTAAAGCTGAGCCTAATGCGGATGGAACGTACTCGATTACAGGGAGCAAAATATTTATTACAGGTGGCGAGCATGACCTGACCGAAAATATCATTCATTTAGTGTTAGCAAAACTACCTGATGCCCCTGAAGGTTCAAGAGGCATATCAATGTTTATTGTTCCCAAAATTTGGGTGAATGAAGATGGTTCGCTAGGTGAGTTTAACCAGGTTAATTGTGGTTCTGTTGAACATAAAATGGGCATTAAGGCTTCTGCCACTTGTGTCCTTAACTTTGATGACTCTCGTGGATTTCTGGTGGGTGAAGCAAACAAAGGCTTAATGTACATGTTCACCATGATGAACTATGAGCGGCTATCAATTGGTATTCAAGGTATTGGTTGTGCTGAAGCGTCCTATCAAATTGCTGCAAACTACGCTAAAGATCGATTACAAGGGCGATCTCCTGAAGGTGTAAAATATGCAGATAAATATGCTGATCCATTGTTAGTTCATCCTGATGTACGACGAATGTTGCTTAACATGAAGGCTTTGACTGAAGGTGCGCGGATCTTTTCGACGTATGTTGCCTTACAGTTAGACACCGCAAAATATAGCCAGGATAAAACAGAGCAGAAAAAAGCAAAAGATTTTGTTGCATTAATGACGCCTGTGGCGAAAGCATTTTTTACGGATATGGGATTAGATGCGTGTGTTTTAGGTCAGCAAGTACTTGGTGGTCATGGTTATATCTCAGAGTGGGGACAGGAGCAGCTTGTTCGAGATGTGCGTATAGCACAAATATATGAAGGCACAAATGGAATACAAGCACTTGATCTTGTTGCGCGGAAAGTCGTTGCTAATGGTGGTCAGTATGTTGATGAGTTTATTGCTGAAATTAGAGATCTCATTGAACAACAGCAGACTGATGTCATGCATGAGTTTTTGCAGCCTTTGCAAAATGCAATAGTTACACTTGAAAAAGTAACGGCTTGGGTGATAGATAAGGCAAAAAATAACCCAAATGAAATTGGTGCCGCTTCCGTTGAGTATTTACACCTGTTTGGGTATGTAGCCCTTGCGTATATGTGGCTAAAAGTGGTGGCTGTTATCACTCAAAAGTCTGATCAGGATAACGCTTTTTATGATGCCAAGCTGAAGACCGCACGTTACTATTTTAACCGTCTACTGCCACGTATTTACGGGCTTGAGCAATGTATTATGGCAGGAAGTGAAGATTTATTTTCACTTGAAGAAAAGCAGTTTTAAACGCTGCCCTTCGCGAATAAATGGTAGAGTTTGTTGTTAGCGTTCTTCATTATACGTATATAACAAACTGCCTCATTGATGATAGCGACAAGTACTTTGTACCTTCGCTATCATCAAATTCATACACTTTTTTATCTAATAGGCTAACAAGACCAATCAAGCCAAGAACAGGTATCATCCTCTGTTTCAGGCGTTGTTGTATCCTCATCCATTATAGATTTGACTTTTTTAACGGCAGCACCCGCATCTATGATTCCAGCACCACAGTCATACTTTTTACAAAGCGGTGCATTAGCAGAGAATGGCTTTGCTGTTTCTTTCAAAATTTGCTTGGTTTCTGCAGGGGTTAATTTTGGATTAACTGAATACATTAATGCAGCCAAACCCGCGACATGAGGCGCAGCCATACTGGTACCCTGGTAGAAAGCATAGCCGCCTTCAATCGTAGATAAAATGCCATTATACGTTTGTTGTTGTACATGACCATTAATAACGATACGTGTTTCTCCCCCTGGTGCAGCAACATCAACTGACTGTCCATAGTTTGAATAATATGACATATCACCTTTTCGGTTTGTTGCAGCAATGGAAATAACACCTTTGCAGTTTGCTGGCGTGTATTGACTTGCGTCGTCAGCACTATTTCCTGCTGCGACAATAACCGATGTGCCTTGAGAGATAGCATCATTAATAGCGTTTTGATACGTTCTGCTGCAAGCATGTTTGCCGCCTAAGCTCATATTAATGACATGAGCTGGGTATTGGTTATCAGGTACATCTAGCACATTTAAACCTGCAGCCCAGCGGATACCATCAGCAATATCTGACGTATAACCGCCACATTTACCTAACACTCTTATTGGTAAAATACTGGATTTCCAAGCTATGCCAACAATACCTTGTTGATTATTTCCTGAGGCTGCGATGATGCCCGCGACATGGGTACCATGCCATGAACTTGGTTGGTCTTTTGCTGGCACAGGATTGCCTTGGCTATTACGTCCACATTCACCTGCATTGATCGCATCCCCTGTATCTAATGGGTTATCATCTCGGCCATCTCCATCATTAGCAGTCCATGCATCTGAGATAAAGTCATAGCCAGGTAAAATTCGCTTAGTTTCAATATCAGGGTGTTTAACTAATCCTGTGTCTATAATGGCGACGGTGGTTTTTGAGTTGCCTTTGGTTATGTTCCAGGCTTCAGGAAGGTTAATTCCTCCTTGAGTGTCATAGTAATTCCATTGTTCGCTGTAACGTGCATCATTAGGTGTTTCCTGCTTCGTCAGTATGTAGTCTGGTTCTGCATACTCAATCCGACTATCGTTACTGATTTGGTTGGCAAGTGCTTCAACTGTATCGATATCAAGTGTTTCACCCAGGCTATAGACTTGAGCGCCATTTGATGTGTGTCGTAAAGGTTTTGCCTGAAAACCCCTGAGCATAGATAGTGCAGACTCTATCTGAACTTTGTTGGTTACGGCAGGTGACGTATTTTTTTTATTGTTTTTTGGGGTTTTAAATTTGATGATTATACGGTTAGTTGATGCTGTAATATTTTCCGCCATCAGGGAAGGAGTGACTTTTTTCGCGTAAGAAGAAAAGGGTGTGTTGGCAATAGTTGGGTTTACTGTACTGGACAGTACAACAATAGATATAATCCCAAGCGGTGGAAAAATATTTTTTTTTATCATGTCATCGGCACTCCATGCTGATTAATTGGCTGAATTTCCTTGGTATGCTTTAATGTAAACTAAACTGGCCTAAAGCCAGATTTAGTTTTACCCACAAAAACTAGCCGAGTTTTCCTTACTCTTAATCCAAATAAATGAATTTAGACTCGTTAGTGTGAGAGTCCATTTTTATTATTAATACATGCTGAGTTTGATTTTGGCTGTTACTGCATAATACGTAGAATCGTTAGTTTCAATATGTTCTGGTAACGATGCTTTTACTGAAAAAGGTATGCATAATACATTTTTTTGCATTATGGGTACTTCTAAAAATAGTGATTTTTTTTGTGAGAGCAAGGAAGCACTGCACGGAGGATCGCAGTGTATAAGAAATACATGAGGATCCGAGTATAGCGCTGACACAGCTTCCACTGAAAAAGTGCATTTTTAGAGGAGCCCTTATGTATTAAATGTTTGTCAGAAATACATATATGTCAAACTTTAACGAAATATGAGTAGTTTAACTTCATAGTGAAACCCTGTTATAAGGGTGCATTATTAGTACAGTATGATGACACTATGAGTTGTAGGTATAAAAACTATTCTATTTACACGGCTAAATTATCTGAAGCATGGAATCGCTGTTAATATTGGAGGCTTTTGATAAAGCCTCCGATTTATACATTAATAGTATTTTGCTTTCTTTACAGCTTCACCTGCATCAATGATACCTGTACCACAAGTGTCTTCTGTACAAATATTGTTACAACCACGTGTATAGCATCCTGGAAATTCACGTGCAGTTGATTTCAGAATTCGCTCTACTGCACTAGGCGATAAATCAGGATTAATTGCATATAACAGTGCAGCCGTGCCTGCTACATGAGGTGCAGCCATGCTGGTGCCTTGATAATAATCATAGTTATCTTCACCTGGTTCAGAGTCGCCAGCATTTAATGTCGATAAAATGCCACCTGTTTTTGACATCCATGAGGTTTCACCACCTGGAGCAGCAACGTCTACTACTGAGCCGTAATTGGAGTAATTGGCACGGAATCCTTTTTTGTTAGTAGCCGCTACAGTAACAACTCCATCACAGCTAGCAGGGGTGTAGTCTCTAGCGTTATCATCGCTGTTTCCTGCGGCGACAACAATAGTTGTTCCTCTAGCGCGTATGGCGCTGATTGCATTTTGATATGTTCTACTGCACTTAGAGTAACCGCCAAGACTTAAATTAATGACTTGAGCAGGATGCGTGTTGCGAGGGACGTCATCAACATCAATACCTGCTGCCCACATCATGCCATCGGTAATATCAGAGGTATAACCACCACATTTTCCTAATACCCGAACTGGAAGTACCTTTGCATTCCAGGCAACACCGGAAACGCCAAATGAGTTATTACCAACAGCGGCTATTGTTCCAGCAACATGCGTTCCGTGCCATGAACTGCTTTGATCATAAGATGGATAGGGGTTACCATTACCATCAGTGCCACACTCTCCTGCTTTAATGGCATCGCCAGTATCATATGCATTGCTGTCACGTCCATTATCATCGTTTGCAGCCCAGGCATCAGAAATGAAATCATAGCCTTGTAGTAGATTTTCTTTTAAGTCTCCATGAGGGCGAACACCTGTATCGATAACGGCGACAACAACTGACTCACCAGAAGGCATTTTACCCGTTGTCATATCCCATGCTTCTTCAGCATTTATACCACCTTTAGTGTCAAAATAAGCCCACTGCTGATTGTACATTGGATCATCTGGAGTATTTAATGCGGTCATTATGTAGTCAGGTTCTGCATACTCAACGTCACTTGTCGTATTAGCAAGTTGCTCCGTAAACTCGTTTACTTTGGATACATCAATAAGTTCTCCCAAGTTATAAACCTGTGCACCAGAAACAGTTTTATGAAGCGGTTTAAAACCCATTCTTAGCATTTGCGCGTGAGTACTACTCGAATTATTACTGCTGCTGGAAGAGGCAGATTCATTCTTTTTAAACTTTATGATTATACGGTCAGTTTTTTGAGTGCTTGAAATGTTAGTTGCAGCATAAGTGTTAGTCAGGCTTAAAGCTATGGTGGCTGCAGAAAAAAGACTTAACAGTCTCGACGATGGCATAGATACACTCCCTGTTTAAGGATTCTTACTAAAAATAATTGTTATTTAAGTTGTAGCGTGGGTTATTTTGGCGATTGAGTAAGAGGTGATAAACATACAATTTGTACGTGCTGTTTCACCTGAAAATACTTATAGGCACCCTTATTTATTACTGCGTAAGCTACTGATATAAACAAAAGTTTTTGCATATTAGCACTTTTGTTATGCTAGTAATCTGTATACACCCGATACATCCTATATGTTCTACATAGCGAATACAAAATGTGTATACCTTTACTTCTGGCTCACTGCTAGCTTTTTGTTTGTTTTTTTATCCCACACTAAAAATATATTATATTTTTGCTTTGTATGGCAATACAAAATTATAAAATGCATAAGTCTTGCCATATATATTTAGCAAAAAAACGTTTAAAAACAATAGGATATTTTTTTGTAAGAGAACGCCTATTAAAAAAAGAGCAATTTGTTGGTGCAGGGTGCGCTAATTTGCAGCATTTAGAATGGGTATTAATTTAGATAGACCTTTATTGAGTATAAAGAAGTACGCTAACTGATTAGCATAGACTTTATCTTTTGGTTAATTGTAACAAAGTAAAAAAATGTAATTGGCGAGAATATAAGTTTATTTTTTGACTTTTATGCTTGAAAATGACTTTTTATACTTATGCTGGTAATCAATAAAACCAGAGGGTTTTACTGTGTAAAACCTAAAATGATGAATGCTACTGATTGTAGTGTTGATAAATAAGATTTGTTACAAATAGTTTATATTTTTTTATTACTTGCTTCATTGTCTATATTTAATCATTAGGTGTAACAAAGTGGTTGTCGCAATTATTATATGTCGATACAAGTTGATACGTGTTGGCAAATAATTTTGCTATGACTGAAAAGCAGTATGTTAACGAAAGGGTGTAGTTTATATGACGGTTCATATATGCCCTGTTCATAGGGAATATTTAGCACCACTGATAAAATAATAACAAGTTTGCCAAGGATAGACAAAATAAAATGAAAATAAAAATTATAAATATGGGACTATTGATTTTTCTTTATATGTTTTCTTTATCACTTTACGCAAGGTTTGATATTGGTATCGGTAAGGCTGATATTACGGGACCTGCGGCTGAAGTATTATTTATGGGATATGCTGACTTAAATCAAGTGGCAGAGGGAATTAAAAGTCGACTGTGGGCTCGAGTATTCATTATAAAAGATCAAATTACCAAAGATAGAGTGGTTTACGTTGTTATTGATACTGGAATGGCTTTTCAGGCCGTTAAGCAAGCAGTAATTGCTCGTTTAAATAAAGTATTACCAGGTTATTATAATCACCGTAATGTAGTTATTAGTGCTACTCATACTCATTCAGGCCCCGGAGGTTTTTCACACTATGCATTGTATAACATTACGACAAAAGGGTTTATTAAACAAAATTTTGACGTAATTGTTAAAGGCATTGTCAATGCTATTTTTGAAGCACATCAAAATCTTCAGCCGGGTGAAATATTTACAAATCAGGGGCATTTAGACGGTGCTAATCGTAACCGTTCTTTACAGGCTTACTTACAGAACAAGGATGCAGGAGACTACCCGGCAGAAGATACAAGAATGGTTGTGCTTAGTTTTAAACAAAAAGGGCAACTGGTTGGGGTGTTAAGTTGGTTTCCAACACATGGTGTGTCTATGCCAAAAGAAAATAAGCTTATAAATCCTGATAATAAAGGTTATGCAGCCTATTTATTTGAAAAGTACGCCAAAGACGTATGGGGCATAAATATTGTCTCGGCTTTTGCTCAATCAAATGCAGGTGATATGACACCAAATATTAACTTAGATGGCTCAGGACCTGGAAACACAGCTGAGAAAAGTACAAAACGCATTGGTGAGTTACAATTTAAAAAAGCACGTGATCTTGTATTACAATCAGGCCAAAAAATTAATGGTAACCTGCAATATCGTCACTTATATATTGATATGAGTAAGCAGAGTGTACGGAGAGAATTTACCTCAGGAAAAATGGAGAAGACCTGTACTGCAGCATTGGGGTATGCATTTGCGGCTGGTACTGAGGATGGGCGGGGTTTGGATTTTTTTCATGAAGGTCAATTACAAGAAAATCCTTTTTGGCAGATCATTACTGGGTTGTTAACTCAACCAACAGCGCAACAAAAGACCTGTCATGCACCTAAACCTATTTTATTAGCACAAGGTAATGCAAAGCCATTTCCATGGAGTCCGGAAATACTTCCCATAAGCTTAATTCAATTGGGACAGTTTGTTGTGGTGGCTTTACCTGGGGAATTTACCGTGATGGCTGGTCGTAGGATTCTGCAAACATTAACAAAGTATTACCCTGACGCAAGGGTAACTGTAATGGCAGGATACAGTAATGCGTATTCAGGTTATATCACAACATTTGAAGAATATAATGCACAACATTATGAAGGAGGATCGACTCATTTTGGTCCTTGGACATTAGCTGCTTATCGACAAGCGGTGAGTGAATTAGCACAAAGTTTACATGATATAAATAAATTACAGAATGCTTATAAGCAGGAGCCTAAGCCTCGTGATTTAAGCAAGCATCAGATGAGTTTTGATCTACCTGTTATCCATGATCAAGCACCATTAAGTAAACAAATTGGTATGGTAGAGCGTGATGCGCAAAGTGAATATAAGACAGGTGATGAAGTGGTTGTCACATTTTGGTCTGGACATTTACGTAATGATCTAAGGATAGGTAAAAGCTATCTGTATGTTGAACAATTTTATCAAGGTCAGTGGAAGACCGTTGCCACAGACAATGATTGGAGCACAAGTTTACAGTGGCGCCGGGTTGATCCTATTTGGGGATCATCCAATGTCATCATTCGCTGGCAAATACCTGATAATACAACAGATGGGCTTTACCGTATTCGACATGTAGGTGCTTTTCGGCAACCCATTACAGGTAAAGTAAAACCATACAGTGGCGTCAGTAAAACATTTTATGTTGGACTTAAATGAACGGAGTATCTGATCTATCAAAGAAAAAACTGCCGCATTTGCGGCAGTTTCTTTTTCAGTGGTTGCCATACCTTTGAGAATATCAAGGAAACTGGCTGTCAATAATACTACAAAGAGACTTTGCAAGCTGACAAAAATCTATATTCGGGTTCGTGAGTTGCTGTTGTTCCCGCTCCTGCTCTGATGCAGGAAATAGGTTGTTTTGTGGAGCCGTTATTGCTGGACTAGTGCCTGCACAAATTGAGGTTGCCACAATATTACAAATCATACCCGGTAGCCCACGTAAGTCTGGACCTGTGTTGTTTGGTGGTAATGGTAACTGAGGCCAGTCTGGACTAGTTGGAGGTTGTGGATCGGTAGGGGGTTGAGGTGAACTTGGTGGTAAAGGTGTTTCTCCTCCAGGATCATTGTTGCTATTAACTCCAGGGTTATAAATACGACCTGAGCAGTGTTTATCACCATCTTTTGTCAGCCAAAAGAAGCTACAATTACTGTCATAACTGCTACGCCCAGTATGGATTTTATAACCAGAGAGGGATACATCATTGAGGTGCACATAACGGCCTTGTAATTTCAAACTAAAGTGTTGATGAGGGCCTGTAGAGTGTCCTCCATTACAAAGTGCTTGTGACTGATTGCCGGCATAATTAGCAATAGGCTGATTAATTGAGACTTTATCACCTGTCTGTACTTGAATATTGGATAAATGATAATAATGAGTTGACCAACCATTATTATGCGTTATTTCAAGTGAGCAGGACGAGTGAACTTTAGCTACCCCTGATGCGGCGGCTGAGACCCATTGATTCGACGTATCACTTCCCCAGTATCCTCCATTATTAAAATCCAGTGATGATAGAGGACGATCACCACTGCCAGTGTTCGTATGAGCACCACCTATGTGCCAGTATTCACCCACAGGAAATGGCAATTGAAGCATAGTGTCTGGGGGCGTTTGCTCGTAACTTTGTGCAGTCAATGCTAACTGATTGTTGCCAAGCTCGTTTGGAAACAATTGATTGTAGGTTGAAATAAAGTGTTTTAAATTTGATGCGTTATTTGTAGCAGTTAATTCTCCATTCGCAACACCAGTCGTAAATAATTGATTGACTGTTTGGGCTTGGTTAAGCTGTAAAGTCTCTGCTGCTTGAGTATTTAAATTTGTGGATGAATCTTTTGGGTGATAATGCAGCTTGGCGAGTCGCTTCGCAATAATTTCAACCTGTAACTCAAAGCCTATTTTCACTGAAAGTTTGCCAAAGGGGGATTGTAGGTCTTCAGCTGAAGGGGATGGGTTGGAGATAATGCCTGATTGTTGCTCCATTAAAGCCAGTAGGACTTTTGGACTTATACTGGTATATCCACTCCAATGGGAGATCACCTCGGCATATTGGCTAAGATGAGGGGCATGTTGTGCTAGATAGATTGCTAAGTTGAACTGATCCATTTCATCTGGTGAATAGATCAACTGTTGTATAGGAAAGTATTCAAGCTGCTTGGTTTGGGTTGAATCTGCTTGAGCATTCAGGGTGCACATTACAGTACTGGCACTGATAATACTTAATGTGAGCAATGCTTGAGGTATAAAACGTTGTCTAATTGACACTTGCTTAGCTTTTTGCATTTGATGTTGTGCAGAAGGTGCGTCTGGTCTAACTGGTTTATTTAAGCGATAAATCTTCATTGTACATCACCTGTACTTAATTCCCTTACACAAATTATTTTGTACCCTTCACTATGGGTATACATGTGGACTTTGACGTAGCTATTAGACTCTTATTCGTTTAGACCTTTAGCTTAGGGTATTGCTCTGTAAAGTATGTTGAATAATTTGCAATGGGTACCTATTGATTGATAGTCCTTTTACCAAGGAGGTTTAATGAGTAAATATGATTTTGCTTTAAAAAAATATCCAACAGTTGTTTGTTGATACAATATTAATAATTACATGGTGGTGAGGTAAAATATGTGAAAAAATTCAAATGAATTGATACAAAAAGAAAATACTTAAGATAAAGTATAAAACTAAGAATCAGTTAGAATTATTTGCTTAGTCTAATTCAAGCTATTGATTACCTCATCAAAACCTTTCAGCTTTATCAGATAAGGGTACCTCTATAAATGCACTTTTTTAGAGATGCCCTTAATTCACACTAAGAAAAAATATGCAGAGTACTTCAAAATTTAAGTGCAAGATTTCTAGGTAACTCACTGACATAATCTGGCATCATTAAATGGCTTATTGCCTGTGTAACGCGTGTCAAGAATTGATTTTTGTCCTGTGCTTAGTACAATAGCAGCCTGTGTTATTACGTACCTTAGCTGCTTAACGTTATGTGTGAGTCCGTTTATAGGTATGACTTAAGGAATTGAAGTACATGTTGCAGTTGCTTTATCACGGTCAGATAGCCACTTTCATCTTATTTGCTATATCACTCATTATAGCGTTCACATTTCATGAATTTGGCCACGCTTATGCAGCAAAATATTATGGTGATCGCACAGCAGAGCAATTAGGGCGTGTTTCTCTTAGTCCATTAGCGCATCTTGATGTTATGGGCTTTCTTATGGCGCTATGCGTTGGCTTTGGTTACGCCAAGCCCGTACCCACCAATCCACGAAATTTTACTTCACCAAATGCCAGTTTAGTGGTTGTGGCTGCGGGGCCAATAATGAATTTATTGATAGCAGTGATTGCTATCAATCTTTATATGTTTGGCGTTAATAATGGCCTTGAAATGTTTGCAGGGGATGGACCTGGGGTCTTTTTCACAGGTTTGGCGATTTTTAATTTAATCATCATGGTATTTAACTTACTGCCTATAGGCCCTCTAGATGGTCACTATATACTTCCCTACTTACTGCCAAGAAAAGCAGGAATAGCCTATCAAGTGCTTAATGAGCGTTATGGCACGATGTTATTCTTTGGATTAATACTATTAAGCTTAGCTGGACTACCAATTTTTCACTTTGTGTGGGTTTTGGGGCAGTCAATTTTGCCTTATATAACTTTTGTCTAAGTTAAATTTATCTATGACCTTTGTTTAGGAATAACAATTAGTTGAGAAAAATGTATTGACTGATCTAAACCCCAGTTACTCATAAGTGACTGGGGTTTTTATATATACCCTTCACGAATGAATTTTAGGGTTTGTTGTCCGCATTCTTCAGTCCAGTCACTTATTATTTATAAGCTCCTGGAACTTCATCACTTGACGGCCGCCCCTAAAAATCCTTCGTTGTGGGTAAAGATTTATCTAACTTTCAGGATCAATCACCAAATCATCGAAGTGGTGTTGAACACATTTTATATAATCCCCTGTTTTTAAAGCAGTAAAAGGTGTTTGATAACTCACGAGTTTGCAAGCATAGCTTTTTCCTGTTGGGGTTGAGGGATCCCATCGCCAGTCTTGTTCCCAGTAGATGTTAAGTGCTCCACTGCCATACTGATCAAAACGTTTCATATTCGCACAACCTAGAACTTCATCATTGGGAACGCCAAGATCGAGGTACTTGGTAAATGCTTGATAGTAATAAATTCGATTCAGTGACTGCTTGTGTTCTTTTGAACCGCCACATTCAATGCCTCCATTTATGATATGTGTGGTGACACCAAAACCTGGAACTAGGCCGTTATCTCGGTCGTGTTGGTTTGGCTGCCAAGTGCCATTCACAACATGATACATACTGGGTTTAGGGGGTTGAGGATACATAAAGAAAAACACCGCACTGGCAATGTTTAGCCAGGTATCTGCTACTTTTTCGGGGTGATCCAGAAGAGATCTGATACTGCCAAACATAGCATCAGAAAAGGGGCCATAGTTGTAGTTATAACTAAGTTGCTTAGCGCCCCGTCCAAAGTAGCTTTTAAAGTAACCATCAGAAAATTTGCCACAAGGCCATGTTTGTCCTTGCCAAGTGTCAGGATTACACTCAGCGTTATAACCTCCTCGCATATCTTCAGTCCAGCCAACTTCTCTAACGTAATATAAACCTTGTCGCCATTCTGGAAGATCCCAATTAGGTGCATGGGCCCCAGTCTCTTGAGTAAAGTGTGCAAACATCGTGGTGAGTGATTTTTTACAAACTTTATCAGCATTTAACGCTTTGTCAGTGTCCCCACAAAAAGCGGGGAATTTCCCAATAGCTTGTAAAAAATGTTTGTAAGTATAAGCGCTGTTTCTTTTGCTAAAAAGATAATTCCAATTATCTTGAGAAATTAATGATTCTACTCGTTTTACATTATCAGGATTGAGTGCTCTGCCTGGTTTTATTGCATTAACAGAATCGTTATCAAGCGTTGCAATTGACGCCTTTACTTTATTCATAAGAGGCGTATCCGTTAACGCTATTTCTTTCTTTTTTAGCTCGCTTAGTGGAATGGTATAAAGCACTTGATGAGTAGATAAACGTTTTGTTTGATAAGCATATGAGGTAATGGGTAACCCAAGGAGATAAATAATGGTCGTATAACAGGTTAAGGATAAATGGGAATATTTCATTTTACTTTCCTTGTTGTCGTATGGCTTAACCGTTATTCGGTATAAAGCCTATTCCGTTCACTTAGATTTTTAGAGGAGCCATAAAGCTAAATCCATAAACATAGTAGCTATGAAGTTGCTTTTAAAAATATAGAATAAGTTTCGAGTAGGATGTAAATAATATTTGACTATATATACATTGTGATATGTGAAAAGTGAAAACCTGAAGTGTGATTGAGTATAGTGAAGAAATGACTGATTATGTTTGCGTGTCTTGGCTGAATGTGAATGATAAGAAAAATAATAGCCAAACAACGAATAAATTTTAGCGGTAAGACGTGAACGCTAGCTTTTGTATGTTTGGCACTGCAATAAAAAAGCATCATAGTTTATAAAGTATATTGAATATTAAGTCCTCCAAGAATAGGGTTGTAGTCAACGGAGGTGTAATTGATTTTGTCGTCAGCATTAAAACTTGGATGAAAGCTAATATCGACTTCATTTAACACATTACATGTATATAACTCATGTAAAAGAGCACTATCAATATTAATAACAGCTGAATATATATCAGAGTTTACTAAACTACTGAGAATATACTTCCAGTCAATATAATAACCTGCTTGTGTAGTACTTTTAATGGGAATGGGTAGAAATTCAGGTTGATCACCTGTTTTTTCCAAAGGCGTATTTGGGGATGAGTGATAAACAGTCGTTTTATGAGAGGGTAGTATTTCTAGATATTGTTTACTTTTTTCAAGGTTGCTATCTATAACAATAATTGATCCAAAGGTATGTGCCAGAATACGGGTAAAGTCATCATTATTTACTAAGTACGGAATAAAATCAGGGGCTATTATCCACGCATCATACTGTTTGCAAATATCAAATAATTTAAGCGATGATATACTATTTTGATATACTGGGTAATCTTGCTGGCTAAAGTCAATGGTGTATTGTCCACATAACCAGGGTAAGTGCTTTGTATAAGCATTGTAAAAAAATTTATTTATTGCAAAACATTCATTTTTTAGAACCCCTACTGAAACCTGTATGCCCTGTAATCTCATTGCTTTAATAAAAGGTACTTGTTCAATATTTTCACTCGTGAAGCTGCCAAAGATAACGTGTTTAATCTGATAATCACGTATAATACTGATGCATGCTTCAAAATCAGTGTGGCAACCTTTATCTGGACAATGTGTAATATAGAGAGTTGCCTGATGGCAAGCGTCGGCTAATGACGAAATTTCATTTATTACAATGGACCAGTGCAATTCGTGGTCATACCAGGCAGTGCCAATAATATTGGCATCTTGGCTGACGATAACACAACCGATATAAGGCGGTTTGCAGTTCATCAATTTTTGTTGTTCAGCGATATTTAACGCTTTTGACATATAATGTGTGTCAGAAGTATTCATAATTATTGATTAAGTGCAGATCTAATAGTCAGGTAAAAGTTAAGGTCCAAATTGAACTGGATAGCAATCGCTTTACTATTCCCAACAAGCATTGCTTTCTGTGCACCTATACGTTTAACTTTAATGCCTATTTTCTTTAAGTACTTTTCAATAGCAGGGGTAGTGACGGCTACAGCGGATGTATAGCCGTGAGATGTTGAATACAAATACAAGTTTTTAAATAACATTAATGACACATAGTTAATGCCATGACTATTCAAGAAGTTATAGTCTTTATCCACAGCAAAGCGACTAATCTCGATAATAGAGTTACATTGTGGTGCGGGTGAGTCACCTAACAGTTCTGGAAAAGTATCTTTAAGCATATAACTACCCATTGTGGGTAAAAGCCGCATACAGCCAACAACTTGATCAGAAGGGGATTTGGCAATAATATAAGCAGGCTCTAAATCATCATATTCATCTTTTTCTTGTGTTGCATTTATAGGGACTTCCCAGTCAAGACGTTGATAAAATATTCTATAACGTAAATCATGCATTGAATATAATGTACTTGAAGGATATTGGCTGCGTTTGTTTACCATGCAAATTGCTGTTGCGATCATGTTCTCAGATCTCCTAAATCATTTAATAAGTATGTTATTTTGAAAGTGATCGGTGTGAAACTGACAAATATAACAGTGTATTGGATTTATTTAGGGGCTAAGGGAGGGACCGTATTATTAGAGAGGTGTGATACATGTGGTGTATTGCGATATAAAGAAGCCCCAAATGAACTTATTTACAGTGGTTTTGGGGCTTCTTTATTTGATGGTGAACGCTAAGATTTATCGTCAAGGGTTAAACTATAGGGTGAGTTTTATGACTCCTGAGCTTGCACTGCATAGCGCGTTGAACTTGATTTGATAAGAACGATGACGCTGGCAAGTTGTATCAAAAATAACAAAATAAATATTTCTGCAACATTTAAATTACTGGTAATAGTAATCTGGCTTGTTAACGCAGTGACAGTTGAGCCTATTAAAAGCATCAAACAGCCTTGTAAACTAGCTGATGTTCCAGCACGATCAACAAATAACGACATGCATTTTGCCATAGCGTTGGAAAATAGGAAGCCTTGTCCAAATGCAATAAACATGGTGCCAATTAATACAGTATAAAGATCAATACCATTTAAATTGAAAATAATAACAATCAGGCCAGCACCATATAATAAAAGACCTAGGCCCATCAATTTAAAAGGTTTAAAACTTTTTACTAAAACCCGGTTTGCTAAAGTACCTACCAGGTAACATAATCCAACCCCTAGAGCTGTTTGTCCAAAGAAACTGGAACTTAATGATAAATGCTCTTGAACAATAAATGGTCCAATCACATTCCAGATTAAGAATGAAGAGAAACTTGTACCCAGCACAATAATTCCAGACGAGAAACGAATATCCGCTAACATTAGCTTGATACCTTTCATTGACTCGAATGGATGCTTTTTATGCGCTGGATCTAAAGATTCTTTTAAACCAAAATAGACAAATAATAAAATCGTGAAACTATAAACACTGTAAAGTAAGAAATTATAACGCCAGCCAGCCAGTTCTTCAACATATCCACCGATATAAGGGGCAATGACAGGGCCTAAACCGAATGCCAGACTTAAATATAATATGGCAATATAGAATCTTTCCCCTTTAATGTTATCCACAAGCACTGCACGAGCAACGACTTGACAGGCCCCAATCGCAAAACCTTGAATAGCTCTTCCTATAAGAAGGGTTGTAATATCTGAAGAGAACATTGAAATAAGGCTACCGACAATAAAAAGCACTAAACCAAAATTAATCGCTTTACGTCGCCCGTAATAATCTGACATAAAACCAAAGAAAAGTTGACCGATTGCATAGCCTAATAATGTAATAGTGATTGTGTTTTGCATGATGGTGCTGTTTACCGAAAACTCTCGCCCGATTGACGGTAAACTGGGTGCATAAAGGTCTATTGCAATACCTGCCACACTATTAATAAAAGGGGCTAAGAAAATGATAAAATTTTCATACCTTTTGTCCATATCGCTTCCTTATATGGATTAGTTAAAAAACATCCCACCGAATATACACTCAGTAAACTAGTGATATATGGGGTGGGTATATCCAAAAAACGAATATCAGCTGCTGATGTATTGTATTCAATCGCTATAAATAATTATGACTAAGCTTAGGCTGCAACATTAAAATTTATATTAAGTTCCTTGGCATAGTGATTACTCAGTGTATTTAATATGCTTTGTTTAATATCAATAAGACATACTTGGGGATCATTTTCGTAATAGCTACCCCAATTAACATTTGGGTCTGCTACTCGGCAATGCTTAGCTTGAGTAATAACCTCATAAGAAATTTCCAGCTCGTCTAAAATGCCTTGTACACGGTTGGTGGCAGTCATTACCACATATTTAATATTACGCTTATGCATCAGTAGGGGCATTAAACTCATCACTGTTTTGCCTGCTTTACTGACTTGGTGAGAAGCAAATGATCCTATTTCGGCTATTTGTGAACGCTTAGCACCACAAATAAACTGAAGCTGATTGTCAAGATAATGCTCTGAAAACAGAGCATTATTTGATTGAGTGAAGCCAAAAATACCACCTGCAAGCTGTTCACTTTTTGATTTAAGAACAATAAATTCATCAGGGCTTGGGTTAACGTTAGCATCAAAAGCTTGTTGATATTTTTGTGAGACAATATCCTGAATATCAGAGTAAAAAGCTGTTTCTTTTTTTACGATCAGTAAATCAAAGCCCATGACTAATTCCTGTATAAACTGGTTGAGAATGATTGATCAATTTCGCTACGTTTTGGCTTACCTGAGACGGTATAATATTGGCCTCTAAATGCATCAACGTCATTTATAAGCTCAAAGTGATTGATTTGAGCGAATTTAGCTATTTGATCATGATACTTATGCAATTCATTATGAATAGCATGTTTATCTGCTTTTGATAAAATAATGGCTGTTGGATAGGCTTGGGCTTCTCCGATAACAATCATATCATCAATAAGTAAGCTTTGTTTGTAAATGGACTCAACCCACTCAGGTGATAAATTCCGTGAGTTAGACAAAATAATTACATGTTTTTTACGCCCAGTAATATAGAGATAACCATCCCGTATTTCAGCAATATCACCTGTATGGAGATAACCATCAGATAAATCGCAAGCTGTGTCATCAGCGTTGTAGTAACCAGCACAGAGTGTAGGTGTTTTGACAAGCAGTTCACCATCAACAAACTTTGGTACAATGCCATCTAATAGCTTTCCAACGGAACCAATTTTTCGCTCATTAGGGCCGTTAATTGATATGACTGAACTGTTTTCACTTAATCCATAGGCTTCAAAAACGTTAATATTATGATTATCGAGAGACTGAATGATTTCTGGGCTTATTTTTGCACCTCCAGTGATAATATGTAGTTTGTCAAAGTCGATAGCTGACCCGAATAAAGTTGTTTTATCAGCACTTTCTTCTAAAACCCTATTCGTTTCCTCAAGTAACTTAGGCGGTAAATAAATAAAGTTTGGTGTAGCCTGTTTTATTAAATTGAGGTAATCAATTGGCTCTCCTATACCTGCGCCATATTCAGTCATGGCTTTTGGCATAAAAGTAATGGTGCCTCCAGACAGTAATGGTAAGTAAATACCCAATACTTGTTCAATTAAAAGACTCATTGGCACAATTGAAAGATAATGCAGTGGCTGAGCAGGCACACGCTTGAATAAACTATTAACAAGAATATTCAATGCTTCATCTCGAATCATGACCCCTTTGGGTTTAGACGTCGTACCTGATGTATGAATAATCGAAAGTAATCCCGCAGGTATCTCAACCATATCACCTAATTTATTTTTATTTAAAGGCTCACCTTTTGCATTAATACACAGTTTATCAGGTAATATCGCGTTAATTCGCTTATGTTGCTGTTCATCGGCCACAAAAACAGCGGTGGCCTTGGTCATTAAACTGGCAATTTGCTCATCAGCAAATTCTAGGGGAACAGGCAGTAAAATAGTACCAAGCTCCATGGTCGCAAAATGTGTTACGATCCATTCATAGCTTGAGCGCATGGCGATACCCACAATTTTGCCGTTTAATGATAAATTATGCGCGGCCAAATTATTTTTTACTAGATTGATATCATTCCGTAATTGATCAAGCGTATATTCAGTGCCATTAATGTCTTTTGCGAAAACACGATCGGGTGTTTCATTTAAATACTTCAGAATACGTTTACTTAACATTGTTACCTCCCACCAGGTAGCTTTGTGCACCAAACATTTTGCGTAAAGGATCTAGTACTTTCCTGCGACCATGCATAACCCGTGTGTTATCAACGATAATAACATCATTATCTTGCCATTTATGATCACGTGTATATTCTTCGCAAATATCTTTAATCTCAGTCCATACAAACTCAGAGATTTCAGTATCATCTTCCCAGGTCATTTTAGGAGGCCGATAATTCACACTAGGACTCATTAGTGAATTACAAAAACAAGGGCCAGTATTAAATACATTATCAATTACGGCTGAAACAACATATTCAGAATGAATTGATTCATCATTTATACGCGTGTAGGTTTGGCCAGGAATAATTGCATTAACATATTCAAGGTGCTCGTCAGTAATTCTATCTACAGGCTGTTGTAACTCAAGTGATAAATAACGTTTGACATTTTCCCAAGGAATATCGCGCGAGTATTTAACTTTTTTATTTAAAAATTTCTTCTGGGTCATGGGTGATAGTTTTTGCCATACCGTCAAACCGTCACAGAATGTAGTTTCTGAACCTTCTTTGGCAGCCTTCCCACAATAAAACCACTGAAGTTCTGGGGAGAATGGAAGGTTTCCATTTTCCATATGTAAACCCATTTCTACATCACCTGCTTGTATCTCTGCTGTACTTTTTGTCGTGGGTTTTCGAGCAGGGTCGAAAGTGACGTAATCAGAATTATTTTCTATAAATGTACTAAAAGTATGCACATTGACGTCAAAATTCCGAAGTAAGACGACGCCGGATGTTGCCAATGACTTTATGAGCAATTGGTAAGGGAGCTGGTTTATATCTTCGTTATTGTGGCTAAAAATAGTCGTTCCAAAGTAATCAAAGAGCGAAGATAACTTATTATTTTCAAGTAAAGTACTCATTATTGTTATACCGTGTTTCTTTATTAGGATGGTGATTTTGTGGTTTAAATTATAGGGAGAGATACGGAGCTACATAACTAGCTAAAATGACAGGTTTTGGAAAAAAATTTTGTGAGGATAAAGCCAGGTTACTGTTACTTGTGATATCGGTTTTGTCAGACAAAAATGAATAACAAAGCGTTGACTCGCTGATACTGCGAGCTTGACAGGTATTGATATAGGTGATGAAGATCTGAGTGACAAACGGCCAGCAATGAGCAAGTAAAATACTTAAGAGATATTTAATGTAGCCGTTGAATGATGTGTGTATTAGATATACTGAAATTAGTACATTGGTTCAATAATTCCGTGGATAATTGAGCGTGCTATTGCTTGTATTCTATTCGATGAATTGGTTTTTTGTGTTGCATTTGTTAAATGAAAGTTAACGGTTCTTTCAGAAACCCCTAATATTTGAGAGATCTCCCATGATGTTTTACCACTACTGGCCCACGCTAGGCATTCTTTTTCTCGCTTTGAAAGCACCGTTTTATTTTGTGAATTACTTAATTCTATCCGATTAACGGCTTCATAGATAAATGGTGTAATCCATTGAATATTAGCGATATTGCGAATTTCCTTCTCAATGGATATCGTTCTATGAAAAGCAGTACTTAGAAAAGCAACCCCTCTGCGCAGGCCATGAACAGGTATTGTTATACCATCTTTAAGGCCAGCGCTTTCTGCTAACGTCATAACTTGGCGGTGTTCACTTGCATTGAATTGCTTAATTTTCTTAGCTTCTTGCCAAAATATAGGAGTACTGTGGCTTTTACAATGAAGATGGATTGGATCAATTTTAACCAATTCATTAATATCGTAATAGTCAATCCATTGTTCTGGATAGTTGCCAAAAGAAAGCATGTCATCTTCTGTCAATTGTAATGGCGGGTAATAGCGAAAGATATAATAATCAATATCCAGGCTATCCATAATTTCATTGCAATGCAGTGTTAGTGCTTCTATTGACTTAATTTGTTTAAGTTTCTCTGCTTGTTCAAGTATCTTGTTCATATCACGAATAGTGTTAACAGGCCCCAGCAAGGTTAGCTTAAAATGACATGCGAAGATTGTAAGTACACTATTTATAAAAGTAATGGATATAATTTATACAAATAAATACGTTTAAAAGTGTGTGTAATACTTACATTGCAGCATTTTCAGGGTTTAATGAGAATCATGGTTTTTATTATAATACAATAGCTGAATAGATGGGTATTATACTAAAGTCTAAAGTTAATGATAGTCGAATTCATGCGATTATAAGAGTTAACCTGGATTTATTGGGTGTATGAGTGAATATGCTATGATTTACGTATGAATGATAAACAAAAATATAAGTAGAAAATACGTAGTTGTTATACAGGTAGTAAAGGTGTTTTAGTAGGTATATAAAATAAATAAATTTAAGGGCACTTCTAAAAAAAAGCATTTTAGAGGTGCCCTTATAAACGTTGTTAGAACCTAACGTACGGCGATCACTTCAATTTCAACTTTAGCATCCATCGGTAACCGTGCCACTTCTATACATGAGCGAGCAGGAAATGATGCATTATGTGCTTGAAAGAAAGCTTCGTAGGCTGCATTAATCAATGAAAATTCGTTCAAGTCTTTCACAAAGACGGTTGTTTTCATGATATTGCCCGCATTCAAGCCCGCTTCTTTAATAATCGCTAATGCATTATTTAACGATTGGGTTGTTTGCTCGGCCACATCATCGGACATTTTTTTGGTTATTGGATCTAAAGGTAATTGTCCTGAGGTAATCACCATATTGGCAAAACTGACACCTTGTACATAAGGGCCAATCGCTTCTGGAGCTTGAGATGTTTTAATTGCTGTCATTTAATATTCCTCATTTATATTATTCGCGAATCATTTTTCGGGTTAGCCTGTAAAAATGGGTAACATGCCTGCCATTGCCAAAAAATGGAATGCAGCGATAAATACACCAAATAAAAAAACGAATGTGAGAATGAAAGAGCCTCCTGAGACGATAAATCCTTCATTACCTGATTTCATAGTGCGTGACTTTTTCGCCAGCAGTGCGGGTATAATACATGTCCAAATGGTTGCAATACCTCCCGCATAACCAATTGCTGTTACGAAACCAAAAGGAAATAACAGAGACAAAATCAAAGGAGGTATAAATGTTACAAACCATGTTTTTGTTCGACCGCGTTTGCAATCTTCAAATTTAAAGCAATCAGCTAAAAAGTCAAATACACCCAAACCCACACCAATAAATGATGACAGAATAGCGGCCATGGAAAATGCGTTAATTGCTTTAGCTACTTTTTCTGATTCGATCACGGAACCTAATGCGCCAAGCAAAGCATCAACATTTCCACCTTGCTCAATAATAGGACTGAAGTCACTTCGTGGTAAGTTACCAAAAATACAGAATATCCAAAGAAAATAAAGCCCAAGTGCAATTATAGTTCCTCCAAATATGGCATACTTGGCTCGTCGCTCCTCTCCATAATAGGCACGCATGGACGCGACGGAGTGGTGGTAACCAAATGAAGTGAGCGCGACGGGAAACATGGCGAGCGCATAAGGCGCATATTCAGCTTCTTGATTAATGGTATCAAACAAAACAGACATATCTACACTTAAGGTAAGTCCAGACACACCAAATATAAAGCTGAGTACCATAAAAGCGATAAGAACGACTGAAATACGGTCAACCGCGCGTGTAGAGTGCCATACAAAACTCGAAAATAGAATAACAAATAAAACTGAAGCGATTTTGCTATTAATATTGAGTATTTCTTGCAAAATCAAGCCTGAAGAAGTGATGTAGGCATAAAGCAAAATGCCACCCACAAAATACACGGCTAAATTATTGAACATGTTGATTTTATCTCCCAACATGTTTTTTGTTACGGTATTAAATGAGACTTTTAAATCATAATGCTTGAATGCTTCAAGTAACATCCAGCTAGAGATAGTCATAACAATCATGGTTAAAGTGATGGCAAGCAAAGACCAAATTGTCCATGCACCTGCGCCAGCACTGGGTAGTCCTAACATGCCAGCGCCTACACAGACACTTGCGATGATGCAGGACCCACCGAGTAGGGAGGGCTTAGTATTCATTATTATATTCTCTTTATCTTTATAATTAAGTATTTAATTTTTTGTCGATATTTTTCTAAGGTATGAGAGGCTTTAAAATACGCAGCCTAAATAGGCTGCATTTATCATTGAATTTAATCCTCAACTTCTTTCAGGCGCGCAGTGAAATGACGCAGAACTTCAGGCTCATAGGTAAAATCTAAACCTTTAACCTTTGCTGCGTTTTCTTTTACTTTTTCAAAGGCCTCAATAATAAAATCCATATGCGTTTGTGTATAAGTTGCACGGGGAATGGTTAAACGAAGTAACTCTGCTGGGCATGGGTGCTGCTTACCTGTCACTGGATCACGACCAAGTAATAATGAGCCAATTTCAACGGCTCGAATGCCTGCCACTTTATATAGCTCACACGCTAATGCATGGGCTGGAAACTGGTCAGATGGGATATGAGGTAAAAGTTTACCGGCATCGACAAAGGCAGCGTGGCCACCTGCTTGTTGACAAATAACCCCAATGGCTTCTAAACCATTAACAAGATACTGTACTTGCCTGATTCGATAGGCAAGCCATTCTTGACGCATACCATCATACAAACCAACCGCTAAACGTTCCATTGCGCCGCCTTCCAACCCGCCGTAAGTTGGGAAGCCTTCTTGAACAACACATAAAGTACGGCACTCGTTATACACATCCAGCAGAGAATCATCTTTAAAGCAAAGCAAACCGCCCATTTGTACCATGGCATCTTTTTTAGCGGACATGGCTAACGCATCAGCGTATTTGTAGCTTTCAAAAGTGATCGCTTCAATAGTCCAGTCTTGATAACCGGGTTCGCGTTGTTGAATAAAATAAGCGTTTTCAGCAAAACGGGCTGAGTCCATAACAACGGGAATATCGTAACGTTGTGCTATCTCATATACCGCTTTGAGATTAGCAATCGAAACAGGTTGTCCTCCAGCAGAGTTGCAAGTGATGGTGCTAACAATGTATGGCACATTCTCAGGACCTGCTTCAAGAATTGCATGTTCAAGTTTCTCCAGATCAAAATTACCTTTAAAATCAGCATTGACTGAAGTATCAAATGCTTCTTTGGTATAAGCGTTTCTGGCAACACAAGAATTTAGCTGGGTATGACCCTGAGTAGTATCGAAAAAATAGTTTGAAATCGCCACCATTTTAGCGCGATCTAAACCCTTTTCTTTTTCTCGTTTCTTAATTAATACTGGGATATAAATTTGCTCTGCACCACGGCCCTGATGTGTAGGAATCGTGTACTCGTAACCAAAAATATCTTTTACTGAATCAGCGAGCGCATAGTAGCTGCGGCTACCACTATAGGCTTCATCACCTAAAAACATAGCGGCCTGCATTTCCTGGGTTATTGCACCTGTACCACTGTCAGTCAGTAAATCAATGAAAACATCTTTGCTATCTAACAGAAAGGGATTCATACCAGCCTGTAAAATAGCCTGTTCTCGATATGCTTGAGTAGTACGTTTTACGGGTTCAATAACACGAATACGAAAGGGTTCAGGAAGGTGTTTAAAATTATCCACGAAGTTATTCCTAGTATAAAAGAGTTAAGCAGTAACTAAATTATCTTTTCCATAACATTCGGATTAGTAATCGTTACCACAAACTAATTTTTAAAAGTCAAAAAAATCCTATCCAAAACTATTTCTGGATTTAATTGCAATTAAATTTATATAAATATTGTCTTTAATAACTTTGTTGAATATGAAATTATCAGCCAATCTGCTTCTCAGAAACGAAGAAGAAAATTAGTTAATGAAGGAATTAAAAACAATATATGTAAGGTCAGGAGGGATTACTTACAAGGAAAGAAGAAGGCAATTTTGTAATCGTGAATATACCAGATACTAGAATTATTGTACTGATTCATATTATCACCTATTTGAAATCTAACATTTCAAATTACAGGCAACATTATCCCTAATAAAAGTAGGGAGTCATCAGGAAAAAAATTAAATTGAGAATTTAGTAACAAAAAATAACCATTAGGGTTTTGACAACAAGGTGTAGATATTATGGCTACTGAGCATAACTCTAGTCGGTAAGTTATGCCTTAACTGAGTCAGTTATCTGTAGCACATAACGTTAATAGGTATGTAGACAGGTCATTCATAGCCTGTGTATCAGAATGAAGAGGAAGAATCAGGTTTTTAGCTTTTGGTGTTCGGCAACATACCCAAGCAATTCATTTTAGAAACGGTGCTTAAAATAAAAAGTAAAGTATATGATGTTGTTACTAATTAGACTATTAACTACATGAAGATATACTTAATGTCTTCTTGTTGATCATAAAGAATGAATAAGTAAGTAATTGTACCTATCCACCATACCCAATAAAACTTATGAAAAGTGGCGCTATCAGGTTTTAATTCTAATGATGCAAGCTTAACAGCTACAAGCACGAAAACGTTCACCGTCAACAGAATAAGAGGAAAAAATAGCTTAATACCTGTATGACTCATACCTGGTGGATGGGTATAAAAAATTAGGGATAAGCAAGAAAAAAATAAAGTAAATAACGTGTATATGAGTAACATAAATATTAACCTATAATACTCCTTCCATGCCCGTATCTTCATCTAGAAAGAAATGTGGAAATGGAACAACATTTCTGCAGTTAGGCTTATATATAGGCTTGTTGCTTTCGTTATGCTTTAAAAAACTGCCATGGTTTAATAGGTATTTTATGTCATAAGAATTAATGCTTATAAAATCAGTTTCTTTTTTATACACTAGAAAACCTTGGTACTTATTGCTTATGTTGAATGTGTATTTATTTATATGTTGAGTGTTAATTTCATCAAGTAGCGGTATAGGTACCATATATTCATAAAATGATATGTTGCTCATTTTATAGGTGTCATTAGGATTATTTATGTAAACCCTTTTTCCATCTTCAGTAATTATCGAGTATAAAAAAATGAATGGGAAGCCATGACTTCTCTTAATGCCATTGTAAGAAGTGTTGACAACAGGAAAAGGGCCACTATTGCCGAGTATAGATTCTAACTTTTCTGAAAAAGCAACTATAGCATATACATTTCTATCATGTGTATTTGAATTATTGATATCTATTTTGTCTGTATCAAAATAGCTGCTATCTAGCTCTTGACGAGGTATGCAGTATGATTCTGTAGGTGGAGTGATAGCAAGTCCTGTAAGGTTGGACTTATAGTGTTGCAATGTACAGCCAGAAATAACGACTAATTTCACAAAAAAAATGAGCAAATTTGAGAATTTAGCTTTTGTCATTAAATATTATTCCTTCAGAATTGGTGCTACGCAGTTTCGGATAATAAATTAAATTTTATTAAAATAGAGATGTAAAATTGACCACTACTGTCTATTTTGGGAGTGTAGTCATACCAAATCTCTCGGTAATCATCATAGCCATTGTTTTTAATATCGCTACTTTTCAAACATGCTGAACTTTTGGTTAGAAAACTATTTTTGAAAACAACTTTCTTAAACTCTTTAGGCATTTTACCCGAAAGAGTAACAATACCTTCTTCTTTATCAAAAGTGCGTATTGATTTTTCAAGTACACCTGTTGGTCCAGTGCTACAACCAGTAAGCACATGTATCGTTATTAGCGTTAGTACTGTGTATTTATTTAGCTTATATGCCATAGCAATCAAAAACCATGTTCTTTTCTTTCTTTTACCTTATCTAGTTTTATTATTTTTTGTTCTAAACTAATATCGATTTTGTAGTGTAATTTGTTTTTGAGATATTTTTCGTGAGTTAATATGACATATCCTCTGTCATTATCTATGTCTAGATCTTTGTTATAATAAGGACAATCAATAAAGGCTTCGTCCCAAGCAGCACGAATTGATTTATATTTTCTACACTGAATTTTATGATTTAGTTTTAGAGGAATATTATACTTGGGGTCAGAGCTATCAGTAATGAATACTATTTCCAATATTTTAATTGGAGATTCGGATGATATTTTTTGCTTTGGTGAATCATAATGGTATCCTATTACATCTATAGATATATGCTCCCAGTCACAAATTGAGCTATTTATTTTTGTTGGTAATGTTACTTTATAGTTACCTTTATTATCTACTGTAGGTTTTATATTATATCTAACTTCGTGGTATGATTCATATTTGCCAGTAGTGAGAATATTTTTTCTTAAGCATGGTTTATCTTCGGTGGCAAATTTATTTTTAAATATTACATTAGTAAACTCTTTTGGCATTTTTCCAGAAATAGTAACGATACCTTCTTCTTTATCAAAAGTACGTATTGACTTTTCAAGTACACCTGTTGGTCCAATGCTACAGCCAGTAAGCACATGTATCGTTATTAGCGTTAGTACTGTGTATTTATTTAGTTTATATTCCATAGCAATCAAAAACCATGCTCTTTTCTTTCTTTTTCCCAATCAATTACTTGAACTTCTTTTGATAGATATATATTAATGTTGAAATGGGGATTATCTTTAAGGTGGTTTTCGTGAGCAAAGATAACATATCCCATATCATTATCGATATCTAACTCTTTATTATAATATGGACAGTCTATATATACTTTATTCCAAGATGGATCTGGAATGGTTTCTTTTCTACAGTTAATGGTATGATTTAATTTTAAAGGAACATGGTATCTTTTTTCTGATTCTTCGTTGACAAATATTATGGTTGAAATTTTTATTGGGTTGTCTGAAGAAATCCTTTGTTTTGATGAATTGTAATGATAGCCAATAATTTTGACACTAGCTGAATGCCAGTCACATAGAGAGCTATTAATTTTTGTTGGGATAGAGATAGAGTATTGACCGTTACTGTCAATTTTAGGTTTATAGTCGTACCAAATCTCTCGGTAATCATCAAAGCCATTTTTAGTTATATCACTAGTTTTTAAGCAGCGCTTACTTTTTGTATAAAAGCTGCTTCGAAAGTCAATGGTTGTAAATTCCTTAGGCATGATCCCTGAGATTGTAACAATACCTTCTTCTTTATCAAAAGTGCGTATTGATTTTTCAAGTACACCAGTTGGTCCAATGCTGCAACCAGTAAGCACATGTATCATTATTGGAATTAGTACTGTATATTTACTTAGTTTATATGCCATAGCAATCAAAAACCATGTTCTTTTCTTTCTTTTTCCCAGTCTATTGTTTGAACATCATTGGATAGATGTATGTTGATTTTAAAATGAAGATTATCTTTAAGGTTATTTTCGTGAGCAAAGATAACATATCCCATATCATTATCGATATCTAACTCTTTATTATAATATGGACAGTTTATATATACTTTATTCCAAGATGGATCTGGAATGGTTTCTTTTCTACAGTTAATGGTGTGACTTAATTTTAAAGGAACATGATATTTTTTTCTGATTCTTCGTTGACAAATATTATGGTTGAAATTTTTATTGGGTTGTCTGAGGAAATTCTTTGTGCTGGTGAATTATAATGATACCCTATTATATCTATAGATATATGTTCCCAGTCACAAATGGAGCTATTTATTTTTGTTGGTAATGTTACTTTATAATTCCCTTGGTCATCTATTGACGGTTGGATGTTATATATAACCTCACGATATGATTCATATTTTCCTGTAGTGAGAACATTTTTTCTTAAGCAAGCTTTAGTTTTTGTAGCAAATTCGTTTTTAAATATTACATTGGTAAAATCTTTAGGCATTTTACCTGAAATAGTAACAATACCTTCCTCTTTATCAAAAGTGCGTATTGACCTCTCAAATACACCTGTTGGTCCAATGCTGCAGCCAGTAAGCATATGTATCGTTATTAGCGTTAGTATTGTGTATTTACTTAGTTTATATACCATAGCAATCAAAAACCATGTTCTTTTCTTTCTTGTACCTTATCTAGTTTTATTATTTCTCTTGTTAAACTAATATCAATCTTGAAATGTAAATTGTCTTTTAGATATTTTTTATGTGTATAAATGACATACCCTCTGTCATTATCAATATTTAGTGCTTTGTTATAATAGGGGCAATCAATAAAGACTTCGTCCCAAGCAGCACGAATTGATTTATATTTTCTACACTGAATTTTATGATTTAGTTTTAGAGGAGTATTATACTTGGGGTCAGAGTTGTTGGTGATGAAAACTAATTCTGAAATTTTTATTGGAGTGTCAGATGAGATTTTATTATTCATATCATCAGAATGATAACCAATTATATTAATGCCAGTAGGATGCTATTCACATAATGTGCTATTAATTTTGGTTGGAATTGAGATAGAGTATTGGCCGTTGCTGTCTATTTTTGGGGTGTGGTTATACCAGATCTCTCGGTAATTATCATAGCTATTGTTTTTAATATCGCTACTTTTCAAACATGCTGAACTTTTGGTTAGAAAACTATTTTTGAAAACAACTTTCTTAAACTCTTTAGGCATTTTACCTGAAATAGTAACAATACCTTCCTCTTTATCAAAAGTGCGTATTGACTTCTCAAGTACACCAGTTGGTCCAATATTGCAGCCAGTAAGCATATGTATCGTTATTAGCGTTTGTATTGTGTATTTACTTAGTTTATATGCCATAGCAATCAAAAACCATGCTCTTTTCTTTCTTTTTCCCAGTCTATTGTTTGAATATCATTGGATAGATGTATATTGATTTTGAAATGAAGATTATCTTTAAGGTGATTTTCGTGAGTAAAGATAACATATCCCATATCATTATCGATATCTAATTTTTTATTAAAGTAAGGGCAGTCTATTGATACACTATACCAAGCATCCTGAGTCGTTATGTATTTTCTACATTGAATAGAATGAGTTAACCTTAAAGGAAGGTGATACCTTTTTTCTGATTTCTCATTAATAAATAATATATTTGCAATTTTGATTGGATGCTCTGACGATATTTTTTGTTTAGGATTATCATAATGATAACCAATAATTTTAATACTAGCTGAGTGCCAGTCACATAGTGTGCTGTTAATTTTTGTTGGGATAGAGATAGAGTATTGACTCTTGCTGTCTATTTTAGGTTTGTAGTTGTACCACATCTCACGGTAATTATCATAACCATTTTTAGTTATATCACTTGTTTTTAAACAAGGCTTACTTTTTGTATAAAAGCTACTTCGAAAGTTAATGGTGGTAAATTCTTTAGGCATGATGCCTGAGATTGTAACCATTCCTTCCTCTTTATCAAAGGAACGTATTGATTTTTCAAGTACACCTGTTGGTCCAATGGTGCAACTTGTTGTTAGCAGTGCACTTATAAATAGTGTATACAATCGATTAATTCTAGTTTTCATAGCCATAGGGTTTCTCAGAAAAAAGGTGAGTACTTATAGCGTTGACGATTTGAGTATGGTTTTCTTGTCCTAATACATCTGATGGAAAAGTATATTTTCGAAAAAACTGTTGAAGTTTATTTTTTACTTCTATTGCTGCTTCTTTATCTCTTGTAATGGTATTCCAGGCACTGTTCCATATACTATCAAAATCGGCTATATGTTGATCGAACGCTTTTAAAACTGCCTTTTCATTATCGCTGATAGCGGTGTCCATTTGTTGGTAATTTTGCTTGAAAATTGATTTTATATTTAACATATAGTTTTTCATGGTATGGTCAAACGCATGAGCTATTTTATTCAGAAAATTAATGTTGGGCATATCTTCACCCTTATCAATTAATCCTTTAACAAACCCGGCATCAGCTAATCCTCTTGAATATAATGGTATCATTAGAGGTGACTTACTTTGTCCTGGTATTTCAACAGGTAATATAAAGCGTAGATTGCCATGATGTACATATTCATCTTCAGATTCATTTCTTAATGAATATATTACAAATATAATTCCTAAATAGACATTGACTGATTTTAATATTAAACCTGAGGCTGAAGCGTGTTTCCAATTGGTATCCATCCAACTACATGGTACTGAAGTAACAGGGTCTCTGTGGTTGACAATACGATGATGAGTAAATTCGTTGCCTGTATTCGATGATACATCTGCATTTTGTTTATTTTTATGTTTATATATATCCCGTTTATTATCAAATACGCTGATGAACGATTGTGAACCAGGCCTGGGTGAGCCATAGGTATATAGTAGAGGGTTATTTTCTGACAAACTGGCAGCAAACATTGTTGCCATGGCGCCCCCTAAACTATGACCACTTATATATAATTTTTTATTAGCATGCTTTTTTATTGTGTCAATTAAACCGTCAAACAGTTTTCTAAATCCTGTATAAAAACCTAAATGGACCTTGCCAATTAACTGTCCCGTTAAGGGATGTTTAAAATCAACCTGTTCAGCATTAAAGTCAGTGAACCAGTTTGCGACAGGATCTGTTCCTCTAACAAAAATGACACATTGTTTGGGGTTATGCACTATATATGCCTGTAATTCTGCCCCTTTTTCCTCTTGGGATTCCTCTGGGGTGAGGGTAATAATATTTGAAGCAAAAGTGGCACATTCATCAGTTGTTTGAAACCGTTCAGAGTAGGGTACGTCAATCAGTACCCAGGGGCATCTTGCGCCTGATATTTCTGCTGTTTGCAAGGGTTGTTTTAATTCAGCCCACTCCTGTTCAACAATATATTTAACGGTAGTCGGTTCATTTTCTTGTGCATAGCCTATTTTAATAGACTGCTCAGTAGGAAACTTAGCATACGACATTGTAGCAAATAAGCCTAAATTATAGGCATTTAAGTCACAATACTGTTCAGTGTGGGATAGGGCTGGCACATAAGCCCGTAAAGGGTAGATTTCGACAACATAAAGTTGTTCTTCTGCAAAGGGGTAAAAGAACGCTGTTTTTTGTTTACCATCAACTTTATGGTATTTAGGTAACTCATTAGTCGTCACCAGCTCGCCCAGACGCATTTGACGGAATATACCATTATTTCCCTTTGCGTATTGATATGCTGCTGTCTTAGTTGTGGTATTTGGGTCAACGGGTGGTTTGGGGTGTTGTTCTGCTTGATTAATGAGATCGTCTTGATTTGTGACTTTGAGTGAATATTGACCCAGTGGTAGCTCAAAAAAAGCTTCACCATTACTGTCGGTCGTTGCTGAATGACCCGCAGCCGTGCCCTTGCTGGCGTCATACTTACCATTATCATTCACAAAAACGGTACTGCCACCACTACTTGGTATTAACTGTAGTGTGATACCTGTATAGGGTTGGCGATCAGGGTCGATCAGTTTAATGCGTATACTACCTAATTTTGGACACTGTAATGTAGTGCTGGAAGAAGGATTATTAGCCATCAGTTGCAACTGCCTTAAGCTGTTTTAATATGCTTTGCAAAAGCGTTTAACATTTCGCCTGGTTTTGACGGGTATCTATTGATTAACGACTTAAATGTCGCTTCATTTTCAAACCCTTCCCCCATCACGACACTTTGTTCAATAAACTGCGTGACATGGGCATCTTCTGATAGGCCTAATTTTTCAGCGGCAGCGATTCTTCTCACTAAAAAACACTCGAGTGGTCCATCCTGTTCAGCAATGTGTTGCGCTTGTTTGGGGAAATTCGCCCACACATGTTGTGATAAATTGGTGACTTGTATCTTTAGCCCTTGTATTTGAAATGCTTGTGCATGATTGTCAGTAAATTGCCACCAGGGGCGTGGCAAAGGTTGGTATTGCTCAACCAAATGATCAACTGGCATTGCTTGACCGGCGATAGCCGGGTTAAAGACATGAATAATGTTTTCTTGAGTAGGGAAAATGGCATAAGGGACAGGGCCCATAAAGTAACGTATTTCTTCTTCTGTACAGGCAGACAGGTACTGCCGCATAATTTCACCATTAAAAAAGCGAAACAATACTTCTTCACCTGTGGTATTTTTGGCTGTAATCAAACTTTGCCAATGTTGCATGACTTGTTCAAAAGGGGCAGGGGTTGCCATGATCCACATACCATCTCGATCCCATTCTTGTATTAAACCATGAATAAGGCGCTTATCTTCTACCTGGATGAGATAGGGGCTTTTTAAAGCAACAGCATCATAAAATGGCGTATTTTGATATAAATTTTCATACCGCTCGCCTGCCGTTAATTTCATATAAACAGGTAAAAAATCAGGGGGATGAATACCATCAGCCAGCAAATAAATGGTTAAATCACGACGTTGCCATTCATAAATAATGGGGGGCAGATGGTCAAAGGGCATCGTTTGAATTATGTCTGTCATGACTTACTTCTCATTACAAATTTTGCAAATAGGGCTTTTAGCTTGTTGGGCTGCAGAAAGCGCATCTGCCTGACTGGGACATAATTTTTTATCTGCCAGATTTTCAGAAGGTTTGCCTGATTTTGCCCGATCAGCCTCTTCAGCAAGCGCTGGTCGCTCAGGCGTAATGATATTGACTGGTGTGGGGAGTCCTGGTCCTTGGACATGGATGGTTTTACCATCAATAAATACCCCTTCCTGATTGACCGTGATCGAACTACCACCAGCGACAAAGGTTACTTCGGTATCTGACTCAAGTAATATTTTTTGTCCGGATTTAAAATTCATGTCTTTGGCTTCAGTCCGGTGTTCTCCATCAACCTGCAAGTGGCGGGTTTCCATTACAGTCTCATGAAAGTCGCCTTTAATTCCTCGTTCGTGATTTTGATCTACTTTGATATGTTGGTCTTTTATAATGTGCTTGAAATCATGTTGGTAAACTGTAACCGTATTATTGCCCACAATATGTTCACGGCGATCATTTTTAATGCGGACATCCAGGTCTTTTTCCGCAGTGACCATGATGACTTCCTGATCCTTTTTATCTTCAAAGGTGAACTCATTAAAGCCACCACCACCAGGGGATGAATTGGTTTTAAAGCCAGAGCGGGTTTTATGATCCGGAAGTTTATACGGTGTTTGATGCCTGCCATGGTAGACAACACCAGTCACTAATGGGTGGTTCACATCGCCATTTAAGTAATCAATGGTGACTTCCTGACCTATGCGGGGGATCACCATACTACCCCAACGATCACCCGCCCAGGTTTGCATAACCCTAACCCAGCGGGAAGAATTTTCATTTTGCTTGCCTTCTCGATCCCATTTGAATTGGACTTTTACACGCCCATATTCATCGGTGTAGATTTCTTCACCCGCAGGTCCCGTAACAATTGCGGTCTGTTTGCCAGGCATTTTAGGGGCTTTATGTCGTGGTTGAGGACGATAAACGGTTGTTTTGGGTATGAAGATCCCTCGCGAACGATAATACGCGCCATCACCCACGGCATACTCATCAGAGCCTTGAGGTTGCCGACCTTCATGCACTACTTGAGTAATAATGTATGTTTTATTCACATCTTTAACTGGGTGATCTACGATGGCTGCCGTATAGCCAGGAATCATCGTACGATAAGTACCACCTACGGTGGCGATGGTCTTTTTGACTTGATGCATTTCACAGCGAATACGGGCATAACGCTGACCTGCTTCTACCGTCTTATAATTACCAGGGTAAATATGCTCAACGGCATTTTCCTCACCAAGCGTATGCTCAACCTCAAGGTTTAACCGTGGTTTATGGAAGTTGTAATCCCGCATCACCACTTTACCGATGGTTCGGTTGTTACTGCATTTCACCGAGTCCAGACAATCACCATCAGGTACCATGCCGGTTTTCATGTGAAAACTCAGCGTATCACCCACAATAGGCTTCAGACTTTCATTACGGTCTACAAAAATAAGCTTGTGGCTGTTCGCAGTATGCTCGAAGTAATAAAAAATACCTTCTTTTTCCAGCAGGCGGGCAATAAAATTTAAGTCAGATTCGTTAAATTGAACTATATAGGTTTCTTTTTCATAGTCTTCAGTGAGTTGAAACTCAAAGTCGATGCTTTTTTGCAGCTCTGCTCGGATGAGAACCTGCTCAACAATTTCAGGCACTGTGAGTTTTTGATAAGTACGACAGTCTTCTCGGTATTGAAGAAACCATAGTTTAGGGACTATTTTTACGTGGTATCCAGTATAACGGTTATCAGGACTGGCTTCTGTTAATGAAGCGACCATGCCATGAATTATTCGGTCCTCTTCTTCGCCACGAATAGTGATACAAGCAGGCTTGCGAATAAGATTCAAATTACCCAGCTCGGGATGACGACTGACTAAGGATATTTCAATACTGTAAGGGTCTGAAATCCCTTCAATACCATTGACCTCCGTTACCATTAACTCAGCATGGCAACCAGTGATCTCCAACAGAAATACACTACGATTAGCACCCAACTTCATGACATCGCCTTACAAGAAATAACTGGACGCTATTGTATTTCAAAGGCTGCAAGGACTTAGCAATGTACATCACAAGGCTACGATATGTAACAGATTAGGTTAAGATCGTAACGCTTTACTTGAACTTGAAAGTTTAAGAGAAGGCTGCTGATGTGTTTTGGCGTTTAAGGGGTAATTGATAATCTCTATTTTTTGCGACGCCATCGTGTGATGATGACGAAGCCTAAAATTTATTTGCGAAGGGTATTTCTACTGACTATTTCTATAAATACACTGTGTAGCATCATAGGGTAAAAGAACAGTATACTTGAAGGGCGTTATTCAGACTTTGGAGAAATGGGTTTTAGAAAATAGTTTTAATGCTAAAACAATAGATGATTTTTCTATGCGGTCAACTAGACCGCTTGTGTTTCAGGTTGGCTTTGATTAGGAGTGACTTGGTCACCATTTTTTTGAGTGACAAGGGCTTGTAAATCAATAATGCGATCTGCCATTTTTATGGTTTCTTCACGATGGGCAATAATGATTCTGGTCATGTCTAATTGTTTTAATGCATCATTAACAAACTGCTCTGATTTTTTATCAAGGTGGCTGGTTGCTTCATCTAAGAATAACACTTTTGGTTGGCTGTATAATGCTCGAGCGATTAATACGCGTTGCATTTGTCCTCCGGATAACGTGCTACCCATGTCGCCAACAAGGGTATTAAATCCCATTGGCATATTCAGAATATCTTCAGCTATTTTTGCTTGTTCTGCGCACTCAAGCACATGATTCATATCAAGCTCGGGGCAAAACAGGCTAATATTTTGAGCGACGGAACCTGACAGTAAGACATCATTTTGCATGACGGCTGAAATGGTATCGCGATAGTTCCGCATGCCAAACTGCTTGATATCGATACCATCTATGGTAATTTGGCCTTCAGTGGGTTCTAACAAACCCATCATGATTTTCATCAACGTTGTTTTTCCATAACCAGAGGGGGCAACAATAGCGACACATTCACCGGCATTGATTGTTATATTGAGCGTTTTGAATAAGAAAGGGTCTTCCTCGCTGTATTTAAAGGCAATATTATGAAGCTCAATTTTCCCTTGAATTTCAGTACTTATCGCTGAACTAGACTCTAAATGTTTTTCTTCATCCGTTAAGATTACTTCTGAAACGCGTTGAAGGTGAAGTGAAATCATTTTATATTCAAAAAATTTATTGATGAAGGTTTGTGAGCATGATGAGAATTGATTTTGATAAGCAAAAAAAGCATACAGCATACCTATTGAGAATTCATTATTCATGATAATAAGCGCAGCAACCCAAACCAATAAGATATATTCAATACCTGCCAGCAGGTCGTAAGTAGTATCACTGGAGATAGTGAGCTTGGATAAACGAATATCGGCATTAAGCCAGTCTGCATAAGCATTTCGCCAAGTAGATTGTCGGGTTGATTCGTGATTTGAAATTTTAATAGCTTGAATTGCTCGAACACTTTCTAAGAAAATTGAGTCTTCATTCGCAGCAAATTGAATACTTTCCTCAGTACGTTCAATCAACAAGCGATAGATGGCAAGCCTAAAAATAAAATAAATACCAACTGATGCAAGTGTTATACACGTAAGTGGTATACTGTAAATGAGCATCATCACTAACGTGATTAGCGCCATTAAGCCATCAACAATGCCTTCTATAAATCCTGTGCTTAAGAGGTGGTTGATTTTATCTAAAGAACCGAAACGAGAAAGTACGTCCCCGACATGGCGTTTTTCGAACCAGTTAAGTGGTAAACGCATTAAATGGCGAAAAAAATTGGATAGTAGCTGTATACCCAATACACTTCGTAAATAAACAATTAACCAGGAGCGGAGTGCATTGGTTAAAACTTTTACAAAGGTTAATAGTAGAAAGCCAATTCCCAACACAAATAGTAGCTCTTTGTCTTTATTGACAACAACACTATCAACAACAACTTGGGTAAAATAAGGTAAGACAAGTGAAAATATTTGAATAGCAATGGCTAGGAGAAAAATTTGAAATAAACTTCGTTTGATACCCGTAATATTTTTAAGAAACGCCGCTAAACTTAGATGAAGTCGCTTGTCTACTTTTTCAAAACTTCTTGATGGTGAAAGTTCTAATGCTACACCTGTGAAGGCTTCTGAAACTTGTTCCCAGCTTAACCGTAGTTCACCCATCGCAGGGTCATGGATCACAACATGCGATTTTTTTGCCGCCTTAAGGACGACAAAGTGGCACATTTTCCAATGTAGAATACAGGGTGTTGCTATTTCCTTTAGGTCTTCCAGTTCAATCCGAATAGCTCTGGAGTTTAATTTTAGTTGATCACTGATTTTAATGATTTGGGATAGATTTGCACCTTTGAGACTAATATTACACTTTTGTCTTAAGGTAAGTAAGTCGATCTTATACCCATGGTAGTTGGCGACCATACATACACAAGCCAAACCACACTCTGAACTTTCACTTTGAAATATAACAGGAAGCTTTTTAGAAAAACGTGCGCCAAGTGTATCCATTGTATTGATCATCTTATTTAATACTTATTGTAATGCATGGATCAGTTATTGAGATTTAAAACTCAATATGCTTTGAATAATGACCTATTCGATAAATAATGATTGCTTTCGTAAACTATAAATTGGCTCAAATATCCAACCAAGAATAGTAGTTTGTTGACCTAATATACTTCCCATTAGTTGCATACCGGGTTGTAGATTATATTGGCTACCAAACGCATCGATAGACTGTTTGCCTAATTTAACACTGACTTTATAAACAGGCTCGTTGATATTGATCGACGTATTTAAATATTTAGGCTGTAAGATTGTGTGTGAAATAGCCGTTATTTCACCTTCATGATGTCCAAATTTCTGATATGGAAAGGCATCATACTGAATAAGTACTTTCTGTCCTGGGTGAGTAAAACCAATAGACCGACTCGGAATATATAATTCTGCGATTAATTCGCTGTGAGCTGGTAATATTGTGAGTAATAAACTTTCAGTATCAACGTGTTGACCAACTTTAGCAAGCAGTGCACTCACCTGCCCAGAAACGGGTGATTTTATTATATAGCCTTTTTGGGACTTGGTTTCAATTAACTGTTGTTTTAAAGACAGTTGTTCCTCACTGAGCTTAAATATAGTGTTTTCAATTTCAAGTTCTTTTTGCTGGGAGGCTTTTGTATCTTCGTTAAGCTCCATTTGTAAGCGACCTAGCTCACGTTGGTCAATATGAAGATTAATCTCAAGCTCTCTTTTCTTATTGAGAATATTTTTATAATTACTTTCAGATATTTGTCCTCGTTTGTAAAGATTTGAATAGGCTAAAACATCTTTTGCTAAGGAATTTTTTTGTTCTTTTCTAAGTTTAATTTGCTTTGATAGATGTTCTAATTCAACATCGGTATTTATTTTCTTTTGTTTAAGACGTTCTTTTTCAAGCTCTAGTATATGATAACTTTTTGAAATTTGATTGGTTAGCAATCTGTAACGTTCTTCAATCTGGGTGATGAGTTCTTGATCTACATTACCCGCGGCTGTTTGTCTATCAGTTTTTACGAGAACAAGCGGTTGACCTTTTTGTACAAGTTGTCCTTCAGTCACATTAATATGATCTACTACGCCATTTCTAACACCGAAGATTTCACTGATTCCTTTAGATGGCTCTAGTACACCGGAAACGACTTCTATCTTTCGATAGGTTCCCCAGCTTAAATAACAAATCAAGATAGCTAGGAATAGTATAATAAAAATGACATAAACTGAAAAAGAGATAGGTCTTATAATCAGTATTTTGCCAAAATTATGATGAAGTTTTTCATAGACCTCAGCTCTAAACAGTGAATTCTTTGTTGGATTAGGCATAGTTTAAATATAATGCTATTTGGTTTTTAATAGTTTATTAATTTGCTCGCGATAGTTTTTTTCTGAGGGTACTCGCCAGTATAATTTTAAGTCTTTTGACATTGATTGAGAGGGCTGCTGGTAGAAGTGACCATCTTCAATAACATATTGTGTACCAAATAGTTGTGGACAGTGTTGTCCAATTAAATAGCGGTCGAGAGAAGCTGCCGCTAAATAGCGTGCTTTATCGTGGTGTGGATTAATTTTTAATGCATTGAGGCAAAGCTGATGGGCTAAATAATAACCCTCAGTTGATTGGCTGTGTTGGAGAACCATTGCTGCATGATAATAGTCATCAGCCGTTGATAAAATATCTTGTTTCGTTATCGCTATAACACGTTTTGTACGTTGTTGATCTCGTTCCGATATTTTATTCCAGGCTGCAATGGTTTGCTGATCTGGATGCTTAGACACGCTTGACTGTTGTCTATCATCTTGATCAGACTCATAAAGCGCTAAAAGTGTATTATTGACTTGTTTTAAATATAGCTTCTTATTTGATTCGGTTTTGGTAAGTAGTTGTGGGTATTGCGCGTTATTAATTATATTTGGGAAATCATTTTTCAATTGCTTTACATCATGAAACCCCATGTGTATTGATTCTGTTAATATATCTAATGCCTGCTTTACATTTCCCTGGTTGTTAAAACATATCGCAGAATTATATAAGTCAGATGCGCTGTTAGGGTTATTGTTCTGCTGTGCCGCAAGCTTATATAACGTAGCACATTTATGATAGTTGTTGTTTGATTTAGCAGAAAATGCAGCCGTTCTGATATGTTCTAATAAGCTAAACTGCATTTTTGGCACATGATTGATGCAGACTTCATTATCGAATTTCATGTTTTTTGTGCTACATCCGCTTATAAGTATGGACAGTATGAAAAAACTGTAATATTTGAATGATCTTAAACTGTCCATTATTTAGTGACCTATAACATTGATAGGTTCCGGTTCCCACTCGGCTTTATAAGGATTATAGTTACATCGTTTGGGTTTAGAGTAGATATTTTGGTCATCACTAATCAGGCCTCTACAGTCAACGCAGACATATCTAAATTCACAGTCTTGACAAACTGATATTTGATCTTTAGTGATTTGCCATAGCGATGAAAAAGACTTATTATTTTTGACTAAGTCAACAACATCAATTTTGTCATATTCTCCGTAATTCTCTTTTCTAACGTTACAGTTATTCACTTGTCCATTGACATCGATAGATAGCTTTCTATTTAAGCATGAGTTATGTTGTTGTGATTCCGTGAAGAGAGACATATTACCAATCATAAGGTTTTCAGAAACATAACCGCAACAGTTCGCAGACGTTATGCCTTTCTTAAGGAAAATGATTTTTCTATTGTCGTATTCGTTTTCCTTGATTTTATTTTTTGGTGATTTATGGACTATAAATGTATTAATTCTTGGATGATCTAAGAAATAGTCCTTATTTGCTTTGCGGTTTTTCCAGGTAGCATAAGGTATACATATGTTAATATTTCTAATACAGCTGTTATCTGACAGGCTTAAGAAATCATCTATTAAATCAAAATGAATGTTATCGAAAACCCTTAAGTCAATTGCCTGACAGCCTAAGCTCTCCAAAATGTTGATCATATGGCTGTAGTCATGATGAGAGTCTTTGTTTACATCAATGACGGCATTAGTAATATAGCTTGGTGATTTCCATGTTAAATCTAAGTCAGGAAAACACTCTGGTTTATCAGTATAAAAACCAAATTCATGTTCAATAATAAAATCCAGGTATTCTTTTATAATAACTTGATCGTCTTGTTCATACTTTTGCAGTACGGTAAGAACTGGTTCTATTTTACAGTTATTAATAAAGTCATTAAACTCATTAGGTACTAGCCTCATTTTATAACGTTCTAGATCAATCAATAATGAACGAGAATAACCTTTAACCAGTTGTATTGATGAATACAGGGTCAGAAAACAGTGACTTGTGGGTGTATTGTAAATCATGAAATTACTTCTCAAATTGATCGCTATTGAAGCTGCAAAATCGTGTGATGTGTTTTTCGAATGGATAGCAAAGCATATTATCGGTATTGTATTTTAAGCATTTTGCATGCCTTATGGTATGTAGTCTTTGGCTGTTATCAGGCGCTTTAGCATATTTCATGAAGTAATAGGGTGTAGGCAGCTTAACGGCCTGATCTTCATTATAAAGTTGTTGAAGTGCTTTCGTTAAATCCTGTTTCTTCATATTGATTTATCCATTGATATGATATGGTCAGCAATTTTTTCTTCTAAATGGTAGTTACAGGGTTTTGATACCATGCCAAATTGCCCAACGGGGTTGACTTCAAGGAAAACATAGCGATTATCTTTGGTATAGATCATATCAACAGAAGCTGTTTTCAACTTGAGTTCGTCAAGTAAACACTGTAATTTTTCTTCAACTTCATAGGGTAGCTTAAAAGGTGTACTTCTATTAGGCTTAACTTTATCATACTGCCTAAAGTCAATTTTCGTCTGAGAATTTTTCTGTGAAAAAATAGTCATTGGATAGAACGAACCATCTAAATAAAAAATTCTGAGTTCAAATTGTTTTTCGATAAGTTCTTGGAATAGAGAAGTACCAATTTTTTCTGGTAATAAATCAATAGCATCTTCAGTAACTTCTTCTGTATAACTGACGTAGGAACCATTTTTATTATCAATATAAAGAAATGCATCACTGATTGGTTTGGTTATTATTCTACCTTTTTCATTAAGAAATTGTTTTACTTCTTGCCTGTCGTTGGTTATTAATGTATCAGGTATGTGCAAGTTTAAGTTGTCTGCAAGATCAAGCACTTGAAGTTTATTGACTTCAATAAAGCCTTTATTTAGTGACATTTCTTTACTTGAAAGATAACTGTGGAGCCAATCATCTAATGTTAATCGTTCTTGTCTCAAATGGTGATGTGTTATTACTGCTAATTTTAGCTTTTCATGGCTATCTAGCTCACTATTAGCGAAGTCTGTTATATTTCCACTAAAGTCAAACCACCGTCTGAACCAAAAAGCATTATCTGGATTTGTTTCGCTATTATTTTCAAGTTTACCATTGAGAGAGGTTTTTACATTTCGTTTACCACTCTTTAATATCACAGAAAATGGCTTTGTTCTAAAATCATCACCTTTTATCCTTTTTGGTGAGTTGCCTTTGTAATATAACCAAGCCATGACTTCATCTGTGGATATATCATTATCTGAGTGTGTTATTATAACGGACAATGTAATACTCCAGTAAGTAAAACCCCAAAGTGAATTACTTTCTGCTTAAAATTAATAGGTTAAATTCTTTGAACAAAAAAGTTTACTTTTAGAGGTTCTAAAGTACACCTATAACAAAGGGTATTCATCCTATAAAAATCAATTCAAATATTAAAACACTTTGGGTATTTTGTCGTATTGATTTTGTGCTTATTTAAATGCTAGAAATCAATTTTGACACGGAAAACAACATCTGGCTTATTGCCTGGTTGTGTACTTTCAATAACCGCTTCTCGGTATGTTGTGCCACCACCAGCTACTGTTTTTATTTCTTCCTGGGTAAGTTCGTGGAACTTATTATCATTAATACTTTTCATTTTTATTCCTTATTTGCAGTTATTTGAGTGTGAATAGTATGTTATCTATAATTATTAATTATACATATAGTACTATTCAGCTATAACTATTAATCCCAACGGAACTTAACTCGCCAGTCAGTCGTTGTGCCACCGTTTGGCTTCATCGTTGAGTAAGCTTCCATAACTCTTTCAGAGGTTCCACTTCCACCCGCTACTAGTTCTACTTCTTTAGCATCAAGTTCTCTGAAAGCCTTTTCATTTATGCTTTTCATTTTTTATTCCTTATTTTGAATTATTAAGCGTACGTATGATGAATTACCCATAGCAGGTAATCCAATATCTTGTATAAGCTAATTATGAAAATTAATCCCAGCGGAAATCCACTTTCCAGTCAGTCGTTGTTCCACCATTTGGTTTCATAGTTGAGTAAGCTTCAGCTGTTTTTTCGGAGGTTCCACTTCCACCTGCAACTAACTCAATTTCTTTAGCATCAAGTTCTTTGAAAGCCTTTTCATTTATGCTTTTCATATTTATTCCTTGCTATATTTTTGTTTGTTATGAGATGCGCGCAAGTTGAATTTATATTTTTATTGTGATGATTGTCAATGCTTAAATTATTTTCTCTTAAAAATACGTCAGTATTTGTATGTGTTATTTTGTTTTTATGGGTTGTTTAGCTTGGCGGTAGCAGTGTTTTGTGGTTTTTAATCTTTATAGTGTATTGTTAGGTTTACATGTTTCTTAGGTTATAATATTTAAAATATTATGTTGTATTAGCTGGTTTTGAACTGCTTTGTTAACGTTAAAAATAATTGTCAATTAGACCAAAGTATAATGGTAAGTTTGAAAGATTAGTTATAGCTTGGTGTATCGTTTAAGTTTTTTATTTCGGAAAAATACGTATGGATATGGTTTTTTTGATTTGTGAGTTACTATAGTTTTATTGCTATGCTTGTTGAATAAACTTTTGCTGATGCATCAGTAATGGGGTTTTATTATCATGCTTTTATGTGTGGAATAAATAATATTCTTTTTTGGAATATTTGCTATGCTGTTTTCTATGATTCGATAAAAAGATCTGTTTATTAAAAAAACTGTAGTAAATAAAATAGCAGTGGCGGTTATATAGGCTTAATTTATGGGGTGGGAAATAATGACCACCACTTAAATCTCTTATTAATGGAGTTGCTCAGCAGTGCTATATATAAATTAAAGTAGCTACCGTAGTTCATACAGTAGCAGATTTGCTCTTTTCATGATGGGAATCGAAAAATTCAACGGATTGCCCGTAAGGCTGTAAGTAAGTCCGGCAGCAGCTGTATATAAGTACCAATATGAGCAATGATACTGGTGGCATCCGGTTTAGTTTGTAAGATGCTGTTTTCTACCCGGGTAATGACTTCGTGGAGAAATTTTTTTGCGCGGAATTTATTTACACCATATTCAGTTAATGGCGCTATAAGTGGTGTTGCTGCGAGTAAAACGACTGCTCCACTGACAGCGCCGCCCACAGATATCCAGGTAGGAACACCGGCCCATTTAGCCCATAGTGCGCCCCAATAAGACTGTTGGCTGATATATAAACTGGTGGCTGCCGCAGACCCTACGCCGAGCGCACTACCAAATACTAATTTATCGCTAAAAGATCGACCAATAAGTCCTAAGGTAAAAAAGATAGCCATATCCCGGCTACCTTCATGACTTAAAGTTAATCGACTAAGCGCCTGTTGAAGGTGTTGCTGAGCTTGTTCTGGCGTATAGGCGTCAATAAGGCTCCTGAGTTCTTGCCAGTCTTCGGGGTTTACGTTTGGGTGCCTAGTGATATGCGCGATGATTAATTGTTCTAAAGAGGGTAGATCAAGCAGTTCATTAATCAGTATTTGACTGATTGCTATCTCTTTCTGGCTTAGGGTGAATGGCTTTTCTGTATGACGACCGGTTAACCGTTTAGCTAAACGCCATGTGGCTCGAGGAATTGTTGCTAAGTCGCGGGGGATATCTTTGCGGTGTTGCCAGTGACGGTGAAGGACACGGCGAAAGGAGGCAAAGTGATCGGCATACACTACATCAACACGTTGCTGCGCTTCAGCAAAATGCTTTTTTACTAAGGCTTGCAGTTCTGCTTCCCACTGTACAGTCGAATTGAGTATTGGCGTTGACATCCTGTTTTACGGTTCAGTTAAATTAATTAAGGATGTTTATATTGTCGCCGATTTTGCTAACAAACGGTAGAATAATATAGGTATAGGGCGAAAGTTCACCCTATATCTATTTATTACTATATTTAAGAAGGTAATAGTTTGAGATAACTTTAAATGAAAGTTGTCCATTTATCTTCTTAAACACTAAACCTTCACGCCGCGTATTGGGATTTAATGAAGGTCCATCAGCCATACTTAGTAATGTTGCTAAATCACTACCCATATTTCTGAGATTATCGATTGCAACATGAGGAACTTGCTCAAGTTGTGCCCCGTACGCTCGTAGCTCATCCATTATTAGGTGGCGCTCATAATGACCAAGATAGCATTGTGCATCGATATCGTAGGCATCAAATACGTAGAATGCTTGGCCTTTAAGTTTTTCAGGGTTTCCTTGAATCCCTTCGCCAATAAGTTCACCTTGCAGTGCAATGTTTTTACCTAGAAGGCTCAGTGAATCAATTAATCTTGAAGCGCGTGCCACTTTCCATAGAGAATTCTCAGGTGTTTCTTTTAGCCACCAGTTGCGACCGCAAACACCTATCTCACTATCATTGTGGAATACAGTCATACTTGATCCATCAAGTTTTACTGTGACTTCAAATAGACTATTCAACTCATTTACAAACACGTCAGGTAAATTTTGTATCCGCTCTTGATCCGTTTTGCGAATAAAGCCTGGAAATCCACCATGCACTTCTCCCATCAGACATGCAGGAACGGGTGCCTCCCATTTTTCAATATTCAGTAGGCCACTAAAATCGTGATCACGAATATCGGCCAACTCAGCCCCATCAATTTGTGCCATAATTTCTGGAAAAGCAGCTAATGGTAAAATTAATCCTTGGGACAGTTGTCCTCGTAATTTCAGGGTTCTTAAACGAATACCTTCCTTTTCTTGCCAAGTAATTTTATTTTTTGCAAGAAATGAAAAACGTTCGTCTTCTATAGGCAAAAAAGAATCAATTTCAAAGAACACACATGGATCGTTGACAGAAAATTCATTTTTTTTAATAACTACCGTCCAACCTTCAACGGTTGCGCATTCAATGGCATCTGCATTGGGTATGGGGGAAATTGCATCCACTTTTCTTACTGTGACTAGTTTACGCATATTACTTCCTTATTGGGGGCGCTTTATCTCATCTAATTACCCCAATACTTTCCTTTTATAGAGTATTTGCCTTCAACTATATGGTTTCTATGGTCAAGACAAAGCCGCCAATTAAGCGGCTTTCCAATCTCTATTTCCTGAAAATTGCCTCTCTAAATATTCCATTTGATCAGCAAGCACAGTACGTTGCGCAAGGAACATCGACTCGAAAATATTTGGTCGAAAGGGCACTGCTAACAGTTCCATACTAGCTTCTTCAGGTGTTCTATCGGCTTTGAATTGATTGCATCGGCGACATGCCGCCACAACGTTTTCCCAGATATCTTTACCACCTTTTGAACGAGGAATAATATGATCTCGTGTTAAATCCACATGCGTATATTGAATACCACAATACATACACTGGTAGTTATCCCGACGAAACAGCATTTGGTTGTTAAATCCTGTTGTTCGACGCCGGTGGTTTATATCACCTTTTGTTGCAATGACAGGGCTAATTTCTAAAAAAGATTGTTCGCCACTTATTCGGTTAATACCACCTAACATAATGACGTTTTTTTTGCCCAGTTCCCATTTGACCAACTCTTTGACATAGAGCACGGCCGCATCTTCGCAAGAAAGCCAAGAGGTTGGTGTGCCCGAAAGGTCCAGTCGTAGTACTCTACTCATGTTAACTACTCTTAATTTATACCCTTCGGGGAGGGTATAGTTAGAGGTGCCCTTTAATAAAAGTTGTACCATCTGCGGTACGATAACCACCCTTTGTGAGCTCTAACGCTAGCAAGACACGTTTATCGCGATCATTTTCTGTAACCACCACAAATTGTGGGAGTAAGTTTTTTTCTTTGGCCCATGCCAAAATAGTTTTTCCGTTGTGTCGGCCATTTAGGTAAAAATCTATGGCCAGAATAGAAACTCTATTTTCCTTTAATATTTTTTTTGCGGAATGACTATCACTGCAATAAATATCAGCGTTATAGTTGCCGCGTTTACTCACAGCTACTCGCACCGTATTTTCCTCCTTTGAAAACGCTAGTATTATCAGCTCTGCCATGATCTGGTTTGAAGAGTCAGCACGGTACCAGCTGCGCAAATTTTTTAATAAATTGGTACCCAGCCCCAGATTCGAACTGGGAACCTCCTGATTCTAAGTCAGGTGCCTCTGCCAATTGGGCTAGCTGGGCATTAACTGATGAGGGTAGATGGAGTCGAACCACCAAAGCTTTCGCCACGTGTTTACAGCACGCTAGAGTCACCACGTCTCTTCTGTGTACCCTCGAAATTTAATAGTGATAGAGATTTATTTCTATTAATTCATGAGTACGATTGATGAATAAGCTAAATATTTATCTTCAGTACTCTACACGAATAATTTTTAAACCCTTTAATATGGGTATATTTGCTCGTGTTTGCGAATCGTTTTAAACGATACTTGTCGATTTGTTTTTTTGCAAGCGTGAATTTAGTTAGATTTTATCTGCATATTCGTTTGGGTTATATGCTTTATTTTAACGTGTTATTTCTTAAGGATGAGTGCATACCTATCGCTAAAAAATGCAATATTTGAGACAGGGGATCTCGGAGAAAAAATGACAATAATTCATAATTTCTCTACCAGTTAAAATAAGCTAATCATCTATATAAAATCGATCTAAACGTCACTAAAATTTTTTTCCTTTATCTCTTGTTTCTTTACATTGGTGAGCCAAGAAGGGAGGTATAATTCTCCCGTTTCGCCAATATGGTGAAGGCTCAAGCCATTAAACTAATCAAACGAACAACTCAAAATCATTTTCTACGGGCGAAAAAAAACCCGAAAAGCTAAGTTAGCCTTCCGGGTTTTCGTATGGTGTAAGTAAACGATATCTGGAAGGCTTATTGCCTACCAGATATTACATTCTTAGCAGGCAATATAGGGACGCACGAGTTTCTCCAGGGAAATATCTATCCCCGGCGTCCAACTATATAAATTACCTTGCTGTGAATGTAAGTGAATCATCGTTTTCTCAAAATATGGTTTGCCGGCATTATAGAGTGATAAGCAGGAAATGCAACATATAATCGCTTGATTTAATACGCGTTATGTCGTAAGAGCAGAATGCGTTGTCAGTTAATGAGAGGGAAACACTTAATGAGTTACTTGTTAGATTAAGTGACTTGTTGATGAGTATGCTGGGTATTTATTGCAAAATATCAAAGTTCAGGAAAAACAACAGGCGTTAAAGCGTTGGTAACTGAAAGGATATAAGGTAAAGGGAATAAATTGAGAGACCAAGAGTAAGCGGTGGCTTTGCTCAATCAATGTAGCTTCTTGGTGATGATGTAAGACGGAATATGGTGGGCCCTGCTGGACTTGAACCAGCGACCAACCGATTATGAGTCGGTTGCTCTGACCAACTGAGCTAAGGGCCCCTAACAGGGTCACGGATTATACGCGATCATTTTCAAGAATGCTACTGGTTTTTTATGTGTGCTGTTGTTTGAATTCTGGTTAAAAAGTGATCGACGATATTGTCAGAAATGCTTCTGCTTGTAAGTATTCTTGCGCATCTTCTAATGCACATAGGGAATTTGTGAGAGGAGGGGCGAATAGAAGATTTAAATTCACAATAACATATTTAACCCTTCTGACTTGAGCTAAATTTTTTCAGGCTGTCGAGTGTATGAGTATTTTACTTTTTTTTAAGTTAAGCAAGTGTTGTGCAATACTGTAGACACTTTTACCCAGCCATAGCCCCATAGTCGCTCAGCTGTTCATACACTTGAGCGACTTTTTGAATGCTTAAGCTTAACCCTAACTTGTCAAAAAGTTTTCTCATTAAATGTTGA
>NZ_JBOIUB010000010.1:0-216548 GCF_050749885.1 Zooshikella sp. RANM57 | reverse complement strand
AACAGCAACAGCAACAGCAACAGCAACAGCAACAGCAACAGCAACAGCAACAGCAACAGCAACAGCAACAGCAACAGCAAATAAATTATCCACCCGATTTTCAAACACCACAACCATCAATCGACCTTGAAAATACAACGTTTCCTGTTGTCTTCACTCAATGCAACTTTGCGGGTAAACACGCTATTTTATTTCCAGGAAAATATACCCAATCACAACTAAACCGATTAGGTATAGATAACAACAGTATTTCTGGTATTTTTATCCCCGAAGGTTTTAAAGTCAGCTTATTTACCAATAATAATTTCTCCGGAAAAAAACTCATAAAAAAAGCCAGCCACAACTGTTTAACTAACCAGAATTTCAGCAATAAAACATCATCTATTATCGTTGAAGATATTTTTGTTCAAACACGCATGGGCTTGTAAAAACATAAAGAACGCGAAGTAATATTCTACCGGATAAACGGTTCGCGTTTTCTCATAATGCCACGAAGATGTAAGGGCATGTAAACACTATAGATCCCCTAATCAAGGAGATAAAATATAAGAAAAATCAGAGTAGTGTTGCAAACCTAAAGTGATATGGTTCCCCAGCGTCTTTGAGTACGCTAAACTTAGATCACTTTTCAAGCAATTATAGGTGTCCTATATGATAGGTAGAAAGGTCAGTTACTCACTCAGCTTTCTGACGTTAACCACATGCATACTTTTCTCAACCAACACCTTCAGTGACACTATGCGTTGCGGCAGTAAATTAGTTAAAACCGGAGATTCAACGACAAAAGTGATACTCACTTGTGGGGAACCCTTACAAAAAGAGTATTTAGGAACACGGATAACAGAAGAGCGAACACATATTCGTTATACCAATCCTGACTATAACGAAACAACAGGCAGAACTTATACATCTAAAAAAGAAGTCATTGTAGAAAAGTGGACTTATGGCCAAAAAGGCCAGTTTTTAAAGTTTCTCATTTTCCGTGATGGTGTCTTAGATGAGATTGAAACGGGTGGCCGTTATTAAGCCCACCCATCTCTGAACGATCACTTTTATGCTGGAATAACACCCGCAGGGCTTTGAGCACGGCCCATTAAATGCTTAACATCCGCTAAAATGACGTACATACAAGGCAGAAGTAATAAACAAATGGCTGTTGCAAATAAAACGCCATAACCAAGTGAAATCGCCATTGGTACTAAAAATTTCGCTTGTGCTGCCGTTTCAAACATCATGGGTGCCAGCCCCACAAAGGTCGTCAATGTTGTCATCATTATTGGTCGAAAACGACGTTTAGCCGCCGCAATAATAATTTCGTATTTATTCGTAGCCTCTTGATTTAACTTATTCGCATAGTCAATCAACACCAAACTATCATTAACCACTACCCCACTTAATGCCACCATCCCTTGGATACTTATCATACTTAGGCTTTCACCCATAATAATATGACCAATAACCGCCCCCATCAGACCAAAAGGAATAGCCACTAATACTAATAAAGGCTGACTGTAACTGTTAAACGGAATAGCTAACATTGCATACAACACAATAAGCACGATGATACTACTGGTAATTAAACTCGAAATACTGTCTTGTGCTGTCTCCTGCTTACCGCGCAGACTAATAGTTAAACTTGGAAATTGCTGTTTTAAAATGGGAAAAACTTCTTGTTGCAGGGTATTCAATAACTGTTGCGTATGAGCAATAGGCTCAATATTAGCACTCACCTGTAATACTTGTTGCCCATTATTACGCGTGATTTGCTGATAACTTCGTTCTCTGCTCACACTAACCACTTGATTTAAAGGCACAAAGTACCCTGCAGGTGTAAGCAACTTAAGCTGATTTAACGTTGATATTGATTCCCTCGTTGCTCTAGGTAAACGAACCATCACCTTGACTTCATCTTCACCCCGAAGCTGGCGTAATGCTTCAGCACCATAAAAAGCCGCCCTCACCTGCTGAGCAACCATCTCAGGTGTTAAACCCAAACTTTCACCCGCTGGCAATAATTTAAACCGTAATTGTTCCTTGCCTCGCAATACTCCGTCATTGACATCTTTCACTTGAGCATAACCTGCTAATTCAGCTGCGAGTTGCTGTGCTGCTTGCTCTAAAACCAGTTGATCCTGATGAGACAACTCAACGGTAAGTGCTGCACCTCGCCCTGGTCCCCCCGCATCTGCTTCAAACTTTAACTGTTCGAGACCAGGAATAATGCCTACAGACGTACGCCATTGTTGTGATAGCTGCTGCAAATCAACCCCTGCTTGCAGGTCTGCCATCAACATCAAGCGGACTTCAATCGTATTCTCTTCCACTTTGGTACTAATGCCATCAATGACATCCCAGGTGTGTTTAACGTGCTTGGCTCCTGCCACCAACTGCTGTTCTACGCCCTCGATAAAATCTGCTGAAGTTCCAATAGGGACGATTGCTGTCGCTAACAAATAATCACTTTGTACGCGAGGCATTAAGCTAAAGCCCATACGTCCACTGGCACAATAACTCATCACTAAGCCAGACACGCACAAAAACAGCAGCAGTGATAAATAACGGTAGTGAAGACAACGACGTAAAAGCCGCTCGTAAATCCTATGAATAAAATAATTAAGTGCACTATCAACACGTAATTGAATTTTTTGTAAGAAGTTGGGGTTTGAATTTTCCGATGGCTTTATTGCTGCTAAATGCGCAGGCAAAATAAATAAAGCCTCAATCCAAGACACAATAAAAACAGCCGCAATCACCAGTGGTGTGACTTGAAAAATTTTCCCTAAAAACCCAGGTAAAAAATATAATGGCGAAAAAGCAACAATATTGGTCAAAATACTACACGAGAGGGGAATCGCTACCGATTTTGCCCCTAATAAAGCTGCTTCAAAAAACGAATATCCCTGTTGCTGGTAGGCATAAATATTTTCACCCGCAATAATCGCGTCATCAACCACAATGCCTAGCGCCAGAATAAACGCAAACATGGAAACCATATTAATTGAGACATCCATGGTGGGTAGCAATAACATCCCACCAAGAAAAGCAGTGGGTATTCCCATTGTCACCCAAATAGCCAAACGCCACTGCAAAAATAACCCTAATACAATCATTACCAATACAAGACCAATAAAAGCATTACCCAGTAATAAGTCCAAACGTTCTTGGAAAACCTCAGTCAAATCTCGGGTTACTTTTAAGGTTAATCCATTTGGCAGATCAGCCTGAATATCAGGTAATAAAGATTGTACAACACTGGTAATAGCCATAGGGGACTCATCCCCCTGACGATACACTTGAATAATAATGGCTGGAAAACCATTATAGCCTTGCGCATCAGTTGACTCTTCAAAGCCTTCACGAACTTCTGCAATATCCTTTAGCTTAATCACTGAGCCATCTGCTAAGGTTTTAACAGAAATATCTGCATAATCTGTAGCCCACTGTTTTTCTTCATCCACTTTGAGCATTAATTCGCCAGACTTGGCATAAAGACTGCCACCTGCACCATCCACAGATGCTTTCCTTATAATAGCGGCAATTTGAGTGGGTCCCAGCCCATAGCGCTCAATGCTACTGAGTGGTAGTGCAATCTCTACCTCATAGTCCTTCATGCCAGATAGATCGACCTTGGTAATAACCGGGTTAACTAATAATTTTCGACGCACTTGGCTGGCATACTGCTGAAGAACCTGTTGGCTAACCTCTCCATACAGTGTCAAATCCACGACTTGGTGATCTCTCGAGGCTAATGTGATCTGAGGTTGCTCTGCACCTTCTGGAAACGTTGTGATACGATCAACCGCTTGTTTTACATCCTGATAGACAGACATCGCATTTGCTGACTTTTGTAGCTCTGCAGAAACCGATGCCATCCCCTCTTTTGCTGTAGCGGATATATCACTTAACCCACTAACGCCACTCAGTGCTTCTTCTATCGCTAACAAAATGCCTTGAGATACCGCCTCGGGTGCGGCACCAGGGTAGCTGACCGTAATCGTAATCTCATCAAGCGAAAATGCCGGGAAAACTTCTTTTTTGATTTGCCAGGTAACAGCCAAGCCACCCACTAAAAAAAACCACATTAATAAATTAGCAGCAACTGTATTACGTAAAAACCAGGCAATAGGGCCTTTAGCCTTATCCAGTATCATGACTTATCTCCAGATAATACTTTTACCTGTTCTGAAATAGACGGCTGCTGCTGGGTGGTTGCAACTGTATTATTCTTTTGGGCAGTCATTTGTTTTTCGGCTTCTTTTCGCAACGGCATACCATCAATAGCAATGCTTAGGTGACTGGAGACAAGTTCATCGGTTGGTTTTAAATTGCCACTGACTAACACCTGTTGGTCTTGTTTATATACAACATTAACAGACTGTTTTTTTAGTCGGCCATCCTCATCAAAGAGCCAGACAACATCCCCATCCCGTAACATACCTTCAGGTAAAGTAAATACATTTTCCAGAGTGGGTCCCTGAATACGTAATGACACAAAATCATTAATAAAAAGAGGGGGTAATGGCTCTTTTTCTGGTACTGAACCACTTACGGTTTCAATACCCAGCGGATTATTAACCTTGATTAATACATTGACTTGTCTTGAGTCAGGGCTTAACTCTGGCAAACGCTGCCAAACAAACCCTTTTCGAATATCAATTTGACTTTGAGAGGCTTTAACAGCCCCTGAGGTCAAAGCCACCTCAACCATTGAGCCAGTACTATGCTGCTCTGCACCAAATGATAACCAACTCAATACATCAGCAGGAATAGCGGCTTTAATCCAAAAAGCCTGGGTATCCACTAGTGTAAAAAGGGGTTGCTGTGTCGTCACTAACTGCCCGACCTCAACCTCCTTACTGCTAATCACACCACTAAAAGGTGCTATAAGCCTGGTTCGCTCAACATTTAGCGTTGCCAGCTCAACATTAGCCTTAGCCTCTTCTAATTTTGCTTCAGCGGCTTTCAATTGGGGTTCATAACGCTCTAAAGCCCGCTGGGCAGGGGTTAGATCTCCTCCTAAAAATTTAAACTCTTTGGTTGCTTTATCTTTTAAGCCTTGAGCCTGCTGAAATTCAGCCTCAGCAATCGCTAAAGCCGCTTCAGCCTTACGCAGTGCTGTACGATATTCTCTGGCATCCAGTTGTACTAATACATCCCCTTTTTGCACTCTGTTTCCAGGGGACAACTTAGCTGAAACCTGACTAACCATCGCCGTAACCTCAGGTTTTACTGTCACCTGATGCATCGGCTCAACATGACCAAAACCAGCAATGATAGGCATTGCCTTAGGCTCTCCTACCTTCATCGTGGTCACAATCGGCGGACGAACCTCAATGGGTCTTTTAGGAATTCGCGAGGGATGAACCAGCCAATACGCTGCAAGACCCGCTGTTCCCCCAAGAATGAGCAAACCAATAAGTACAATCCATAATGAACTTCTTCGCGCTGAATAGCTGGCACTTTGACTGTAATCACTGTGTTCAGGAAGTGATGGGAGTCCAAATTGAGCAGATGATTTACTTTGTTGATCATTCTCTTGATCATTACGCACTGCACTCATAAAAAACATTCCTCAACACAGTGAGACCTTGACCGAACAGTCTATAATTCTAATTGGGAGCTAGAAGGGAAACGCTTAATAAATTTAAATAATTAAATCATATATCTGTCGTTATGCTATGTCATAAGCTTATTAAATTGTATGAGACAAGTTACGACATATTGCGACAAATATCTGCTTCCACAGCGATTGAGGCTTTTCTTATAATCCTGGACTCTTGGACATTTTATAGACATAGCGAAAAAAGCAGTTATGAAACAACATATTCTGGTTGTTGATGATCACAGTGATATTAGGGAGCTAATTGGCCGCTATTTAAACCAACAAGACTATGAAGTTAGCTTGGCGGAAAATGGCGAGCAAATGAAAGAAGTGCTTGCTAAAGAATCTATTGATTTAATTATTATGGATTTAATGATGCCTGGCGATGATGGGCTTACCCTTTGCCGTCAAGTGCGTCATGAAAGCAACACACCTATTATTATCCTGTCAGCATTAGGTGAAGACACTGATAAAATTGTGGGCCTCGAAGTTGGCGCTGATGATTACCTTGCTAAACCTTTTAACCCCCGCGAATTACTCGCGCGTGTAAGAGCTGTTCTAAGACGACACCAGCAACCTTCATCCCCTCCCCCTAAAACTCAAAATAGTAAATTTATTTATTTTGATCGTTGGGAATTTGACCTGCACAAACAACAATTAGTAAGAGATGATGGCGTCGTTGTTGCCTTAAGTACTGGAGAATTCCGCTTACTTAAAGTATTCGTACAACAACCACACGTTATTTTTAGCCGTGATCAACTATTGGATATGACCCAGGGACGTCAGGCGGCACCTTTTGACCGATCAATTGATAATCAAATTAGTCGCCTCCGAAGAAAAATTGAAATTGACCCCAAAACACCAAGCCTGATAAAGACAGTTTGGGGAGGGGGCTATAGTTTCAATACTGATGTTCAACATCCGTAATGAATTTATTTCCTCGGAAAATTGCATCACAGCTTATTTTACTTATTTTAATTGCCCTTATTGCTGCACAAGTTATTAGTACTATTATTATCGGGCAACGACAAGTCAAAAAAATAAGCCAGAATTTTATCAATGAGTTTGAGTATCGACTTAATCAAATCAACCAGTTGCTCCCTACGTTAGATGAGCAACAACAACGATTAGTATTAAATGCGTCTTCGACAGGTATTATTCATTTTTCACTCGCCGAAGAACCTGTTATCAGCAAAACTGTTGGTCATTGGCGACCTACTTTCAAACACCCTCCAAAAAAATTGTTCATCTGGCACCAAGAACCCTGTTATTTCCATGGCGGAGTATTTTGTGACCCAAAAGCAGTAGCTTTGAGTGAACGAATAAAAGAAAGTATGAATTGGTCCGTCATGAATCAAGAAATTTTTTCCAGTTCTAAAGTGACGCATATTGTTTCCTTTCAAGTAGCAGATAACCAATGGCTTAATGCGGCATTACTGCCCCCACCACCCATATCAGCACTTTGGACCAACCGTACTATTACTTTTTTAGTTATTTGTGGATTGATAATGATTGCGGTGGTCACTGCAATCACTCATCATATCACCTCACCCTTAAGGTTATTAAGTGAGTATGCCCATCGCTTTGGCCGTGGAGAATCACTTCCGCCCCTCCCTCCCCAAGGAACGATTGAACTCCAAGAAACTATCAAAGCATTTAATGAGATGTATACGCGAATTCAGCGCTTTACCAATGACCGAACCCAATTACTGGCCGCATTATCCCATGACCTAAGAACGCCCATTACCAGCTTGGCACTGCGCCTGGAATTTCTACCCGATTGTGAAGACAAAGACCGCATGCTGCTTACATTAAAAGAAATGCAGCATATGGTGGAAACCACATTAACGCATGTTCGGGTACTCGCCGATACAGAACAGTTTCAAAGCGTTGATCTTGCCTCATTGATTTCAAGTGTTGCGACTGATTTAATTGACTTAGGTATGTCAATTCAAGTCAACTTGGACAAACATATTACCGCAAAATGTAAACCCATTGCCTTACGTCGAGCACTTCGCAATCTGTTAGAAAATGCTGTACGCTATGGTGAACAAGCTCAAGTTGATCTGTCTGAAACTGAACACTATATAAAGATTCGGGTAACAGATCATGGACCAGGTATTCCTCAAGAAAAAATAAATGAAGTACTAAAACCTTTTTTCCGTTTAGAAGGTTCTCGAAATAGTAATTCAGGGGGAATTGGTTTAGGCTTAACCATCACCAAGGACATTATTCAAAACCACGGAGGACAATTAATACTCAATAATTTATCACCAAAAGGATTGGAAGCCATCATAAAACTACCTAAATAAAACAAGGAATGAAATAATGAAAAGAAGAAATCTTTTAAAAGGGATCAGTATAGGTACATTTTCCCTCATCAGCAGCCAAGCAATTAGCCAAAGTCTAACATCTCTCCCTCAAAATAATAAAACCCCTCACTATATTCCAAATTGTACATTCACTCCTGAACAAGTAGAAGGCCCTTATTATATTGACACTGGCTTAGTACGTCATGATATTACCGAGGGAAAACCGGGTGCGCCTCTATTTATAACGTTTATTGTTGTTGATACTGCAACCTGCACGCCAATAAGGGATGCTATTGTTGATATTTGGCATGCCAGTGCAGCAGGCTATTACTCAAGGTTTGCGGAGCAAGGTAAAGATAAAGACGTTGATACCACAGGAGAGAGGTTTCTTCGTGGCACTCAAATAACCAATACACATGGTCAATGCTGTTTTAAAACAATCTACCCAGGTCACTACACAGGGAGAGCCAACCACATACATTTAAAAGTGTTGCTCAATCAGTCAACCTTAATCACTACTCAACTTTATTTCCCTGATGATCTGACAGACCAAGTACATCAAGCACCGCCTTATAACAAAAATACGGAACGACGTGTACGTAATGATGAAGACATATTATTTACAGATGAAATTCTTTTAAACTTTAAGCCACAAAAACAAACATATGGCTATGAAGCCGAGTTTGTGCTTGGGGTGAATACACAACAAGGTTAATATTTAGCAAAAAATCCCTTTAATAACTAAAAAATCCTTCCTTACCAGATGCCAGTAAGGCATCTGTTTTAAGTATTCACATTATTTTTTATAGTGAGGGTGATACTTCCCAAGCAAAACATCATCCATAATTTGGTCAACTAATCCAGACTTCTCAATAATAGATAAACCTCTATTAAATCTTTCTAACCAGTAAAGCGCTTGTGGAGATGCCTTTGAAATAAGTACATACATATTTTTTTCTTTCGTTGGCCTAGGATTATTTGTAACTAAACTTTTAACTGAATCAGAAAAATGCTGATTTAATAATTCATAGCCAATTTCAGGTTCAATAATAAAAAGCTGAATTCGCCCCGCAATAAGTTTTTTAAAATTCAACAAATCAGTATTTGCCACCTCTGTATTTAAAACACCATTTTTTATACCATTATCAATCATCTCTCCATAGTAGTAGCCTCGGGTTACACCTATTTTATACTGCTTTAAGTCACTAATATTATGCCAATCAAATTCCATATCAACTCGATGAAAAAAGACATACCTGAGTTTTACCACAGGGTTGCTAAAATAGAAGTATTCCTCCCGCTCTTTACTTTTAGACCAGAGCAGTGTTGCATCCACCCTCCCCTTTTTCGCCATTTCCATTGACCGAATCCATGGGTGAAAAACATATTCTGTTTTTATCCCTTGAGTTTTAAATGCTTCTGTCACTATATGAGAGCCAGCACCATACTGTTTATATTGTTTAGAAAGAAAGGGGGGCCATTCTCCATTAGACAGGGTAATAACCTCATCGCCTTGCACCTGCATCACGATAAAAACACAAGCAACAACAACCCATAAGCGTTTCATAGTCACCAGCACTTAGCATTACTCTGTTTTAGCTTAGAGTAGATAGCAGGCATTTCAAAAATTACGTACTCAAATCCTATTCTAAATATTCATTAAAGATAACATGCTTAAATAATTATTATTGGTATTGCCGAACATTTGCTCAATAAAATCATAAGCAAAGGGTGTATCTGTATATAAACATAAAACATTACACATCATATGGTCTACACTCAGATTGATTAATTCCTTACTGCAAACCAATACATGAATAGTGGAGTCATAAAATGCGCGCCCTCATCATAAAAAAATTACTATTTATAACCACATTTACTATTTTTTCCTTGAATGGCTATTCAGCTTCTGTGGTTAAGCTTACAAATGGCGAATGGCCCCCTTACATGTCTGAAAAATATAAACACTACGGCGTAATGAGCCATATTGTTTCTGAAGCATTCAAAACTCAAGGCATTAAAGTTGAATATGGTTTTTTTCCTTGGAAACGAGCATTCAAAGAAGCGGAGGCCGGAAAAGAGTGGGCAGGATCCATCGGTTGGGGAAAAAACGCCGAGCGTGAAAAAACATTATTATTCACAGACCCTATTATTGAACTCAAAGATGTGTTCTTTCACCGGAAGGATTTTCAGTTTGACTGGAACACAGTAGATGACTTAAAAAAATATAAGATTGGTGCCTCAACAGGTTATTCATATGGTAAGGCTTTCGATGAAGCCGAAAAGAATAAAGTCATTAAAGTACACCGCACCGCAAAAGACGAAAATAACTTAAAAAAGGTATTGGACAATAAAATTGACATATTCCCAGCCACCATGGAAGTGGGTTATGAAATTATCGCTAATAAACTACCACCTGCAGCCCAAAACATGTTAACCAACCATCCTAAACCACTCGATGTCCGTGCTTATCATGTCATCATCAGTAAAAATGCTGCGGATGGATCTAAGTTAGTAGAAGCTTTTAATAAAGGCTTACAAATGCTAAAGGATGCCTGTAAAAATGAAAGCAAAGATGTTCCTTGCTACGACAAACTACTAAGCGACAACTTAGAGGGTAAATATCGTCCATAACGACTTTTCACTTTCACTTTAGAGAATGTCGCAAGTAGTGATCTCGTAGTGAGTTTGCGACATTCATCTTTATAAAACTGGTTATTTATACCCAGAGGGAAGTATATATAATCAGTCCAACCGTTTCCTAAATTTAAGCGTCGCGACCAACAACCCCAGACACGTAAAACCAATCAACCACAACGCATCAAACCGCAACTGCACAACCTCAGCATCACGCAATACCACCGCTCTAACCATACGCATATAGTGTGTAGCAGGAAGTCCTTCCGCAATCCACTGAGCAGCATTGGGCATCGCTTCATAAGGAAACATAAACCCAGACAGTAAAATAGAAGGTAATAAGATAAACACCGTCATCTGCATCGCTTGTAGTTGTGTCTTCGCAATCGTTGAAATAACTAAGCCCAACGTCAAACTGGCAAAAATAAACAGCAATGATGCCAACGCTAATGAATCCAAGCCACCGCGTACTGGAACACCGAACAACCAATGACCTGTACCAAGAATAATCGCAACCTGAATAAAGCCCACTAAAATATAAGGTGCAATTTTACCTAGCATTAATTCCAAAGGCCTGACTGGCGTGGTGATCAAAAACTCCATATTGCCCTGTTCTCGCTCACGCACAATAGCCGCAGAAGTAAACAGTACCATGGTCATGGTGAGTATCACCCCCAGCAGCCCTGGCACAATATTCACGACCGTACGCTGTTCAGGGTTAAAGTACAGCACTACTTCCAGATTTGACATAGCTTGCCTGGCACTGCGCCCCATCACTTCATCTAAAGGCATCCGCCGCAAGCCTTTGATCGCCGAAGCCACCATGGTATCTGAGCCATCCACTAACCATTGCCCTACCGGTTGAACAAAATACTGTCCACGACCACTGTTGTCTGGATGGGTTACTAACCTATGGCTAAAATCAGCAGGTAAATAAAGCACTGCTTTAACCTCACCACGGGTGATTGCAGCTTCTGCCTCATGAGGACTGGCATAGTGTTTGGTAAAATCAACTACTTGTGAAGCCGCAACTGCTTGTACCAGTGCCCGGCTATAACTGGAATTACTTAAATCCACTAAACCTGCCGGCAGGTGTCGTACATCGGTATTAATTGCATAGCCAAATAACATTAATTGCACTAGTGGGATCATCACAATCATGCCAAAGGTCATCCGATCCCGCGACAACTGTTTTATTTCTTTAAAAAGGATGGCAAAAATCCTAAGCCACATGTCGGCCTCCCGTACAGGTGACAAACACATCCTCCAAGCTAGGGCGTACTTCAGTCAGTGTTCTTTGCCCTACCCTTGGTTCAAGCCAGGTTAAAGGTTCCTTAATCTGTTTTTTTACCAGTACTCGCAACCGACTGCCTATTTGCGCCGCGGAAAGTACATTAGGTTCAGTCGTCAGTTGTTGTTTTAGCGCACGCAATCCTTCTCCGGCCACTTCTACTACACGAGCATCCATTTGTTGCATTAACTGTTGAGGGGAGCCATCCGCCCGTTTTTCCCCTTGCTCAAGGATAGCCAGACCGTGACAGCGCTCAGCTTCATCCATATAGTGAGTGGACACTAATATCGTGGTCCCCGCAGCACATAGGTCGAATAACCTTTCCCAAAACTCCCGACGATTTTCTGGGTCAACTGCGGACGTCGGCTCATCCAAAAATAACAACTCTGGTTTATGTAACGTTGCCGCCGCCAATGCTAAGCGCTGCTTCTGACCACCACTCATGGACCCAGCCATTTGTGTCTCTTGCCCTTCCAGGTCATACAGTTTCAGTAATTCCTGAATACGCGCTTTCGCCATTTTACCTGCTAAGCCATAAATGTTGGCCACAAAAATCAGGTTTTCCACCACACTCAGGTTGTCATAAAGAGAAAACTTTTGCGTCATGTAACCAATACGCAAACGCAAGGCTTCCTCTGCACCAGGCAAGGTCTTACCCAATACCTTAATATCTCCGTGCGAGGGTCTTAAGAGCCCCGTTAACATTCGGATAGAAGTCGATTTGCCACAGCCATTGGGTCCTAAAAATCCGTAGATCGTCCCCCGAGGGATGGAAAGATTGACCTCATTAACGGCTTTCAAGCGCCCAAAGAGACGTGTCATACCTTGGGTTTCTATCGCAAGATCTTGTTGGCTCATGGCACTGCCACCTCAAGGTTAAGACCCGTGGGCAAATCAGCGCCTTCTTTGCCAAGATCAATATCCGTCAGATACATGAGTCTGGCTCTGTCCCGCTCGTTAAGGGCATAGTAAGGAGTAAAAGCCGGTTGACTCCGAATAGTGCGAACCACCCCATCAATAGGCTGCGTTTGCCCATCGATATAGAGTGGTAGGTGATCACCTGCTTTTATTTTAGTTAGATAGGTTTCTGGTAAGTAAGCCCTTACATAAGGTCTATCCGTTGCTAATAACACGATGAGCTGAGTACCTGCGGCTACCCTATCTCCCTCACGCCATGGCATCACATCCACCCGCGCCTTTTTAGCTGCCACCAGGGTTAAATCCGCCAGCGCTTTTTGTGCTTCAGCCAAATGTGCTTTTGCGGCATCAACTGCGGCACAGCCCTGGGCTAATTGCTCTGACCGGGTACCATTTTCCAGTTCGCGTAACCGTTCATTGGCACTATCCAACACTGCTTTGGCATTGTCCCGTGAGGCTTTAGCCACATCCAAATCTCGATCGGCTACCAGTTTTTTTTGAAATAAACGTTGAGTACGTATCAGCTGTGACTCTGCTTCTGTTAAGGTCGCTTCTGCGCCAGCCACTTCAGCCTGGGCCTGCGCTAAATCTTCAACCCGAGCACCATTTTTCAGTTCTTCCAAAGCGGCTTGTGTGCGTGCTAGCTCAGCCTCTGCCTGCTGAACCCGTGCTTTTGCTGCCGTTGCATCCAGCCGTATCAGCACTTGACCTGCCTTTACCTGCTGGCCTTCATGCACAAGCACTTCTGCAATCAACTCATTGACTGGTGCGGTAAGTGTTAAACGGTCACGCTCAATAACGCCAAACACCCGATGATGGTCATCAGTACACGCACTCAGCACCAATAGCACAAGCAGTATCCATACGGCTCTCATGGTTCTCATTAAAGTGTCCTCATATCAGCGTCCTCGGGCAGAAACAGGCCTTTTTCCATCACCTGCACGTTGTGCTGAATCAAGGTAGGTAAAAAGTCAGCATCCAAGCTAATACCAAACTGGCGAATCAATACCTGAGGTGCAATCAATGGAAACACCATTAAACTGGCAAAGCTTAAGCGCGCTAACTCTGGTTCCACACCAGGTCGTAACCGGCCAGAATTCAACAACACTTGGCCCAACCACTGCCGGGACAGCGCCATGACCTCACCAAATAGCTGCATCAAAATACGAAAAGGTTCAGTACCTTCATCTTCCTGCAGTACCCGCACCACAAGCCTCGGCAAATTAGGGTTAGGAGCCATGATACGGTAGTAAGTTTGCATTAAGCTTGTCAGATCAGAAGGAAACGCTGCCTGAGGCTGAGCGCGAAGACGTTCTAAAACAGGCTCTAACGTTTCTCGCAACATCTGCTCGAATAGCCCAAGCTTGCTACCAAAGTAATAGCGAATCAGTGCCGCATCGACTCCAGCCTCACGTGCCAACTGTCGGGTAGAAACATTATTAAAAGGTTGGTTACCAAACAGAGCGAGTGCTGCCGTAATAAGTCGTTGACGAGCATCAGAGTCACCTTTAGGGCGACCAGATTTAGCTGACACAATGCACTCCTCATTAATTCATCATTTGATGAGTATGGTATAAAGCAATGGTCAGTAAGATCCAGTGTAATAATTCTTCAAAGAAGGGGGTTTTGAGGAAATAGGGAGGAACATACCAAAACTGTTCCGCAGTCATCAGACAAGCATAAAATACACAACCAAAAAAGTATTACATTAATAACATTTATTTGGAGTCAGTTAATTTGCCAAAAATTATCTTCCCAATTATTTAATGAGCAATTTATTTCTCAAGCATACCATATAAAAAAATCAAACATCAAAAAAAACCGCGCTAGTCAGTTTAATATAACAATAGTAAAAAAAAGATTAGCACGGATATTTTTTTTATTTACGCCATAAGTATACGTTTATTTAGATTGTAATACTTACATACTAATGGATGATTACAAAGTATCGGGTCATTGCAACGTATATTGGAAAGTATACGACGCAGATACCGCTTGCGTAGTAGGACCAGGATTTAATACTAATGTATAAGTTTGTCCATCAATTAATTTACCTGGATCAAACTCAATTGACACAAGACCCTATGACTGTGATGGAGGTCTTTTTTGTTGAACCATGAGATTACCACCAACCAGTTTGTTCCCTTCAAATAGCCTAAACCAAGTAATGTTTTCGGAAGCATTTACATTGGCAGGACTATTATACACAGCCGTAATGCGATCGATTGTTTTAGCACTGACAAACAGAGTGCTTCATAGTCTATAAATGTAGGATTGACGTGTAGACTTAAATACTGTAGCGGCTGATTAGGTGGAGAAGAAGATTGAGAAATGTATTTTTTAAAGGTTAACTTTCAATAAAAACCATACATTCTTATACCGACTTTTATGTCAAAAAACAATCAAAACGTCATTATCGAACGATGGAATCGTTATTTTCAAAAAAATATAGGCGATAAGTAATGTATATATTGAAAGGAAAATTAAATAGAGGTAAAGAGCTTTTACTCAGTGTTTTTCGTAGAATATACGTACTGTATATTCCCTCCCCTTCGCAAGGGGAGGGCTAGGGTGGGGTTTATTTCTGGCAACTTCAATACCCAATCAATAACCTTACTACCCCCTCCTAACCTCCCCCTTCAACAAGGGGGAGGAACTTAAATGATGTGAGCATAGTATTTACTTTCAGTTGTTTTCTATAACGATTCGTCTTCACTCTCTGCTTGTTTGATTACATTTCCAACAGTTACATTATTGGTACTCAATTCGTCCATTTTTATACTGATTGTATTCTGAGAAAATACATTCCCCGTCAAAGTATTATGATTTGATCGGTACTCACCATAGGTTGACAGCCACACACCTGGTCCATCATTGTTTAAAATCACATTACTGTTAACAACATTATACCGTGAGTGCCCTTCCCTATTATTCATTTTAATCCCACCACATTTATTTTGGCTAGCGGTGATGATATTGCCTTGAATGGTATTGAATTCGGCTTGGTCAATACCAATACCACCTGCGCCCCCACGCTGACAGTTAGCATGCAGCCGGTTGTCACTGACAATATTACGGTGCGAACCTACATCGATGGAGATGCCTTCTAGCCCATTATCATTAACATGATTTCCTGTAATGATATTATTGGAGCAATTATATTCTGAGATCCCAATCCTATGGTTGTTAAAGATACGTGAGTTTACTACCTTATTGCTACCGCATGGTAAGTCATCAATATGTCCACCCAGACCAATACCATGTCCGGTATTATTGTGCACACGTACATTACTTATCGCATTGTGACTTCCGTAAACAAAAATTCCGCCTCCCTGTATTGTTTTACCTTCCGATTTTCCACCATTAATAGTAAACCCACTGATGACGTTGAAATTACTCTGCACTACAATAGCAGCATAATTGTCCCCCGATACTTTTCTGAGAATCGCTCCTTCACCTAACAGTTGCAGATTGTCTTTCTTTATAACAAAGCCTGAGGAGAGGTTATAAATACCCGGATTAAATTGTATGGTGCTACCCGACTCAGCATTATTAATAGCTGTTTGTATGTTGACAATTTCCATTGAGGGGTCAACAACAATATCTGCAGCGTAGGAGTTTACTGTTAGAGCTAAGCTAAGAGCTGATAATAATGATGTTGTTTTATTTTGGGTTATTTTCACTTAGTACGTCCTGTATTTATTTATATTACTATCTAGTTCATTTAATATTTATGAAAATGGATTATACTGGTAGTAATTCTATTTATTGAGGTGTGTTATTTCTTTAAAAAATTAGCTCAATTTTTGACTCTTATGGTTTATTGTTATTTTGTGTATTCTTTCTTAAGGTTTCCATATACAAAAAGTTAACTCGTTGGAGTGATGTCCCTTCGCGGGGTGAGTATCTTGTCGTGTTGAATTTTCAGTGAGAGCCCCAGTCCAATTTGCTTCTTCCGCGCATATTCGTTCTATTCGCACTGAAAAGTTGAGTCATACCCTCCCGGAGTGTTGCCATCATTTGTTTTGTGTCGTAGGAGGGTGCACGGTCTTGCGTATTTCGGTGTGTCTGCAATCGGTGTGTTGGACCGGGCTTTATTAGTGCCTATCTCATTCATCCCTGGTTAGTTTGCTACACCTCACGTTGTTAGTTTGGCATTGACGACATTTCGCGTGTCTTGATAAAGTTCTATCCAATGTTCTTCGAACGCATTGTATATAGCGACTTTTATTGCTTTAGTGTCGTTTGTACTATGTCTACCTGCACCCTGTAGTGCCGTACATATAAATTCTATGTACTCATCAGTTAGCTTCCCTCTAAGCCCAAGACAATGAAATTCTAGCCAATAGTGAGTAGGTAGACTTAATTTTATCTTTGTCACTGATTCTATCGTAGGGCACCGCCTTCGATGATGGCCAACTGACTTGCCAAGGTGTCCGTCGAATTTCAAAGAGGATAAACTAGATATATACATTTGTAGATTTATCGTTCCAAGTAACCCTTGAGTGATGGAGCCTGCCAGATAGTCACGTTCAGCCGATTCTTCGCCCAGGTGTCGGTTCGTTTTAATTTTTTTGATTAATCCAGGCAATCGGCTGACTGCTATGATTATCCCAGTCAGCACAGCGCCCGCTGCAATGAAAGGTGAGTGTGGGCCGGGGATCGCTGCGACGGTTATTAATAGACCTCCGACAGCTCTACCACCTTGCCTGTATCGTTTTGTGCATATTCTGTCATATAGGTTATTTAGCATATTTATTTCAGCGTTCGAGTTAACTGTCGTGGCGATGCGTTCGATTACTGCTATTCTTTCACTGCTGCTGCGTACCCCTTGTAAGTTCGATATAGCATACCCCACCCCTAGTCCTGCTCCGGCCGCTCCAGCTGTTAGTCCTGCAGTAGCAGCAGTCGCCCCGTACCCATTAAGCGCAGCGAGGTGACCTGTTACGGTCGAGACTTGTTTGGCGGTATCAGTTAAAAGTACTGCGCATTGAGTTGCTTTTTGATTTTCTGACATGATGTTCCATTTGTTATAAGTTTCTATGGCACATAGAGCATTTGCCGAAAGCCCAACTATAGCGCCCGATGTTGCTCCTATGGCAGCAACCCGCCCAGAGGTATCACCTGGTGTGCTTATTCCTAATGATGTGTCACCGTGTGCAGCACTAGCAAGTGTTTTTACCGTGGCCTCACACCCTAGTGCGTCGCTAGTTATAAAATCGCAGGGTGTCCGTTCAGGATTGGCCGCTTGTTGTTGTTTTAATAAATTTGCAGCGTGTTGCATATTTGTGATATTGGTGGAGCGTCCCGGTGGATACTGTGGTTCTACGTCTAAAGGTGTCAGTATATTCCTGTTATAGAGGCTGCCATGTGTCCTGCCTCGTTGGTGGTTTGGTTCATGAGATCCAGTTTGGCTTATGTACCGACGGCCATCAACCTGTCTGTGTTGCGGCCTGTTGTGCGGCTGGGCTGTCTCGGTCTGATACTCCCAAACGGGAGCATCAACTGGCGTGCGGTTTTTAAAATCATATGGAGTCATCTAGATATCTCCCAATTTATAAAAAAGTTGTAGACCGGTAACTTCTGAAATAAACCATAGTGAGGTCCCACGAAGTATTCTCATGTTTAACTTATGGCGTTACGACAGCGATTTTGGGATCGTTAAGTTCAGTAGAAGATAACAAGGTAGATTAAGGAGAGTAGAGCAGCATGATATGAGCGTACGATCTTCTGTTAAAGAACAGGACACCCACTTTTCACTTTATCAGCAAAAAGCCATCCCCACTAGCTTCAAGAAATAGCCTATCAACCAGCTCTACATCAAATCTCAAACCACCTTTCACCCACGTCAACCATCGCTTAACATAGAGCTCGATGCTCAATAAATCAGCACCTTGCTCATAAAGCTGAGCCACTTTGTTTTTATGATTAACCCAGGTCATCCAGGCGATGTGTAAAACATTGACTGATGTATTTAGTCGATAGCCTAAAAAATCAAACCCTTTAATCATTCTACCTATAAACGTTTTAAAAGGGTGTTTGGTTACCTTTAATTTATTTAATACGACATTCATTGTTTTCACTGCATTACGTAATTGGTGCCGTGTTTTACAAAGCAAAACCCAGTCATCCATAAAACGTACATAAATGCCTTGATCTTTTTTTTTGCAAAATTCTCTAACGCTTCATCAAGAGGTGAAAGATAAATGGCACCTAATAAAGGTGATAATGGGCAGACTTTAGTAATACCTTGTGTGGCACTCATTAAATATCCATTCACAGCATCTATCCGATCAAGCATACAACTTATTAATGCAATAACACGTGTATCGTCAATTAATACCTCAAGCTGCTCCAGTAAAACAGTGTTGACTGAGTTTTGGTTTTAATTCCTCCGTCAGCACCAACGTTATGGCTTTTAATACCAGTGCATCCTGAGCTGACCAACGGGAGATAGTCACCGTTTTTGTTGATACCGCTCAGCATGGACTAAATTGATAGTTTTCACTGATTAACGCTTGTTGAATAACAGGTTTTAACTGTTGCCAATGGAAGCGTAAGTGCCAGATATCATCATTATAATGATCATTTTCGCGTCTTTTACACAACCATGTAAATGCCTCATTAATGATTGTATCAGATGCAATAATTTCCAGCAGATTCAACATTAGATAGAATGTATTTAATTTTCAACAACAAAGAAATTATATATTATATTTTTCATAGGCACCTTTCAATTACCAATTAAATTTTATTTTTTAATTTAACACATTCACATAATTTTCTAACTGATGATCTCCCCAATTAGGCTTTATATTAAAACCACACCCCACTTTAGTTAGTTTAACCGGTTGTTGAAAAGGCCATTTAAAAGGGAGCTGTAAGGGAACAATATCATTCCCGTATTGATAACTGGTTAAGGGGAAACCTTGCCAATACTGTTGACCTTTATACATACGTGGACAACCAAAACCTACCCATTCTTGTATGATAAAATTATGTTTAATTAATACCTCCGCCAACATCAAGCTGATACTGGCACCTGTTGAATGCCCTGCTAATACAACTGGTTTTGATCGGTCCAGGGTATTAGTTAAAAGTGGTAATAAATACCGTTGCTGTTCATTAAACTGTTTATAGTTATTGTTTATCTGCCAATACCACCCGGGGGAATACATAACCCGTTGCCAGCCACGTAACATTTTTTGCTGTTTATACAAAAAATGACTACAACCGTAGCCAACGACAAGTGCTTGACAATGTGTAAAGGATTTAACTAATAGCTTGAAGTCATTATGTGTAATTGTGGGCTGTGCTTGGACATCGACACATAAATGCGCTAACGCTCCATGTATGGCATTATTCACCAGGTTTACTTCCTTAATGTTTACATAAAAGCATTCCTCTTATGGAGGAAATGAAAAGGTCGGGGTATACCGCAACGACTCAGCTTTCATATAGAATAATATCCCCACCCTAACCCTCCCCTTTTTAAGGGGAGGGAAATAATAAGCATCACTCTACCCAGAGCAATTCATTTTTTCAGGACTATACTGGTCCGTTAAGACAAGTAATAGCAACCAACGTTTTTAATAGCGCTAACGAGTTATGTCATACTTCTTTATGGGTATATATTTTTTGGCTTTATTTATTTGTTTTACTCACTACTTCTTTACGCATACCGGTATGGCATAAAATGGCTTTAATCACTTCATGCTGCCCTTTAATCAACAGCTTTAATTCATCTAGATTGATTTCACCACTGTACTGTATCAAATCGTAAAAGGTTTTATACCGTGCCCATGGGTTCTGTACCGATTCGATATAATGTTCTTTTTTGTCTACCGATAACACAATGTCTTCCCATAACGGAATTGACGATTTACCATCAATTTCAATAGGCTTATAAACCCGATCATGTGCTGCGGCATATTTTTCCCAACTGGGTCGTTTCAGTTTATCACTCGCCGGTACTACAATGGGAGCTAAATACTGTTTTATCTCAGATTCGTGTTGTCCAACCCCATCAATAGTCAGTGTTTTTCGTGAATAGGGGCTAAATTCGACACCTAATAAATTTGGATTAACCAATGGACTTAAGCCCACCACTTGTTTACCTGAAAACGTTTTATGTTGATTCAGAAGTCCTTGTTGTTGACAACGGTCAAAAAATACATTCACTTCCGGTAGCTTAAGCAAAAACAGATAAAACCAATCTCGCCATTTTTGGCGTTCGGTATTATTATTTTTATGCATTAAGTCCGCCGCACTGGCTGCACAATCATCAATAACGTAACTAACAGCATCCAGATATAACGCAGTGGGCGGTAATAGACTCATTTTTGTTGTACCTAAATAGCTGAGTAGTAACTCCTCACAAAATGCCAAACAAATAGCCAGACGTTGTCCAATATTTGACATGGATAAGCTCATGGAAAACCGGTAATGTTTTTCAATCATTGATTTAACCAGTGTATCCAGTGCTGTACTGAAGAATCGATGGCCTACCAATGGCTCCCAATAACTCAAATATTTTACTTTTACTAAAAGCGTTTCACTCAATCGAACCGGTGTGATAATTGAATTAATTGCCTGCTTATCACTTATCTGCAATCGCCCTTTTTCTGCCAAACACTGTTTATACACGGCTTGTATTGTATCACTGGACTTATACAGGATATGGTATACCGGACTATGTTTTGAAATATATGTTTTACCCAGAGTGCTGACACGTTTTTTAAGTTCATCTCGGTCAACGATGATACCCTCATCATTTAAAAAACTCCCTGACAGAATATCCTTAATACCATCATGATCATTAATATCTACTAAAATGATACTGCTGAGCGCACGGAAGAAAAAATATTTAGGCCGGCGTTGATAAGCCAAATAGACTCTAACCGCAGCGTCTGTGGTATAATCGCCAGCGTTAAAGTAAGGTTGTTGTTTTAATTCTATGGGTGTTTTTTTAAAAGCACCATGAATATTTTTTATGCCGAGCTTATCACTGATCACAGGACTAATCAGATTAGCTAACTCACTCTCAAATTGCTCAAAACGTTTGCGCTGATCACTTTGAAACAGCGTAGCATTACCCGTACTCAGATTCATTCCACTTAAACCATAAGCACCATCAGGGTTACTGGTGTTATATGTTAGTGGAGACCACACATTGTTTTTAGCATCACCAAATAAATTAACCCCATTGCTCCCAAAACGTTCATTACCAAAACCACAACGTAACACCTGCCAGGTGCCTGATAGTGGATTATTAATCATTTTATGAACAAGTCCAGCAAAACCACCTATTGTAGGTATGGTTTTAATACCACTGATCACTAGTTCTGTCATAAAACTCGTCACTTGTGCAACATGCGCATCATGTCGATTAACGGCACGAACTACTTTAGCTAAATGTGTGGCTTCCACTTTGGCTTTGTCATTTAAGTCTCGATAAAAAGCTTCAATTGCATATTGCTGAAATGCAGCATTAATCTGTTTGGCCTGTGCCGGCGATACGTTATCCAGCCCACCTTTAACGTGCAACGTGTTAATAAAATCTGATTTCAGTTGATCGTAATTCACAATCAAGACTCCTACCGAGTAACTATTTATTACTCACCACGAAGGATATACATACTGTATGCTTAATTGGGGGCATTAACCTGCTTAAAGCTCTGCCATATAAATGCATGCTTTGACAAACCATCTGCAGTGGGTTGTACAAAACGTCCTTGATAGAGCTGGTTTAAGAAAAATGGCGCTCCGTCATCAATGGGTAATTCTTGATTAAGTAAAGGCATATTACTACCAAAAGCATAATTAGTCACACTCACTCCATACTGCTGACACCAGTTATACACATACTCAGGAAAATCAGGTATCCACCAATCTAACTGACTAAATAAATCATTCCATTCTTTTTTAGACACTCGTTTATGCTGTGCTTTTTCGAGATAGTTTTTGACCGTGTATTCCGTAGGATAGTTATACTGTGTAGCAAAAGTTTCAGGTAACTTATTATTTAAATGTTGTGCCCAACGCCACACAAGTGAGTACTCAGTCATGATGATGTCTTTATCTGAATGAAGCATTTCCCGCGCTTCATACATTATGCTTTCCAGATCCTCCATATTGTGGGTGTGAGGATGAATATCGATCCCTTTAATCCAGGGAGTCGTATTGGCAAAATTAATCATACCGACGACATCATCTGCATCTCTATTTTCAGCTTTATGCAAGGCATTAAGTGCGCCAACATAAATATCAAGATCACCATTATTATTTTGCTTCCATTCATTAATAACCTGTGCGACCTGTTTATGAAATTCTACAGATGGATTGATACCCGTATCTTGGTTTGTAACCCTGTCACTGGCTAATGTATTCCACATAGGTTCATTAGATATTACCAATTTGTCGATATCATGCCCTACATAATTCAATACTTCTTGCAAAAACCCCTTATAATCATTCATTTGCGTAGAACCAGGCGCTGGCAGTTTCATATTTTTATCGGCAAAGCTCCAATAAATCGACAATACCATTTTATAATGAGGGTTATCTCGTTTGGCTTGAATAAAATTAGCTAAGTATGATGAGGTGTACCAGTCTTCTCCTTTTTTATACTTATCATAGTACTCTAAAATAAAAAACATACCTCGATACCATTTTGCATTAACCGCATCCATTAGCTTATAAGTATTTGGATTTATCCGCCATAGTGCTTTATTTACATTAACCCCCATTTCTGTTTTTGACGTTTGGCTATTTGCCATAGTTACTATAGTGCTTAAAGCAACCATTAATCCATATTTCAGATATTTATTCATAATTATAACTCCATGTAATGATATTCGTTACTCAGCCTAAAGGGCCATGCTACAGTTTTAGCTTCGCGTTAAATAACAGTATTGGGCAAGTTGTTGAAAATAATTAAAGACTGTATTTAATGCATATGTAGTCTGATCGATATGGTAAAAGAAATTAACTATGCCAATAAAGTCATTAGCACTCATTTTTGTTTGTTTATGGAGAACTTCAGTACGATAATATTCAAATTCATGACTAAATTGTTGGCCATGACTGAGCTGCCAAAAACGAGTGTCTTCAATTCCGTATTTTTCAAAAAGCGAATAGCCTGCAAAACAATTCATATTGTGTACAACGACTAATAACTTCACATCTTTTTGCCACCAAGTTAAATCTTTAAGAATAGCCCGAATATCATGCAAATGTGTACGTAACTCATCTTCATTTAATGTTTGCAGATGTTTAGCATTAAACGTCACCATAATATGAACGGTAGGAAAAAACCAAGAACCTCTGATGTGTTGTAATTGGAGTCTGGTTTTTGGTAAAACACTGCCAATAAACGAACTGGGTACCACTACAGGCTCTACCACTTCATCACCGTATTTTTCATTATAGATTTTTGTGAGTTGATTACTATTAGGTTGATCATGACCAATAATAATCAATTTTCGGTGATAACCTCGGTACGCTTTGATATAGCTGTACAACATATAAATGACGAGCGCTAAAAAAATAACAGCAGCGGCAATAAGACATAATTTTCCTAATGCTGCTAACATCGCATCAGATACCATGGTTTCCAGTTGCACAACAGTGCGCAATAGGATAAAAGTTTCAGCACTGATTAAGCTGATAACCACCAGAACCATTCCTGTCGTGAGTGCTGATTTATTCATCTGACGGCCTCTACTTTTAGTTGTCCAGGTTGATTAATTTGAATAACGCCCCCCCACATACACATCAGTTTGCTGTCTTGCGTTAGAATCGGTGATCCCGCTAATAGCACGGTAGGATCACCAGGGGTCCAAGGGGCAACCGTTGCAGGAATACACGGCATTGGCGTTAAAACACCCCATGCTGCAGCCGTCGCTGCTGCGGTTGCAGGATTTGCCAACGATTTACATAAGCCAAAGGTGGGAATATTCATCAAGGGCTTATGATCTAAAATATTGGCTGCAGGTACTACACCTTCCAAAACACGATTTTGTGGGGTTACCGTGAGTGGTGCAGGAATATCGCCAAAGGGGCATTGCATTGTGGCCCCCATGCATACACACTTAGGCATAATGTCTCTCAGCTCGTTTAACTATTATCGTGAGATTGTATTTTAAATAATTATTCTTCGGCGGTTTGTAAAATAAGTAAGCCTTCTTCTAACTGTATTAATTCGGTGTCTTTTGCTTTTTGTCGCTTGATACTTAATACAGGTTTATCTTGTTGATAGTCATATTTTAACGCTGCTTGATCATCCTTTTTTTTGCCAAACACAATATGATTACCTTGCGGGTCTAGGGGAAGTTTAACACCCGCTCCCCAATTTAATACCTTGACAATAGTCGCCTGGTACAAATCAATGGCTAACAATACCTGTGTGTCTTTGTACAATGGGAAAAAAAAGTGCGGCGTTAAATTTTCTGGTTCAAATAGCACCTTAATTTTTTTATCCCACAATGGTATGTGCACTTGATACTCATATTGTGAGGTTTGCTGATTTTTATGTAACTGATAGGTCTTTTCTTTTTTATCACCCACTTCACTCAGAATAATACCTTCAACATACATGGGATAATTGACAGGTCTGTATTCAGGAAAGCGTTGTCGGCAGTTCTGTAAGCGTTCGGCCTTTATTTGATAATTGAGTACATATTGTGTTGCATCATTATCTAAGTCACTGGCCTGGTCGTTATCGACCGCCTCAGCAATAATACGCAGCTGATAACTTCGATATTTGTGTTGAGCAAAAACAGACTGCTGCTCCCAACCAGTTTTCGCTATCTGAAATACACAACCAGGATAGTAAGTTTGCAAGGGCCACTCACAACAAGCAATATGTAATTCCTCACCCTGAGTAGTTAATTGCTTATTGTAGTATGATTTTATCCCTTTAAGCGCACTTGGAATCGGCTGGCGATATAAAATATCTTGATATAAACCCTTATACGCTTGCGCCTGTGTTAAATGATCAGTGCTAGCGCCCTCTGCAATACCATTCCGTAAGCGAATCTGATAACGCGTTTGCGATGGCCAATGTACTTTAACCTGCTGTAATTCATGCCCTAAAAAACCTTCTGCACTGGCAGGCTCTGGAAGCTTTTCTAGAATACGGTATTGTTGTTGTTGATAGTCATACACCCAATGACCAGCCACACTATCAAGGTACTGCAATAAAAAATCATAAAAACTGGCATTATTTTGTGGCCCCGATTGAATTAATCGATATCCATCTGTTTTTGCCAACCCTAACGCTATCATTGGTTGTTTGACTGATAATGCCTGATGCGTGTAATTCACTTTAATCACAGGGTTTAACTGCTTATCGATTAACTGTTGCATGGTAGCATTCACCCATAACTCACAAGGAAAATGCTGGTGCCATAATGCACTCGCGGCATCGCTAAACCAAAGCTGGTAATAACGCGACAATACAGGCTGATTACGAATGTCATGATAGTGCTGCTCCTCCAGCATCTTTTCAGTGACAATACCCTGTAGGGTTAAGGGCTCAATACGTTTATTACGGTCAATCGCGGGTTCTATCGTTAATCGTAACTGCATAAGCGCATCATTATTAACCAACGGTAGAACGTCATCTGCTTTACGTTCTGTACCTATCCAGAACGCAATATAACCACGGAACCCTGCTCGATTAAGCGCTACATCAACGGATTTGATATTACCACCTGGAATGTTCACCGTTGATCCATTAACAGTGAGTGACAAACTGATTGTTAAACTATCAACGACTTTTGGTGGAATAACCGGTTGGTTTTCAACATTGAATAAGTCCGCAGCAGTGCGTGGCTTATGGCAGTGATAATACCACTCATGTTGCATGACCGATTTCCTCTTTATTCAGGAAGCGCTTAAACTTAATCATCGTCATAAACCATGCCACCCACTTCCCTTTCATCAGCATACTCTGGTTGATCTGGCGCAATGCTCAACCCCAGAAAAGCGTTTTTATCAACGGTATAATGCTCTCTTAACGCTTGCCACTGATGTGGGTTATGGCTGTGAATATAGTGAGTAAATGTACTAATATGTTGCGCTTTTAAAGCTGTATAACCTTGAAATAACTGAGGTAAATACAACAATGGATTAAAATTAGCTAATTCATGTTGAATATCTTCCACTACAACAGCAGCTTTATACAGTTGGTCACGCTTAACCAGCGCCTCTAACAACGCAATTTTATCCATCAGTAAAGTTAATGAATGTGACCACGTTTCCATGCCTATTGTGGATGGATGCGTTACTACGTCATCGTTTACATTTTGCTGCTCATCGGATTCAACTTCATTGATTTCATTATGGTTGGCATCGTCTGCGTCATGCGTATCAGTTTCAATTAGCGGCCAATACAATGCTTTTATTTCTGCTAACTGTTTAACGGTTAATGCTAACTGAGTATAGGGCGATAAACACTCCATAAGTGCCATGAGCTGATCAACAATTTGCTGAGGATCTTCATTTACCGTAGCTAATGTAGGTGTAAATCTTTCTAAACGCTTGTGAATTTTTTTTATTAATAATGCTGTGCAGTCTTCTATTGCTTTGACATTTTCGGCACTACTTTTAAAGGCAATATCATCTTCACTATAAAGTTTTTCGAAAATGCGTAAAATAACCTGAATGACATCTACAAATTGCTGGTGGTTGTTTACAACCCAAACACTGTATAAATAATAAGTAACGATACGAATATCATAAATATCAACGGGGATTATCTCATCACCCTGAGCTACTAACTTTTCAAACTCACCATTAATCCACCAACTCGCTAATGTTGTAAAATGTTGTTCAATCATTTGTGCGGAAACATCTGTTTCTAACACAACATCATTAACAAGATACGTTAAAGCTGGATTCGACATAAATCAGTCCATCCATACTGGGTTGCTGGTTTAGGTTTGGCATCTACCATTTGGCCTTCGTATAGGTGTATGTGTTTAGTCCTGTTATCCATGCCAATCAGTGTATCCTGACCAAGTTGGCTTTGCAGTTGCAGGCGTAGCCCTTCCCTAGGTATCGACGTCGTAAAGACAATGTCAAAATTTACAGATTTATTAGTAAAAAAAACTAAAACATAGTGCCTTAGACGATAATTAATTTCATTTTCCCAGTTTAGGTTATGACGATAATCAGCATATCTTAACGTGAGTCGAATAAGCAATGAACTGACCGTTTGAAAACCAATACCACCTAATGTTGTTGTTGAATTGAAAGTCGACATACCAAAGGTATGTGTCTTAGCTTGCGTTGATTGTACTCTTGGCTGTTGTTCTAAAATAATGTCAAACTCAGGAAATACATGGGTTAATAACCAATGCAAATTCATACTTGAAAGCGTAGTATCCAAAAAAACATGTTGCTGTACTATTTGGTGCCACTGTGTAAAGTAATAACGGTTGATTTCTGGATAAAGTTGACCTAAAAAGTCCAAAATAATCATATGATCTAAAAGTATGAGCAACGCCTCTAACTGAGGTCTGTCTAAGGTATAATGATCAAGTTTTTTTAACCAATATGAAGGCAAATGAGTTTGCGTTCCTAATAAACCCAAGTTTAATGTTATATGTACATATTCAAAAATGAACTCTACACGCTCAACGATGCGTTTTTGGGAAGTTAAGTTTGCATTACTTTTAAATCTAATTTTATCTGTCGTATAGCCTTTGTAATCTAATAGTTTGAGTAATGCTAAAATATCAAAACGATTGAGGTGACTGTTTATTTTTTTTGCGCAGGTGCTGTACGGGCTTATCATATGCGAAGGTCCGGTTGTGCACGCTTACTTGTCACTCTTTTAAATTTAACTACTGAAGCATAAGGATTTTCACGAATAACACAATCAAGATTATCTTCAATCAGGGTTAAATACTCATGTTTTTTTTGGTCGTCATCATGATACTGACCGACAAAGCCCTGGTTCAATGAAAAATAAAATACGTCTAATGCATCCGCAAAATGAATGCGCTTTTCAATTAGTTGATCAATACATTCATAAAAGTAACTGCCACCAGCTTTTACATTTAGATGTTTCTCTTGTAAACCTGGCCAGTCCCATGGATTAATACCAGAACATTGATTACGTGCGATTTCATCTGAATGAATAGCCAGCGCCATAATAATCCAATACACTTGTTCTTCAGTTAACTCACGACTTAAACTCGTCTGACAAGCAACTAATGCACTTAAAACCTGATTAAAAATCTGCAGTGTGGTCGTATCTTGTGCAATAGAATGAGTATTCATAGATGCTTTTATATTTGCAGAAGACTCTGCCCCCGTTAGATTTTCAGTCGAAGTAGTTTTAACCACTTGTTGATCTGTTAATACTTTGTCTCTTTCTATAATAAATGTATAAATACTTTGCCAACATTCAAAATTCATGACTCACTCTCCCACAAGCAAATGCACTAGTTTACGGTATTATGCCTCTGGTATTGCATCAGTAGTTAGTTTAATTGGGCATGCCGTTATCCATAATTTAAGAATTGCAGCCAAACGATCAATAAATGCTTTTATAAGTGGATTAAGATGATCTTCAAAGGGATGAAAAGCAATAACATAATGCAGTCCAAGACATGGTTTTCCTTGATCACTTACCGTTTGATAATCGTAGCAATAACATTTAGCTAACAATTCCCGAATTCTTTTAAATTCTCTCAACCACACTGTACCCATCGAATCTAAAATAAGTAAAATATCACCTAAATCTAACCGAACTTTGTTTTTTACAGCGGATAAGGCTAGATACTGTTCTAGCGTTAACGTAATGGATGCACAAAAAGGAACAATGGCCTGTTTCGTTGAAGGTAATAACTGCAAAGATAAATCTGGAAGATCATGCTCATACCAACGAATCGCTAATGGTTTCCAGAGTAATTGACTAAATGTAGGATCATGCCAACGTCCCTGAATAATAATATCAACAGGCTCATCAAATGCTTCAGGCATATTTATCGCTACTTCATGTTTTTGCTGATTTCCAGACACCACATCATGAATGGCATAATGCCCTGATGTTGATTTAACAACGCCTGAGTGCAGTGCAATACGCTCATTATTTTTAACCTGATAGACCCCTTCCAAAGTACATAATGATAATGTGGATTTAGTCCGAGGTGGTAAAATAGGCCAAACCGTTTGCACACCATCAAACTCAATTGTATCTGCTTCTTCTTGCTGTAAATTTTCAACAGGTACCACATTTAATTGAAACATTTGCCGTGTGATATTGAGTACAGGAGGCCAAGGCTTATCAATGATTAAATTAATCTTGCACATTTGCCATTGTTCAGGTGCTTCCGGACACTTAATTGTTAAATAAGATGCCATCATTGGCAATTGAAAACGATGCCGTTCGATCGCTAAAGGGTTTTTTTGATATAGTGAACTGTTATCTATGTTTGGTATACCAATACTGACCTCACAAGGATAACGACAGCCATTTTCAAACTCTGCCTCAACTTTTTTGATATTGTCTTTTAATAACTGCTGCAACTGTAGCGTTAAACAATAATCATCTCCTGCCCATAAAAAGAAATGCGTCGACCTAAGCGGATAAGGTTTAGTTGATTGATTGCTAATTTTTAGTTCAAGCTTACTTTGGAGAGTATAACTACCATAACAAGATACCGTATCAAGCCGGATAGGTTCGATACTAAGATCAAACAACGTTTGGAAGTAAGCATATTCATCATCAGGCGTCGAAAAAATCATACCTGTTTTTGCAGGTAATTGAATACGATCGTAACTATGCAATGACTCAACTTTGACAAGTGCCATTGCCGGTACAGGCGATGTTAAATAGGGATATAACTGGTAAAAAAGTCTCCGATACAGTTGATCAATATGCTGTTGACTTGTCACTCTATTCCTGGCAATTAATAGTGCAACCGACTCAAGTAGCTGTTTTATTTCAGGGTTTTGACTATCAACAGACAGTTCAGAATAGCCAGTTGTTAATTGCTCATTAAATTCATTGATAAAAGATAACTCATCGCTGTAAGCCTTCTTAAGTTGTGTGCTGAGATCCATGACAAATCACCACTCTATAATTATTATTTACACTACTGTAACTTGATCATTGCCCCTTGAATATTAACCATTGCCTGTCCCTTAACATCAACTTTAGTAGAAGAAAGCGTCGCATTTGTATTGCCTTTAGCGGTAAAAGTAGTTCCACCAGAAATAGAAAAATCAGTACCACTAGAAAGCTTTGTGGCTTGATTTGATGTACACTCTATTTTATCAGCTGTGACTTTAAATGTTTTGCAGTCAATTGTTACACTGTCAGGAGTTTGCTTGATCGTGCTAGTACTGCTATTTCCTTTTGATGTCGTAGTAATTGAGTCATTATCGAGAACAATAGTGTGTTTTATATTTCCAGATTCATTATTAACTGTTATGACGATACCATTTTTTTTATTTAACTCAATTCGACATAGCAAAGCACTCATATATTTATCACCTGAACTGTGACTTTATGTATAACGTAGAAACCATTCCAAACATTATTAATGACTTTTCCGGTCTATTTCAGCTAATCCATAGTTTTCACAGTTTCAAATGGTAATTTTCGATATAAGTAAAAAGACAGTGTCTGATATAACGATTGAGCGTAAAAACCAACATCATTACTTTTTTGAATATGTAGTCGTTCACCTTCTGAACTTAACTTGAAGCATTGTACCGATTGACCAAATTCATAGCCAAATGTTGGATTTTCTATTGGAATTAAATCTACACCTTTCAGTGAATAATTATGTAATGTAGATACACGAGCACAACTGGTAATTCGTGGTAATTCATCTTGTGTTAGAGGGGCATGATGCTGATGATCAATGACAAGATATAATGTATCATCTGTGTTTATTCCTGGTGGTAGTGGTGTTGAATATAAACCATCTTTAAGCATAAATTCATAACATTGTGCTTGTTCCTTATTCACCTTCATCCTAACCATAAGTTGTTGAATAAGTTGACTAAACAATATATGTAATTGTTGGTGACGATAGGGTTTTGGATCACGTTCAGGCCATTCACCACGATAGAGGGTAATATCTGTCAACAAGCCTTGTAATGAATCGTACAAATAGTACGGATGAAGCTTTAATTCACCTTCGATATCTGTTGCAACATTTAAATTCTCAAGTAAACGCAAATTGGTTTGCACACTATGCAAACATTGTTTAACGCCATATAACAAAGAGGTGGGTAAATTTTTAGCTGTGTATTCTTGTCGTAATTCTGCTCGATACCGTCGTAATATTGAGAGCAACTGCTTCAATGAAGGCGTTAAATAAGGTGATTGACCTAACTGTAATAAAGGAGGTACAAAAGCACTGGATAATTGCCATCCCTTATCATAAGGTTTTTCAAATTGACCTAAACAGCCTTGCTCAATAAAGTCATGATCATTGAGTAAGTATTCATATTCACTAGGTAATACTTGACTGGCACTGATAATCAATTTCAATAAACGACGATTAATACCTTCATTTTTTGGGATTAATGGTGTTACTGTAGAATCATACTTAGGTGCTTTTTCTCTTAGAATATAATAGTAAATTGTCGGCTCACGATGTTCTTGCAATGCGATGGGAGGTGTTAAAATTCGTGTATTGCCTGGATAATCAACAAATACATTATAGTTTTTAGTGAGCAGTCTTAATTTTTTTAATTGTAGACAGCCTTCATCACGCAGCAAGGCTTCATCCCACTGTACCACACTCAGTCCATATGCTGGTAACCCCATTATTGTCAGGCGCTCTGAGGCTTCAGCAATAAGAGACTCTTCCTGTGCCATTAAATGTTCTGGCAGTAAAGGTTGTCCTAATTCCCACTTAACAGGAGCTGGCACATCATTAGCCATTTAAGCTTCTCCTTATTATTTTATATTCTCAAATTTTCAGTTATTATATAGAATAAACCTTTTGCAAAAAATCAATTTAACGAAACATACTCAAGAAGGGGAATAGCTACGATTTTCAGATTGAATGCAAAAGGTTTAAGTAATACCAATTTATTATTCGCCTACAGATACTCCCCATTTCTTCACAAACTTAGATTTATTAGAAACAGCCATGTGGATATCTTGCTCTTCATCTTTTGGCATTACACCCAAGTAGAATGCAAAGTTTTTAGGTGAAGTCACTATGCTTGATTCATCCATATCCACACTGACATTCAATTCACCACCACTTTTATTTACCAATCCTTTTACTGGTTGGTCATTGGTATGAAAAGATTTAAAGAATACTTTTTCGTTTGGATCATACTCATAAATCGTAAATGCCATTTCAACATTAGTGTTACTTAGCTTGGTATGCTGTAGCACAGCAGCTTCCTGTTTATTTGTTGTTGACAAATTACAGCAAAAACTTACAGGGTCTGCAAACCCACCATTCCAGTATATTGAAGAAACAACCCCAACAACTTTTACCTTGCCACCTTCATCACTGATATTTGTTGGGTCCATCACTGAAAAATCAGCTTTAAATTTTGTCCCACCAATAGTCAATGAATTAATATGACCTACTAAGCGCTGAGAATCTTTTTGAAAATTAAACCCTTGACTTACACAACAGTCAAATGAAGAAGCTGCCATAATAATTCCCCTTAATGATAATTATACTTTTATAGACAGTTAATAGCACACAACACACATCCTCGTATGAGGCTGCACTCCTTTTTAGTTCATAACACTTTTAAAACTAAGTACGAACATCAAGCTTTAGCTCAGCATCTAAGCCTTCAAATTGTAAATGAGGTAAAACGGATATTTTACTATTATACCAACCAACCATACCTTCACGCTCTTCAGTTTCTGTACTGACAGCTTTAAATGGATAGTAGCGCAAAGTACGGTCATCAGGATTGACTACCGTTGTTACATACTGTGACAACCAGCTTTGTATAGTTTCATTAATATACTCAGCAGTCGCCGTACTACCAACATTATCACGCATTATACATTTAATATAATGCGCAATACGCGTTATAGAAAATGTGTAAGATAAGTTTGACACTAATTGTGAGTTTTCAGATTCCTTAGAGTCTTTATACATTTTATTTTTTCGGATTGATTGACTGCTAAAAAAGCAAGCATCAGAAGTACCCTTCCGATAAATCAGTGGAATAAACCCTGCATTTGAAAACTGTAATTCACGATAATCAGGTATGGTCATTTCAATGGGTGTTTTTAGTTCTTGTTGACCATTGAGCTGAAATGCATGACTGGGTAGGTGTTTAACTAAACCACCACCTTTAGGTCCTCTAATATATTGACACCAACCTGTTTCAGTAAATGATCGAATCATATTTTTACAAAATAGAAATGCCGCATTACACCATAAATAATCTTTATGACCTTCAACAATATCTATTTTTTCTTCAAATCCAATTCCGCCTGGATTGGAATCAGCTTGATATGGTGCTCGTAATAAAAACTTTGGCAATGTCATGCCAATATATGCTGCTTCTTCAGATTCGCGAAGTTCATGCCACTTTTCAAAACGAGGATGGTTCAAATGAGCATCAAGATCTTTAATATCAGCTAATTCTTGTATACTTTCACAACCAAAAAATTCAGGCCCAATTGATGAAATAAATGGTGCATGACTTGCTGCAGCTACTTTACCCATGGTACTTAAAAACTTACGGTCTGGGTCTGAATTTTCAAATTCATATAATCCAATGATTGATCCGTATGGGTTACCACCATATTGATCATACTCTGCCACATATACTTTTTTAAACAGGTCACTGTTCGTCAAATCAACGGAATTATTTGCTAAATCATCTTTGAGCTCTTCTTTGGTACAGTCTAACATATCGATCATAATATTAGCTGACCAATCTGTACTTTCAATTAATCCTTGTAAACCAAGCCAATTTGATTCCAGGTTTTTAAAATTTTCGTTATGTAATATTGAGTTCAAATGCTGGTTAATTTTGTCATCAATATCAGCACTTAGATTTAGCACTCGTTGCCGTATTGTGGCCATTGCTAAACCATCGGTATCATTCGCAGGTAATATGTCGTTAAAAACAGCCGTCGCAATACATCCCAAAAAAAAGTCAGCGGCTTGCTCATTCTCAGTTAAAAGTAAGGTTTTATCTGAGATAAGTAAGTCACTTATTTCGGTTTCTTTTTTCTTAAGTTTATACACATCTTTAACAACACGAGAGTATAAGTTTTGTGCTTGAAAACTCGCTTCTTTATTATCCTCTATACCATCTTCAGAAAATTCATTGAATTTTTCAGTAGCAAGTGTTGCAGTCGATTCAATATTTTCTAATATACTATTTAGTGAACTAACAACATCTTTATCAATAACTTCTGAACTTTCGTTAAGAAAGCTGGCTGTTTCAGCACAATATTGTTGAATATTTTCAATAGATCCTTTCATTTCTGAAAGCGCCTGATTATTTTGATATTCAGCAACAGGAGAAATAATATTTGCAACTTTTTCTTTTAAGTCAACAACTTTATTTGCATTTGCTTTTTTAACAAGTAATGACTCAAGTGTCTCTGGCATGTAGTTTAAACTACTTCCTAATGATGCCAGATGTGTATGATCTACAGCTTGGATTTCATTTGACATTGATTACTTTCCTAGTTTTTATTGTTATTCAGCATCAGGCGACATTAATGCAGGTAAAAACTTAGAATCTTCTTCATAACTAGGCGCCATCAATTTTTTTAGCGCTTCTATGGCTTCTGGGTTTTCAATTAAGCTTTTTATGGCCTGTCGAAATTTACCGCTGTTATTAATACTCGATAGTAACGTATTAAGCATTTTCTTAAAGGTTACCAAGTCATTCATATTCTTAATTTCACGGCAAACACTGTATGGTAAAAATGAATCAACATTTTCAATAGGAATCGTATGCGTTTTACCATCACCATCCTCTACTTTTGTTTTTATCTTCATTTTTTCCATAACAGCATTCAAATTCTTTCCATCAAATCGCACAATACTTCGTTCAGCAAAAGGCACTTTTTCTGTATGTTTTCCTGAAAAGTCACCAAGAACAAGTATTCTTAGCGGTAGTTCAACATCTTCAACCTCACCTTTAACTTCTGTACGATAACGTAAAGTCATTCTTGACTTTGGAATCATATCTTGAACAGCCATTGTTTACCCTTTTTAAAATTAATATTTGTATGAATGAAATGCACCTGCCCTATACGAACACTTTTATGTGCACGTTCCATAGCGCTTACCGTCACAGGCCAGCGAATTTGTTCTAATGGGTTCTCAACACATTTATAGGGTTTGTTATCTGCATTTGATGTCTAAGGCTGGTGAGGATGTCATTATATCTGTGGTTTTAACCGCCTTACTTCAGCTTTTTATTTTCTATAACCATAATGCAGGATTTTTACTTTGGCTAGCCAGATTAGTTATGAATTACGATAGCAACAATAATTTTTTTAATATGCTAGGGCCTGTAAACAGGTCCTAATAGCGCTACAGTTGTAAATAAAAAAGCATTCCCTTGCTACCAAACTTTTAATTATGAGCTTGTACTTATTAGCAAAAGGATCTTTCAAAGCAGAATGTTCTCAACATACAACCACATTACTATATAAGTTAAAACTTACATACCAAGTTATAGTTAAGCGTATTTTTAATGCATAAAAAAACCAGCTGTTAGCTGGTTTTTATTTAATGATAGAACAACAATTTTTTTCTACATATCACTGTCTAAAGTAGACCACTTATGCACCTTTCTTAACTTTACTTCCTTCAAGGCACAACTCTTCGAGTATGGAAAAATTAGACCTCATTTTGTTCCAACCGTCAATAGTTTTTTTACACATGTAGTAAATTTTTTTGCACATAAACAGTAACTAATTTAGATTATCAAATTGTTTATTGATATGTCTTAACAACTGACTATTTAACTCTTCCACATAACCCAATAAATACTGAAAATTTCTTTCCCAATGTCTATTCCATGTCGTTAATGGAATATCTGCCGTTCGCGCACGTTCACGTTGACTCAGAGCGCCAAATCCACTGCCATTACATCGTGAACAATACTCGATGGATGAAAGCTTAGTATGTTTTGTATAGATATTCCCATTGCCTTTACATTTCTTACATCGAACACCATATACACCTTCTTTGATGACCAGTTCAGTTATCCCCGCAATAGAACCTTCACCTAGTGGCCAATTATTCATAGTTATTTCACACTGAATAAATGCTATTAAGTGCTCTTCTAACTTTTTTATCGCCTGAATGTCATCACAATACTTTGCTCTAGCAAAATAATAGGCTGGTTTTGATAACTGACCAAAGCTTAATGCTGCAGCAATATCATAACCTGTAATTTGTACAGCCGTTACTTTTGCACGCTCGTTTAACACACATGACTTTGGATTCATTTTGGTTAGTAATATCTCAACCATTAGATACTCCAGTTCCAAGTTATATAGAGTGAGTCGCTAGTTATTGTTATGAGTGACTGACTTACTCCCTCAAACTAACCACGAAAAACTTGGTCAATAAATTAGCGTTTGAATATGGCTAACTTTTTTTGAACCAAGTGAATACAAGCGTATTCCTCTATTTTTTTGAATTAAATCATGTAGTTACTATAATGTCCGTTACGTGCATGTTTCCGTCTGAAATGTGCGAGTGGCGGGAAAGTCTGTTAGACGTACGATAGGGTATCAATCTTATTTAAACGATTGGTATACATCATATGAAGTGGTTGATTTTCGAAATTCAAGGTAAAACTATTTGCAGAAACATCAGAGCAATTACGGTTTACTGTTTTTTAAAAGCCTTTATTCTTCCGGCAGGCATGCCCATGTCTGAATAATACTTTTATTGCTGTTATATGAAGTGTAACTACCTCATCGTTATGACACAGTTAATGAACGTTTAACCTTGATCAATATTGATACAACTCATGTTTATTTATTTATGATTAAAGTAGATAAATACTTATCACGAAAGGTATATACAAATCAAACCATGGTGCCTGTTTTAACTTTTAAAACCTGAGACGGGGAAATACCATATTTCTTTTTATACTGTCTTGAAAAGTAATTAGCGGAACTATAACCTACTTGATAGGCAACCTCGCTTACTCTTAAACCTTGTTTTAAAAGTGGATGTGCTTTTATTAAGCGAAAGTCATTAATGAACTCTATGGGTGACATACCTATATTGTCTTGGAACTTTCTTAATAGTTGACGCTCACTCAAACAAGCTACTTCTGTCAACTGCTTAACAGACAAACTCTCCTTTTTGTAGTGCTGCTCAATATAGCTAACGCAGTTTACAATCACTTGATTGGTATACTCATCGACAGTTCCTTCTTCAAGCGGAGAGTCTGCCTCTAATGATGATTTGATATACTCCTTAATTCTTAGTTTGTTACTTAACTGTGCTTGGATTATCGCCAATAACTCTTCATGCTCATAGGGTTTAGCAACATACCCATCCGCTTGATAACGAAAACCAGCTAATCTTGAAGCCGCATCCGTTTTAGCGGTAAGCAAAATTACTGGGACATGACTCGTCGCATTAGAATTTTTAAGTCGGTTTAGCAATTGATAGCCATTCATGTTAGGCATATTGATATCGCTGATGACCAAGTGTGGTATCGCATTTTGTGCAATTTCTAACGCAACTGCTCCGTCTTCAGCAATAATCAGTTGATACTCTTTTTCAAGCTGATCCTTGAGTAAATCACGCATGTCTTTATTATCTTCAACGACCAACAGAAGTGGTTTTTCAGTCACACAAGCACCCGTAACCTCTTCCTTAATCTTTTCCTCAATACACTTACCATGATCACTTTCCTTGGGAGTATCTATTGATTCCATAATGACATCAATATACTGACGATTAACCTCATAGGGAGTGACATCAATTGATTTATTAGAGCAAGGCATCAGAATACAAAACGTACTCCCTTCATTTAATACACTATGCACATCAATGCATCCATTATGAGCCTCTACAACGTCTTTTACCAAAGATAACCCGATACCAGTTCCCTGCACCTGATATACATACTCATTGTCAATCCGGAAAAATCGTTGAAAAATGTGCTCCTTATCTTTTGAGGCAATACCAATACCATTGTCCTTTACCAACAAACTATAATGGTTCTCATCATGCCGTTTTAAGATAACTTCAATCTCACCATCATTGGGCGTATACTTAATCGCATTGGATACAAGGTTATTCACTAGCTTTTCTATGGCTTTTGCCTGACAAACCTGGAATATTTTTGGTTCTATTGACACATCAAAACGTTGATTCTTTAGTGCCGCATATTCACGCATATTTTCACAAATATCTTGTACTAATAGTGAAATTGAAATCACTTTTTGAGCAGTGGCTTGCCCAATTTTATGTGTTCTTGCCATTTCAATGACATCATCAACAATCACCGCCAATCGATTCGCTACTTTATGTATAATCTGATAGTTGTTTCTATCCTTATCTTCAACCGTATTACTCAGCCCATTTTCTGCACGTCCTAAAATAATAGCTAATGGCGTGCGAAACTCATGGGAAATATTGTCAAATTCTTGAGTCTTGTTATTGAGTAATTTTTCTACACGGCGTTTTTCATTAAATAGCTCATGCGTTCTCGTCTCTACTGTTACTTCCAATAGCCTTGCATGCCTACGCAGTGAGCGTGTCCTATACCCATAAATACTAAAAGGTATCACAATAATCAGTAATGTATAAATCATCTTAGCCCACCAAGTAAGCCATATCGGTGGATTTATGACCACTTGAACCTGTTTCTCTTCTCCCCATACTCCATGGTGATTACTTGATTTGACTTTAAATTGATAAACCCCTGGATCAAGGTTCGTGTAAGTCGCAATACGTCGTTTAGCGCTTGTATGAAGCCAATCAGCATCAAAACCTTCTAGTTTATATAGATACTGATTACGCTTAGGTGCAGCATAGTGTAGTCCTGCAAACTCAAATGAAAACAAGTTTTGATGATAGTCTAGCTCTATTTTATTTAGTAGTTTAATCGATTTTTGAAACAAGTGGTTCGCTGGCTTATTAAATAGCAGGAAGTTAGTAATAACTGTATTCGGTTTATGATTATCACGAATAATATGATCAGGATTAAAAATATTGAAACCATTTGAACCTACAAAAAGCAATTCATTATTTTTTTTATCGTAAAAACCTCCAACATTAAACTCGTTACCTTGCAAACCATCATCAGCGGTATAATTGACTGACTCTTCAGTGTCCGGATCAAATCTGGCAATACCATAGTTTGTTGCCAGCCACAGCAACCCGTTATTATCCATTAATATCTTATAAATTGTATTATTTGGAAGCCCATTCTCTGAAGAAAAGTAGTTAACATTATAGTTATCTTTGTTAAACTTTATTAGCCCAGCTCCAGTAGTACCAAGCCATAAATTACCCTTTCCATCATCTTTAATTGTATTAATTGAACTTTTGATCCCATAACTATGACCAAAATTTTTGAACGTATTTGTTTCTATATTATAACGATCTAAACCACCGTTTTCGGTCCCTATCCACAGTGTATTTCCATCTATTTCTAAATCAAAAACATAAGGGCTACTTATGGAATTAAGTGTATTTTTTTTATAGGGGTAATTAATAAAATTATCTTTTTGAGAATTATATCGTGTTAATCCTTCACCATCTGTTCCCATCCACAGATTGCCATCACGATCTTCAACAATGCTTCTCACTGCACCCGATAGTATAGCCTGTTTATTTTCTTTGCTGCGTAAATACTTGATAAAGCTTTTACTACCTCTTGACAAGCGATTTAAACCGTAACCAAGAGTACCAATCCAAATATTACCTTTACTATCTTCAAAAAGACCTGTTGGTGCTATTATATTACTACTTATACTTTTTGTATTATTCTTATCATGGTTAAACCAGTCACATTCACCATGTGATAAATTTATCCTGTGAAGGCCCCCGTTATGGGCTGTAACCCAGATAGTATTGTCTGCACTTTTAATAATGTTATATATTGAGTTATTACTTAAGCATTGTTTTTCTTTTTTACTGCTATAATATAACCCAAAATCAAGTGTACTAAGTTTAGACCAGTTAACACCCTTATCACTTGTTCCAACCCAAAGGATACCACTTACATCTTGAAATATACTAGTTATTGAACTAGAGCTTAAGCTATTAATATATGATGTATTATAAAAATTATTGAATTTTTTATTTTTCTCATCGAAATAGCTAAGTCCATTTCTCGTACCAACCCATACCCTACCTTGATCATCTTGAAATATATCTTCTACTTTACTTGAGGGTAAGCTAAATGAGTTATTTGAAGTATGATAATATGCTTCAATTTTATTTCTTATAGTATCTATTACATACAAACCATCTAACGTACCAACCAATAATGTTGGTTTTTCATTCAACCAAACTAACTTATTAATTATATTTGAAAATTTTCTATTAACGCCATTATAATGTAGTTTATATCGTTTAATTTCTTTTGTACCTTGATTGTACCTATATAAGCCTTTATAGGTACCTATCCATAGCTCTTCATCAGACCCTCCAATAATGGTATTAACCCTAAGATCAGAAGGCAGGTCAACATTCACTGTATGAAAAGTTTTTTTCTTAAGATCAAACCTATATATTTTTGAACTTTTAGTTACAACCCATAAATTATTTCCTTTTCCCTTTGACAGAGAAAAAATTCTATTATTCTCAGAGGGTTCACTATAAAAGTACGTATCAAATGAATCATCCGTTCTGTCATATAAACTTATTCCATCGTCTGTAGCAATCCAAAGTTTCCCATACTCATCAACATGCAGCATATTAATGGCATTGCTATTTAATGTTTTATTATTCCCTTTTTGTGTTCTATATATTTTTATATCATATCCGTCAAATCGATTGAGCCCATCATCAGTTGCTATCCAAATAAACCCCAGTTTATCTTGAGCAATTGCATTGACTGTTTGTTGTGAAAGACCTTGATGTACAGACAAACTATTAAAACGTAGCTGTTTATTAAAAGCCAGTAGCTTCATTGGCGTAATTAATAAAAGACATATTACCAAATTCACTACTGGACTATTCTTCATATATACCACTCAGTTCTTGCGCGGCCCACTACGTGGTCCACCGCCATCTAACAGACAAAAACCTGATACACACTGGCAATTAAGTGTTTTTACTCCCCATGGGTATGTATACTTATCAAACGATGATCCTGCAGCAGCACATACGTCCTCTCCGTTACTATCACGTCCACTTTGCTCACCAGGTATGGCACAATGGCTTTTAACTTGGCTATGTTTAGCGTTTGATTTGATAAACTCATAGCCATCAGGACAAACTATTGAAGTACGAGCCTGTTCTTCTTTTGTTTTTTCAATGTTTGACGACGTTTCATTGCTACAAACCAACACCCTTATACCTGCAGCATCTGTAATATAATCGTAACTATTCCCTTTACCATAATCTGTGCATATATCATTATCGATATACACATAACTGCCATCATTATTTGGTACAATATAGTTGCCAACATAACCATTATTAGGTGTACAGTGATCTGGTACACTATGGCCTTTAATGAATTTCGAGTTATTAGGGCAGTTTAGTATATTGCCATTTATTTTTGGTAGTTTTTCTTTTTTACATACAAGTGTTTTATCCATACTCACGGGAATGCCAACATTTTGCCCATTTGGAGCATAATATAAAGAGTCGATATATTGCACTCCTCTTTCTCCGCGATACTCAAATTTAAGAAACCCTCCTAACCCTCTGCTTTCACAAAGGTCCTTACCCCTAGTATCTAAGCCTTGTTTTCCTAAACGATAGCTTCCTTCACCTTCATCAATATATTCTCCCCAAACATATTGGCTCCATATATATTCACAATGATCTCCAACCGTTAACCCTTTAACGAGTTCTGAGGCAAATGGACAAGCTATAATATCACCTGCTAAATTTCTTAGTGGTTTCTCTTGTTGATCACATATAGCCGCTTTTATTCCAGGACGATCATTTTTACACTCTTCGCCTATAGCACATATACGCTTATCTCTTTTATCTCCTGTATACCTTTCTCTCTCTTTAAAAAGATATCTATACTCTTTAAATTGACCTTTGCCTGATTCCTTACATACATCCTTTGTATTGATGTCTAGTCCAGATTCATCATTTTTTTTGGCACAAAAATCATGAGCTCCTGGCGCTCTAATCAAATCACTTTCACTATTACATACAACTGGCTTTTGACAAATAGAAGCTGATGGTGTAGCAGGCCTTTCATTAGTCTGAGTGAATACCTTACAACCATGATTTACCCCCCCCATAGCCACTTGGCTATCTAACCAAACGATCTCTGAAGGCTGAATACTGGAACAAACCTTTCTCTTAAAAATATTAGCTTCTTCTATTGTAATATGGCGGTAGTTCTCAGGGCATAACTTCCCTTCCACTAATTTTAATTCACCAATTGAAACAGCAGCATTGGTGTGACTTACTGCTATTAACTGAATAAATAACAACCAACAAAATAACCTTCTAAAATACATTTCTTCTCCAAGTACTTGTTAAATTATGATTTTTTTATTTACAACCATCTATTTTTCAGGATTTTTCTTGATTATCATAGTTTTACTCGCTTACTTTCTAACTACATATTTTTTCAATATAGTTACCTATTATATTAACTCTGACTAATTAATATTTTGTCCATAAAATGTACATCCCTTTACAAGACACACTCTGATAGAACTTAATCCAAATTGTTTGCAAACTTAACTTTCACTAATACAATTTAATACAAATACAGTATTATTTGCATGAAACACACGCTTGTACGACATATAATGTATAAATATTGCTTGATTTAACACAAATCTATTCAATAAATCAATATGCATCTAGATACCTATATATGTATCACCATATTTAACTACCACAATATATTTGAGCATAAAAATACATTATGTATATACATTTAAATTTTTTTTCGAACTTGCTTTGTTTTTTAGGCCGACGAAGTAAACAAAGTAAATTTTAATTTCACTCACAAACTTTCAAGAAACACACTCCCTATGAAACATGCTTCACTTTAAAGGTCTACCACTACATACCAAATGTTGAGAGTTTCATTAGTACTTTACAATCAGTCTGTGGAGCACCATTAGCAAAAAGTAGCTAATTAACTCAAATGAAACAGTTAGTATTCAAGAAAATTCTAAACTTAAAATTAAAAAATTTACCAGCTGTATCATATATAAAATCAGACTTTAGTAGTCATTACACGTTTTCAAATAATTTTAAAACCATCCTGACAGTATGCTGTCAGTGGGGGGCTTCATAATAGCAACCAATGCAGACAGAGCCAATATTAGTGCATCTTTCCCTTCCCCTCTGTCTGCCTCATAACAGTAGATAAACGACGAGGAATATAAAGATGAATATGACAGTGCCTGGTAATGTTGCCTGGTTTGAAATCAACACTCAGGATGTGGCTTCTACTAAGCAGTTCTATTCCACACTCTTTGGTTGGACATATACAGAAATGCCTAAGCCAGAGAATCGTCAACACGCTTATATAATGATAACGGCACAGGATGCTCAGCAACCTATGGGGGGAATACAACAAACCTCATCTGCAAGTACGCCCACAAATATTATGCTCTCTATTCGTTCTGATGACGTTCAGGCAGATACCAAACGGCTTGCTTTACTGGGTGCCAAAATAGTGAACCAGCCAGTGCAGGCAAACGAAGTAACCTATGCCATCATGCAAGACCCTCAAGGTAATCTTTTTTCTATTTTTAAGTGTAGTGGCGTTGTGGAGCAAGATGATGCTCCCCCTACATTAGGAAGTTTTGCCTGGTTTGAAGTGGGTACTAGTGATGTCAAAACAACTCAAGCTTTTTATCAAACCGCATTTGGTTGGCAGTTCAGTCAATATGAAACGGGTACTGACCGGCCTTATTACAGTATTGCGATTAACCATGAGTCCCCAACAGGTGGTATCGCTGATCATTCATCAAGTGGAAACAACCAAAACTATTTAATTCCTTATTTTCTTGTTAATGATGTGGCCACAATGGTAGGTAAAGCACAGCAACTAGGTGGACAAATGATTAGCTCGCCAATAAGTACGGCCTCAGGCTTAATCCATGCCCGCCTATTAGATCATCAAGGTAACTTGTTTGGTGTTTTTTCATTACCTTAAACTCTGTTTATACCCTTCACGAATCATTTTTTAACGACGATACAACAAAGTATTAATGCGGTTGTTTCGTCTCTCATAATAAAAAGGCTAATATCGTGTTTATGTTTTTAACTGCAACTTCTATATTCATTTTATGCGCAGAGCAGACCGCTTAGTTCAAATCCTTCTTTTATTGCGTGGTCGTCGTCGGACGACTGCGCAACAACTTGCAGAATGGTTAGAAGTTTCCCCACGGACTATTTATCGGGATATGGCTGATCTTATGATGAGTGGTGCCCCCGTTAATGGTGAGGCGGGTGAAGGCTATTGGTTGGAGCGGGGGTTTACACCCCCACCCGTAAAATTCACCGCCAACGAGTTAGCCGCTCTAGAGGTAGGTGCTCGAATGTTAGCCGCTCGAGCAGACAAAGAAACAGCAGATGCCGCAAAGAGTGCATTAGCTAAAATACATGCTACATTGGGATCAACAGATTTACCTATACCCCCACTCTATGCACCACCTATGTATTCATATCCATTAGAGCGCCTGACACCAATACGAAGTGCTATTGAAAAAAATCTTGGACTGTGGATTGAATATACAGATCTGCAAGATAGCACCACTCAACGACTTATCTGGCCAGTGGGCTTGGTGTTTTGGGGTGATCGCTGGACATTTACCGCATGGTGTAACTTACGAAAAGATTATCGCACTTTTCGTGTAGATCTTTTACAAAAATGGAAAATGTCAGAAGAAAAATCCCCTCCAAATATATCCATGCAAGACTACCTCTTAAAATCGGGCGCAGACCAAGAAACATTAGCTGCTTTTGACCGTATACATAAACAACCCTGGCATTCTCAAGACGACTCACTTTAGATTTATCATATTTTTGAGTAATACAAAAGCTGCCAAACACTAGACTTTCTTGTTTACTTTTAATATTTAAAAGCACTTACTATATAACCAATTTTATTCACCATTGTTTTTATTCTCAACAATGCAGCATAAGAAGCTTTTAACTATTATTTAAACGAAAGAATGAAGGCATAAATTTAATGACGGTAAAAAGTAATAACAGGAAATTTACTAAAAAAACAAGTACCAAGAGGTTGCATGGTTGGCATTAACCTGTGTGATAGCATAAAATACTAATATTCTTCACTTTCAGAACAATTAACGGTTTGTGAAGAGTAAATAGTTTAGAGGCTATAAATATGACCTATATTCACCTGGCAATCGCTGTTATTGCTGAAGTTATCGGAACCAGTGCTCTTAAAGCTGCAGAGGGTTTTTCTAAACCTATACCATCGCTTATTGTTATTATTGGGTATAGTGTCGCCTTTTATTTTTTATCCTTAACATTACGTACTCTGCCTGTTGGTATAACGTACGCCGTTTGGTCAGGGCTTGGTGTCATATTTATAATGCTGGCCGGAATGATACTGTATAAACAACTCCCTGACTTACCTGCAATTCTTGGCATGGTTATGATTACATCTGGCGTTATTATCATTCAGTTGTTTTCAAAAACTGTCAGTCACTAGCCATACCAATGAGTAACTTTGCTTTAACGCATTAACCTCTTTGTTGTTATTCCCCAATATCTTCATTCCATAGTTCAGGATGGGCAGTAATAAATGCCTTCATAATAGCAATACAACGCTCATCCTGTACCACATCAACCTTTACACCATGATCTTGAAGCCATTGTTCCTGTCCCATAAACGTTTGATTCTCGCCCACTACCACATGAGGTATTCCATAGAGAATAATTGCTCCACTGCACATCGCACATGGTGATAGTGTCGTATAAAGTGTACATTGCTTATAAACGGATGCTGGCAAACGACCCGCGTTTTCAAGGGCATGCATTTCTGCATGAAGCGTAGCACTCTTTTGTTGTACTCGCTGGTTATGACCTCGACCAATAATGTTCTGTTGATGTACCAGCACTGAGCCTATAGGAATACCACCTTCTTTCTGGCCTTGTTCAGCTTCTTCAATTGCCACGCTGAGGAATGGGTCTATTGTATTCATGATGCACCCTTTTTGTTATATGTTTGCAATCCGCATTTATACTACTTATGTTGTGTATATTTTTTATCAATTAAAACATTTGAAGCCAATTCACAGCTAAAAGTTGCTTACTTAAACAATTTACATCATATCCGTTATAGCCATCACAAAATTGGAACGCGATTACCACTCCCTTATCCGCCTTTTGCTACACTACTTTTCGCTACTATTTACGACGTAGTATTACAACTTAACACAACTTCTTGTGATCAATATTCTTTAGGAAGCCATTACCTCATCACACATTTAAGTAGAACTATTTTATACATTACAAGCCGTTTTTATTTAACAAATATTAATACGCAACTGAGCGATTGGTACTTAATCAATACAAGTACTTCCACAATAAGACATTACTTAGAAGACACATAGCTAACCTGCAATGAGCTTTATACCTGTCTATGACACTCAAAGCTCTAGGAACAAGCCTGCTTGCTTCCTATAAGAAGTATTTCCCAGGTGAGATGCACGGAAAAGCATAAACAAACTATTCACGATAGATAAAGCAACTTGTTCGAATTCTGTTTGAGCAAAAAGTAGTTACCTACAAACGTTCACCATAACGCTTTTGATTAGGTAAATGCATTACGGAGAAAAAATGTATGCAAACCAAGCAAGCTATTAGACGCTGGTTGCCAAATAAATTAGCCATAAGTATAGCAGTGGGTTTGGGCTTATCGACCTTAACTCAAGCAACGCCACTCAATAGTGATTCAGCATTATTCCAAAATAACGCCAACAAAGTTGTTGGTACCTATTTTGTTGAATGGGGTGTTTATGGCCGTAACTTCCACGTTAATGATATTCCTGCCAAAAACCTCACCCACGTGTTGTATGGCTTTATTGCAGTGTGTGGTCCTAATGAATCGTTGCAAAAAGAAAACCCCCAAGGCTATAGCGCCTTAACACGAGAATGTGCAGACCAACCGGATTATACGGTGACGATTCATGACCGCTTCGCCGCATTAGAAAAAAGTTATCCCGGTGATAAATGGGATGACCCCATTCGCGGAAACTTTGGGCAATTAATCAAGCTGAAAAAAGCGAACCCTCATCTTACCGTACTCCCGTCTATTGGCGGTTGGACACTGTCTGATCCCTTTTACTATTTAGCCAAAGACACACAAAAACGTGCCACATTTGTTAAGTCTACCATTGAGTTTCTAAAACAGTATCCGTTCTTTGATGGTTTGGATATTGACTGGGAATTTCCTGGCGTACCTGGTGCTAATTCAAAATTAGGTTCACCTGAAGATAAAGCGGCTTTTACCGCGTTAATGCGTGATTTACGACAAGCGCTGGATGCGTTAAGCCAAGAAACGGGAAAAAAATACCAGCTCACCGCCGCCACGAGCGCAGGTCCTGAAAAAATTGACAATATTAATTACGCCGAAGTCAGCAGTTATGTCGATTATATCTTTGCCATGACCTATGACTTTTATGGTGCCTGGGACAGTACTCTCGGTCATCATTCAGGATTATACGCGGCTTCTCATGAAAAAATTCCTGAATTTAATGCACATGATGCCGTACAAAACCTGACCCAAGCCGGTTTACCCGGAAATAAACTGGTGCTGGGTGCTGCGATGTACGGTCGTGGCTGGACAAGCATTAAAGACGGCCAGGAAAATAATCCTTGGCAAGGCACCAATGGTAAACCCATAAAAGGTTCCTGGCAGCCTGGCGTTATTGATTATAAACACATCGTATCTAAGTACTTGGGTGGTACTGATGGTCAAGGCACGGGTGGCTTTAAGTATTTTTATGATGATACGGCACAAGCCCCCTATTTATGGAATGCCAGTAAAGGTGAGCTGATCACCTACGATAACCCGCGCTCAGTAAAAGCCAAAGCTCAGTATGTAACCGCAAATAGCTTGGCTGGCGTTTTCTCTTGGGAAATTGATGCTGATAACGGCGAGATACTCAAAGCTATTCATGAAGGATTGGGTAATAAACCTGGGGATAATCCCAAACCACCAGAGCCACCAACCCCACCAGATGACGGTGATCAACCTAAACCACCCACACCGCCTGGTGATGGCGATGATGATATTCCTCCACCACCCCCACCTCCAGGTGATCCTGGCGACGGTGATATCCCCCCGCCACCTACACCACCTGGCGATGGAGACACACCACAACCACCTTCACCACCAGATGATGGCAATAAACCTGTCCCCCCTGCTAATGCATGGCAAGCAGATCAAGTCTATACCAAGGGCGACCGAGTAACCTACCAAAGCAAAACCTATGAAGCCAAATGGTGGACTCGCGGCGATGAGCCCGGTAAAGACCAGTGGGGACCATGGAAACAGGTTCAAGGCAGTGATAACCCACCACCCACAAAACCCGATGATGGCGACAAACCCGATACAGATAAACCCGACAATGGTGATAAGCCAGGCGATAATGGCAAACCAGACGACAATACGCCTAGTAATGCAGCCCCATGGCAAGCCGATAAAGTGTATGTAAAAGGTGATCTTGCCAGTTACCAGCACACCATTTACCAAGCCAAATGGTGGACACGTGGTGATGAACCTGGAGCTGACCAATGGGGACCTTGGGAAGCTAAAGGTAATAATCCAACACCTCCCGATAATGGTGATAAACCCAAGCCACCCACACCTCCAGGTGATGGTGACAAGCCTGGCGATGGCGACAAACCAGGAGACGGAGATAAACCTGGAGATGGTGATATTCCACCACCACCGCCGCCACCTGGTGACGGTGACAAACCCACTCCCCCCTCTAAACCTGGCGATGGAGACAAACCTGGAGATGGCGATAAACCCAAACCAGGTGATGGGTATGTCATTCCATTAAGTAAATTAAAAGCGCGAGAAGCCAAACTTACTGATACGGATTTAATGCGTAATGTTAAGGCCAGCATCGCAACACTTGATAATGCACTGGTGGAAAAAATTACCCCAGGAAATGCCTCCAACCCCACAAACGTAAAGCGTCTGGAGTCTATTATCAGCAATAATGATTGGGATTTTCTGTTTCCCAAACGGGCTAAAGAATATACCTACACCAACTTTTTGAAAGCGATTGGTAAATTCCCCGCATTTTGTGGTGACTATGATGATGGCCGGGATGCAGACGCCATTTGTCGTAAATCACTCGCAACCATGTTTGCTCACTTTACCCAGGAAACTGGTGCACATGAAGCTTATATGGATGTACCAGAGTGGCGACAAGGGTTACATTATGTGCGGGAAATGGGCTGGACTGAAGATAAGCGAGGTGGTTATAACGCAGAGTGTAGTCCTGACACCTGGCAGGGTAAAACATGGCCATGCGGTAAGTTTGCTGATGGTCAATACAAAAGTTACTTTGGCCGAGGCGCTAAACAGTTAAGTTATAATTACAACTACGGCCCTTTTTCAGAAGCAATGTTTGGTACAGTACGCACCTTGCTGGATAACCCTGAAAAAGTGGCAGATACCTGGTTAAATCTGGCCAGTGCCGTATTCTTTTATGTTTATCCTCAACCACCCAAGCCCAGCATGTTCCACGTTATTGATGGCACCTGGCAACCCAATGCACATGATAAAGAAGGTGGTTTAGTGCATGGCTTTGGTGTTACCACACAAATCATTAATGGTGGCGTAGAATGTGGTGCACCTACAGAGCATCGACAATCACAAAACCGGATTAATTATTACAAACAATTTACTCAATATCTAAAAGTACCTATTGCTGATGATGAAGTGTTAGGCTGTGCCAATATGAAACGCTTTGATACTAAAGGCAGTGGTGCCCTAAATATTTATTGGGAACAAGACTGGAGCTGGGACCCCAACACACCATCAGGTAAAAGCTATAAGTGTAAACTAGTTAATTACCAAACACCGTTTAGTGCATTTAAACAAGGTGACTACGTAAAATGTATTGAACACTTCTTTGACGATGTTGTCGTTGATCCAAAAAGCTAAATACCCGTATATTTAATGTATTTTTAGCCTTAAAAAGGAGGGAATTTTCCCTCCTTTTTTTGTTTCCATACCCATGGTAATAACTCCCACAAACAAATATGTACTCAGATAGTAAACAACGGTTGGATAGCTCATATTGAACTGTTTATCTCAAGGAAGCGGCAACCAAGCTTCCAAGGATTGATTCACAATATATTCAACAGGAGTTATAAAAATATTGTATAAAGGCGATTTGTCCACTTATCTTGCTACTTGCATATGTTATGAAAATATTTAACAGTAATCAACGAGTCAAAATGGCTCGTTCCGACATGTTGTTCAAGAATCAGATAAGAGGCCATATACCTATAAAATATTAAGCACACACATTTTAAACCAAATTGACGGGAGGAACAGGATATTTTTTAATTTTAAAAAAATCTATAATTAACTATAATAAATTTTATTTAACAAAGTATTCAAGTTAATAACTTAAATATCAGCTTCTTCTTTCACTCCATGTTTTTTTGAAAAAAAGGTAATTTCACTTATTACATGATCGAGACTTTTTTTAGTTCTACATATGGTTTTTTGATCTCCTGCATTAATATATCCTCTGGATTCTGCATCATCTATAGCCTTTCTCATTTCTCTACATGCATGAAGAAAGTTTACTTGGTTCTTTCTAGATAGTGTGTCATAGCAAAATTCGTAATAATCCTTATACTTTTCAACCTGTCTAAATTTATATACACTATCATCTAGTTTTGTTAGCAGGGAGTTTGCTTTTTCAAATTCATTGTAGGCTTTGAATGGTTCCTTTTCCTCTATTGCTATCAAAATATATAATCTAGCTTGCTGAGCATCAATACCTCTTGTATCATAATCCTGCTTTTTCGAATAAGCAATTGAGTATGACTGGTTAAAATACTGTTGAGCTTTATCATATTCTTTAAAAGTTATATTTGCCATACCATATTGCAACCAAAAATGAGGATCTTTAGTTAACCATCGAATAGAAATCTTTAAATTTTCGTAATAATTTCTCATATTAGCTTTTTTCATTTTCCCAGGCAAAAGTCTCTCGACAAAAGCAAATCTCAACAAAGATTTAAAAATAGTTCTTTGTTCATAATTTTTTTCTTGATAAAGATCAAACTTCTTAGCAACTTTTTGAAGCTGATTAGTAATATAAGATGCACTGAAGTTATTTCTAATGAGGGACAAACAGAATATACTTGATTTAGAAATTACACTACACTCTGATATTTTAAAAAGATTTCTAAAACCCTCACTATCCCTCAAATTTGAATCGTATATTACATCATTATCAGCCACCTCAGATACTAGACTAAATTTACAGTCAATATCTAAAACCTCAATCAAGGCGATTGAAAATATTGTATCTTTTATTGCAGGGTTATTTACTATACTATCAAGAGATGATGATATACGCTTAATTATTTGAGGAGCATCAAACAATTCCAACAAAGTTAACGATATCTGATAAAAATTTTTACTCAAAAAATCTCTCTTTTTCTCTTTAGAGAATCCAGCTTTACTTTCCCAAATTCCTAAATTATCAATAATATCAATAAAAAAGATGACTCTTTTTCAGACAACCTATCAATACATAGTTCATTAAAAGAAAACTCCATTTTTTTAAGTTCAGATCTAAGCCTTTCATGTTCAGAAGTTCTTGCCGAAGCAACAATATTTATATTGCTTGGCATAGAATAAATATAATGTTCAAATAAATCAAGATAAGGTTCATATCCATCAATTTTTAAAACAATTCTCCTACCAATTTTTGCTAATATGTCTATATCACCAATATAATCTCCATCTTTGTCCAAGACATCATATACTTCAAATGAGTTTATGGCTAAAACCGACTTTAATTCTTTAAGAAGAATAGTCTTCCCATTACCTAACTCACTATATACAATAACATTTTTATTATTTTCAATAAAGTTGCATATTGTATAAATATCTTCTCTTATAATTAAGTTTGGTATTCTCTGATTTTGAGTTACTCCATTATCAATCAAAGTATCAGAAAAATCACCATATAGGATCATTTTCTCTACATCAAAGTCCCTAATATTTTTTTCTTCTTCAGAAATTTCGTAAAGGTTAAATGCCTGAAGTTCAACCTCTTCTCTATAATGTTCAATAAGATCAGAATTATCAGTTAGCAACTTCGCAAAACCACTAACACCTATCGAAACTACATTTCCAAATTTAGATAAAGTAAAATCTTGCTTTTTATCGATATCACAGCTAGTAATAAAATATGTTTTCTCCCTTAATGCATCATTTTCAAATAGTATTTTCTGCACTTCAATATCATACATAGAATACCCAACAAAAACTATAGCATAACTTCTTTCTAAATCTTTTTTAAAGTAGTAAAACCAATCTGACTTTATAAACGAATCAGAAGATATATATGACGAAGTAGAAAGTTTAAATCCATTCTCTAACGAATCTTCTGTCAAACTATCAATAGATCCATTCAAGTGAATACACAAATTATCTCTTTTATAATATTCACTAGTTGAAAAGCTTATATCAATAGTTTCTACTATTTTTCCTGCTTCTTGAGAAGCTAATTCAATGCACTTATCATAGTTAGTTGTATAAAACCTTCTCCAGTTTGCCCTACATATACTTACATGATCAACAGATACTTTTTTAATTGTATAAATACGTTTCAACAAATCAATTAACTTTAATTTTTCATTAAATGATAAATAGTAATCAGCGGCAAATCTAAGATCATGATCAACATCAAACCCACCTAATTCACAAATTTCAGCTGCCAGTTCTTTAGACAAAAAAGGCTCCACATTTTCAATATTACATGCTCCCCTTGAAAAACCAGCACCTACAAATAAAACTGATTTCCCAGTACCTATAAGACTTATAAATTTATCCATACTGCATTCTTCTTTTTTTTATTTTCAGACCACTTTTATTGATTTTCATAAAAATATCCTTAACACAAAACCATATAGCTAAAAAAACTTAATAATATATACACTATTTTTTTAAAACACCTTAATTTATATCTAGATACACAACACAGTAGTGTTAATTAGTTTTACCAAACCAATTCTGAAGTGTTTCCTTTGTTCTTTCTACATGCTCATCCTTTATATGAGCAGCTACTGCAGCCAATGCTGTCGCCAAAACTCCCAAATCATCCGAAAATCCAACCACAGGTATTGCATCTGGAATAGCATCAATAGGCGATATAAAATACCCTAGCGCTCCTATAATTACTGCCTTTGCCCAGGCTGGAGTTTCTGAGTCAATTAAGGCATAGTACATTTTTAAGGCAGGTTTCAATACAGATTCTCCTGCATCTTTGGCATATTTTTTCACCTTACTCCAAAATTTTCTATCAGAATAATTACTTTCATATTTATTTTGTGAAAATTTTATCTCATACATTATTGTCTCCTCCAGATTAACTCGAAAAAAATTCTCACTTTAACACTTCCTTTATAAAGACTTCATCACACCTCTTACTTTTCACTTACTCGAATTTTACTAAATTAGCTATACAGCTTAAATTCAATGTTATCCTTTATTTTGGTGTTTTATTATTTGTAATTCGATTATTCCAAGTGTTTCCATTGAAAGATATTTCCCACTATTAGTATCAGTATAGTATTCTGCTTTTCAGTGGCAACCTCCTACTCTTTATCCACTAAAACATTTATAAAACAATAAATTTAATCAATACACTTAACGCAACAAATTACCTGCTAAAAAAAAGCCAACTATAAAATGAAAGCAGGCTATTTTTGTTATTTTTTGAGATAAACCGTTGATTGCTTATTGTGTATGGAACACAGCTCTTATTTTATACAAATTAGTGTCATCTTTTAGCTTACCTAATGACCAGGTAGCAATATCAGTGGCTTCTATTGGTTATTTTATTTATTCAAATTAGCTTTAAATAATTCTTTAATATGAATAAATAGTCTACAAAAACCTGTAATTTTCTCTTTATCAAGGTTAGTACACAACAAAGTACAAGTCGTTAATAGTTGTTTTTCAAAAAAAATATATCCTGATTACAAAACAGATAGCGTTAATGATGATAAAGTAATACTTTCAGGCTAATTGTACGTTATGGGCTATTGAGTACAGATAAGATTTCAAATATCATCCCATAAAGAAATATTTCATTTTATGGTAAAATATTATTCGTGAGCTAATTAAATAATGAATCTAATGGTTGAAATCGTGAAAAGGATTTTATTATATATAATATTGTTGACAAACTGCTTTTTGCTACTCCCATTAAGTAGTTTTGATCCTAATGAATACAACTACATAGACTCTCACTCCAAGACTTCAGCAGATCCAGATGATGTTTTTGGCGCAAATGTAGCTCTAGTCTTATTTATTATACTTTCCGCATTGCTCTACTTTTTTAGTCAATCCATCACAGTTCAATTAGAGAGGAAAGTAGTACGAATCACATTAGCTATATGCTTGATTTTATGTTTTTTACTAAGGCTTACTTGGTAAGCAACATTTGGATAGCTCATGTTGAACTGTTTGCCGCAAGGAAGCGGCAACCAAGCCTCCAAGGATGGATTCACGGCATGTTCAACGTGAGTTATCCAACTGTTGTATGAAAATGCTTTAATAAAATAGCCTTTAAAACGGTCTCCCTGATCACTTATTATCTTCTTATGCTTATCTTTCAGACTGAATATCCCCAAACAAGCGTTATACAAATTTACTAAATATTATCCCTTAAAAAATCAATAATACACCGTGTTTTAGCGGGTAGTAACCTTGTTTCAGTTAAAGCATAAACGGGGATGGGTTTACCTGACCATTCTGGCATAACAGGTATCAATAAATTCAATTTTAACTCTTCAGCAATTGCTTGTGGAGGAATCATAATTACTCCCTGATCCAACGTAGCCAGCCGCCGCATCATTCCTACATTATTAAGCATAAAACGACCACCCACTTCGACTCCCACTAACTCATCTCCTCGTTGAAAAACCCAGTTTCCACTTCTCGGAAAACCTATACAGTTGTGATTAGCCAGTTGCAATGGGTGATTGGGACTACCTGCACGCGCTAAATAATGTGGTGAAGCAAATAATTTCCCCGTAAGCTGCGTTAATTTTCTGGCGATTAAATTAGAATTGGGTGGCTCCCCCATTCTGATAGCAACATCCACATTTTCTGAAATTAAATCAACCTGCCTTGGCGTTAAATCTAATTCAAAATTAATACCTGGATATTGTTCAGCAAATTCGGCAAGTAGAGGCGCTAAATAGATAGTCGCAAAATCAACTGGTACAGAAGCCCGTAATAAACCACTTGGTTGAGCAAGCATTTCTCCTAATTGCTCATGAGCAAGTTTCGCTTCATCAACAATACGCTTGCAACGTTCAAAATATATCTGCCCAGCTTCTGTTAATTCCACTTTACGCGTAGTGCGATGCAGCAAACGTAAGCCAATGGCTTTTTCTAGCTTGCTGATTCGACGAGACAACGTTGAGCTGGGCATATCCAAAGACTCAGCGGCTTTGCGGAAGTTCATCACTTTGCCCACTTCAACGAAAAGTGCCATGTCTTTTAGAAGTTCCATTAATATTGCTCCATTAATGCATCAATCATTTTCATTTTGGCATATTTATCCCCTCAGATCATTAGTGAATACTATGTCACTCCAAGCCCCCTTGGCTCGTGAACAGTTCACAGCGTTAGTTCTGAAAAGACAGATGATGCTACTACGCAATTCAATAAGGAGCAGCACATGAGTACACTATTTGAACCTATCGAAGTTGGTCGTTATCAACTGTCTAATCGTCTGGTCATGGCACCCATGACACGCTCACGCGCCAAACTCAACGGAACACTTGGCGACTTTGCTGCAGAGTATTACGCGCAACGTGCCAGTATTGGTCTTATTGTCTCTGAGGGTGCACAGCCTTCTGATGATGGACAGGGCTATTTAATGACACCTGGGATTTATACAGATGCCCATGTCACAAGCTGGAAAAAAACGGTTAATGCTGTTCATGAAAAAGGTGGGCACCTCTTTATTCAGTTGATGCATGTGGGTCGTATGTCCCATCCTGATAATACACTGCACAAACGTCAGGGTGTCGCACCTTCAGCCATTTCCCCCCAAACGCAAATGTTTACTGCAACTGGAATGAAGGGTATTCCAACGCCTCGCGCACTCAGTACTAGTGAAGTTCATAAGACAGTTGATGACTTTCGCCATGCTGCTCGTCGCGCTATTGAAGCAGGTGCAGATGGTGTAGAAGTTCATGGTGCAAACGCTTATCTCATTCAACAATTCTTTGCGCCAAGTGCCAATACGCGTACTGATGAATATGGTGGCTTCATTGAGAACCGAGCACGCTTTGCCATTGAAGTGACCAAAGCGATTACAGAGGAAATCGGGGCTGATCGAACTGCCATTCGTCTGTCACCGGGTACGACTATATGGGGTATCGATGAAGGTGAAGAAGGTTCTGCACTGTATCGCTATCTGGTTGGCGAACTGAATAAACTAAGCTTAGCTTACTTACATATTATGGATATGGGCAATGAAGCACTCTTAAATGATATTCGTCAATTATGGGATCAACCATTAATATTGAATCGTCCTAATCGCCCACGGGATCAGATTGGTAAAGATCTCGCTGCAGGCTTAGCCGATTTAGAAGCTTACGGACAAATGGTGCTAGCTAATCCTGACTTTGTCACGCGCTTAAAACGTGGGGCTCCACTGAATGAGGCTGACCGTAGTACCTTCTATGGAGGTACAAACCAAGGGTATATCGATTATCCAACACTAAGCGTATGAAATCGAACCATTACAGTATACTGAAAGATACTTATATTAAGTACCACATTGATAATGCTGTACGTCCATTTGCTTTGCTCGTCTAACATAGTAAGAGGGAGTATTCCCCCTTACTATCTATCACTGAAAAATTAATACGATCAAACCAAATGAGTTTCACGATACATAAATAACACATTATTACTTAAGAAAATGAAGCCTGTATTTGTCAAAAAGCCGCAAGAGCTATTCCCCACATACAGGCGAACCAAAAGCTTAAGGACACATCTAAAAATAATTTTTATTTAAAATAAAACTATTTTTCCGCTTCTAACTTATCTTGAGTTTTTGTTTCAAAATCACTGGCATCATGCCGTTCATGAAGCTGTTCGTTTAAATCACCCCATGTTCGATTAACCATCCTTCCTCTTTTTACTGCGGAGCGTTCACCTATTTCATCCGCCCAACGTAATACATTAGTGTAATGTTGAGCATCAAGAAATTCTGCTGCCTCATAAACAGTATTCTTAACCAAAGCACCATACCAAGGCCAAATGGCCATATCAGCAATGGTGTAATCTTGACCACTAACAAATTGATGCTCAGCAAGCTGACGATCAAGTACATCCAATTGTCTTTTTACCTCCATGGTATAGCGATTAATAGGGTACTCATATTTTTCAGGTGCATAGGCGAAAAAATGCCCAAAACCACCACCTAATAAGGGGGCACTACCCATTTGCCAAAATAACCAGGACAAACACTCTGTACGTTTTGCTGCCTCTTGAGGAAGGAAAGCACCAAATTTTTCAGCAAGGTAAAGTAAAATTGAACCAGACTCAAAAATACGAATGGCTGGATCAACGCTCTTATCTAAAAGTGCTGGAATTTTGGAATTTGGATTTACGCTCACAAACCCAGAACTAAACTGCTCCCCTTCTGTTATTTTAATAAGATGGGCATCATACTCAGCCTCATTAAAGCCTTTTTCTAGTAGCTCCTCCAGCATAATGGTTATTTTAACACCGTTAGGCGTCGCTAAAGAGTATAGCTGTAAGGGGTGTGCTCCCACAGGCAGCTCTTTTTCATGGGTAGGCCCTGCTATTGGTCGATTAATGTTAGCAAATGCGCCACCATTATCTTTATCCCATTGCCAAACTTTAGGAGGAATGTAAGTAGACTCTGCCATTATTAATGTCCTAGTTGATAATCACTTAGAAAGTAATAGCCTAATGGATTCTCCCCCTTTTCGTCCATTTTTAGTAATTCTAACAAACGCCTTGTAAAGTGCTTAAAGATAAACCAGAACAAAAATCATACAAAAATATAAATAATAACACGCATACTTCTTCTTGACATTCTATCATTTGCTCTTTTATTTCATTTACCACAAGTCATGTTTTAATCAACATTCCGCTTTAATCATTAAAAAACGTGGTAAAAAAAACATTTCAATAAGCATAGGATTATTTTTAATTACTTATAAGCTACCTTATAAAACAGCCATGATTATTACTCACATGTTTTTAATTGTTTTATTCATACAATTGACGAAAGTCATATAATTTAATACATTATGTGTTGTATAAATGCGCAGGCAAAACTATAGTACACACAAAAAAAGGAAGCTTTATAATACACAGTTAATATATCTGTGTATATTTCTCCACCAGGTAAGTGTATATAACTGAGAGTAGTGGTGACTAACGAGTTTTATTCGAAGTAAAATAAGTTATTCTGCTTGTCTTTGGTGGCACGCTAAAAACATAAAGAAGCAAGGAAATGACAATGAATACTCTATTAAAAAGTGCCTGCATAGCTACCATGGTAGCACTCTTATCACCTATTCACGCTATAGCTGACTCAGATAAAGCAGCCGTTAAAAGACCTAATGGCATTTGCACAATGGATATAAATCCTTGTGGTAATTCCAGCATTTGCACTTGCGATGAAGGCTACAGCTATGACTCCAAGGTAGGTTACTGTATCATTGACAATTTATCAGACGCTACAAATAAAGGCTTTGACAAACGCAGCATTAAAAGCTCTTGCTCAATTCAAGTTCCACCTAACCGTATCTGTACCCGTGATATTAACCCTGTAGGCTATCCAAGCTACTGTGACTGTAGTGGTATCGGAGAATATGATCAACGCCTTGGTCAATGTGTTCTTTCTTTATTCTAAACACAGCAATGATCTGCTAGCTATTCTATAGAGAGAGGCTACACCTCTCTCTTTGTCTTTTGTAGTAACCTATCAGATTATAGAAATTTCAGTACACATTATTTCCCATATGAATGTAGGAAAAATACAACGTTTTATTGTTATGATTTCAACTATACTCACTATATAGGAGTGACAGTTACCTTGGCTCATTAAATATATGAATCCAGCTACAGATTACAACGTAAAGTGAACACGAAAAGTGTGTAAATTAGGTACCATACCCTTGCTATTAACCCTTTTATTGGTATGCGCCAATCTATTTGGATCACCTCAAACCCTTCGCTTTTTCACCTCATTTGATACTCCTGATGCAAAGCTTGCTCAAGCCATCCTTGAAAAAGCATTCAAACAAAATAACTACCATACAATTTTTATTATTGAGCCATACAGACGAAGTATATCTAGAGCGAATTCAGAGGGAGATGGAGAAGTCTTAAGAGTAGCTAATCTTAAGCAAATCGATCCTGAGATTACTAACAACCTTGTACCTATAACAGAGCCAATTCTTAAGGTACCTGTTTTCGTAGTCAACTATAACCCTAATTCAACCTTTTCCAGTTACAGTGATTTAAAACCATATAAAAATGGAGTTTTAAAAGGTATTAGAATACTTGAAGAAAATGTCCCTAACATTTTTACCATTTCAAATTATTCAACTCTTTTCAAACTTCTCAAGAAAGAGCGAATTGACAATCTTGTTACTTCCGACTTTTTCATTGAAGCAATAACTTATAATACCGAATACAAACCAGATTTATATATTCATATACTATCAACGATAAATTTGCATACTTACTTAAACAACAAACATTCAAAACTAATTAATAAAATTTCAATCACTCTAAAGAAAATGAAAGCAAATGGAACCTATAAACGTATTGAATCCCTCATCAGAAATAAATACTATGCAATCCAGTAATCCCCACATATTCACAAGCTTCCTTATTTTTCAATAGTAAGCTACTTTTCCCAACAACCTTACTGTTTTTTTTATTCTATAAAACTCTAATTCAATTTTTCTATCCATACTCTTTCACCAGCGACTACAACAATCACAACCAATTATTTATTTTTAACAAATAACTTCAATATTTATCAAAATGTATCAAACCAATATATTTCCTCCCCTATAGATTAAACAATAATCCGGTGTTAAAATACTTTTTTATAATTAAAGAGCTCACCTATGAAAATCAAATCATTTTTTTTAAAATTTTCATTATCACTACTTTTAATACAAGCCAGTCATGCTGATAGCTTACGTTGTGGACAATACTCTGTTAATGGTGGTGAAAGCACAATTGAAGTACTTAATATGTGTGGAGAACCTATCTTAAAGGAAAACCTTGGTACTGTAGCAGAAGAGCATGACTTAAATGGTACCGGCACTAGAGTACGCGTTAGTGAAGAAGTTGTGACCCAATGGACCTATGGTAAAAAAGGTGAGTTATATAAATATGTCACTTTTCACAATGGTCAAGTACGTAGTATTCAGACAGGAGGCCGCTGGAAAATCAATTAAATAAAAAAAGAGTACCAAAAGAATGAATAAATACTTATTAACATTAATTTTTCTACTTTTAACTCAATCTTATAGTGCACACAGCGCTTCAACGATGCGTTGTGGTAGTCAATTAATAAAAATAGAAGATGATAAAAATACTATTATAAAGAAGTGTGGTTCACCACTAAAAAAAGAGTTTATAGAGCGTGAATGGCATTACAAAGGTGATCCCAAAAAGCTTTCGAAGCCACTGCAATACCGTCTTAAACAAGGCCTAAAGCTCTATTACACTGTTGAACAATGGACTTATGGTAAACCAGGCGGTTTTTACAAACACCTGATTTTTAATGACAGTGGTATATTGCAAGAAATAAATACAGGAAAACGCTATTAAATACATACACGCCCCAAAATATACTTTAGCACAGCTAGCCTAAAATAGATGCTCTAAACTGTATTTTTTGCAAAGGTAACTATGTATACAATTACGCGACCTAAAACCCCTTCTCTATAGGAGTATTTAAACTATGATCCCAGTCTTTCCATACTACTTCTAAACCTTTTAGTTTAATCATTTCTTCCATTTGTTTTGGGGTACGATCATCAGAGATTTCGAACTGCTCCAGTGCGAATTTGCTATCTTCAGTATACCCCCCTGGTTGCGTGCTTGAACCCGCACTTAAACTGGTTATACCTAATGGCAATATATTATTTCTAAAGTAAGCAGATTCTCGTGTTGACAGCGATAATTCTACATCAGGATTAAACAAACGGTAGGCACAAATCAGTTGCACTAACTGACGATCGGTCATAATCGACTTTGGTTGAAACTCACCGGCACATGGACGCAAGCGAGGAAAGGAAATAGAATATTTCGTCTGCCAATAGGTGCGCTGCAAATAATCCAAATGTACTGCGACATGATAACTATCTGCTCGCCAGTCATCTAAACCAATTAAAGCACCAATCCCAATTTTATGAACCCCCGCTTTCCCTAATCGATCAGTCGTTTCCAAACGATAACGAAAATCCTGTTTTTTTCCTCTTAAATGATGCGCTGCATAAGTAGCAGGGTTATAGGTCTCCTGATATACCAACACTGCATCTAATCCTAAACCCATCAGCTCTTCATATTCATGTTGATCCAGAGGCTGAACTTCCATTGATATATGGGAAAAAAAAGGTTTTATTTTTTTTATGACTTTTCGAAAATAGTCCATGCCCACTCGATGCTCTGACTCACCTGTCACCAATAGCACATGATCGAATCCCAGTTTTTTTATTGCCGCAATTTCGGCATCAAGTTGTACCATAGATAAAGTCGTGCGGCGGATTTTATTATGAATAGAAAAACCACAGTACGTACAAATATTCGAACAAAGATTCGATAGATATAACGGAATATACATTTGCAACGTATTGCCAAAACGCTGCCGAGTTAACTGCATACTCCGCTGTGCCATCTGCTCCAAATAAGGTTCAGCGGCAGGTGAAATTAATGCTTGAAAATCATTAAGCGTTAATCGCTGGCGAGACAGTGCATGCTCTACATCAGCCTTCGTTTTGCTCGCAATGGAAAGCTGACATTCATTCCAATTAACATGCTGTAGGTAGTCGTAAAAACTCATCCGACATCCTCTAAAAAAGCGGTTAATGGACTTGAAGCCAACGCTTGCTGTTGTTGCCCTGCCAGCCCTGTTTCAAATGCCATTCGCCCTGCTTGCACCGCTAGCGCAAATGCTCGACTCATTGCCACAGGATCAGCCGCTACAGCAATTGCCGTATTCACCAAAACAGCATCAGCCCCTATCTCCATAGCAGCCGCAGCATGACTTGGTGCTCCTAACCCCGCATCAATAATGACAGGTATATTTGACTGTTCAATAATAATCTCTAAAAACGCCTTTGTTTTAAGGCCTTGATTAGAACCAATAGGTGAGCCTAAAGGCATAACCGCTGCAACACCAACACTTTCCAGTCGTTTACATAAAACAGGATCTGCATGAATATACGGCAATACGACAAACCCTTCTTTTACCAACTGTTCCGCTGCAAGTAACGTCTCAATCGGGTCAGGCAATAAATACCGTGGGTCTGGGTGTATTTCTAATTTTACCCAATGAGTTTCCAATGCTTCTCGAGCTAATTTAGCCGCAAAAACAGCATCTTTTGCCGTACGGGCACCTGACGTATTAGGTAATAAATGCATTTTATGAGCGATCAATGGCTGCAAAATATCATCATCTTTATTCTGCAAATCAACACGCTTTAATGCCATCGTCACCATTTCTGAGCCAGATGCTTGTAGTGCTGCAACCATGGTCGCTTTATCATTAAATTTGCCAGTTCCCGTAAACAATCGAGAGCTAAATGTCTTATCCGCTATTTTTAACATATCTACACCTTAGCCCTTTCATCTTAACCACCAGCAATGGCCTTAAACACCACAACATGATCATTTTCTTGTAACTGATACTGTGACCACTGACTACGACTAATAATGTTGGTATTAATGGCTACGGCAACCCCTTTTTTAGGCTGCTCAAGTAGTGTTAATAATTCTGCGATACTACAAGAAGAATCTGGCAACTGATGGGGACTATCATTCACCGTAATATTCAGTTTCATGATTAATCCTTCTCCAGCATCAGCTGATATATTTCAGCACCACTGGCTTTAAATTCAGCCGACTTTTGTTGCATACCTCGTTCGGCATCCACAATAACGTCTTCATCAACAAGCTGGATTTTAATGCCAAGACGCTCCTGCTCTGCCGCATAATCACGCACATCCTGAGAGATTTTCATAGAACAGAATTTTGGACCACACATCGAACAAAAATGAGCGACTTTACCCGAAGCCTGCGGAAGCGTTTCATCATGAAAAGCACGAGCTGTATCTGGGTCTAATGCTAAATTAAACTGATCTTCCCAACGAAACTCAAAACGTGCTTTAGACATCGCATTATCTCGAATTTGCGCCCCGGGATGTCCTTTTGCCAAGTCAGCTGCGTGTGCGGCAATCTTGTAGGTAATCATTCCCGTTTTAACATCATCCTTATTGGGTAAACCCAGATGTTCTTTAGGTGTGACATAACAAAGCATGGCACATCCATACCAACCGATTAATGCCGCACCGATCCCTGAGGTTATATGATCATACCCTGGAGCAATATCAGTGACTAAAGGGCCTAATGTGTAGAAAGGCGCCTCATGGCAATGCTCCAATTGCAAGTCCATATTTTCTTTAATCATATGCATTGGAATATGACCCGGGCCTTCGATAATAACCTGAACATCATGTTGCCACGCTATTTTTGTTAGCTCACCCAATGTTTTAAGCTCAGCAAATTGAGCCGCATCATTAGCATCAGCTACAGAGCCTGGTCGCAAACCATCACCTAGAGACAGTGATACATCATAAGCCTTACAAATTTCACAAATTTCTTCGAAGTGTGTATAAGCAAAGTTTTCTTTATGATGGGACAAACACCACTTTGCCATAATTGAGCCACCACGAGAGACAATGCCCGTTAAGCGTTCTGCTGTCATGGGAACATAGCGCAGCAGTACACCCGCATGTATGGTGAAATAATCTACACCTTGCTCTGCTTGTTCAATTAACGTGTCACGAAAAACTTCCCAGCTCAGATCCTCAGCAACGCCTTTTACTTTTTCAAGCGCTTGATATATTGGCACAGTGCCAATAGGAACAGGTGAATTACGTAAAATCCATTCCCGGGTTTCATGGATATTTCGACCTGTCGATAAATCCATAACCGTATCAGCTCCCCAACGGGTCGCCCAAACCAATTTCTCCACTTCTTCTTCAATGGATGAGGTCACTGCTGAGTTACCAATATTAGCATTCACTTTGACCAAAAAATTTCGCCCAATAATCATCGGCTCTGATTCTGGATGATTAATATTAGCTGGGATAATCGCGCGTCCTTCAGCCACTTCTTGTCGTACAAATTCTGGGGTTATACTGTCGGGTAAATTTGCACCAAAATGCTGGCCGGGATGCTGCTTTTTAAGTACTTCGCTACGAACATACTCACGTCCCATATTTTCCCGAATAGCAATATACTCCATTTCAGGTGTTATGATTCCCTGGCGGGCATAATGCAGTTGGGTAACATTAGCACCGGGCTTTGCTTTTCTGGGTTTGGGTAAATAACCAAACCGTAAGTGATTCAGCTCTTCATCAGCCAGACGTTGCTGTGCATAACGAGAAGTCAGGCTGGTTAACTCTTCAGTGTCATTTCGAGCGTTTATCCAGCTTTTGCGAAGCGCAGGTAAACCCTTATGTACATCAATTGTCACTGAGGAATCAGTATATGGCCCTGAAGTGTCATAAACAGGAACAGGAGAGTTAGATTTAAAAGTTGGGTTAGCTTTAGTTCCACCAGTCAACGTATCAGACAGCTTAATCTGACGCATTGCAACCTGTATATTATCCTGGCTGCCGGTAATATAAAGCTTTTCAGCGTTTGGAAATGGCTGGCAACTAAGTTGCTCAATAAAGTCCTGGGCCTTTCGACGACTTTCATTTCTAGACATAAGCACTCACACTTCCACAATGGATTTAATTTGTGATTGCTTGTCGTGAGTAAACAGAGGAAGCGTTTCGGTAACCAATTCAGCAGCGCAAAAGCTGAACTACTGAAAGCGCTGCACGAAAGCCACAAAGAATGAATAGTAACAGGTGTACTGTGTTTGATTTATACACCTAAGTGACATCGCTACATGCTATGGTAACTCTTGTTTCCTTCGCTGGTGCTAACCAGATCAGGTTCCACGGATCCCGCAACTGCAGTCTCAGCCAGAGAAATGAGTAATCTCACCTCTACAGGCACTCCGACAAGATGTACAAGAGTATAGAAAATTTAGTCATCAAAGATCAAGTAGTTGACACCTCAATATTTTTAAAGATGTTATTTATATGACCTTAATGGTACAGTATATACATCACGAATTATGGATATAATTTATTACTGTTACAACTCACAATCAGTATAAGTATTGAATTAGTTAATTTAACTATAGGGCACCTCTAAAAATAGTGATTTTTTTGTGATAGCAAGGAAGCACTGCACGGAGGACCGCAGTGTATAAGACATACATGAGGATCCGAGTACAGCGCTGACATAGCTTTCATGGAAAAAGTGCATTTTTAGAGGTACCCTATATTGTTAAAGCTAACATTTTAATGAAATAGCATAGAGGAATTGCATGAGAACGTGGTTTTACCGTATTTGGAAAGAAAATAAAATATTTTTTCTTATTCTTGGCTTAATGTTTGTTTTCCGAAGTGCTATAGCAGACTGGAATACTGTTCCAACCGGTTCTATGAAACCAACCATTTTAGAAGGTGATCGCATTTTAGTGAATAAAATGGCTTACGATATAAGAATACCATTTACGCATATATCGTTAGTAAAACGTTCAGATCCAGTTCGCGGTGATATTATTGTTTTTGACTCAGCCGTTTCAAAAAAACGGTTAGTTAAGCGCGTTATCGGTGTTCCAGGTGATTCTGTAACTCTAATAAACAACGTACTCTATATAAATGGAAAAAAGCTTAACTATCAAGACCTTCAGCACTCACATTTAACTTCAGATAAAACGGAAAATCTAATTGGCGTAGAACACACTATTAGGATAAAAAATTCTGGTTCAGCCATGTCTAACTTTCCTCCGGTATTAGTCCCTAAAGATCAATACCTTGTGCTTGGCGATAATCGTGATAATAGCGCAGACTCAAGAGTCATAGGTTTTATTCCAAGAGATGAAATCGTCGGTCGATCTAAAACCGTTGTATTGTCATTAAATTACAATAATTACTATCTACCCAGAACAAACCGATTCTTCCATTCTATATAATCAAGCTTAATTTGTGTTTGGCTACAAAGTATAACATGCCAAACACAAATTGTTTTCTCAATATACCCCCCTTGTTCTCAGAGGGTATAAAATGAGTAAGCGAAAGACATCTTTAAACCAGTTAATCGTGAGAAGGAATATAAACATTATATTTCTCATAAAAATACTCTATTCGACCTGAATCGAGCATTTCTTTAAGTGCCTTATTTAATTGTTCAAATAGATGCGCATTTCTTGATTTTTTTGACATACCATAGTAATTGCCAATTTTCTGAATATACTTATAGTTTGCATAAGCGTAATCCAGATAATTATGCTTGCTAAAAGCAGACTCAATGGCAGCTGTATCTAAAATAATCATGACTGAAAACCGATTCTTGATAATCATCTCAGCCATATTTTTATCATCAAGCGCAATCACTTTTTGTATTTTAGAATCATTATCAAACCGTGAAAAATATGCAGTCTTTCGTTTAATACCCACCCTAAATTGATATAAGTCTTCATAACGATTTATAGTATTTTCCATTCCTTTTGTCACTAAAAAATGAATATCCTTTTGTTGATAACCAATGGGACCTAAATATAAAACAAATGACTCTCGTTCTTTAGTTTTTATCGTTCTAGGTATTATATCAATTTTACCATTTTTTAAATCCTCCAAGCTTCTTGGGAAAGGAGCAAATCGCCAGTTTATTGTATATCCAATCATACCTGCCGCTTCTTCGAGGATATCTCTTAATGGCCCAAAAAACGTATCTAGCTCTTCAATTCTCACCATTTCTGGTGGACGATGCCTATAGTCTGCATACAACACATTTGCTTCGGCTAAAAGAAAGCGAGAAAACAAACAACCAATCAAAATTAATAGTATTCTTTTCATCACAATGCTCTTACGCTAGCATTTGGCTAGAGTCGATTAATACTATTTTAGACAATAAGATCGATTATTCGAGAAAAGTCACATGCAAATTAAGGTTAAATTATTCAAGTTTTTAGTGATTAATTAATATTGACTAAAAAATCTAAAACCCATCACGAATAGGATAAAAATCTAATCAACCATTAATGAACGACCAATCATACCTGCAGAATAAAGTACTCTTGATGGTCCAAATACTCGTGCTGGAGTCCAAGCTGCACTTTTGGTGATAGCAACAGAACTATTTAAAACACTTGGAACACTACTCGCCCTTCTTGACTGTGGAGCAATCGCTGCACCTCGGCGTGCGAGCTCTATTACATGTTTACCTGTATGATTTGATAACTGCTGAGCATAAGACTGTGTTATAAAGCTTGAGCCCTTAAATAATGAAGGTGCTTTTTCACCAGAAATCGCTATTCGTTGAAAAGGAAGCTCATTATGGAAAGTTCTATTCAGTGCTTTAGCCACAAATCTGGGATTATATCTTGCGATACTATCTGACAATTTCAATGTCACCTGACCAGAACTTCTTGAGCTTAATAACCCTGGGCTAAGAGGAGTTTTAATAACTCGTGTTGCAGCAGAAGCCACTCTGGCACCAGCCATAAGTGATCCTATTCCTGTCACGGCGGAGGTTATCCCAAAGGCAAATGCAGCATACCCCAAATTAGTCGAAAGCGCAGGATGTGTTTCACTCAAAGCTCCAGAAGCAATACCTAAACCACCACTTATGACCCCAGATACCCCTGATGCAATACCTAACCCAGCTTTCAATACGCCTGCGGTTGTAATTGCAGCGGCTCCAGTCATTAATCCTGCAGAAGCTGCTATTCCTGCCCCCAACGTCACAATACCAATTAATACTGCCGCAATCCCTAAACCTATCGCAACCCCAGCCTGCCAACTGATATGCCCTGTTGGATCAACTAAATTTAAAGGATCTCCCAAACAATAACTATAGCCATTAATACCTCCGTCCCCAAAAGGGCTTAAGCTATCCACAGAATGAAACCGCATTAATCTGGGGTTATATATACGATATCCATTGCCTAAATGATAAACTTTCGTAATAGAATCTATATAATTTCCATTAAAACCAAGTCTATCCTGTAGAATAATTAATGGGACATTATCGACTAAACTATTTAAAGAACTAGCAGCTTTAACTGGAATATTCAGTGTCAGCAAAGATGTAGCTGAAAGTAAGTAAGAACTTTTGATTAAAAAACCTCGCCTGGATAGGCAAGGCATATTATTCAAAACTGTTTCATGTAGAACATTATTTTTTTTGTTATTAATTTTCATGTCCATTACTCATCATTAACAATTTGGTAATCATCCCATCCCAAACTATCTACAGTATTACTGTCTACCAGTTTTAAACGCGCAACATTTCCAAATTGATCAAACACTTTAAATTTTGGACGTAAGTTGTACATATAAGAATCATTGCTTGTAGTATTTACATAATGACCATCTTTCTTAACGCGACTACAAATATTTTTTGTCACATAAACACAAACCGTATAATCGCTATAACTGCCTTTACCCTGAACAAATTTGAGGTTATCTGTCGATAACTCAAGATCATAGGAATAGTCCTCACGTTGATTCCCTTCAATATTCCAAATACGAACATAATCTCGAATAGTTCGAGGCTCTACAGAAGGTTTATAAGGGTATAAAATTAGTGATTTTGCGGTTGTATCTCCACCAGTGAAAGTTATGCGACCTCCAGCGGGTCGAAAATAGTCCATAGCTCTAAAAAAGTTTGAACCTTCTTGCAATGGGCTTTCCCACTCTAAACCATATATTTTTACTTGTTTATTTTTTGGTGTTAATTGCCAATAACCTACATACCAACTATCGGTTTTCTTCAAATAATGAAAATTAAAAGTAAAATCATCTACTCGATAGTGTAATGCATCGATTGCATTTATTGTGGCAAACTCGTCATACAACGTATCGCAGCTATTTATATTATGACCATCACTCATAGCAAGCTCAACACAAATATTTTTACTATAATGTGTCTCTTTACTTGATACCCAATAAGTTAACTGGCTCCAGCCCTGACCAACATGACGACTTCTATGTACACTTATTGATGAAGTATTCGCTGCACTTACTGCAGATCTTGGTACTGTATGTTGGTATTGATTCTGTGTTGCAGTATAAACCCAGTTAGGATCATGTTGATCACTAACATAATTTTTATAGGTTAGATTGACGCCTGTTTGTTTATCAAAAAGATAAGCTGCAGATATAAGTTCATCGTTGGGTATTACTATAGGTTTTTTAGTATTATTGTCTATTGCTTTTATTTTAATATAGATAGGTGCTTGCATTTTACCATTTGCATATATTTGATATGCTTGGCCATGGCCTAAATCAGTTTCTACACGTATATCTTGGATATAATAACGTGAAGAGTCTATAGTACCCGAAAAAGCAGAACAAGAAACAAATATTGTGAACCACAAAAAACTATTAGCAAATAAATTCAAAAGCTTCATTCATCCATCTCAATTAATTATTTACAAAAATGCAGATTTAACAAAAACTACCGAATGGCTGGTAAGATTTTTTTCTAACTATTTTATTTTGAATTGAATAAATCGGGCTATCTTGATGATTTGTTACGAAAAGATCGATACGTTGACGATCGCCTTCACCATCAATAGCTCGAAATAACATTCCACAGTGACCTTTAAGCGAGTAACTAATAAACCCTTCCTGTTTTTCATTTATCAAGTCTTGTTGGTCAAAATAACGATAGTGAGGTGGTCTATCCTGTTCAATACAAGCAACTTGATTTCCAAATCCATCATAATGATAGCTTGCAAGCTTATGACCTGATGGGTTTAAAACGTCACTCACTTGATTTAAGGAATTATATTGATACTGAAAGCCTTGATCATCTCGAAGTAAATTTCCATTTACATCATACTCTATGTCGACGACATTATTACTGTTATAAAGTATTGAAGTGAGCTGACCCAAGTATTGTTCGTGATAATTAAATTCTTGAATATCTTTACATGAAACACCATCCTTAAAATATACAGTTGTAGTAAACGTAATATCACCTAACGCGTTATACACATAGTTTTGCTTTTGTATGATTTCAGCACTATCCCTAAAACACGGAGCATCGACACCTTCAACACTATACTCGGTTAATCTCCCCAAAGCATCATAAATGAAAAACTCATACGTTTTCTCACCATTTTCATTGATAATGCTTTTACCAACTATTTGACTATATTCATCATATACAAATGATTGTTGACAAACTATGGCATTGTTCAGCAGAGAAATCTTTTTTTCAAGCCGTAATAAACTATCATAATACAGCTGGTGATTAATTCGATCGCCCTCAGCAGTCACTATTAATTCTTCTGAAAGAAGATCATATTCATTATAAGAGAAGCAACCTTTATGCTGTCCAATATGTATTTCTGATAGATGGCCTGATGCATTATATAACCTACATTCAGTATTACCAAAATAATCTGTTCTTTTTAATACATTGCCCTGTCTTGAATATTCATACTCTAAATACCTATTATCTTGTTGTATACTCTTTAATAATCCATTTTTATAATACGTCATATTTTTCTGAGTATAACTGTTTTTAACTGACTTTAACTCTCCTTCTGGCTGAAGATACTGACGTTCTATGGAAATATCACCTGAGTGGCTAGCTTCATGTAGTACTTTTCCAAGAGATGTATCTAGCGTTCTTTCTATTGTTTCATTAATATATTTAAGAGACACAGGCTCAAGCCAGTTAGCTTCATAACTATAGTGAACGGCGGGTAAGCCATAACGAGACTCAACCAAGATTCTACCTAAATGATCATATTCACGTGAACCTATCACTATATTATTAACTTTTAACTCTGTTACATATTCTTCTAGTGATGCAGAATCATAATTCTTATAAACTGAAAATTCATTACCAATAACTTCATTAGTTACTCGACCAACCTCATCATATTGATATCTTACGGGATCTTTATAAGTTCCTTTCTCTTCTACGACTAAACCAAATCCATTATATTTACGATGACTTACTTTACTTAATGACTCATTTTTTATTTCATTTTGTGCTTCATCAAATTGACATTTTTCAATTTCAATTTCTTTTCCATTCACTGACCGTAAATATGTTGTTTTTGTTCTATTGGCTTTATCGTAATGCGTAATATAACTCATACCTGAAGGTAGCGTTTTTTTACACTGATGCCCCAAAATATCATATTCAAATTGAGTTGAATATGAGTATTCCTCTTGGTTTAGATCAGTCTCATATTCAGTTAAAGACGATAAACATCCCAAAGAATCATATGTCATACTTTGATATTTTTTAAGCCCTTGACCACTATCATCTTTATAGACAAAAATAACGCGCCCTAGACTATCAATATAATATTTCTCTATCCTTCCTACATGATCTGTTTTTTTGATATATTGTTCATCAGTACCAAAAACATACTCGTAAGTAACCTCAGATTGATATGGCGAACCAACATAAGTTCGTTCAACAGTTGTACGCATTAGACTATCATGCACAAACTGTGAGACTATACCATTCCTGTCTGTAGTCTCTACTTTTTTACCATTTGAAAGGTTAAATGTCGTTGACTCCTGATACTTTTCCTCACCATTTACAGAACATATAAATGAAATAACAAGCTCATTATCTCTAACTGTATATCTATAATCATCCTTTGTGATACGTGAGCCAACCTGTACGGTTTCAGATCTTATTTTACCATATATTCCAGTAAGCTCATCAGTATTATAATAATCTGTTTTTCTTTTCAAAACAGCCTTATTATCAATTGTTTGAACCACTTCAGTATCAAGTAAAGGATATGAAGAATCTCTTGAATAACGTTGGTATGCTTTATAGATATAGAGATGTTTTATTACATGTATAGATTCATTTGAATATTTACTTGATGGATATAATATTTTTTCTTTAATAAATATTGGCACACTTGTTGGTGATGGAGGACATCCCAATTCGCCTGCAGCTAAGTAATAATGAATACACTCCGTTCTTCCAATTGGGTCAGTTGACTTAATAATATTTCCGTAGTCATCATATTCATAAGTATAATTTTCTGAGGAGCAATCACCATCCTGGTTGTAGTATGTTGTACTATCATTTACAGGCAATGAATATGTAGCTGGTTGTTCTATGAAAGGAAGTTGTGGATCAGCAACATAAGTTATTTCGCGCGTTGTAATGGTAAAATTTTTACGGCAGTCAATAACTTTTTCTTGAATTAATAAATGAAACCTATTATAGGTTCTAGCAATTTTTTTATCCCCTATATACTCATTAGACGAATATAAATAGTCTTGAGAACGTTCATATAAGTTATCTCTTCCTTCAACATACTTTGCACCAGCAGCAAAACCCAAATAGTTTTGTCGACTATATTCATATCGCTTATTTTGTTCTTCTATATCGCGCCCATAGATCCGATGGTTAATTACTGCAGGAATTGTGCTCACAGGACATCCCTCTGGCGTCCTTAATCCTTCAGAGTCATAAGTTAATGACTCTGTCGCACCAGAAGGATGAATAATACTCTTTAACACTTTAAATGTGTTTATTTCTCTGTACTGAAATATAAACTTCGCGTTATCAACTAATGTAACACTTTTTAGCTGTTCATCACTAATACGAAGTGACAACAGCTCTACCCCATTTTTCTTTATTAAAACTTCACCAGCTTTATATATAAAAGATATCGACTGGCCCATATCATCAGAAATTGACTTTATTCTACCTTTATCAATTGGTTGATAGTACTCTATTGCCAAGGCTCGCCCATCAAACTGTTCTATTTTTTCTAAAAAACCATAGCAATTCAAATATTCTTTAATACCTGACTTATAGCTAATAATTATTCGATTATCATCAGAAACATAACATTTAAATTCATTTAAGTTAGCATATCTAATATCAAGCTCTTTATTTACTTGGTAGTTTTCAATATAAAAACTTTTGCCTTGACCTAAAAACAAAGTCTTCAATCTGTGGCTATACCGGCTTAGATTAGAAAACCAGCCCTTACCAAACCCAAAATTCTCATTAGAAAGAAAAGAGTATTTTATACTAAACTCGATCTCTGGACCTTCTAATAGCCCGCCAATTATTTTCCCAAGTGATATTTGAAAGTTATACCTTCCTGTTCTCGGGTCAACAGTACCACTTAGAAAATCTGAATAGTTAAACGCATTTGTTATTATATTATCCATATTAACTCATCTTATATTATACACCTTACAAGCCACTTTTATAGTAACAAACGGCATACAACAGAAATAAATCTTTGTTTAGACAGAAATTTTCTTTAGTACTATTTAAGGCAATGCAAATATAATTAATTATTTCTAATCAAAAACCTTACCTATAAACAAGATAACGCTCAGCCTTTAAATAAGACTTTCGTATTTTATAAGGTACTTTCCCATCAATAGTATAAAACTTATCTTAATACAGCTGACCAATTAATAGATAAGTTTCAATTGTTATATATTAGCCAGACCAACCATCCTTTGCCTTTATGACAAAAATATTTATATTAACGACATTCACACAATAACATTTTGGTTAATATATATACAACATAAGCTGTATATTAACGTGTTTCTTTTATCAGTATAATATGATTCATATCAAAGTAAAAGATTATATATATTTACTATTTTATATATTTTAAGTAAACATGTATCTATTTGTAATAAAACAAAACTTATGTTCTTTATATTTAACTATCAAGCATTGAAAAAACTTGTCGAAATATTAACAAATACTCAGCCATAACCTTAAATGCAACACTTTAGATTATTAAAATTTTTTATTTTTAAATCCAAGGTTTATCCTTTAGCAAAACATACTAAAGGATCACCTAATACAAGCTGATCAAACAATAAAAACCTAGTGATGTTGTATACATTTCAGCAACATTAATTTTTGACTTTTACTCAATAACTATACTTTTCAAGACTTGAAATATCACATTTTAAAATTATCAATAATTTCTTCATAGATTCCTTCCTCTTTCATTTCCTGCAGTGCCTTATCAAATCGATCTCGCACACGAGTTAGTTTTCTTTTTTTTGAAAAAGCAATATAGCTTGGAATGCTTTGAAGTGGTGGGTGGAGTTCTTTAACTTCGTTTAGACTCCCCAAATCAGTTAAAATATACCTTGCGCCATATCGATTACTGACCACAATATCAACTCTTCCAACTATGAGCATTTGAAAATTGCTTTCACCAGAGTTGGAAATCATAGTAAAACTTATGATCCCTTTATCCAAAGCACTATCAAAAGCTTCACCATAACTTACTTTTCTTATAATGCCAAATCGATATCGAGCCAGCTTGGTTAAGTCTCCGTCAAACTGAATAGGTGACTTTTTAAGTGTATATAAAGAAACAACTTGATTTAATAACACTTCATTAGAATAGTCTGCAAATAATTCCCGGTCTGGCGTTTTAAACGCAGTAAAAATAGCATCAGCATCTCCCATCTTTATTTTTTTTATTGCTCTCGCCCAAGGGTGAATTTCTATTCTAATTGGATATTTTATTCTTCTGAATGCTTCTTTAACAATTTCAACAGCAATGCCTTTAACTGCACCTTCATCATTATACTCATAGGGAGGATATTGCAATGTAACTATTTCAAGTTCTTCACGAGCAGTTAATCCATTGACAAAGAGACAACATAGTAAAAATAAGTATTGCCTTATTATTTTTAGCATTACTAAACAATTTAGTTTTTATTGATAGTTTATCATTGATTTTTTTACCCAGTCATCACTATTCATTTTTCGCAGTTCTTGATCAAACTGATCTCTTATGTTACTAATATTCTTTTTCTTAGAAAAACCAATATAGCTTGGCACATTATCAAATGGCATGACCATTTTTACTACTTTACCCTTAAGGGCTGATTTATTTTGCGAAAGTGTATAATCGCCTACATAAGTATTCGACGGAACAATATCGACTCTTTCTGCCATTAGTTTTTTAAAATTCGATAAAAGATTGGTCGCTGAACTCAAATTTAAATCAGACTTAATAGTGTCAAACTTCTTCCCATAGCTTATGGTCGAAACAACACCTATCTTATATTTTTTAAGTAAATCTAACTCTATGGCTTTACCTGGGTCAATTGATGAGTTAGCATTTATATAAAAACTTAACGTTTGTGGAACAAAGACTTCTTGAGTAAAATCTATAAATTCCTCTCGTTCTTTATTCTTATATATCGTAAAAATGGCGTCAGCTTCACCATCCTTAACCATATTTAATCCTCTTGTCCAAGGTAACACCTTAACATTTGCGTTATAACCTAGTTTATCTGAGATACGTTTTACTGCCTCGACAGCAAAACCTGTTGCCTCTTTGTTATTATTTGTGTAAGCGATAGGAGGAAACTCTAACGTAACAAAGTTCAAATCAGCTGCATTTACGCTAAAGCTATGTATGATAATAAGTACTAAAAAAAGGTGTTTCATACACTGGCCTAAGTTTAACCTGTTCAATAAAAAAATAGCTTATTCACACACTCACTACGAAAAGCACACCAGGGGTTTGTAACTACATATCAGCAAATATGTAACCTGTACTCACATATAGCATTGAAAACCCATAATGTTCTTTCGCAAAGAGTATAAATTAAAGCTATCACATAGCTATTATCTTTCCAGTCTCGGCCAGTTCTTACATAACCTATATCAACAGTAATTTTTTGAGTAAATTTATACTATTGCTCAATCAATAATAAGCCAACAATACAGATACTACGGTAGAATGAATACTAAGGCAATTGCATATAAAAATAATTCGTGATGAATATAGATTGTGCCTATGGTAAACAAAGGCTGGATAATGCACATCGAACTGTTTGCCGCAAGGATGCGGCAACTAAGCCTCCAGGGAAGGATTTACGGCGTGTTCGACGGGCATTATCCAGACGTTAAACAATATATATAGGTAAAGTTATATGCGATTGCTCTGCCCCTTGGAATAAATTCCTCCTGCCCCATATGCATCGCCAATCGCCAGCTCAACTAACACAACTCATACTCCTATTATTGTATACTCATTACACCGTTTGCGCCGATAATAAACCACACATAACATACCTATCACAAGCCCTATTAATAGCCACTCCTCAGGTTCAGGGACAGTTTGTACTGAAAACATATCCATAGGTGAAGTAATATCTTCTTGTCCTGTTTCGACTTCTCGATCAAAACGATCTTCTTTACCTTCAGCTTCTTTTAACAGACGTTTTTGTCGTTCATTGACAAGAGCCAACATGGATGAGTAATCCGTTACAATGTGATGCTCAACAGCAATACTATGCAATTTATCCAAAATTTCAGGCTTTGAGATATCGTCAATCTGAGATAGGTAATTTAACCATTGACGACTAGCGATTCGTGTAAAAGGATCCTTTTCACTCACTTGAAAGCTACCCTTTTGCGGGAGGATATACCATTTATAATGATCCGTTACCAATATAAGACGTTTATTATCCGTTGGATAACGTTCTGAAGACGTATTCTGTGTTAGTAGTAGCTTGTATATGGCTTCTTTAAGTGTGGCAGAAACCCCTCCCTGTTTTTGTCTCAACAGTGCCAACATGTCATCATGGTAGGCATAAGGCAACTTGCCATTTAAATGTACTAACCAAAGAGGAATATCAATGAACTGCTCTGTGTTTACAGATGCTTCCAATTCATAGCTACCTTCATCGGTAAGCATAAGCAACGCATTATATTGGTTTAGGTTAACTTCTTTTTGCCACTGAGCAAGTTGTTGTAAAGGCTGTATATTACCGAAAAAATTAAGCGATGCCTTATTGGCTTTGAACGCTTTACATCTATCATGACATTGATAAAACGTATGTTGGATACCTTTTGCCTGTAACCATGTAGAAGCTTTTGTGATTGCATCCTGCTGGTGCTGCATACTCTTGGAACTATCAATCAGTATACCCATATTAAGGTGATTTAGTTGTTCAATCTCCACGTTAAATTCATTTACGATGGGTTCTGCTAACAGGTAGGTATCATCAATTACCGTAACATGCACTTGTTTTTCAGTTTCAACATTATTTAATACAACGGTTTCAGGTAACCAATGATGACCAGAATCAATCGACTGCTCATTAACCGTGACCTGCAAATGATCATCCCAATACACGTTACGTCTTTCTAAAAGTTGGGGTAATGGCCATTTACCCTGCTCGTTCACAGGTGTCGTATAACTAATTTCTATAAATAGAGGTGGTGATTGACAATGCTCACTCGCCAGTAGAAATATCGCCTCTAACCTGCATCTTCGTGCCATGACAGGAAATGCACGTAATCGATATTGACGAGGACCTACTTGTTCTAATATAGATGGGTCTATTCTACGTTTAACCTCATCATTATAAACTTGTTGTGCTGCACCACGTGGAGCCACAACAGCAGGATACTTTCTAGGATTGTTTTCATCATCACTGAGCCAGAGCCCAGTTAGTACCGCATCATCCGGTAAAGCAAAATGCATAACAATTTCATGATTATTTGATGTTTGGTTTTCAAAACGTTGTCTTATATTTATTTCAGCAATATCTCCACTTGGCTTGATATGAATAGCCTGTGAGATTAAACGAACATGCCGATTCAAACGGTTGATGAGTCCCGCAGCCATTTGCTCTCGTTCCCATGTATTTTGAATCGCTGTTAATATAGCATCCTGTTCTCGCTTCTCAATTGGTGAATCAAAAAACAGTTGATAAAAGTCTTCTGCTTTTTGCTTGTCTTCCCTGAAATTATTACCATCATATAAAAATGGCAAGGCCAGTAGGTTGAACCAGCGCTGAGAATAATCGGCAAGGTCAGTATCTCCAGTTAAAAATGCTTCATCATATGCCCCAATCACAATATTGCTATTAGCAGATGTTGAAACATAACGATACGCACCAAGATAGGCATTCACCAAACCATTACGAATAATGTCCTGATTTTCTAACAACACTTGCTTTTGCTTGAGTGATAACGATGAGCCATTAGCTAAAACAGCTAATTGTTGAAATATCGCCTGCTGTGGTTGTTGATTGAGATAAATAAATAATAAGCTATTTAAACAAACAGTCAGGACCACGACAGTCACAGCATATCGCTTATTTAACACTCCCTCTGTTGACAGTAAACGCCAGTATTTTAGGAAACATGAGTAATATAACTTTGCAGCAACAACAGGCAAACTGATAAATACACCAAAGGTATAGGCAAATAAAATCATAAGTAAAATAACAATGGGATTTAGCAGTACTTTAAAGAGCACAACAATACCTGCAAATAGCATTTTAAAAAGCATATATACTGCTGGTAGCAATAATGGAGCCATTAACATCATCAAGTAAAGCCCAAACATCAGCATTACACTTGCCAATACCAATGTTGAAATACTAAAGAACAGGTTATGACTTTTTCTACCATTTTTAAAAAGTAAGAACGTCATTAAAAAGTAGACGAGTAATGCTATGGTAAAGTTTATTAATAAATGAGCCAGACCAGGGTTCATATCTCGTAGCAATAGTATTCTCATTACTATCAAAAACATGACTGGCATTTCAATACCGTAAAATAACTTCATCAGCATTTTTGGTTGTTTTTTTAATTTAAGCCCTGCCCACCCCATAGAGAAAAAGGGTACAATAACCAAAATTAAGCTATAAACAGCCTGACTCCATAGACCAATCCCATCGATTGCATCACTGGTTAAGGGTAAGGTGATATAGGGAATGACGACAAAAACCGCCACAAAAGTAAAAATTATGTTCCAAGACCAAAATAATCCATAGTTAAACCATATAGGCCACTTTTTCAAGGTAGATTTACATTTCATTGGGTTTACTCCAGATTAGTGGTATACCCTTCACCAGTCATTTTTAAGTTGTGTATTGATATGCCAATAAAGCTGTTGGGTAACTTGCTCTATTGATTGAATTGATAGTGGGTCATGCCAGGCAACTGAAACCATAATCCAGGGTTCATTGGGCTTGTGCCACCCTGAAAATAATCTGGCCGAGAAGTCTGCAGTTTGCTGGTCTCTAGATTGAAACCAATAAAAGCCTGTTTGTTTACCTTGATTTAAGCTTAAGTATTTTATGGTCAGCTTATGCTTATTACTATTTGAGAATACTAAAGTTTTCTCATCGTCAACAGTAATACCTTGAGCACTATAACAGTTCCGAGGATCATGCTGAGCTTTCCAGTAACGGCTACGGATGAAAACCAAGCTGCCCTTATGTCCATTCCAGTGCAATTGATACTTAATAGCTTCTGCAGCATTCCTTTTAAAAAATTCCTTTTCCTGTTTACTTAATGGTATTTCATAACCAGCAAAAGTCGCTGGTAACTGCAGCGTTTTTATACTGTTCTGTATATGCTGTTTTGGAAACGGCTGATAACATAGTATACAGGCTAGAACAATGCTGATAACGGATAGCATACCGATTGAATGATTTTGTTTAAAAACTGAATCATTTTCTACTGTCGGCACTGAATGTTGGACACCACTAAAAATACCCAGTTGTGGTTTATTATTATCTATAATTTTTGCTTTTAGAAAACGTATTAAGTACCAAATAATAGTACATGATAAGACAAACCCTAAAACACCTAACAAAGTATGAACTTGAGTAGCAATAATCGGTTTATTTAGTACTGAATCTAAAACAACCAAGCATAATATTCGTAGTGTGTTAAATAAGAGTATAATGAATAAAAAAATCACTAACAAGATAAACCAACGCCAGGTTATGGCTTTATTGTCTATCCAGGTTAATAATACATAAAAAATGATGCCCGCCCACAAACCTTTCAGGCCACTGCAACTTAGATCCACAAGTGAATATTTATTTTCTACCATAATAACAGCTTTATCAGCAGCAACGTCAATACCTAGCCCTGATAGCAAGCTTTCCACCCATTCGACAGATAATAAACGTAGCGGAAAACCTAAATAAACATCCAAATAACCTTCAAACGGTAGTAATAAAATCAATAATACAAGCGGTAATAACACTTTGGTCCATATAGCAGGCTTAATATAAAAACCTAATAATCCATAGGCTGCGATCATCACCCATACCGCTGAAAAAATATTGACACTGATAAAGTGCTCATTAAGCAAATAGCCTAAACAACCAACGGATAGAACAAATAAAGGGTACTTCCTAAAACAAAATAGGCTATTTAGTTTAATCTTGTTGTCTATAACTGATTTAACAACGACAAAACATAAAATAAGGCTGATAATAATATGAAATACATTGTGTGCCGATAATAATTGTTTGCCTATCCAAACGAATGTGTTACTAAACAATGTTATTACTAAAGAGATTAAAATAATGCTGTAGCAGTAGTTAACAAACAATGGTTTGGATACAAGCTGATCCTTGGATAGCGTTATACTAACGCCGTGGCTATGCTCAATACTCATGTTTTACGCTACCCATACTCATTTTATAGGTAGTGTTATACAGGACTCATGTGCATAAGCCGCCAGGAAACGATGGAAGTTTTCAGGAAAGGGTGTGCAGATTCTGTGCAGAAGATGCTTTTTTTACCGCTAATTCAAAACAGGCTCCTTGCGAGCAGGGCTTTATACAAATCGTACCACCATAGGCTTCAATAAGTGACTTTACGATACTCAACCCTAATCCTGTACCATTATGCTCTCTTCTGGTGGTAAAAAACGGTGTAAAAATCTTATCTTGGTTTCCAGGAGAGATGCCAGCCCCATTGTCAGTGACGGTGATTGTTATCATATTGAGTTGCTCTTTTATATTGATCACAACCCGAGTGGCATCATGCTGTCGAGCATTTTCAATCAAAAAAATCGTTTCCAAATTTTCCTTCACAATCTTGATACCTAAAGTATCCGCTGTAGGTACAACAACCTGTATTCCTTCTTGTTGATACCTGTCAGCCAACTTATCAAGTACTGGTTGCAACAATGTTGCTTCATGAGTAATCGTTACATTATCAGCCCTGGCTAAATCAAGTAACCTTGATACAAGCTGTTTAAGCCGGTTTGTGTCTTGCAAAATATTGGCTAAAAATTGAGAACGTGTTTGCTGATCCATCTCATCCATATGATCAATAATCAACTCTACTGCACCCTGAATACTGGTAAGCGGTGTTTTTAACTCATGAGAAACATGTGCAGCAAACTCACGAATATAAGCAGAACGTTCGTGTAATGACGTTGCCATCTTATTAAAACTATCTGCCAATAACGCGATTTCATGAGTGACAGGAAACGCTAATGGTGCCATCACCTGGTCTTGCCCTGTGGATACCTTTTCCACATTATTTATTAACCGATAAATGGGTTGCGTGACGGTATAGGACGTAAATAAGGTAATGATGAGCGCTAATCCTAAAATGGTTGCGCCCGCAACAGCCACTTTGTCTTTTTCAGCATAAAGGTGTTTAAGTATATTTTTAGGTGTTCTTGATAAATAAACCACCCCCCATAAATGCTCATTTTGAATAATAGGTAAAGCCACAAATATTCTTATACCTGCTCCACGACTTATTGAAACCAGTGCAGGTGGAGCCTCATCAGAAATTCGTTGTCGTATAACCGTACTGTATTTTCCTTGCAGCGCTGCTTGTACTTCAGGTAAATGAGCAAAAGATAGCCCCACTTCCTTTCGGCCAGTAATAACGGTTCCTTTAAAGTCCAATATTTTCATACCAGCCAAGGTATTTTTTTGACTTTCCAACAACACTGGTAGCATCCATATACCAGCTTCTGTTGCCACAGCATCAGGAACCTGGTTAGGCTTTATACCATCCGGTCGACGTGGTAACACATCGTGTGAAGCCAAATCAAGCTGTGGACGAATAGGATTATAATAATGATCAACGAGTGGCTTTTGTGGCAGTGATAACGCTTTTCCATAGTCCGGACTGGAGCCAATAATATTACTTACTTTTGCTTTGTAGGCAGCAGATAATACGGCCGCTTGCGAGATTAATGATAATTCTGTTTGATGAACGAGCTCATTTTCATAAATGCGAAAAAAAACAATACTTCCTAATGGCAGGCATAAAATAACTAAGCCAACAATAAAAAAAACCGTACGTAGACGTAGTATCGCTTTATAACGCCAATAACCTAATTGCATGAACCCAGTTTATACCCAACACTATGAACAGTTTCAATAATCATGGCACACCCTTCCTGCTGGAACTTATGTCTTATATGCCTGATATGACTGTCGATGGTCCGACCACTCACATGGATATTATTTGAATAAGCCTGATTCATAATATTGTCGCGGTCAAACACCTTCTCTGGATAGCGTATCAGTGTGTGCATAATAGCAAATTCTGTTGCAGTCAATTTCACCTGAGACTCATTCCAAAACACGAGATGCTTTTCCACATTCAAACTAAGCTTACCAACAGTTAGTGTATCCTCAGTTTGAGCTTGATCATCGTTCACACGCTCTTGTATTGCATGTTTCACCTCAACAGAGTGTACTCGCTTTAGAATGACATTTACCCTTGCCACTAGCTCTCTTGGACTGAAAGGCTTGGTCACATAATCATCTCCACCAATTTCCAAGCCAACCACCCGATCAACTTCATCATCTCGTGAAGATAAAAACAAAATGGGCACTTCTGATACCTTACGAATAGCCTTACAGACCTCCAACCCATCATACTCAGGCATATTAATATCCAGAATAATCAGATCTGGCTCCGTTTGCTTAAATACATCAAGGGCCATCTGACCATCAGCCGCTTCAATTGGCTGCATGCCCGCTTTCTTTAACGCAAAAAGAATCACCTGTCGAATATGAGGATCATCATCTACGACGAGTATTGTACGCTCCATAGGATTACACCAGTCACACTTATTAAAACCTATCCATTTCTAAGTATATTCTTTTTTCAAGTGATTTATACCTTGTTATCCCCTAAGTGTAATGAAGACTATGGTGAACTGCATGTGCCTATTGACTCAATAGTATTCACATCTAAACCAACATTACGCTCGTTGTGCTCTGACTTTGACAAGTTGTTATAATCTTTAACCGTATTCATCACACTATCAGCTGTTAGTTTGAATGTTAGAAAAATATCAAAACCAGCACTTTTAAGTCCTTTAGCCGTCCATTTATTACAAGTATTCATCATATAATAATCACCAACCCCTTCGTAAAACTGGCTGTTTCCATAAATACCATGTGTAAGTGAGATCACATCATTCTGCTCGGTTCGTGCAAAACTATTACTCATAAACTGAATTAGCGACTGATACCCTTGTTCATTTAAGCAAACTTTTTCAATTTCACTACCTGAAAAATAACCCTTTATATCATCAGGTACCGCAACAACATGAACAACTGAGCCAGAAGGCCAAAATATAGCTTTTAAGGTAATACCTGTTGTAATTTCTTTAGCTTGGTAAAACCCTTTATCTCCCCAACCAATTTCTAAATAAGGAGCGTCTCCAAAGCGTTCATATAACGCGGGAATTTTCGACTGAAGTGATTTGGCAGAAACTACAAACCCTGTATGCCAACTATTACTCACTAAATAAATGACATAAGGCCTGTCTGATGATGACTGAGTAACGTTTATTCTTTCCTCATGTTGATGAGTGGTCTGTTTAGGATCAACCACATATGGCTTCGATGAACATGCACTTATTAACAATAAAATACAAAACAATACACCATATTTCATTCTGCTACCGCATAAAGCCATGCTATGCCCACTAATAAGTCAGAAAAAAGAGTTACATCCCATATTACACCCACAGCAGCGTTCATCGTACAAGCAAATAAAAGACATTTATCACAGTATTTTTTAGTCGTCTTAACTTCTTTACTTAACTTCACCAAAACCATACTACATGACTTATAACCACAACATATGTTTTAGCAGTGTTTCCGCGTTTTTCTTTAAATTATTTCTGCAGTGGATATTCGTGACCAATATCAATTATTAAATAGGCGCACCAACAATCTTTGTCATTTTTTTTTAAACTCACTATTAGAATCAGTGATCACCAGCACTAACAGGCATGCTGATTTTAGCGAAGTATGTAATGAAGTAAAAAAGGAGAAGTAATGAAAACCTTAAAGACATGTTTAACCATTATCTCTGTTATTTTTCTGATTTCTTGTACATCTGCACGTGTTCACAATATTGAAGGTGGTGCGCTACCTACCACCATGCAAGGTTACCCTTATCAATTACACAAAGTAAGAAGCGCTATCATTCGTGCGTGTCAAACTCGAGGTTGGAATCCATCTATACAACGCGATGGAAGTATCATCGCAAGTATTGATGTTAGAGGCCACTATGCAAAAGTTCGCATTACTTACAATAGACGTTCTGTCAATATTCGCTACATGGATAGCCGTAACCTTAAGTATGCAAATGGTAAAATTCACCGAAATTACAACCGTTGGATAGATAAGCTATACCACACAATCAATGACCAATTAGCTAGATAATAAAGCAGTATGTTGAAAATATACCCACTAAAGAAGGTATAAATTAAAAGGAAGATTGAACTCTGGCACTTATCTCTTTATGGGCCTATGCCCCTTATATAGATAAGTGCCAGATTTAAAACATCATTCGATATGACAGCAGGCTATTTTATTCGTGTCTTTTCCTTGCCAGTGGTAGATTTCCACTTGGGCAGGGTCACAACCACAACAGCCTTGCTGACATCCTGCATTGCCTGTTCTCTGAATAATGCCCTTTCGTAACCAGTGTTCTAGCATTCCACGTAAGGCATCAGCAGGTGTCGAAAAATGCTGACTTAACTCCAGCAAAGAGACTGTTCCACGCTGTTTAATGTAGTTTCTTAAATCAAGTAACACTGCTTAATCCCAAGTAACATGGTTTAATCCACTACTGATTCCGCTTGATAGCTTGATACTTCTTTCTGGTTCTGAGCGTAATAACGCATGCCAAATAAAGTGACCAGAAATGCAATGACTAGGCTTACAGACCACATTAATGAGGTTACTGGATGGCTAGCAAAGGTACTCATTTGATAGTAAACACCTGCAACAGTGTAAGCCATCAAGAGTGTCCACAAGCTCACAAATAGTGACCAGCGTCCACTGGTTTCTCGATAAATTGCGCCTATGGCTGCAACACAGGGTGTGTAAAGCAGAATAAATAACAAATATGCAAATGCGGCTGTTGAGCTACCAAATAATGACTGCATTACGGAATAGGTCGATGTGCTGACTTCCTGTTCTTCTGCAGCAGCCGTTTTATCATGGGTATCACCAATGTTTAAACCGAGTGGGTCCAACCAAGTACCTAGTGCATCAGACAAGTTTGCAGGAACCGTAGCAAAAGCTTTTTGAATACCTGCTACCAGATCGTATTCGGCGCCTTCTTCACCAGCTTCATTTGAACCCATTTGGGTATACATGGCGTCTAACGTACCCACGACAGCTTCTTTAGCAAAGATCCCGGTAAAAATACCGACAGTTGCAGGCCAGTTTTCTTCGGTAAGACCAATTGGTTTAAATAAAGGCGTTATTTGTTGCCCAATTTGACTCAGTAAAGAACGTTCAGTGTTTTCATTACCAAAAGTGCCATCTGTGCCAAGTGAGTTCAACATACTGAGCACCATTACCACCATCACAATCATTTTACCGGCTTTGGTAATAAAAGAACGTAGGCGGTCCCAGGTTCGAATACATACAGAGGTAAACGAAGGCATGTGGTAATCAGGCAACTCCATGATAAAGTGAACACTCTCACCCGGTAGCAGTGTTCTTTTCATCAACAGTCCAGTCGCAACGGCCGTTATAATACCAATGAGGTATAAAGCAAAAACAATGTTCTGACCATTATCAGGAAAAAACGCAACAGCAAACAATGCATAGACTGGTAGTCTGGCACCACAGGACATAAAAGGCGCCATGATAATGGTTAAAAAGCGATCCCGTTCGTTTTCCAACGTTCGTGCGGCCATTACCGATGGCACATTACAACCAAAGCCAATCAGCATGGGTACAAATGACTTACCTGGTAATCCCAGATAACGCATCAACCGGTCCATGACAAAGGCTGCCCGCGCCATGTAACCAGAGTCTTCCAGTAGGGATAAAAATAAAAACAAACAACCAATGACAGGTATGAACGTCGCGACAGTTTGAATACCACCACCAACCCCCTGGGCCAACAGCGTATTTAACCAGTCTGGTGCACTGACAGATGACAGAAGATAACCTGTTCCATCAACGAAGAGCGTACCCGCCAAAATATCAAATAAGTCAATAAACGCACTGCCAATGTTGATGGTGAACATAAACATGACATACATGACCAGCAAAAAGATGGGAAACCCTAGCCAGCGATTTAAAACCGCCCGATCGATAAATTCAGATACACGCGCTGAGGCTGGCCGTGTTGTGGTAATCGTTTGTTCTGCTAGTTTGGCAATATGCTGGTAACGATCATTGGCAATTAAAATATCCAGGTCTTCTTGTAAGGTCTTTGTTATTTCTGCCCGATGACGCAGGAGCAAGTCATGTGTTGTATTATCTAGACGAACGGGTAACGCTAACTCCCCTTCTAATAATTTTAGTGCCAGCCAGCGACGAGAAATAGATGGGGATACTTCTGATGATACTTCAGCCAGCTTTGGTTCAAGCGCCTCAATTGCTTGTTCAATGGGCTGACAAAATGAAAATGTCGTAGAAAAAGATTTGGGACGAGTAAGGTATTCATTAACAGCCTGTTTCAGCTCTGTTATACCTTTTTTCCGACTGGCAACCACAGGAATTACAGGACAACCCAACAGCTCAGCCAGTTTGGCACAATCAATCTGTTTACCATCCCGGCTAAGCATATCCATCATATTTAACACCACTAGCATGGGTTTCCCCATTTCCAGCAGTTGCAATGTTAAATATAAATTACGTTGAAAATTAGCCGCATCAATAATATTTACAATCAGGTCAGCTTCGTTAGATATTACATAGTCCCGGGCGATCTTTTCATCCAAAGACACAGTTTCATCAATAACATCCAGAGAATATGTCCCAGGTAAGTCAACCAATTCTATTGATTGGTGATTAAATTTATACTGTCCAGTTTTCTTTTCAACAGTCACACCGGCCCAGTTGCCTACCTTTTGTCTTGCTCCGGTCAGCGCATTAAATAGTGAGGTTTTACCACAGTTTGGGTTACCAACGACACATACTGTCGCCTTAGCTTGCGAACAATCAGCTGTGGTCATGAATTCACCTCTACTTTAACAGCCTTTGCCTCTGCCCGACGTAAGCTCAATTTAAAGCCACGTACTTCCAGCTCCATGGGGTCTCCCAGCGGGGCCACACGAACGAGAGTTAACGAAGTACCTGGAATCAACCCCATGGCTAATAGCTGTCGTCGGTAAGCAGGATTGTCATTGCTGATCGCCAATACTGTAGCACGCTGTCCTACAGAAAGGTCTTGAAGGGTTGCTGTGTCCATGCTGTGCTGAACTCTTTACTAATACTGAAAATACTACACGCAATTGATAAATAAGAATCAAAGAGCCAATGAGAATCACACGCATCAAAAGGCCCAAAAAATCTGCTCAAACGAGAGCAGAAATAGAACTTATGATGTTGTCACTCTAACAAAGCTTTAAATAGCCATATTGATACGAATCAATTAAATGCTATTCATTATCATTTCGGTAGTATAAAGGATACAGCACAGCAAATCACTTACTTTTTATATTGATTTGGACACTAGAAAAAAACACGTCCTTGTGGCCTGGAGGGCTTAATGGCAGCTCAGTTGCAAATTGAACTGGTAGCATGAGAATTGCAAAACATAAGAATTACTATACAAGATTGTTAACGCTTACGAATATAACGTGACAGTCTGTAGCTCGCTAACAGCACTAATAAAAACCCAATCAATAACACTCCACTGGGTTCTGGAACAGATAAGGGATTTAATCGAACAAAGGTATATAACGTTGTACTGGCATTTTCCCCGGTAAAATAACTTGGTCCAGGTTCAGCTGAAGCACCTGTTTCATCAAATGATGAATAAATCAGTAACTCATGAGGTAACCCATCAATCAATAACTCAATAAATGCAGGAAACCCGCCTTCCGTTGAGAGTAAAAAAAAGTCATCACAAAAAGACCCTCTTGGGTTACCAAAAATACAAAAAACGGAATCATTCAATGTTTCATTATATGCCAGATTAAAAAGGCTGATTAACGTAGTACTTTCTTCTCCAACTGGAACCAAATCATCGGCTACATCAGGGCTGGCAAGCAGTGCTAATGTTAAATCGGCTAATGGAATCAGGCCTAAAGTGTTGTGGTTAACAAACACATCTGTTACTGGGCCATCAGTACTGGATAACCCCAATGCACCTAAAATTTGAGCTGACAGCAATGTTGCAGCAGCAGGATTAAGTACATTATTGTTATGAACTAACTGGGATATTTTCTCAGGAGACCCGTCTGCACTCAGTGCGATTTCATGGTAACTTGTTAACACCAATGAGCTTTGCAACAAATCAGGATTAATGCCAGATTCATCTGATGGCTCCCCCCATACCAATGAACTCATTGTCGCTGTACCACCTTCCGCTAGGGGATCAGTCGCAATGACGGCAGGAGGACCGGGATCAGGGGTTAAAGCAGGATTTTGAAAAATACCACTACTCGGTATCAAATTCAACTTCAGCATCGTGGCCTGTGCAGCCACTGATAACATAACTGTCGTACTGCATATTAGCATCCCGACATACGTCATTAGTCTCATGGAATTTCCCCATTTCAGTAAGCAATAGAAACAGGAAAAACATGAGCATAAAAAATGCCACATAATAAAAATTAAAGTGAAACAAAACCTTAATTTTTTAACTTAAACTCACTCTTTTAACAATTGCAAAAAAAACAAACAAACAAAAAAAAGAGGAGGAGATAAACTCCTCCTTTCTCATTGTCTATTATGATTTACTGTTTTTTACGACGTTTTGCAGTTAAACTTCCGGCCACGCCAAATAGACCTGCTAACATCATTCCTATACTTGTTGGTTCAGGAATAAGTGTTAAAATTCCAAATGTGTATAAATCAGTTGCCGCAACCTCAGGGGTATAATACAACGGACCTGTCTCAACGGTTGATCCATCAGCATCAAATGATGAGTAAATAAATAAATCATGTAATTTATCATCTATATACACATCAAAGTGCAGTGGAAAACCACCATCAGTCATCAAACTAAAGAAATCATCACACGTTGAGCCGAATGGATTAGGTGGATCACAAGGAAGAAAGTTAGGAGTTTCCGTAAAATCAATATCAAATAAGCTAATAATGGTGGTAGGGTACTCTGCTGGAGGTACAATATCATCCGGTACATCAGGATCTAATACCAAGCCACCACTCAATAATCCTAAAGGAACATCCCCACCTTCAGTTTTTAAAAAGATATCACCCAATACACCCATACTGCTGCTAACAGACAAAGCCCCTAAAATTTGCGCAGTTCCCAAAGTTGCAGCCGTTATACTGACGACGTTATTATTATGTGTTAAAACTGACAATTCATAAGGAACACCTAACGCATCAATTGAAATAGTCTTATGACTGACTAAGTCCAAATTACTTTGCTCTAAACCGGGGTTAAGCCCACTTAAATTAGAAGGCTCACCCCAAAATAATGTACTACGTGTATCCAAACCACCATTATAAGCAAAATCATTAACAATAGTTGCTAGTGGAATACCTGGTGCTGTTACCACAGGATTTTGAAAAATACCGGTATCATCTACCAAATCAAAATCCAAAAAACCAGCCACTGCAGATTGCCCTGCAACTGCAGAGAAACCAATGGCAGCAGATAATGCCAGTGCCTTAAACTTTTTCATCAAACCCTCCCATCAACACAAAAAAAATATCCAAAAGCAATTCTCACTGGCTAAGAACGCATAGATAATGCCAATTTATTTTTTTCTATTTTTTTCATACAGATAGTAAAAACAAAAAAACAAAAACCAGTCAGTCAATTCGTTTGTGATAAACTCCTGAAACACAAAGATTTTTTATCGACAATTCAAAAATACAAAAACCAACAAACAAATTAAAAAACACCATTTCATTTAATAAAAATTAAATATAACTTAACTATTATTTTCACAATTACTTTATTATTCTTTATTACTTCAACTTATTAATGCAATAAAGCTGTAGTAATATACTCCAATGTCCTCAGCTAAGAATAAAAATAAGGACATTAACCTCATGAATGAGCTATTTGATTTTGTAATCGTAGGTTCTGGCGCAGCCGGAAGTGTGCTTTCGTTTTATCTGACGCAAGCGGGAGCGAATGTCTGTTTAATTGAAGCAGGTAAGTCTTTTTTCCCTGGTGAATACCCTACAGATGAACTTACCGCTAACAGCCAACTTATGTGGCATGGTGGTGCTGATCTTAATACGCAAGCCAATCTGATTTTATTGCGAGGCAAAACGGTTGGAGGTGGTACAGTCATAAACCAATGTCTGCTTGATCGTTTTGATACCTTTGCCTGGAATCTGTTCAAACAAAGCAGTGATGTAACCTGGTTCACTAATGAAGTAATGCATTCGCATTACTCGGCAATAGAACAACAACTTTCTATACAAACGATTACCGAATCGCATTGGAATAACAATGCAAAACTCTATGCGAATGGCTTTGAAAAACTAAAGCTTGATTATGCTCCACTACAACGCGGACAATCTCATTGTAATAATATGGACTGTATTGTTTGCCTGGGTGGATGTAACAGAAACTCAAAGCAAAGTATGCCGACCACCTTTCTTAAACTGGCTTTAAGACAAAAACTCAAGCTAATAAGCCAGTATTATGTAACCAATATTATTCCAGGGAAAAACATGATTTCCATTTATGGAAATCATATAACAGGTCCCAAAGTTATTAACGCACGTCATTGTATATTAGCGGCAGGAGCACTAGGTACTACTGAAGTGCTTTTACGAACGGGCTTTGCAAAAAAACTACCTGCGCTTGGTAAAGGATTTTACTGTCATCCTCAGTTTATGTATTTAGCCCAGTGCAAAGAGCCTGTAGATGCACATTTAGGAAACTTTCAGGGCATTAAATCAACCGATACCCGCTTTCGTAAATTGGGTTTTAAGCTTGAAAATGTTTTTGCACGCCCTATTGGCATTGCACTACTAAAATCAGGTTATGGTATTGATCACCAGGCTTTTATGCAAAAATTTCGGCATTTAGCCTGTATAGAAGTGGCGATTCGTGATGAGTTTCCAGGCCTTATTACCCTAAAAAATAATCGACTTGCTATTAGTAAAACATTAAGTGACAGCGATCAGCAAAAAGCCAATAGCGGAAAAGACGTCGTTTTTGAAATATTCGATCAATTTAATGCTGTACTTAAAGAACAACCCACTTATCCTATTGGGCTACACTTAATGGGCGGTTGTGCTATGGGTAATCATATTCAATCATCTGTAGTAAATGAACAGTTTGGCGTATGGGGTGAGCAACGTCTTTCTATTGTTGATGGCTCCATATTTCCTGTCGCGCCAGGTATTAATCCATCACTAACCATTATGGCACTTGCTCATAGAGCAAGTCAGTTCCTGCTGAGTCAGCATACTACTATACAGAAGACGACTAATGACATCCAAGTACCTGCAGCAACATCAACTGAATACGCTTAAAAAAATGGGTGACATTTTAATTCCTGGGGATAATAGTTTACCTAACTTTTCATCAACAGGTTGCTTATACCAAATTGATACTGTCTTACAAGCAACTCACCCTGATGATGTAAATGCACTCCGTAAATTATTAACTGTTTTTAGTATCATTCCAAAGCAATTATTAAACATATTATTACCAGGGCTTTTAAAACTCGCCAAACTGCCTGGTGTACTAGGAACCCCTTTTCGACAGTTTGAATTTGCCACAAAAGGACTCCTGATGTCCTTATACTACTCAGGTTTATCGACAGATTTTAATGAATACAGTAGTGTCCATAGCAAAATAGGTTATCAGGTTACACCGCCTAAGCCTATTGACGAGCCAGCTAAAACTAAAATTCAAGAGGACATTACCCTTCACCAGTAAGACTAAAAGTTATCTAAGTTCTTGACCAAGGATTGCTCAATGCTTAAATACTCTTCATCTACAACCACTCAAGATGGAACATCCCTATCACCTGAGCAGGTTATGCAACAAGCCCGTCATGCGGTTCAACATATTCAGGTGTATTCCATTAAACAACGCATTACAGAAGTTAAACGTGTCATTGAGTATATTCGCATAAACCGAGAAAGTATCACTGATGAATTAACACAGGCCACAGGTAAAACACGTACTGATGCACTTGTCTCTGAAATTTTAGGCGTTCTGGATAATTTACACTGGAACTGCAGTAATGCAAATCGCATTCTTGCTGAAAAAAAAGTACATACACCTGTTACGCTTCTTGGTAAATCATCACGCATTCGACACGAACCCTATGGTGTTATTCTATTAATCGTCCCTTGGAATTACCCATTACATATCAGTTTAACCTTTGCCATTGGGGCTTTTTTAGCAGGGAACAGCGTAATCATAAAACCCTCTGAACATACACCGATGCCAGGTTTACTCGAACGTATTTTTGCCGCTGCGCCGTTATTGGCGTCATGCATACACGTCATGTATGGTGATGGTGTTATTGGTCAAGAATTGATTGATGCGAGACCAGATAAAATTTTCTTTACAGGCAGTACAGTGACCGGCAAAAAAATTCTGCGTCATGCCAGTGAACTGTTAATTCCGGTAGATGTTGAGCTGGGTGGTAAAGACCCAATGATTGTGTTTGAAGATGTTAACCTTCAACGCACCGTAGCAGGTGCACTTTGGGGGGCCATGACTAATGCGGGTCAATCCTGTACATCAGTAGAATTACTGTATATACAACGTGCTATTTTTAACCCCTTTATCACCCAATTTAAGCAAGCAATGGAACAATTGGTGATTAATACCGGTGACCAGGGAAATGCGGATGTAGGTGCTATCACAACAAGTTTTCAAGCAGAAATTATTCAAGAACATTTAGACGACGCAAAACGTAAAGGTGCAATGTTATTTAGTGTTGGGCAAGCGATTTCTTCAACCAGCCGACTGATCCCCCCTACCCTCATCACTGATGTCAATGAAGACATGTTAATTATGCAAGAGGAAACATTTGGTCCCGTCGTTTGTGCCATCCCTTTCGATAGTGAGGATGAAATTATTCGGCTAGTGAATCAAAGTTCTTATGGACTCAGTGCCAGTGTATGGAGTAAAGACCTGAAACGAGCTAAACGTGTCAGCCATGCGCTACAAACGGGTGCAGTATCAATTAACAATGTAATGCTGACAGAAGGAAACCCTGCTTTACCCTTCGGTGGTGTTAAAGAAAGTGGCTTTGGACGAGGGAAAGGCGAAGAAGGCTTATTAGCCTTTACTCGCAGTAAAGCCATTATTATTGATAAGCAAAGTGGGAAAAAAGAACCTAACTGGTATCCATATACCTTAAAAAAATATCAGCTATTTGGCGAGCTAATTGATGCACTGTTTAGTAAAGGCTGGTTAAAATATATCAAACTGGCATTGGTAGGAGGCAAGCTAGAAAAAACGTCACAACAGAATAGAGGTGATTAGCACTAATAAAACTATTTGCCGGGCGAAAATAATCACCCTTTCGGCTAAATATGAGAGGGTGATTATAGAGTGAGGTGAGGGGTACTAAATATAGTCACACACTTCAGACAGAGAATATTTTTGAATATTGGGTACTTCAGCCTGTTCTGCAGGATATCCAGTAACAAGTAAAAGAAAGGGACGCTCATCTAACGGCCGCTGCAAAATGGTATTTAGAAATTTCATTGGACTTGGGGTATGTGTCAATGTTGCCAGACCAGAATAATGTAAAGCTGTTATGAGCATTCCACATGCAATACCCACAGATTCCGCCGTGTAATAATTTTTCTGTTTTTGCGCTTCATGATAAGTAAACTTCTTAAGAAACACCGCAATCAAGTAAGGCGCTGTTTCCAAAAAGGGCTTGTGTTCATCTGTACCTAAAGGTGCTAAAGCGTCTAGCCACTCTTCAGATGCACGGTGTTGATAAAAGGCTTTCTCTTCAGCTTCTGCCGCCTGACGAATTTCCCTTTTGACTTCTTCACTGCTTACAACAACAAAGTGCCAGGGTTGTTTATTGGCACCACTGGGCGCAGAGCCAGCAGATAAAATTGCATTATCAATAATCTCCCGAGCAACAGGTCTTGATGAAAAATCTCTGACAGTACGGCGTTGCTTAATAAGCTGGTAAAACTCACGCGAACGTAAAAGCATGTCTTCAGGCAAGTACTCAGTGAAGGTCAAAGGGATAAATGGCGCTGGTTTCATCATCTAATTCCTTTTGGGTTTTTACAGCTGTTATTGGGAAACTGTTTATCCGTTTCTGGATTAGTATAGTAAGTTCAAAGGAAGAACCTAATCGAGCTACCGAATACACAATGATGTTTTAAAAAAGACTGATACACATCGATAACTTAAAAATTAATGTTTTCATTGTCACCCTTTTTATTTGCTTCAACAGGAGCAGGAATAATTTATACAAATGATTTTATTCACTGTATTCATAGAGCAATACTTATCAAGAAAGCTGCTGCAGTACTTTTTTTAACGTTGAAAGTATCTGGTCAATTTCTGCTCGTGAAATAATCAATGGAGGAGATAAAGCAATAATATCACCTGTCGTACGAATCAATACGCCTTGTTCAAAGGCATCAAGATAAGCTTGAAAAGCGCGTTTAGTAGGCTTATTTTTTTGCGGCTCTAACTCAATCGCACCAACCAAACCCAGATTACGAATATCAATGACATAAGGTGAGTCAGCCAAACTATGCAAACCTTCCTGCCAATAATCTGCAAGTTCTGCAGCTCTATATAATAAGTTTTCATCATGATAGGTTTCTAATGTGCCTAAAGCAGCGGCACACGCTACTGGATGTGCCGAGTATGTATACCCGTGATAAAAATTTATTGCCATGGGGTCATCTTGGTGAAAAGCATTATGTATTTTATCACTGACAAAAACAGCGCCCATTGGCACGGTACCATTCGTTAAACCTTTGGCTGTCACCATTATGTCAGGAGTAACGCTAAAGTAGTTTGCTGCAAAAGGCTTACCTAAACGTCCAAACCCCGTAATGACTTCATCAAAAATTAAAAGCACATCGTACTGGTTACATATTTCACGTATTCGTTGTAAATAGTTTACTGGTGGGACTAATACCCCTGTTGAACCTGCAACAGGTTCTATTATAACTGCAGCGACGGTTGATGGATCATGTAAAAGGAGTATCTGTTCAAGCTGATCCGCTTTTTCAACACCATAAACAGGTTGCCCCAGACTAAATTGATTACGCGCTAAATCATGGGTATGAGGTAAATGATCAACTTGCGCCAACAAGTTTGGAAACAGTTTCCGATTAGCTGAAATCCCTCCCACAGACACACCACCAAAGTTCACACCATGGTAAGCTCGTTCACGGCCAATTAAGCGGGTTCTTCTCCCCTCTCCTGTTAACTGATGATAAGCTAATGCTATTTTTAATGCGGTATCAACGGATTCTGAGCCAGAGTTGGTAAAAAACACATGGTTTAAATCTTCAGGGGTTATAGCTATAAGCTTTTCAGCAAGTTCAAATGCTTTCGGGTGTCCCATTTGAAAAGCAGGTGCATAATCTAATGTGGCCACTTGTTGTTGTACCGCCGCAACAATTTTTTCACGGTTATGTCCCGCATTTACACACCAAAGTCCTGCTGTGGCATCAAGAATCTGTTTTCCTTCTGGAGTCCAATAGTGCATCCCTTTGGCTTTTTCCAGAAGACGAGGATGTGCTTTAAAATGTTGATTCGCGGTATAACCCATCCAGTAAGCTTCTCGCTTGATATTTTTATTTTGTTCTTCCATGGCATTATTGCCTTTTATGTTTTATGCACAAAGTGAAGGGTACATTTTTTATTGAACAATTTTATAGTGCACTATAAACGAAGCATAACACCTATAATAGCGATAGGTAGAACTCTCTGATAGAGCCCGTTTAATGATTATTCTATGGCTTTTATTGTGGTATGAAGGAAATCGTTTATAGCAGAGATAAATGTGTTACCACAAGGATGCAGCAACCAAGCCTTTAGGGAAGGATTAACGGCGTGTTCGAAGGGCGCTATACTGCCTATTGGCAAATAACTTAACTCTTATTGTATTAAGCATTACATTAAGGATTAGCGCCCAATAACACTTCACATTCAACAACAACTAACTTTCTGAAGCCGTCAGCAAAGACTGTAAAATGCGAGATGCTTCTTGCTCAGACAAACCTGTTACCGTGAGTTTCTGTCCTATTTTTTCTCTAATCTTAGTGCCCGCACTTACCAGTGTGCCATCAATGGTGATTGACATCCGTTGCCCTAAGTGCTTCCTCGTGAAGCGAGCTAGCTTTTGTCCAAACTCATCTGTTAGTTCAATGTCAATGACAGGACCATTAAAGTTATCCTTATTTAGTTCTGCAAAAAGAACATCATTATTATTGGCAACGAGATCTTCACCGTTTACGCGAAACGCAATGTCGGCCTGAACAATCGATGACAAACACCAAAGCAATCCAATATATAACACCCCAAATTTTTGCATATCAACACCCTCCATGGCAGATCAGTAGATTGTCTAATCGATCCTAAAGTATAGTGCTAACAGCCAAATTCGACGACATATCCTTCGCAAATCCTTTTTATACCCCCAGAAGGGGTATATCCTTCACTGTGGGTATATATTTACTTGGTTCCAAAAATCTTATCACCAGCATCCCCCAATCCTGGAAGAATGTACCCTTTTTCATTCAAACATGTATCGACAGAAGCCGTATAAATAGTCACATCTGGATGAAGCTTGATAACACGCTCAATACCTTCTGGTGCGGCAACTAAAACAAGTACACGTATTTCCTTACAGCCTTTTTGCTTCAGCATGTCAATTGTCGCAATCATTGAACCGCCCGTTGCCAGCATGGGATCAATAACTAACGCCATACGCTCATCAAGATCACTCACCAGTTTTTCAAAGTAAGGGACAGGTTCAAGGGTTTCCTCATTACGATACAGGCCGACCACACTGACCCGAGCACTTGGAATCAGCTCCATTACGCCATCAAGCATACCTAAACCGGCTCTCAAAATAGGCACAACGGTTATCTTTTTCCCTTTAATTTGTTTTACATTAACAGGTCCTGCCCAGCCTTCTGTTTCGTAGTCTTCTAGAGGAAGATCTTTTGTCGCTTCATAAGTCAGTAGACATCCTACTTCACTTGCCAGCGTGCGAAACCCTTTAGTACTAATGTTCTTATTTCGCATAATGCCCAGCTTGTGCTGTACAAGAGGATGTTTTATTTCAAAGACGCTCATGGATAACCTCAAATCAACATCAACGAAACAGCATCGCCAGATATAAGGTACTTAACAGTAAACATACAATTTAAAACAACGCGTTTTAATATATGCTGCTGTTAGCCTCTCTAGCAGATGCATTGTATGTCATATATTTATACCCTTGGTGATGGGTATAACCTATCTATGACAAAATTACTTCATTTGCTAAAGGCAAATTGGCCGTATTCTACCTTGTAACGAAACATCTGCCTAATTCTTTACAATCAACCACCCTTTTTTGTCTTACTTTTTATAATGACCCATTATTTTTGCCTATTGTTTTACCAAAAAGACAAGGCAGATGACTCCTATATAAGGTGCTGTTAACACTTTTGGTGAGCTCTAGCTAAAAACCTGCATCTTTAGCCACGACGTATGTTTCTGCTAAGTGTAGTCTGAATAAGGAGTGCATCAATAGGCATTTGGGGCTTGCTCTCAGACGTGAGTCACTGTATCTTTCCCGCCCTTAATGGTAGCAAAATTGATGGTCACCTGAATTGCTGTAAACAAATAGCCTATCATCAGCCATTTGCTTACTTGTATGAAGTAATCATGCAAACAGCTTCATATACACTCTACATCACCAGGTGCTAAACCAAAGCGAATCATCTTAGGTTTCATCAAACATAAATACGAGGTTCCCAATTCATGTCTGCAGATCTTGAGCATATTAAACAGGTTTATGCCGAAGCCGACTGTTTATACACTGAAGCTGAAGTGGAAGCAGCGATTGAGCGCATGGGACAAGCCATTACCGCTGAACTCGCAAACAGTAACCCATTAGTCTATTGCATCATGAATGGTGGCCTTGTTGTCAGTGGCAAACTGCTCACTAAACTGAATTTCCCACTTGAAGTTGACTATATTCATGCAACCCGTTACCGCCAAGAAACTACTGGCGGGGAACTAGACTGGAAAGTGCGCCCAAATACATCAATGCAAGACCGTACAGTACTCATTCTGGACGATATTCTTGATGAAGGTCATACCCTGGCAGCCATTGTTGAATTTTGTAAAGCCCAGGGTGCTAAAGATGTACAAACTGCTGTGCTGGTTGAGAAAAAGCATGACCGTAAAGGTGTTGATTTAAATAGTGACTATATTGGTCTGCAAATAGAAGACCGATATATTTTTGGCTATGGAATGGACTACAAAAGCTACTGGCGTAATGCACCAGGTATTTTTGCCTTAAAAGGTCATTGATTGAATACCGTACCTGTTTAACAGTACGGTCTACTCTGATGCAATGTCTGTCAGGACTTATCACGTTCAGACATTGCATAACTCTAATGTACTACACGTAACAATGTACTACATGTAACATAGTACATTAAGTTATGTCTAATCATCGTGTATACCCGCCATGCCCATTTAGCATAGTGGCTATACGCTTCATGGGCTCTGCACATCTGATAGCAAAAAATAAAATGGCACAACTTTACTTTTACTACTCAGCAATGAATGCAGGCAAATCAACGGCCCTGCTACAGTCAGCACATAATTATAAAGAACGAGGTATGGAACCTCTTCTATTTACGGCTGCCATCGATGATCGATTTGGTAAGGGAAAAATAAGCTCTCGTATTGGGCTATCTGCAAATGCGCTCTTATTTCAGGGCCAAGACAACTTTTTTGTTACCATACAACAGGCAAGCCAACAACAAAACATTCACTGTGTCTTGATCGACGAAGCTCAGTTTCTCACCAAGCTACATGTTGCAGAATTATCCGAAGTCGTTGATCAATTGGATATTCCTGTGCTTTGTTACGGACTTCGTACCGATTTTAAAGGCGAATTATTTGAAGGTAGCCACTACTTACTTGCTTGGGCTGATAAAATTAGCGAATTAAAAACGGTTTGCCACTGTGGCCGCAAGGCAACAATGGTTGCACGGTTTGATGAGCATGGGAAAGCCATTAAAGAGGGATCTCAAATCGAAATAGGTGGAGAAGAGCGCTATGTATCTTTGTGCAGAAAACACTTTAAAGCGGCTCTCATCAGCTAGTATCTCGACACACAAATCGGGCGAACATCATTTTAGCTATTTCATCAATAGCTAAAATGATTAGCACAAAACGATACAACTAACATCCTCTCTTATTTTCATAAACTGACAGCCATATCGCTTTCGCTTTTATAGTTGTGTTAATCCAGAGATAAACGATAAGGCAACTGTCTACGCCAGGTTGACGTTTGTGTTAAATTGGGTCCTGGCGTCAACTGATTCGGCCAATTAAAAAAAGCATAGGTAAGCACATTACGATGCTCTCCAGAGCTGAGTGAAACATTACCCTCAGCTCCAGGAATAATGTAGTGTTTTTTATCAACCATTGCCAACAACTGGCGTTTCAGCCGGTGTAAAACCACTTGATCAGAAAAACCAACCAACTTCAAACATACACCAATTTCAGCCAATACATCCGCTTTAGCTCGCTTTTCAATAGTGTCTAATGTACTCACAAAGTACTTTGTTATCCATGCAAACTGCTCATCAGAAACAGGCTTCTGATAGTAACGACTTGCTGACAAAATAATATGAGTTAAGCCATATAGCTTATTCTGATATTCCAACTGTGACAGTTCAGTATCCTTTGAGATTGGGTAAATCGTTTGAAATTTCGTTATAAACTTTTCTGATAACTTAGCGATCCCCAGTTCCTCTAACCAAAAAACATAATTTGCAGCTTGCGCTGCATAAACACGAATAAAGGCTTCATCCAGGAGTAACTTAGCGATTGGTTGTTTTTGTAAATGATTGAGTAAATTAGAAAAATGTGTTGGTTTAATACCTAATTGATTTAGTTGCGCTAGTAGATAAATACTATGTAATTCAAAACGCAGTGCTCTAAACTTTGTTTGCTGCCAAAAAAGTCTCCGCTGAAGTCCACGACTTTTTTGGCCAAATGCGGATGTTAGATTATCAACTATCTGCAGCCTAAATTTTTCATCGTTTACATGTGCATCATACCAGCCTACACGAGACACTAAACGATACACATGATTAATAATTTCACCAACATACTTTTCCTGGCCAGTCAGGCGGTACATTCGTAAAGCATAATGTGCCTTGCGTTTGGGTGTCAGGTGCAGTTGGTTTGTATCATAAACCTCTTGAATTTTGAGTGCTGCCTTGTTTGCAGCTTGCTGCTCGGCATTTGTTGTTATGGCTGCTTGCACTCCATTACTTAACAGCCATGATAAAATAAGTAAACTCGCTTTATACCTACTGAATAGCTTCATACACTCATCGCTGTACAGATTTAATAACTACGTTTTTGGGTAAATACGAACGAAACTTGTCATCATTAGCCAGATAAGGTCCAGGATGTAATGGCCTCGGTAAATAAAACAACATAAATGCTAATACATTGCGATGCTCACCTCGCGCTAAATCCCACTCCCCATCGACAGAAGGAATCATTTTATGCTCTTTATCTATGGCTTGCCGAATAGACTGACGACACTGCTTGACCACAGGATGATAAGCTTCCCCCGCGAGTAAAAAACTTACGCCCACCTCGGCGATTACATCTGGCTTAGTTTCGCTTAAAATACGCGCTATATTTTTTTCAAAATAATCATAAATCCAGGCAAATTCTTTTTTATCTATTGGCTGCTGGTAATAGCGACTTGCCGCAAAAATAAAATGTGTTAATCCATAAACCTTATTGATGTAAGCATCCCCTTTTAACCTCGATTCATCCTCAAATGTTTTTATAAAAGCTTCTTTATAGGGCTTCCTTAAATCAACAATACCTAATTGATGCAGCCAATAAACCCAATTAGCAGACTGTGCTGCCCATGCACGTATGACTTCAGGTTTCAAAAGCGTTGACTTAAAATCATACTTTTTAAGTGCTGCATAGAGTTGTTCGTTATGAACTGACTTTAAACCTAATTCATCCAACCGGTTCATAAAAGGCAAAATAGCCGAACTATAAAATAAAAACTCACTATTTCCAGCTAACACTGCACGTCTTAAATTACCTTTATAATTATCAGGTTGTTTTCGTTGAGCTCGTTTTATATAGGATTTAATATAGCTTTCGTCACCTAAGCGATTAGCAATAAAATCCAAGTGATCTGCAACGACATATGTATCGTATAAACTTGTGGATAAATATTTTTTATTGCCTGTTAACCGGTACAAGCGGATGCCATAGTGGCCCTGTTTTCGTGGTGGTAATGTAAAAAGTGATTTTTCTAGCGTATGACGAAGTACATTTGAGGTTTGTTGGTTTTGCACGAGAGATTCATTATTACTCTCACTTGATGCCCAGGTATAAGCCCCGACAGTCACTGTTTGCATGATTGAAAAAACAACAAATGCCTTAAGGACACCTCTAAGACAAAGACCAAAATACGTTTTATTTTTTTGGGCATATACTGGTTTATTTTTGATTAACTTCATAATTTACTTCCAGTTTTCTGTTTTTATAATGTAATAAACCTAATGTTCTTACAACTCCTTCTAGCCAGTGATCATTTTGTTTAGTTAAGCCAGTTTCAACTCATGATTACCTAGAATGCCTTGTTGGCTATACTTAAGTAAATGATTAATACAGCTCTACTTGACACACAGGACATGCCTCTTGGATATAATGTGACAAACATCTACAAAACTTCTAAGTCTTCGTACACCTACAGCAAATGGTTTATATTCGTGAAAACCAAGTTAACGGCTGTTTAAATCCCAAACTAAGCATGAATAATTTTACGCCCTTACTGCAGGTCAAACATTTATCTGTACACACAATACAACAGATCAGCTTCAACCTTTTCGCCCAGGTATGTATGTGTATTCAAGGTGCTTCAGGAACAGGAAAAAGCCTGCTTTTAAAAGCACTGGCAGACTTAATCCCTGCACAAGGAGAAGTATTATTACAGAACCAAAAACAAACTGACATTGAGCCATCGCAATGGCGTCGCTATGTAACATTAGTACCCGCGATGCCAAGCTGGTGGCATCCAACGGCCAGAGATCACTTCTCCTGCAATATTGATAACTGGCTCACACAATTAGGATTATCTCATTCAATCATACAGCAGCCTATACATACGCTTTCTACAGGAGAAAAACAACGATTAGCTATTTTAAGAGCACTTCAACATAATCCTTATGTCTTATTGCTGGACGAACCCACTGCTAATCTCGATCCTGTTAGTCAATCACACCTGGAACAGTTTTTATTTGACCACTTTTTACAACAAACAGATCGCAGTATTATCTGGGTTGCCCATCATCCATCCCCCTGGTTGGTTAACCGAGCCAAAAACTTCACTTTACATGGAGGTTGCTTAAGTGAAGATGATTGAACTCAGCTACGCAGATTTAGCACTTTGTATACTACTGCTCAGTGTGCTTGCTTTATTTCAACGAAACCTAGCCCCTGGTCTTACACGACAGCTCTTTATCAGTATGGTACGGATGTTACTACAACTCAGCATTATTGGCCTGGTTCTAACGTGGCTGTTCAGCCATGTTCAGCTCAGTTGGGTTCTAGGAATTTCACTACTGATGATACTCGCGGCAGGGCGTGAAGCAAATGCTCGACAAACCTACGCTTGGGTAACACGTTGGAATATCTGGATTAGTACTGTCGCTTTATTTATCTCAACAACGAGCATGTTGTTTCTGATGCTTTTGGCTTTTATCCAAGCAACCCCCTGGTATCACCCACAGTACTTTATTCCATTGCTAGGTATGCTGCTAGGTAACAGTCTAAATGGCGTATCATTAGCGAGGGAGTACATGACAGTTACAGCACATGATGCTCAAGATCGCATTGAAGGACAGTTGATGCAAGGTGCTACTTGGTTACAAGCAACAGCTTTCCTTCGTCGACAAGCACAACACAATGCCATGATCCCCGCCATTAATTCGATGGCTGCCGCTGGTATCATCAGTTTACCTGGTATGATGACAGGACAAATTCTTGCCGGCACAGATCCATCACAAGCAATACGTTACCAAATTGCCATTTTAATCTTAATTACCATAGCCACTGGATTGGGAAGCTTTATTACAACATTTTTTACCGCACGACAACTGTTTGATAAACGTCAACGATTACGTCTCGATCAATTAAAGCCAGCCCGTCATTAAGCTTATTTATAATGAAAACTTTGTTTCTACGAGGTATACCGATTCCAAGCAGAATACCTGATTTTAACTTTCATTCCCAAGCTTGTTATACTGCTCGCAAAAGGCATAAATCGCCGTACAATTACAGGAAGTAACATACTATGCAACACATGCTACACTCGTGGACAATTAACCCCAAACAACATAAGCAATCTATTTTATTTGTGCATGGTGGACCAGGAAGCCACTCTCACTACTTTAAACACTGGGTGAGCCAACACCCACATTTCACGCAACACTTTGGCTGGGTATCCTACGACCAACGCGGTTGTGGACAGTCCAAGCCACATGACATGTACAGTCATGCCGCTAATATTGATGATTTTTTATTAATGCTGGAAACATTTGCAGATAGTGGTATCAATATCTCTGCTATTGCTGCCCATAGTTATGGTGCAAAGCTTGTGTATGATGCTTTATTAAATAAGCCTGAAATTAACAAAAAAATAATTCTTTTAGGACGTTCATTACGAGCCGATATTCCAGCCAAAAGAAACTTTATGATGGATATGATCCTCATGAAACTTTTTCAAAAAGAGGATTATAAAGACATTATGGCCTCCACTCAGTTTGACGTAAACGACCCTACAAGTTTATGGGAGGTCAAACAAAAATTTAAAGATGCCCTTAAAAACAGGGCTATCAGAAGCTTATTTAATTGGTCTAATTTTGCAGCCATGGAATCATTTGAAGCGATAAAAGCACAGTGCACGCTCACCGACAATGATGATATCTTTAAAGCGGTTGTCAGCAATATTCACCAGGATAGTAGCAGTACGCCATACTATGATATTGCCAAATTAACACAGCAGGTATTACATATTATGGGCAGCAACGACTTTCTCATGGCAGGAGATCTATTTCAACCGGAACATCACGACAATTACACGGCTTGTGTCTTTTCTAAATCAGGCCATTACCCCCATTTTGAAGAACCTACTAAGTTTATTGAAACCGTAAATGACTTCATAAAATCCTAATAATTATTCATGACTTGCTCTTGCAGGTTGTCGCTTTACAGCGACAACCTATAGATTAAGAATGACATGTCAGAATTAACATTAGATAATCTGGCAGGCAGCCAGTGCTGTTTTTAATTGATCCCAGCGCTGCGTTAAACTGCCAGTATACCCCATTGAAAATCGTACTAAGCCTGATGAAATATGAGCAAGTTGTTTATCTTCTTCAGTCATTTCACTCGATGTTGAACTGCCAGAACAGGACATCAATGTATCACTATAGCCCAGGCTAACCGCCATAAGCCCAAAATGCTGTTCATTTTGCAAAATATTCATTAATGCATTGGCTTTTTTTTCTGAACCAAGGTCTAACGTAAATAGCCCTCCAAAACCATATTCATCCACATTTCCACTGCTTTTTAATAGCCGATAATCTGGGTGATTAGACAAACCAGGATAAGTCACGGGTAACCCCATTTCATGTAGCTGCTGTGCTATATACATTGCTCTTTGACTATGGGCTTGAATACGCAATGGTAAGTGCGCTAATCGTGCACTAATACGAAAAGCAACGTCTGGATCCATGGTTGGTCCAAGCAGCATTAAAGACCCTGTGTGCAAATCCATTAACTGGCTGACAAAGTCAGTCGATGCACAAACTACCCCAGCTACCGTATCAGAAGCCCCGTTAATAAACTTAGTTAAACTATGTATGACAATATCCGCGCCCAGGGCAATCGGCTCAATAATGAGGGGAGAAAAGGTATTATCAACCACAAGAGTTAATTGATGCTTTTTAGCGAGTGTAGCTAATGATCTAATATCTGCGACACGTAGCGTAGGGTTTGCTATCGACTCAACATAAATAACCTTGGTTTTTGCCGTAATTTTTTGCTCAATTAGCGAGTGCTGATGAATATCGACAAAATGTGTATGTATATTATTCTTGAGAGGAAAGTAATCATGTAAAAGTGCGTAAGTCCCTCCATAGATCGTATGAGAAGCAATAATCTCATCACCAGGACACAACAGCTGGAGTAAAGTACTCGATATTGCCGCCATACCACTGGCCGTACAATAGGCTGACTCACTACCTTCTATACATGCCAGTTGTCTCGCTAGATTATAGACTGTTGGGTTAAAATGACGCCCATACAAATAACATCCACCCTGTTGAGGCCCTTTTTGACCTTGAAAGATTTCAGGCAGTGTATTAGCTTCCATCACAGTAAAGGTAGAACTGGCTTCAATTGACATGTTAACGCCACCATGTTCACCAAATTCATGTTTAGCGTTTGCAAGTCGTTCTACAGCATTCTTATTATTATTCATGTTTATGTCCCTATTTTTTATATAAAAATAAAACAATAATATTTTAATTATTTCTCTGGAGAATATAGGAAGATGCGCTAGGAGTGAAGGGTTAGCTCAATAAGACTTCATGTTTTATCGGAAACTTTTTATAACAGCCACGCAGGCTACTGTCCTAATCTTAAGTTTCAGTAGTAGTATTATCCCAATGAAAAACCAAATGATCAGTGCGAGCATGTGTAGACTCAGTGGTTAACTGGATATTACTGTGGTGTTTTAACCTCATGATGGTCTGTTTAACTGACTGCTCGTTCCCCTCCAATCCAGATAAAAAATCAACCAACTGATAATTCGTTACCTGCTTTTCCTTTTCAATATAGTCTAATGCTTGCTGTAAAAGGGAGGGCTTATGACGAGTAGTCTTACTATGAGTTGATGTAGGTACTGTATTTTCTAATTCACTTTCACAAGGAGTGGCAGCTTTGTTTTGTCTGCTCCAAACATCAAGGAGTTCAGATGCCATATTAAGCACGTCTTCATCACACGTTATTGTCAAGTCAATGGGTGTATTACCAACAGAACCCTTGATTCGCATAGCCATCAGCGCATACCTAATCAACCATTATTAATAAGCTACCATTATTCTTAAAGGTGCTTCTCATTACTAGGGCCTGTTAACAGGCCCTAGCTAAACCATATCCTTCAGAAGAAACGAATGCATTAAATTGTACGCTTAATATAAGCCTCTGAGAGCTTTCTTTTCAAGGTATACCTTTCGTTTTTAACGTTTATTACATTAATGGCATAAAATGAAAAACTAGCTAATCACCTCCGAAATAGTCTGAAATAGCGTCAAAAAGAACTTAAAGCATCTTAGTTAAAATATCACTCGGTTCAAACCATAATGATCGATTTGAGAGTGGGGTTTTCGCTGGTAGTTCTGGGTTATCCAGTCTAATCAAGCGACGTTTATTAAGATTAGCGCGTAAAATTTTATCTCGATGATACTTATAAAATATTTTATCAAAGGTTCCATTCGCGATTAATTTATTAAGCCCAATTTCAACCCGATTCGCCAGCTTGGCATTTTTCTTCGACATAAAAAAGTAGTAAGGCCATGGATAATACAATACCAACTCTTTTTCAACAGACAAGTTAGGATACTTATCTTTTCGACGCTCCAGAATACCATGAGCTTCATTTACGCCCAGAGGTAATAAATCAAACCGTTTTTTGGCTAGCTGAGGAAAGAGTAACTCAAATTTAAATACTTTATAAGGATCGATACCATTAGCCTGGTAAACTTTCACATCCCCCCAGTCCTGACCTTGACCAATTTTTAACTGCTGTAAATCTGCTAATGTTTGCACCTGCTGAGCTTTTAACTGCCCTTCAGGGTTGGCTAAGCTCAACCTATAACCAAGTAACCCTTTACGAAGAGGTATGCGAATGGGGTATAACTGCTCTTCTCTCTGTTGACTGGTTGAACTCCAGGTGATATTGATTAGCCGGTCCTTCTCAATTTCAACCAGCATTCTATCTTCGGTTAACCTCGCTCGAGTACTACTAAGTTCATAATCGCCATGACTTTCTTTTGTTATTTCCAGTGCTTGTGTCAACAGCTCTTTAACATCTTCCAGCCGAGCAGGCACTATAGGAAGTACGTACGAATCAACTGCGTTAGCTGAAAAGGAGGTAACCAGTAATGTCAGCGCACTTATTGTACAACTAAACCAGCGTTTTACTACGTGCATAGCATTGGTCTCTTTATTATTGGAAATGTATGACTTCTTACAGCGTCTGTATTCCATCTCCAGCAAAATATCCATGATGCCAAAGGCTGACTGCCGGCCAGACACTGTATACATTCAGCCCTGGTGACTCATATTACCCTGAATTCTTAGCAAATTGTAACCATTGCACTTTTGTTAAGCAATTGGTTATAAGCTAAAACTATTGTGCAAAAGAAAATGCACTTGATTCTTATTTTTTTTCTTATATCAATAAGGGCCTCAATGTAAACAGTATCCTATCAAAATAATGGTTAGCCTGATTGGGATGTTAAAAACTATTAATAGCATTAACAGTATACGTATAGTTTCGCCTGACTCTATTCGCTGGGTATTATGTTTCCATTTCTGTAACCAGCCGAATTACGCAACTCATATCCTTTTATTTTTCACGATTTCACTTAATTTCTTTCTGGAACGAAAGCCCCTATTCCAAAAAAGCATAATAAAAAAATAGCGAGTCAGTTTATTCGCATTTAAATTTATGTTTTGAAAGTGTACCAATTAATTTCGCATCAAAAAGAAAGTATTCATCTTAGTGTCATCAAACTGAATGGAGTCAGTCATGGCATCATTAATAAGCGCTATTTTTACGAGTAAACGTATAACCTCAGTCAGTACGGTATTGATGAGTCTTTGTATATTACCTACCAAGAGCTATGCAGTCGAAATATCACAACAGGAATCGGGTAATATATCATCCCAACAAATATCCGCCCCCTGGAATCTTATTTCCAGTAAATATACGGGCGAACGTGTTCACCTAAAATTATTTTATGATTGGGTGTGGGATAATAACGATCCCGATCGAAATTTTGCAGGGTTTAGACCATCTGATTACAATATTTATGTTGCTAAACGTACAGGGGTTGATTGGAAAAATGAAATTCAATATCAAAAACAACATAAAGCAACTGACAGTGATACTAACTGGGAAGCCAATAAAGAATATCATCGCCCTTTTAATGTAACTTCCAGCGGTAAAATTGTTGGCTTATACATGGGCGAATGGGGTGTGTGGGAACGTGCATTTCCTGCAGAACTTATCGCCGCAAATAATATAACGCATTTATTTTACTCATTTGCTGCAATTTGCGACTACGATCGTCCTAACGCTACAAAAAATGATGGATTAAATCGAGAGTTTAGTCCAGACGGCGGCGAAAGTCGTAGTTGGAAAGTCATGCGAGCCAGCTGCGGAAAAGGATTAGCGCCAGATGTCAATAATAATGAACGTGGAGACTTGGTTAAGCTTGGTGTCGTCGAACGCAATAATGACTTTGAAGTTTCAGAATACGACTATATTGCCGTTCCGCATTCAGTCGCCGCAATAAAAAAAATAAAACAACGTTACCCTCACTTAAAAGCCATGTTGTCCATTGGTGGCTGGACGCTCAGTGATCCCTTTTACGATATGGTCAGCAATCCAACATGGCGACAAACATTTGTCGACTCGGTTGTAGCTTTTATGGCACGTCATGATAATGTTTTTGATGGTGTTGATATCGATTGGGAGTTCCCAGGAGGAAGTGGACTCAGCCCCAATTTAACGAAAGGTTATATGCAAGACCGAGACAACTTAACCGCTTTAATTAAATTATTAAGAGCACGGTTAACCGCTGAGTTTGGAACCAAGTTTGAGTTATCAGCGGCACTATCCGCCTCTCCAGCAAAACTTGCTGCGGTAGACTTAAATGCATTACGGGATGAATTTACTTTCATTAACCTGATGACATACGACTTATACGGCGCCTGGGCTAAAGACCCAAGTCATCATGCAGCAGTCAATGCTAAACCCGTGATGGGTACTTACAACAGTTTATCAGGTATCGCCACGGATGAACTAGGTAATCCTATTCTCTTCAATGGAAACACTCGAACCAATAGTGAAGTTGCTCGTGGCTTCAGTACCCGAGGTGCTATCGAGACAGTTCGTACATTGTATCCAGATTTCCCGACAAATAAACTGGTTATTGGTGTAGCCAGTTACAGTCGTGGCTGGGAATATTTAAAAAACCGTAAATCATTCGGCAAGTTTTTCTGGCATGGACAAGCGCAGCATTGGCGCAACAGTCGTGGTTCTGGCTTGGGAGCAGCAGGAACCTTTCAGTTTGGTGTAAGCGATTTTCGTGATATTTATGACCATTATATGAAAGCGGGTAACAGTTACTTGTACTATGATACCCAGGCTGAATCAGCGTATATCTGGAAACCACATAATATGAATGATTCCACTTATCAATTCGCAAAAGTTGAAACATTCGACTCTCCTAGAAGTGTTATTGCTAAAGGCGAACTCGTTAAAGAATATAATTTGGCGGGTTTATTTATGTGGGAAGCCCAAACCGATAATGGCTTAATTTTAAATGCTATGAATGCAGCCGTTTGCAATAGACTAAAATCAGGAGGCTATTATCAATTTACTCAGCAATATGCCGGCGAAAGTAATACCGTTGTTACACAATGGGATAAAAACGGTATTCCATCGGCTGTAGAAGAGTCTATGTCTGGGCCATCCACTTATACTTTTAACGGTGCTGAATATTGTAAATAATGCGGGTGCAGCAAAATGAAGGGGGGGGAATCTCGCCTCCTTCTTCAGGAGAGTGTCGCCAAACTACTTATAACACTGTATTTAAAATCAAGGATACCTTCACAGTAATCATAGCTGTTAGACTGTCTTGCTAAAAAAATTGTTAATTTCACCAATATTTTCTGATAACATAAATTTAAGGGAGTGATTTAAACAGATAATAGTGAACCTCATGGATAACTTGTTTACGCAGTTGGCTGAAGACATAGGACCAATTGATAATTGCCAGTCACTTAGCCATAAAGTTTCTCTAATTAGTACTGGCAATCGTCAATTAATTGTTAAGAAAACCTCTCAGGTTGAGCTGTATTGTTACATAAGCCTGCCACACCAAATTCAGTCCTTTCAAATTAACTTTCCTCGTCTAATACACAGTATCAAATCAAATAATAATACAGTAATTGTTTTAGAGTTTATCAAAAATGCTAATCAGGATATTAACCAAAATGAACTCTTTAAACGTTTAGTCGAGTTTCATCAAACCAACCTTATGAATCTCAATCTTGGTTCACTGGCAAACCACTACTGGCAACCAGAGGATAATTATCTACTCTTACAACTGGCACCACCGTCCGATCAGCGCTGTTTACGTAATGTTTTGGATAATTTCTATTATGAATTCCAACATCTCTTTGCACCTGGCTGGCTAATTACAGGTGACAACTGCCTTGACAACTGGTGCTGCAGTACTGCTGGTGAGGTATATCGGATGGACTTAGAACACGTCAGTCTAGGCAGTCCCGCTATAGATTTAGCCTGTTTACAACCCAACTGGCCTTCTTTTAGCCAATGTCTACATACTGCAGACAATTACTTAAACTACAATCAACAGTTTAAACGTAACCGCTTCCAGTTAGCGGCTGACATTGTTGCTGCAACATTATGGCTCTTTGCTAAACGTTGTAACACACTACTTAACCCTGAAGATAATCAACCTATTCATCCTATCATTTCAGAAGCGAGAGAACGTCTGACAACATGGCTGAGAGGGATTTTTCAGCAGGTATATCAACACCCTGACTTCTATCAATTTTCATTATAATTACCTTTTACCTCGCAAAAGTCATCTCAGTCGATGTGCGTTTCACTTTTGCGGAAAATTAACTCTTTATCCATTGATCATTGCCTCAAAAGAACAAGATTAGGGTTACCTTTTTTTTCTTTATTAGCTATTGTTAAGATACATACATGATATAGACACAAGCTAATTTATTATGGATATAAAGCAATACGCCTATACACCTTTATATGTAACACGTATTATAAATAAATACTTGCTACTTACTGGATACGTCATGCTTTTGAGTGGTTGCTCAGGCTCTATCCCCTACTTGCAACCCGCCGTGTCTGAGCAGGATTTACTGGCCGCCGACTCCTCCATTAACCAATGCTTTATTAGCAGTGGTATTGCCTATGAGCTCATTAATAAAATCAACCAATATCAATTAGCAAAGATTGATGCAGAAGACGAATTAATTGCCAGTCAGGGTAATAATTTATCAGACTATTACTTGATGAAAGACTTGCTCGATGAGTACTACAACGTTAGTCCAGAAAAAGACGAGCACTCTCGTTTCATCGCGTCTTATTACTCTCGTTGCCTTAAAAAGTCCCAAGTGAACCCAGAGTTAATACCACAAGATACCCTCGCTCAATGTTTAGAACATAACAACCAACTTCATACCCTTTATCAACAAAGCAAACTTAAGCAATGGAGCGAAATCGCAAGCCTTGCTCAACAATACAATATAGCAACTGATGACGCTAAACAGGCTTTTCAATTTGGTACAGAGTATAACCAGCGTTATATCGCTTTACTGATGAAAAAATTTCGTCAATGTACAGATACTGAGTTAGTATCAGATACATCTAATTAAGTATAGGCTAGGTTGCCGACTCCTGCCGGCAACCAATTCAACGTGTGTTATCCAGTCTTTGTCTACCCCTGCTGCTCATCAAAATACCATAAGGTACTTTTTTTCATATTTTTTAATAAGTCATTCATTATTCTTTCCTTCCCTCCCCTTATATGTACTAATACGTAAAAATAGATTGACAACGATCTCTTTTTATTAGAAGTTATATTTTGCTCTCACATAGCGGGCAGATCCCCATATGTGTATAAAAATAAAAAATATTTATGGTGTTTACAAAAAAGCATCATTAAACGCAGTACCCCTTGCGTAACAATAAAAATAGATAAAAAACCCTTTAATAGGCTTTTTCTGGGTGAATTGCTAGTTATTTTATTTCTGTATTTATTAAGACGTAAATTATGCGCAAACGTACATCCTTACGAAAGACCTCATTATAGACATATTAAAATATTAACTAATTATAAATTATCGCACCTTGGGCTTTTAGTATGCCCAGCTATTAAAGACAGTCCAAGTAAAGTGCGATTTTTAAAACCATTTATTTACTGATTTAAACCGTCCATCTATTATAATTTTTGTGGTGTATTTCATGGAGTCATCAGTAGTTAATAATAATTCGCCATCGAACTCACGTTCTGTTTTATCATTATGCACCACGGAAGGAAAGCCAATAACCAGTGAAACGTTAGCCGTTGTTAATAAGCTTGCAAACCAACTAAATTCGCTTAAAGATACTGCACTCAGCCAAAATAATAAAAAAAATGCAAAAAAGATATCACAGGCAATTTCTCTTTTAGAAAATGTTCAGCTAAAGTTAAATTCACTCATTACAACAGAGGGTGAACACAGTACCCTGTCAACAACAGATACCGCATTTTTGTCATCTCAACTGGAAAAAACCAGCCAGCTACTAAATAAGTCTGACACAAAGACCCTAACCGCATTATTAGGCCAATATTTTTTTGCAAGTTGGTTAAACCAGGCTCGTAGTGAAATCAAAACTGATGTCTTTAATAAACTAAAAGGCATTGGCAACCCTGGGGCCGCAAACTCAACCACCTTGAAAATTGAAGTGAAAGGTGGTGGTAATATCGTTGCTACTAATCTTTATGGCAGTATAGGTTACAGTCATACGGATACATTAGACTCAGATGATGAAGGTTTATTTTTCCGCTCAAAAACTCGAGCCGCTAGCTTAGGATTAACAGCAGGTATTAAAGTTATAGCTGCAAAACTGGGGGGCAATCTAACCGGTAGCCATGCTTACACCACGTTTAAAGAATATAATAATGTCAAAACCTATGTGGACATGGAGGTTAGTAATTTAGCCTCATTAAATCGTGATGATACCTCACTTACAAAAACGTCCAAACAACTTGCTTGGCAAATTATCAGCAAGGTTTTTGCAGGGCCTCAACATAGTGCAATTGGGTCAGAATTAAAGCAGTATCATCAACAGCTACAAGCAGCCGTCAACAATCAACATAAACTTAATACATTATTATCAGAACAGCTTGGTATTGACAGTAAAGTCAATGTTACCTTACCCGTTATTCCTGAGACCCTTAGCGGCTATGTTAACACCACCTCAGCCAGTGCAACTGGCTCTGCTAGCATTGGCATTAACGGTACTGAATTACCGCTTGCAGCTTCAGCAGGTATTAACGTCACACTACGCCGAACTGAAATCTATGAGTTTGTGCCAGCTTACTTTTGGACGGTTATTGCAGAAAATGCTCAACGCTTAAAAGAATTGCCAGCATCTCTAACCACTTATGCAAAAACACTGCTAAATCAAGACAGTGCTAACAAATCGATCGTTGATCGATCTACCCACGCATTAGCAACACTTAATAGTGATTTTGATCGTTATATGACTGTTGTTCAAAAATATGATGCGGGTGATCAGTCCTCTCGTGGAGAAAAGCATGCGATTGAGTCACGGTGGGGAGTTCAAGGAAGACATGAATTTCTTCAAGCAATACACGCTTCCTACACACTACTAGCAGACCGTATTTGGAATGCAAATACAACACCTGAACAGTTTCAGCAAGCTACAGCACTATTAGATACAATAAGCAAAAATATCACGCAACCTACGATCACATATTCTAAAAGTAAGCTTGAAAATATCGCATCTTTTAAACAGCTGATTAGACTGAGCATCACGGATAAAAGCTTTAGTTTAAGTGGTTCTGTGGGTAATTTTGGACTTGAAGCCACCGTTTTACACAGAAACCGAATACACCCAAGCCGTTTACGTCACGGTGATTATATTGATATTTACCTTAGCTTTAAGGCAGGTATCACCAGCGGTGATGTCACAGGCTTTATTGATAACATGGTGTCAAAAATCAAAGGACAATATGATGCCACCGTTGATTCTGAGCAAATAAAAAACACCCTATCTGACCTCATTAATAATCATGTAGATGCCTCTGCATCAGGTAAATTTACCTTACAGTTACGCTACTTTAAAGCCGGCTATCAACATGATTATGGCGATAATCACTATCATAAACAGTTTTCTCGCTATTTATTTACCCATTCAGCCAACTTAGGTGTAAATGGTGAAGTACCCGTTGGTGGTGGTGCCAGTGTGGGTGGAAAAATTGGTATCGCTCACAGCAACACCGAAGTTTTAAAAGAGTCGCCTACAGCAGATACCCTCAGTTATGTTCTTACTCGATACAATCGTTGGTATCGAAACAAAGAAACTGAAGGCGAGTGGCAAGACTACTTTAAAGATCATAAAACAGAATTTAGTCAATTATTTAAACAGTTAGGCAACGCTGACACTACTGCATTTCTAGAAGCTCAACATTGGTTACAAGAGTTAATTTCAACAGCCGATACCGATAAAGCCTATTTCCAGACGCTACAAGAAGCGTTTAATACGGCTATGAACGCTTATCGAGAAGACAGCTCAGAACAAGCATTTAACACAGCAAAACACGTTTTTAATCAGTTTATGAGTGAGCAAATAACTCCTTGGTGGAACGCTCACCGTAGCCATTGGCAAGACCTTCCTTTTCAACCCAAACGTAGCTTTCTAGAAAAGCTAGCAAAACGCTTATCGAGCTTCCCTGATCAAATAAAAGACTCATTCAATCAGCTATTAAAAAGTAATGCTGTACTACCACAGCAAGATTTGTCGGATACAAGAGCTTTAACCAAAGCGTTAACACTTGACGATCAGCACTTATTAGACAGCTTCTTGCTGGTTTATAAACAGAAAGGTCTCAGTGCTGCCACCAGTTATACACGAAATATTTTGGCTTTGGGTTATCAACAATGGCTGCAACCAGATCAGGAGAATGTTCAAGCAAGTGGATTGACTGAACGCGTAAAACAGTTGCCTTCTCTTTATTTTAACGCTGTAAATAACGGGCAAGGAGCCAAACGTTTACGAAAAGCACTCGAACCATTCACTGAGGCAGGGGTATTAAAACTTCGTGTTGATGGTAACGACTTAGCGTTATTAATAAAAAATAAATCGGTCACCTTATTTAATGTCACCACAAGTGAAATCGTTACCACCAATACTATTCGTAAAGCAGTTGACTATATTTCATCTCAATATGACTTAAAACAACAAACATGGTCACTTGCACACACCACATTAGACCAAACCATAAGTGATACGCTTATTACCCAGATTAGCCGCCCTTATGTCACCGATCTGGACCTATTAGCACAAGCGGATAAAAACCTTGGCTTGCTTCCTATGGGCGAACAACACATCAGTCGTATAGAACTTTGGTTAGCAGGTGCTAAACTCAATAATGTAACGTTAACAACAGAGAATTTAATTTCACTGTCAACAATTGATGGATCACTTACACTCAACGCTGATCAAACACAACGCTGGATGAAACAACTCGATGGAAACCAGCGTTATACAGCTTTAGCGCGACTAAATCAGTGGTTAACAGCATCTCCTGCACTATTGCCCCAAAATACCAATTCCGTTGAAATCGTTAAACTGCGCAAACAGGCAGAGGCTATTAATTGGTTAGATCACCAGCTCCCTCTACTGTCATCATTAGATGAAAAATTAAATCGCTCTTTAGCTTCTGTATCAGAATTGCATGATCGTCAACAACGCTTATTTGGTTCTACCCCAGTCCCTAACCAAAAACTCAATAAGCTCGCAAGCAAAATTAATGGTGTAAATACCGCCATGAGCGTCATACGGCTACCAGGGAATATTTACCAAACCGTTGACGCATTTGCCCAAGGCGATACCTATCATGCTGTACAGTCACTAGCCGATACACTGACTGATAATCTTGATATTACACTGGATGTATTAGCTAACAGCACTAAAGTTCAGGCTGTTTCTACACGCCTTGCCAGTGTGGCCACAAAATTGGGGGCTATCACCAATTTCGCTGGAGCAGGCCTAGGTATTTGGTCTGCTGTCGATAATTTTAATGCCGCGGCAACTACGACAAATACCGATGAACGTATTGATTATATAGTTAATGGCTCGCTAGCCGTGGCAGGTGTTATTGTTTCTATTGCCACTGGTATTGCCTCATTAATTACGGCAGCAGCTGGGCCTATTGGGGCAGCTATTGGTTTAGCCATTGGTATTGCTGCCAGTATCTATAATACTGTTCGGGTCAGACAGCAACTTGCAGAAGCGGGGATTACTGGCTCTGATCTTGATCTAGCTGGTGCCGCTGTCTTTTTTGGTTTTCCTGTGCCTGAGCATATTGCCAATAAAGCTGCAACCAATATTGGTGAACGTCAATGGAATGAGATGCAACAAAAACGTTTAGAAATGTATGCCCAGCTTGGTGTGGATAAACTGGTTTATAGTACACCTAAAGTGTTTACTGCCTACGGTAAACTAACCAATATTAGCGAAGGTTATGATTACTATAATTTATCGCCTGCTGAGTTAAGAGAATATCATCGAAATAATCCAGGAGAGGTTGATTCTGGCTGGGTATTTCGGCAAGAGCCTAAAGCAGCCCAAGTTAAAAAACTTGATACATATAATGAAGAAGATGGTGTGACTCTCATTCAATTAGGTAAAGGCTTTGATTGGGCAAATGGTGATTTAAACCGCCGAAACATTTTTCTGATTGACCACAACCGCAGTGCATTTCAACGGCGATACAAAGGGGGCAATAAAGCAGATACGTTTGAAATACGTTCCCCGAATGCGCTTCAACGTTTTACCAGTACAGATTATTCCATTGTTGATGGTGGTGCGGGCATTGATACTATTTCATTCCGTTCAATGTATGCATTTACAGGAAAGAAAAAAGGTCTAGAAATTAGCCTTGACCCCCATAGCCACTTTGGCAATAAAGGAACTGTACAAATTCGTGATGGCCGACAAGACTTTTTCCTGATTGAAAATATTGAAAATGTTATCGGCTCTGAAGGTAATGATGAAATCATTGGTAACCGCTTAAGTAATTTTTTACAAGGCTCAGAGGGTGATGATGTCATTAGTGGCTTATATGGCGATGATCATTTAGTAGGAGGACAAGGCAGCGACTATTTAAGTGGTGGTGAAGGCACTGACACTTATACAATTACTGCTGATGACTGGGAAACAGACACTGACCACGACACAATCGATAACAAAGTAGAGGCCGGAGAACAGTTTTACCGAGTAAAATTGGATTATTTAGCCGAACACCCTGAAGCCTCCGATGAAGAAGCAAAGTTATATGCTTATCAACATACCCCAAAATCGCTAGCAACGGATCAGTTAATTACAAACTTTGGTGATTTAAGCGGCTATAAAGAAAATGACGATCTTAAACTCACGGTAAGTCAAGGCTGGTTAAATGCGCTGCGTTTAGCGAAAAGACTATTTTTAAGTCACCAAGCGGGTAATGATATACTACAGCTCACGGATGAATTATCTCTCACTAACACTGTTCTTAGTCATATAAAGACAGCGCTTGCAACAACCAAAGATCATTGGGAATTATTAACCTCTGAAAGCTTTAAATCTGTATTAGATCATTATCAGGAAAATGCACCTACACGTATCAATGTCATTACCCTGACGAATTACTTTAAAGGTAAACAGTACCAGCATATTCAATTCCGAGATTTAGCGGGTCATTTATATATCCCCTCTCTTCAAACTGATGGTCAGGTTATTTTTGATACCTTGGTTACCCGTGCTGCAGATGAGGGACATTATAAAGTTAACTTGAATAACGGTTACACTCACTTGTTCAATGGTGATGTACAACAACGCTTTAATTTACTTTCTACAAACATTACCAATGTCATTGGTTCTAAAGAAGATGACACCCTTAGAGGCAATAACCTTGATAACTTGATTGATGGTGGTGCCGGCTTTGATCAGCTGTTTGGTGAAGATGGCAACGATATTCTTGTATCGGGTGCAGATGGTGCACAATTAAGTGGTGGAAATGGCCATGATACTTATATGATTGGCGCCAATCAGAATATGGTTGTTATTACCAGTGATGACACAGATAATCAACGCGATACCATTAGTTTCCAAAATGGATTTAATGGTTTTTCTCACCGCTATAGCGCTGAAGAAAGTCGTTATTATCTCAATTATCAAGGTACAGAAATTATCCTAGGGAATCGCTACCAGCAGAATATCAATAAAAAACTCACCTTTGCTTTCCAGTCAACAACACAATCTGGCCAAGGTATCTTGTACGGTACATTTAATGAAGACCATAAATTCCAACTTTCAGAACTGGATTTAACTGCTCAAACTAATGATGGTTATACCATTGATGTGGGTAAACAAGCTTACCAGTCTTCCTCAGAAAGATTTGAGCTTTCCTATCCATTAATGTCGTTGTTTAAACTACGGACGGGTGATGGAGATGATACGCTTTATACAGGTAAACATGATGGCGTACTTATTGCCAACCTTGGCGCAGGGAATAACACTGTAAACATGAATAAGCACTCCAGTATTATTTATTTAGAGCAGTCATCACATACTACACTCACTGTGCAATGGGAAAACCTGGACTGGAATGATTTTAAAGTTTTATATAAAGAGGGTAATTTATCATTAATTAATAAAGCAAATTCTGATCAGGCACTTATTTTAAATAAAACTGAAGACGCATCAGATTTATCCATAAACATCATTGATAAAAATCATAACAGTCATTCCGTCGATATTAATTTACTCATTCAAATGGCAAGCCAAATGAGTGAATCTGATATTGAAGGAATTACTGTTCATGACATGCCACAACTTAATAATGTATTAACGTCATTGGTGCATACGGTCTAGATCTGTACTTAAACATTAATCCATAAAAAGATCAGTTACTTTAACGACAATCATGACATATGATTAGAAGTAACTGATCTGTATGCATCTATACACTTTACTGCAGGTTACAAGGATAAAAATCTAGTACATTTTCCGTCTAAGAAAAATACCTGTTAATAATGCAAATAACCCTAGTGTTCCAGGCTCAGGAATAGGATCTGGTTCAGGTGTTGTACCTGCATTATTGAACTGTAAATCATCAATATAATGGAATAACCCTACATCAGAACCAGTACCATAACGTAAAGTTACGCTAGTTACTGCTTCGTCACTGACAAAGCCAATAAACTGGTCAGCAAAGTCATTCATATTGGCTACAACACTGATGGTATCAATCAAACCACCTACATCAAAAATATCAAGAAAAGCTGTAAAGGTACTACTACAACACGTGTCGTCATTACCAAAATACATACCAACAGATGAGGCAGGTGTGTCAAAGTCAATCATAATAGGATCAGGGTATGTATTAGTTGATAACCCTTGAGTTCCAGAAGGTGTAACCCCGCTTGTATGACTACTAGCACTGGCTAGAGCAACTCCCGATGATGACGAAGCAGTGAACCCAGGAACAAAACTACCATCCTCAAAATCTTCTAACGCATAAGGACCTTGACTCATTCCAGCCGTTGAGCCAACCTGGGTAATAACTGCGTGTGCGGAAAAGCTTAAAGCGAGTATTGTCGTAACAAATAAATACTTAAATGACTGACCACATCGACTATTCATAAAATCATCTCCATGTGTGAATTTATGTAAAAGCTTTTTCAAGGTACATGCCAATCTTTATACTATCTGCTACATATGAGGTAAAATCACAAATATAACACCAGTAACCTCATATCAGAAAAGCAATAAAAGCATATTATGTAAATAAATTGGACAAAAACGTATGAGTCATAATTTTTAATGACGTCAACCCTGTACTTTTTTTGATATATGGCCAATATAAACACTCTATAAACCAGTCCGTATTCTCACCTATAATCTTACATTCATCTGCAACAATAAATTTTTAATAATTCAATTAAACCTTCATTATTAATGATAATGCAATGGAAAACTTTTGAACGCATTTAAAGTGCCCACATGTTAAATATTACTATTGCTAAAACAAATATATCCTGCTTCACTATCAGAGGGGTTATAAACCAGATCCAGTATCACTGAAATCCATCATTTGACACTTCCTATTTGTTTAAAGTCCTCGATCAATATTGGCTCTGGCCAGTACTACCTATAAGTTAACCGTCATATAGACTCACCACTTGCCAGACGACTTAATCCCCTACGCACACCATCCATGGAGGCTCAACTGCCGCTAGCTTGCGGCAGAAGGTTCTCCGTGGATCAAATCGTCTTTACCCTTTAGTGTACATACAACACGTTTGGTAGTTACAGTTTAAAGGGTGATTTTTAGGTTTGAAAATTGCGTAAGGTGAATGGAGCCGTTGAGGATTGTTTATGTAACAGACGCCAATAACGCTTAACGACTAACAGCACTAACACTAATCACATACTTGCTCAGCATTCATTTATTCTTTTACCTGATCTCTCCTGACCTTTTTTCTAGGGTCATACACTGGCATGTTTTCATCACCCAATTTTCCTCCCTGCTCATAATAAGTCATAGCTAATGCATTGGCTTCCTCTAATTCTGGTGAGGGTTTACGCCACTGACTTTCTGGGATAGGCTCAGACCAACGTTTAAGCTCATCTGATAATGTGACTTTTGGAATTTTTTTTTCATGCCAATCACTCAGCCAGTATGCAAAGTATGAATAATGCATCCAGTCCCAAATTTTTTGTTTGTATATTTGCCAACCAACTAAAATACCATTTTCTTTCCAACGACGGCGACTATCTTTATATTCTTCTAAAGTATCAAGATTACTTGGTGAAGGGCAAGCATCTGGCCCCTCTTCCATAAATGCACGAATACATTCCCATTGCATAATACAGTTTATTTCAGCTCCACACGCGACTTCATAGCGTCCTCTAAAATTAGTTACATCGGTAGGACTGGCCATCGTAATGGTTAATGTGGATAAAGGTATAGCAGTCGTATCTGATAACATCAGTGTAGTGCCAGCCCATGCGTATATTTTTTCCCAAGGAATAATTATAAACTGGCCTTTTTCACCAAACGGTAAAGCAACCTGTCTACGCTGGCGATTAAAGCGGATAAAACGCTGTTTTTTTTAATGCAAAGTAACCTCTTGCTATAATATGAAAATAAAACAAATGTAGCCCAAAGAAAACCATTAGAAAAGCATTTAAAAAAAACTGATAACCAGATCTGGACACAGGGAGAAATATAATAGTTAATAACAGTGCTCCTCCAAATATTAAATAAACCAAATTGCAAAGTAGTGCTAAGTTTTGCGCCCCTACCCTCACACTTTTATGACCAATATCTAAATAGACATCATTTTTTGCTTTTATAACTCCTTGCCCATCCATACAAGGGTTATTAGTAGTAATAGGTAATGGAGATAACACCAAAATCCGATTTAATTTATCTTCAAAAGATTTGCCCGCTATCATTTGCTGTCGGCTGATCATTCGTGCTCACAACATAACCCATTATCAGTACTTATTAGCATAGGCTAACAATGTCCCAGACTGTCAAATCTGCTTCGAACACGCCGTCAATCCTTCCCTGGAAGCTCAACTGCCGCTTCCCTGCAGCAGATGGTTCTGCGCAAATCTGACAGTCCTAATACCTGTGTGCTCATACTCATCAGCAACATAAAAAGGTTTCTAATAGTGACTTAAACATTCATTCTAGATGAATAGTGCAATGGTAATCAGGCCGTTGAGGATTGTTTGTGAAACAGGCGCCGGGAGTGCCGTACCCATTGCAGGCCAGGGATTGGCCTTGTGATGGGTGTGGAGCAAATAACTCTCAACGAGCCAACACGACAAATGTCATGGTTCATCAGGCTTTTTTTCTTGTTGGTTAAATGTCACTTTTTTGCGAGGGTCATACACGGGCATATTTACATCACCTAAATGTCCACCGACATCATAGAAATCGTGTGCAAGAAAATTCGCTTCCATAAATTCATCTGAAGGCTGTTGCCATTGATCTTCTGGAATGGGCTCTGACCAACGTTTAATATTTTCTGGAATAGTTACCTTGGGTAGTTTTTTTTCATGCCAGTCACTCAACCAATGCGCAAAATAGGAATAATGTAGCCAATCAATCAATTTTTGTTTTATCCATTGCCAAGGACCCAATTCCTTACGCATCTGCCTTCGGGCCGCTTTATACTCTGTCAGCGTATTCACTTTACTGGGTTCAGGACAAGCATCTGGCCCGTCTTCCATAAAGGCTCGAATACACTCCCATTGCATAATACAGTTGATTTCTTCACCTCCAGCTACTTCATAACGGCCTTTAAAATCTGTCGCATCGGTAGGGCTCGCCATGGTGATGGTCAATGTTGATAACGGAATGGCTGTTGATTCAGTAATCATCATAGATGTCCCCGCCCAGGCATAGAGTTTTTCCCAGGGGATAATCACAAAATCCTGAGTATCCGTAAACGGTAAAGCCACCTCCCGACGCTGGCGATTAAAACGAATAAATTTAAATTGTTTTAAACTGAAATAATTTCGAATAATAGATTGAAAATAAAGAAAGTGGGTTCCAATTAAAGTCCCAAAAAGCCAGTATAATAAATAATAAGTCCCCCCCCTCATTTCAAGCCAGAAGTACGATAATAAAAGAGCGCCACCAAACCCCACATTAACAATATTAATCATCAACGCTAAGTTTTCGGTCCCTTCACACACACTCTTATGACCAATATCCAAATACACATCAGTTTTAGCTTTAATAATGTGTGCACCATCATGAGCGTTATGTTGGGTCTCAATAGGCAGGGGCGATAACACCAGAATCCGGTTTAATTTATCTTTAAAGATTTTACCCGCCATCATTTGTTGGCGGCTGATCATGGTGTATTGCCTGTTGTATCAATATGTTCAAAGCGTAAAGCCTTAAGGGGTTGCTGGTCGACGCGAAGGAGTACATCGGAGAATTTAAGTGCCTTTAAGTTACCCACCTGTTGGATATTATCACTGCTATAGCGGATATAGCCTTCTGTGCTATTCAGAGGCTTATGCGCCAAATCAGGTATAACGGAAAGAATCCACTCAACACTCCCTTGGGCCGTCGTTAAATATTCAGGCAGGGTAAATTCAAGGACTAATCCTTGTTCTAATAGGGTATAGTCACTGGTTAATAACACATCGTCGGTAATATCCAGCCATACGTCTTTTGCTGATTTTGCTATCTGTTGATAAGTTGATGTTGTGGCTACTGCCGAGCTAAGTTGCACCGCAACGGATAATGCGATGGGCGATGGTTCATTGGGTTTAAGGCTAAATAAACGAGCAGGTGAAAACCCCATAATAGACAACACATACTTTATGGTTTTCGCGGTTTGTTTTATCCCATACCCAGCAGTACCTAACTGTTTAGACCTTTTGCCAGCTTTCACTTGCAAGGTGGGTACGGTAATGGCTTCTGCCAGTAATTGGTGGGAGGTTTGCTCATCATATCCGCGATTATCTTTGCCCCATGGAGATTCTTTCACCCATTTAATCAGCTTAGTGGGGTTAAAATACTCATAAATTACCGTGCCAATCACCACAAGCACTATCGCTGCTAACAACCAGACATTAAAACGTGCTAACACAGTGGTACGACTGGCCAAGGCACCACGCCAGGTTTCGGTCCGCTTAAAAATAACACTGTTGACAATATCAACATAGATATGAGTTTGTCGTGTTGAAGCGTATAAATTGATAACATTCCCCACTTGTTTTACCCCCAAGCCCACCTTAGCACCAGTATTACCCTCCTTAATTGCTGTTTCTAAACTCTCCATATCATGCAGCATAGTGCTGAAGCTTGAAAGAAAATTTAGTAATGCACCTGCACCACCTGTTAACACGGTGACTTTCGCTAACCTATCGGCCAATAAGCGCGATGGATTTTGCTCTAAGGATGCTTTGATACGGTTACGCTTCATTTCGGATATGACGGTATTAACCGCACCTGCAGCACCTGCTAAAGCACTAACATACAACTTGAGATCCGTTCCACTCATTTTGCTTTTAGCATTGACTTCACTTTGCACCTTCACAAAATTCACCACATTGGCGATAAGAACCGCCAGTGATAAATAGCCAGGCTTAGCTACTTTGAGTGCTGCTGCTTTTGACTTCGCTGCATAATAGGTCTTTAACAGCGCTTGCTTGAGGTTGTTATAGTGTGTTCTTAGGGCCGGTAGTTCGGAATGGGTCACGGATACGGCGATCACACCACGGCCAGCACTGTTAAGTGGGTCCGTCATATCCGCAATATCGTCTAAAAGCGTCATTTGCTGTTGTCGTATTTTACTAATTTCCCCCCTAATGTGCTTATATTCTCTAATAGCCTGTTGTCTCATAGACTGATTTGTAGCTGTCTTACAACGCTGTTTTAATTGACGACTAGTCTGAGTGAACTGCTTTAAGGTAGACTGGGTTTGATTCAGTTGCCGCATTAATTGATCAAATTGATTGATATCCGCCTCAGAGGCAAGCTTCATACCACCACCCTCAGTGCTTAATATCCCTTCAATAAACAAACTCCGCATGCCAGGGCCAGCTTTCTCCATCAACGTGATAAAGGGGTTGGTGCCAGTAATGCCACCTGTCTTTCCCACTTCTCGCAGGCTGGTTAATTCAGCTTTAAAGGTTTGCTCAACTTCAAGAAGATACGCTGGCTCTAGCGCATTACGAATCATATGGGTAGCAGGTGATGACTGCTTCATTCGGTCAACCAGCTGCTGATCGACATCTGCCGATAGCAATAAGTCGGATAGTTTATTTGCATCTTCAAGTGCATTGACATAGGACTTGATTTTATCAGGAACAGATAGCGCCTTTCGGGTACTGGCCACGATACCTTGCCAATCAGTATCATCGCTCGGCATCAACTCCAGCATATTTTGAATACCGGCTTGCTGGATAAAATAATCATGGGCAAACGCGGTGCCGGCGTGGGTATCACAAATGTAATTAATGCTGGCAAATAACGCATTGCTGTAATACTTATGTTGGTCTTGATCTAAAGAGTCGAAGAACCACGCAGCTTGATAAAAGCGTGGGATCACCTTAGTGCGATCCTTTACCACTAAATCACGGAGTTGATCATGCCGCCGTAACCAGGCTCGGTATTGTTTTAGGTAGGCGGTCATTTCCTTAAAACGGGTTTGGTTTTTGACTCGAGGCGCCCAGCCACCCATGTCTGATTTCATAGAATCTTTTGCATCAGCGTATTGATCAAACGCATCATTGGCTGTTTCATAATGTTTACCTAGTTGACCTTCCAAGGTTGAGTCTATTGCTGTTATTTCTTGGTTTATTGTGGCCAGTCGATCTTGCTTTTCTTTAGTCGCAGGAGTCCACTCTATCTGTTGATAGCTATACCCTGATCCTTTCAGCAAGTCTCTAAGATTGCTTCTTTCTCGCTCTAACTCTCTACGTTGTTTTAATAATTCATACTGTTTTTCAGTGACCTGTATTTTTTGTTCAGTCTGTTCCTCAATACTTTGTTTGGCTTCATCAAATTTATAGGTATACAACCCTTCAATAAAGTCTGCGGTAAAAAACTTATGTTGTTCTTCTGTGCGCCATTTTTCTTCCCACTCGGCTAGATAGCCCTGATAGTTGGTTAAATCTCTTAATACGGCTAACACATCAAACATTAATATAAATGCAGATTGATCTGTTGGAGTTTTATCAAAAAGACTTAAGTGATGGCCTCCTGGAGACTTAATTTTATTGAGTGACCAATAAAAACCAGATGTTTCAAACTTAAAAAGTGAATCATTTTTTGTCTGTTTAGATTGCTGTTGAGTATCCGTCGATGTTTGTTTAGCTAATGGATCACTAAGGATTAAAGGTTTACATTCAGCAATACGCACAGAGCCTTCAGACCATGGCATTAAATGATCAGAACCATCACATGCAGAAAAACCACTTAAAAACACTTTTTGCATAAGTTTATCGCGCATTCCCAGTTCATTAGTAACAATCATTGTCTCCTTTTTCTCAGTCCACTTTATTTCCGAAAAATAAAACCATAACATGCCCTGCTTAGGAAGTTTAATTGGACTTTCTCCAGCAAATGCTCCCTTACTGGTAATAATCTTTAAACGTAGCCTATCTGGTTTATCTGAGTGAATATAATAAAAGTAACCTTTTCTTGCTAAACGCAACCCCATTGGTTTGATTTTAGTATCAATTCCAGGCTGAAACGCAGGATGGGAATCATTTGTTTCTTCTACTAAGGCATAACGTAATGGGTAAATAAAAATATGGTCATAGGTATACGGACAAGCTTGACCACTTTGTTTTGGCGACTGGGTAGATGCCTGATATGCTGCAGTATTAGGATCTTTAATTGCTTTAGCCATTACTAACCTTGCTGTTTACGGTTTGCTGTGCTTTTATCGAAGCTTCCTTGATACGCTGGGAGGGTGTAAGCGAACTTGACTGTGTTAATAAGGTATATATTTCTGGGTAAATATTTGGTTGCAAAACATCATGTCCTAAAAAGCCAAGAACATTACAATAAAAAAGGATGTCCTGTTCTGTCTCGAACTTTAAAGAAGCTGCTTCATTACATAAGCTATCCGCACGATTTAACTTTTGTTGCAGATCCAATCCAGCAAAATATACAGGAAAAAAATTATCCATATGCTGAACTAAACGCTTTAGAAAAAAATGATACTTTGCCTCAAACACAGCACTCCATTGATTTTGTCCTAGTGTTAGTAATTCATCGTACGCATTATCAGCATTAGGTTGAGGATTTTTCACGACCAACCAGGAATCCTCACTATAACAATACAATTCACTAACAGGCCCAAGTAAGTAGCTTATCTGCTGCGCAGAACTTGCTTTAAACAGCCAACCACACAAGTTCGGATCATATAGTCGACAAACTGCTATATCATTGCACTGATTTAATACCCTGCACCACCATTGACAATGAATGATTAATTTTTCAAATGAAAATTCACTCCATAAAATAATACCTGCTTGCAAGTTTAGCCCTTCATCCATAAAGCGCGTCCATAGTTGTGAGTACATTTCAACCTTGACCAACACTGGAGAAACAGCAGCTATATCATGTAACTCAGTGTTCAAATATAATGTTCTCATTTCAGGAATAGGTTCAGCCTCATAAATCCAACGTTTAATATTATCAAAGCGTACCGCATCCAATAATAAATAAGCTGTAGTATCAGGCCATTCAATATTTTCTTCATTTAAGAACAAACGGCAATTGTTTTGAGTTGAGCTTGCATTCATAATCTAAAACATCATTTTTCATCGTCAGTCTATTTCCAGAATAGGCGATTAACAGCGTTCACTTAAACTTGAATACTTAATTTTAAGCATATAAATACCTTTTATAGCGTATACTTTAACGATAGACCTAGCTCACCAACTAAATACCAACACTGTAAAGTGTATACATCACAGCATTTTCATTAATAACCATTTTGCCATAGGGTTAACGAAAAGGTTTATTATGGAATACGGTCATACTAGTGTATTTAACTGTGCTATAGATGGCTGCGAAGAAACATTAAGGGTGGTTTCATTTGAAGTGTGTGAAGAGATATCATCACTTTATAGTGTATCTATTACTTTTGCCTGTACAAATGCAGATCTTGAATTAAAAGCATTACTCAATAAATCAGGTTTTTTATCACTATTTGATGAAAATCAACCACGCTATTTTCACGGCAAGGTCTGTGAAATTAGTTATTTGGATACCGGACGGCGCTTTTCACAATATCATATGGTCCTTAAACCGGAAATATGGATGTTGACCCAACGTCGTAATATGAAAATATTTCAAGATGTGGACTGCCTTGATATTATTTATACCCTTCTACTTAATGCGGGTTTACAGGAAAAACAGCATTTTAGAATAGAAGTCGGTAACCGTCCTCCCAAACGTACCTATTGTACACAGTATAAAGAAACCGATCTTAGTTTTATCCTGCGATTAATGAGTGAAGATGGCCTGCACTATCACTTTGAACATGAAAAAGACAAGCATATTTTAGTGATCAGTGATTCCAAATATATTTTTAAACCAATCGCCTCATCAGAATTACCACTCATTAATGACCGAGGTATGATAAAAGCTGAATATGTTATCCACCGCTTCAATTTGAGGGAACATTTAACCGTTAATAAGATTACCTTAAGAGATTATAATTTTACAAAACCAAATCTTGACTTAGAACAACAAGCACAACTTACCCCAGAAGCTCAACGGGAGTTGTACTACCATAGTGGTCTGTATCAAACCATATCCACTGGATCACACCAGGCCAATGTAAAACTCCTTCAGGCACAAAGCCAAATAACTCTAGGCCACGGAGAGAGTAATTGCATTTATCTTTTACCTGGCGGACTCTTTGCGCTACAAGAACATACCAACCCTCAATTAAATCAGCAGTATCTCGTTACAAAAACCCGTCATCATGGTAAACAGCCGCAATCACTCGAGGAAGGCGCCAGTGACGAGCCGACTACTTATAACTGTCATTTTAATTGTACTCGCTTTGAAGATATTGAATACAAATCCATCGCCTCTCCCAAAGTTATCAAAAAAAATCGATGTTATAGCGTTGAATCTGCCACAGTCGCTGGGCCAAAAGGCGAAGAAATCTACACCGATCAATATGGCCGAATTAAAGTTCAATTTCACTGGGACCGTGATGGTCATTATTCAGAACACGCTTCTTGTTGGATACGTGTGGTACAACCTTGGACAGGCTCAGGCTGGGGAGCCTTGCAATTACCACGAGTAGGTCAGGAGGTTTTAGTTAGCTTTATTAATAGTGATCCTGATCGCCCAATCATTAAAGGAGGGTTTTACAATGGACTGAATATGCCACCTTATCAATTACCTGAGCATAAAACCAAAACTACGATTAAAACCTGTAGCACACCCAATGCCGAGGGATTTAACGAATGGCGCTATGAAGATAAAAAAGGTCAGGAGCAAATTTTTGTTCATGCCGAACGCAATATTGATATCCATGTCAATCATAATAAAACGACATATATAGGTAATCAACAACATGAAATTGTTGATCAATCACACCATAGTCATATCCACCAAAATTTTACACAACACATACATGGACAACTCAATACCCAGGTGGAACAACAGCAATACATTACTGTACATGGCAATCTGCATGAAAAGTCCAAACAAAAAACGTTTACAGACAGCACTCAAGAAATCCATTTACAATCCAGTAGTAAATTGATCATTGATGCTGGAATGGAGTTAATCGCCAAGGGTAATAACAGTTTTTTTAAGTTAAATCCCGGTGGGGTCACCATGAATGGCCCAAGTATACGTATTAATGCTGGAGGAACACCAGGTGTTGGTACACCAGCACAATCAGTTGCATTAAAAAGTATGGCATGGGATGTTGATGCACAAATTGTTAATGTTAAAAAAGCCGCTGCTGTTGCTGATATACAATGTGATTTGTGCAAAAAAAATAATACGTAATGGCAGTTAATGCATTACATCAATTAATATTCTCCTCCCTTAATAGAAGACTATCCTTGATCTCTACTGCTAATCCGCTTTTTGCCATACCTCGATCATTATACTCATTACCAGAACTTGGCAATCCTTGACTAGTCGAATTACTATGAAGTACACCACACCTGGTTAAGGAGTATGAATGAAAATAACGTCTGGTAGTGCTTGGCAGCGTATACAACAGCAGGGGTTTGATATACTACAACGGGGCCTGGATCGCCATATCCGGCTAGCCGTCACCGGCTTAAGCCGCAGTGGCAAAACCGCTTTTATTACATCCCTGGTCAACCAGTTATTAGAAGGCTGTGATAACCAGCATCTGCCGTTTTTTGATGTCGTACGCCAGGATCGATTTTTGGGTTGTCGCCGTATCAGTCAGCCCCACCCCCATATTCCAAGCTTTCGCTATGATCAGGCGCTACAGGTTTTATCATCACAACCAGCTCAGTGGCCAGAACCAACTCGTGGACTCAGTGAGCTACGATTAGCTATTCGTTTTCGGCCTGAAAAAGGCGTCACCAGTTGGCTAACGGATACGGCTACCCTATTTTTAGATATTGTTGACTACCCAGGCGAGTGGCTTCTCGACTTACCTATGCTCAACCAGCAGTATTTGATATGGTCACGAGAGCAACTACAGCTTTTACAAAGTGAACCCCGTGCGACGAAAGCCGCATCGTGGCTACAAAAAGCACAACAAATTAAGCCTGATGATCCTGTAAATGAAGATTTACTGAGAGACTTAGCAGAAGAGTATACTGAGCTACTGCACTACTTTAGAGAAACACTTGGCTTACATTTACTTCAGCCAGGACGTTTTTTATTACCAGGTGAAATGGCAGGTGCTCCCCTACTACACTTTTTTCCACTGCCTGCTGCCGCTAAATTGGAAGACAATATAACACCATCCCCTGACAGCCAATTAGAACAACTGGTTAAACGCTTTGATGCCTATCGCGACCATGTTGTAAAAGGCTTTTATAAAGAACACTTTGCTCAGTTTGATCGACAAATTGTGCTGGCTGATTGCTTACAGCCCCTTAATGCGGGCCCTGCAAGTTTTCGTGATTTAAAACGAGCTATTGAATTAATACTCGAAAGCTTTAACTATGGTCGAAGCAGTTTATTAAACCGATTATTTGCCCCTAAAATAGACCGACTTTTATTTGCTGCCACCAAGGCAGACCACATTACTCCAGAACAACACAGCCATTTAGTGGCTTTACTGGGTCAATTGGTTCATGGTGCAAAACAACATATCCGTTTTGATGGCATTCCCTGTGACACCATGGCTTTAGCCTCTATTCGGGCAACGTCTGCCGGTTATTGTCAGCATCAAGGCGAATCCATACCTGCTATCCAAGGTCATAAAGCCAATACCGGTGAAGCCATAACCTTATTCCCAGGTGAAGTGCCCAATGTGTTACCCAACGATACGTATTGGCAAGACAACCATTTTGAGTTTATAAGCTTTGCACCTCAAGCCAAAAAACCAGATCAACCTTTAGCCCATATTCGCTTAGACCAAGCATTAGCTTTTTTGTTAGGGGATAAACTGCAATGACAGCTAATAACAATACGCCAAACAATCAAGCTAAACCACTTAAAGCCGCTATTCGCTTTGATGACAATATCAATAATACCCCTTCACCAACCCCCACACTAAAATCACAACAGGTGTTGGATAGTGATCTCACACTTGAAGAAATCCCCGCTTCCGAACTTGAACAGACATTAGAACAGCTTGCCAAGCAAAAAAATGTTCCCAAAAAGTCTCGCAGTATTTTACTTCGTTTAGGACTCATTACTCTGGGTGCAGCTGCAGTTATCGAATTAGGACAATTTTTATGGAATAGCTGGCAGGAATCACCTATTCTCGCTGGGCTTTTTATGACGGGAATTGGCTGCCTCTCAATCGCAACACTGAGACTTATTTTCCGCGAATTAGGGTCGCTTAAACGCCTGCGTGGTGTGCATCATTTTCAAGAACGGGCAGCTCAATTATTAGCCAGCGAGCAACAAGGTGAAGGTGTTGTCTTTTGTGAAAAACTGGCAAAACGTTGCAACCACGATAAACATGATTGTTTTCAGCAATGGACCGCACAACTTACCAATGTACACACAGATAAAGAAACACTACAGCTTTATAACCACACCGTATTAAGCGCCTTTGATCAACAAGCAAAACACACTGTAAATCGTAGTGCATCTGAATCCGCTTTATTTATTGCAATCAGTCCTCTCGCATTAACCGATATGATGATTATGATGCTGCGCAATGTAAAACTCATCAATGATATTGCAGCAATTTATGGAGTAAATTTAGGCTACTGGAGTCGTATAAAACTCGTCAAGTCGGTATTATTTAATGTGTTTTTTGCTGGAGCCAGTGAACTTATTGCGGATTTGGGTATGGAATTATTGGGAACAGAACTCGCAGGCAAGCTTTCAGCCCGAATGGCTCAGGGAATAGGTGCGGGATTAATGACTGCCAGACTCGGCTATCAAACCATGGCATTGTGCCGCCCATTAGCCTTTACTGAACAAGAGCGGCCAAAGCTAAAACAAATCCACCAACAGTTACTAACAGAACTCAAACAAACACTGTGGCAAACATCGACTCAGTCACTGAAAAATTCCATCAAACAAAAAGATCCCTTTTAACAGTCAGCTCATTCGATCCATCAACCTTACTTCAATAACTAGAAGGGGCATGTGAGCTATCTGCCGCAAAATCGCGGCAGTAAAAACAATCAAGTAATGAAGTGTATAGCTGATCTATAAAATACTCTTTGCAAAGGCTATAGGATCACTTGTGGTGTGTATTTGCATACACCTGAATAACACCACCCACAACTTGATAACTGCTGCTAACACCGATTTTTATGATTTGGCTTTCTGGGTAATATGACAATAAAAGCTCATCATTATGACTGATAATGTACTTTCCTATTGTCAGTTCATTTTTACCTTCAAACCGTATGGCAACCAACATATTGACTGATGGCTGCAAATTAGTATCAACAAAAAAGATTGAACCAGGCTTAAACATTGGTTGAATATCTCGATCTAACTGGAAAGCCATGAGTGTTTCATTGGCCTCAACCAATTTTGTTTCCACGACGCCTAACGATTCGCCAAAAGGATCAGATAAAGAATAAAGCGGAACAGAAACCTCTTCAGTTAACAGGCCTGTCTGTTGCGTCTGGATATCAACAACGTGTTTACGCAGTCCCAGCAAATCATCCAATGTGACATCAAAACCATCAGACCGAAAATAATCAATAATTTTGATTAGTGTCTCTATGGTCGGATTTGTTACACGCTTACTGGGATCAGAATGAATTAACCTGGACACTAGTGATCTAGGCACATTTAACTCTTTAGCTAATCGAGAAGCCGTGAACTTGACATTATCCCGTTTCGATTTCTGCTGAATAAGATCACTAATCACCCAGTGAATAGCATCTGTTGTAATGTCACTTCTGGTCACAATTCCACACCGCCTACTTCTTACTAATAACCAATCATTAATGATATATCCTTCTTTGCGGTCAAAATGAAACACTCGTTAACAGAAATTTATAAACCTAGTGTAGTATATTAAAAAACTTTAATTTTTTGTTAACCATGACCGTTTCTAAGGATACTGAACATTCGCTGTATTTCTAAATATAAGCTTTTAAGAGCGCTACGAAAAGACTGTATTTCATGATAGCTATATTTGCGCTCTCCTTAACAGTGACTGTCAATCTACAGAGCAACCTTGCTACGTCCTAAAATAACTATTTTTAGATACGCCTATCAGCCTTTCCTACCATACAGCTTTTAACAAAAACCAAGCAGACTTTTTTGGATAGCTTACATTGAAATACAGCGAAACATTTATATAAACACTATATATAATATACACTTTGTTTTAAGGCTAAAAGCCTCAGCACTCACTACAGATCCAAATGCCAAACGCTAGCCACGCACTAAAAATCAACCTCAATATGCATACCTTTTTTCAGACGATACAAGTACGTATTAGTACTATCAATTTTAGTAAATCCCTATTATACGTATTTTGTTGTATATTATGAAAAGATTCAATAATGTTTTTTACTAATACGACTCTATATAACTACAACGAATCATTTTTAGTAGTTTTAACTAGCTTAATTTCCCAATGAATGAGAGCAACACAGCAATGGTGACACTCATAACGAAAGGCTTACTACTTTGACGAAAGAGGAGGAGAAAGGTTCAAGCGCTACATCCTTGGCTTCAAGCACTGACCCCAGCCTCTATGAGGCTGGAATGATAAAGAAATTAACGCGTATTACTCGCTATGACTGAACATAATGGGTAGGGTCTTCAACACCCGCTTCACTAAAACCTTTTTTACGTAAATAGCAGCTATCGCATTCACCACACGCCTCTCCATCGTCATTAGCACGATAACAGGAGACTGTTAACCCATAATCTACACCTAACTTGTGTCCAAGCTGTATGGTTTCCGCTTTATTGAGACGAATAAGCGGTGTTTCAATGCGAATAGGTTTTCCTTCAACACCCACTTTAGTGGCTAACTCAGCCAGCTTTTGATACGCCTCAATATACTCTGGCCGACAATCTGGATAACCAGAATAGTCAACTGAACTCACACCTATAAAAATAGCGTCAGCTTCCAGTACTTCAGCCCATCCCAAAGCAACCGCAATTAAAATGGTATTACGCGCAGGAACATAAGTAACAGGAATCTCACCATCATCAGCATAATCAGGAATATCAATTGACTGATCTGTGAGTGCTGAACGCGTTAGCTGGTTAAGCTGTAGAGGAAGTACTTCGTGTCTAACGACATTCATTGCCTGTGCAATTCGCTTGGCGGCTTCCAGCTCAGAGTTATGCTTCTGACCATAATCAAAGCTTATCGCATAACACTCATAACCTTGTGACTTTGCATAGGCCAAACATGTAGTAGAATCCAACCCCCCAGAAAGGAGCACAACAGCCTTCTTCATCAGTAGTCCTCTAACTATTTATAACTTGACTTAACCTTCTATACTCAACACCAACAGATGTGAGTCTCCATAGCAGACTCTTCCTCGTCAAGAGTATACATTTTGTAAAAGCGCTCATCAGGTTAATATCAGAAATCCACTTAAGTAAATGTTATTTTATATCCTGACGTCAAGTCTCTGAGTCATTTTAATGACACATGGTAAGAATACAGTGGTTAGTTTTATCCTCGTTGCATTAAATTTAAATCTTTCACCACTAGAGAAAAGTAGCAAAAAAAGGAGAACATAGGATAAAGACTAAGTAATGGCTGGTTTAGTCAGTAATAAGAGAGGCCGTTGATATTAAGGGCATCTCTAAAAATGTATTTTTTAAGAAGTGCCCTTAATATCAATGGTCCCCTTAGCAGAAATAAGCTCCCTTGCAGGATACAGATCCAGTTATACGCGAAGAATTTTATATACCTCAAAACCGGTTTTGTTGCTTAGAATAGTCAGCATCCATACTGAACAAAGAAAAGTCAGTAAGATCATCATACATATCCAGTTGTTCTTGGCGCTTTATATACTTTGATAAGCTGACAGAAAGAGGCAAGCCTAAAATCTCAATTAAAATTTTGATGGCACAAACATTTATAATCAAATCAACCACATCAGAAAAGCTATACATACCGTAAAATGCAATCAAGACAAAAATAATGGTATCTATCGAAGCAGCAACAATCGTCGACAAAACAAAACGTAATCCGACATAAGCCCCATTCATTAACACTTTCATCTTGGCAACAATGTATGAGTTAACAGGCTCACATAGCATATAAGCGACAATTGACCCTAAAATGATCCGACTATCCGTATTTATTAACTTATTAAAACACTCGTTATTGGTTGCAAATGATGGACTCGGCAAACTGACCAATAAATGACCATAACCAATAATTAATATATTAAATAACAAAGCGGACCAAATAGCCCGCCTGGCATGCTTATAACCATAAACTTCAGTAATAATATCCGAGATTAAAAAACTTAATGGAAAGATCAATGTTCCAGGTGATATCACTAAACCAAATACTTCGATCAACCTACCATCAAACCAGTTCGCTGTCGCTATGATCATGGAGTAGGATAAAATTAAAAACCATAAGTACTTTGGCTGGACAATTGCTTTACCACTAATGACTTCTTTCACTTTTTACACTTCCTAACTACTGGTTTATCAAACGTAACAACCAAATTATCCGCGATTGATTTGCCAATAGCCAATCCTAATTTTTCTACTTCGCTTTTATTTAACGACGTTACGGTTGTACTGCAAAACTTATCATGATAAATATGTCGCTTAAAAGCCTCGTGACTCGTTACTATCAAAGACTCACCATCGTATACAATGCTATCTAAACGCGTTTGAGCAGGATTAAGCTGCAAATATTTACAACACCACTGATCCAGGGTTGCAATCACTTTTTTAATTTTCATTAACCCCTAGCCTATTTATTTTTTATAACACGTTATTTTTTTCAAAAATTATTAAGGATTAGCCTAGAATCCTTTAGGCCAGCAACACTATTTCCAATTAAACTTCATGCTGTAAAGTGTCCGTATATATAAGAATATTACTTACTGTTCTTGCTGCACATAGGCTACATATATTTCCCTCCCCCTATTTACAATTTACGCTATCTTTCCTTCTTTATATTTGCAATTGCATTATTATATACAACACACCCTATATACATAGCGCAAACAAGCTAAAAAGTGTTTCCTAAACTGTCAAGTAATTCATAAAGGAAGACTTCATATTAAACCGGAATAGAATACTATACTCAATACAATAACCTGTTAAGGACAATCGCTGAGTAATAATGCCCCACTGTTGAGTAGTAATAAAGTACCACCAATGTATCAAGAGTACATTAAAACAACTAGGCAGGCCCATTAGGAAAATGACGTGGTACTTTTATGACTGGTAGAGCTTAGTCCGTTGCTGTAAATAGCTCAACCACTGACGCGCTGTTTTTTCTGAGTGGCTGTACTTCAAGGCTTGCTGGAAATAACTTTCAGCCTTATCAAAGTGCTCTGACTCCATAGCAGCCATACCAGCAATAACTAAATGTGCGCCTTGATCTTTATCACTCTTCAAATGCTTAAATACCGTTGAGTGTATTTGTTCAATACGACTCCACAACTGCATTTCATAATACAACTGTACCAATATTTTATAAAATTCTGTATCAGGTGTTGCCACCAAATAGTTTTCCAAAACCTGAACCGCTTTCTTCCGTTCTCGGGCTTGCAACCAGGCATTGACCAGTAATTGATAATCCTGTCGTGTACCTGTCAAAAGGCCTTGTTTTAAATACTTCGTCTGAAGTGTCGCGGCTTGATATGGGTTTTTTTGCTGTAAATATAAAGAAACCAACTGTTTTACATCTTTAGCTTGCTGCAAAATTCCTTTTTTTATCCCAAGCTCTAATGTTGCTACTGCAGTGGTCATGTCTTTCAGCTGATAACTCACAAAGCTTAGTTGTCGCCAGTAATTAGCCTGTTTAGGATAGAGAACAATCAGTCTTTGTTGCAGGAGTTTTTGTGCTGCAGCATAACGTTGAGTCTGCATATAAGCAGATAAAAGCAGTTGATATGCATTTTTCGGAGGCTTTGTGTAAAGTGTTAATGTACGTTTAACGGGATGAATAACTGCCGGATAGTTTCCCAGCTGATAATACGCATAACCGAGCGTCATAAGGCCTGTTGCAACCTTAGCTGAAGTCTTTCCTGTCACTCGCTGATACCAGGGTTGTAACCACTTTACAGCCTCTTTTGCCTGACCTTGTTGGACTAAAAGCTGTCCTAATGTCACGGTTAAATCATCGAGCGTAGTTGTGGGTAATTTTTTAACTGCTAATACTTTTCGTAATCTGATGATGGCTAAATCAGGTTTTCCCTGTTGCAAAGCATTATGTACGCCTAACTGAATAACCAATGAATAGCCATAACTTTGAGGTTTAAGTTGCTTTTCAAGCGCAGTAATTTTATTAGCCGCTACCTGCCATTGTTGGTTATGCTGCAACTGCTGAATAGTTTCAATTTGACGATATAATGCAGGCGGTAATGCTGGTGCTTTCGCATAGGCAGCTTCGGCAGCAAAGTGACACCCAAAACTTAAGAGTATGACTGCAAGTGTTTTTTTCATCGCCTGCCCCTAAACTAAAGCTTATATTCGATCACTTGAATCATGTTATGGCGCATAACCGCTTTGCCATTTACCTGTTTGGGTTTAAAGCGCCAATGTTGCAAAGATTGCAGTGCAGAGCGATCAAACATCCCTTGAGGCTTGGCCTCCACCACCTGTAGATTGGTGGCTCGTCCTTGAGCAGTCACATCAAAACGAATTTTTACCCAGCCCTCCTGACGCCGCTGTAAGGCTCGCCTGGGGTATTGAGGAGTGGCTTTGTGGAGCACCATAACTTCCTGCCCTACTGATAAATCACCGATTACCGATGAAGGGCTCGCAAGACGATCAGTGGTAGAGAGGTTAGTTGCAACGGCAGAAGGTGCCATAACTGGCTGAACTTGCTGTTTCTGGGTAGGTACAGACCTGCTCTGGACACCAGCCAGTACACTTCCTGATACGGCAGGCGTTATTTCAGGTAAATCCAGTTTAGGTGCATCAACCTTTGGGGAAGACATAGCAGTAACAGGCTGAATGATTGGCTCAACCATTGGATTTGGCAGCTCTGGTGGCTGGTCAGCGGCAGGCGGTGGAGATGTCTCCGGTAAAGGTTCTGGTAATTCGGCAATGGGAGAGTCAACCATCATTCGTAAGAACGATACACTGGGAGAAACTGATATAGATTCAGGTTCAGGCGCTTTTGTCAGATGACTCATTAATAAAAAAAGCGCCAGAGAAATACCGACTGCACCACCAAAAGCAATGCCAGAACGTAACCATACACTTTTATCCTGCCATACGTTACGACACTTGTCGTTGTTACTAACTTGATAGGTGGTGTATGTACTCATCATGGTTGTACCGTTGCCACTGCGATTTGCGATATTCCGGCCAGTTTAATCTGATCCATCACGTTAATCAGGATGCCTGTTCGTGCCTCACGATCGGCTTGAATAACGGCACTTGCTTCAGGCATCTCAGCTTTAAGTCGCTCAATATGCGCACGTACACGCCTAATATCAACCTGTCGTTTATCAATCCAGATATCACCTCCGGGTTTGATAGCAACTAAAATAGCACCCACAGGTTGAGTTTGAGCAGTTTGGGCTTCTGGGCGACTGATGGTCACCCCCGACTCCCGAACAAATGAGCTAGTCACAATAAAAAAAATCAGCATGATAAACACCACATCCAGCATGGGTGTCAAATCAATCCCCGACTCATCAGCGTCACTGCTTGCATGCCTATTAACTCTCATAACTTATACTGGCTCATAACTGATCTGCTAACTCATGAAGATAAATTCGGGTTCGCTGCTGTATTAGCGCACGAAAATAAATACCTGACAGCGCAACAACCATTCCTGCCATGGTTGGCATGGTGGCACTCGCCACGCCATTAGCCATTGCCCGCATATTTCCAGCCACCATTAGTGCCTCAAAAACCTGAATCATGCCCGTTACCGTTCCTAATAACCCTAATAATGGACATATCACCACCAATAGTTTGATATAACGCTGACCTTGTTCCAGTAACTGTTGATACTGATTTAAAAGATGAGCCTTATACCACTGCCATAAACGGTTATATGCAGGCTCCTCCAGGCTTGGACTCCCCTGACGAAAAGTAGCTCCTAACGCTAATAAGGATTGAGCATCCTGTTTACGCTGTCCAAAAAAATACAGTAAGCGCTCAAGAATCAGCACCCACAGCACCAGGCAAACACCGGCAATCAGCCAAAGAACCCATCCGCCCTGCTGTAAAAAAACAGAGATATGCCACCCTATCGTTTCCATCAGGCTACACGCTGTGTTGTGACTGCAGAGTGATCCTGAATAAATTGCTGCGCTAATAATCCTGCCGCCTGTTTATCCAAAACCTGAATTAATGCTTTACTACGTGAAGAAATGGCTGTGTGTAAAAACAATAAAGGAATCGCGGCTATCAAGCCTAATACTGTTGTGATTAATGCCTGGGAAATACCCGCAGCCATCAACTTGGGATCACCCGTCCCAAAAAGGGTAATTGTTTGAAAGGTAACAATCATCCCAGTCACTGTACCCAGCAGCCCCATTAATGGCGCAACTCCCGCCAGCAACTTAACAGTGCCTTGCCACCGCTCTAATTTCGGCACTTCATGCATAATCGCCTCATCCAAACAAAGCTCTAATTGATCAAGATTCTTTGTTTGTTGTTGATGATAAACGGCTAGCACTCGACCTAAAGGGTTATTTTGTTGAGGCGATGCAGGCTGAGCAAGCTGTTGCTTAACCTTCTTTTGAATCAACATAAGTTGTAGCAGTCGGCCAACACCTAACAGCATACCTATGGTGCCTAATACACCAATAATCATGCCTACAACCCCTCCCTGCTGCCACCGTTCTACCCACGTTGGTTGCTGCTGTAGAATATTCAGTACATCACCTTGGGTTGGATCAATCGTAAGCGGTGCTGTTGCCTCTTTAGACTGTAACCAGCTCTTCATTTGGGCCAATGTACTACTTGAAGGCTGGCTCGCTAACATTTGCAAAGGGCCATCAGGTACATAACGCAAATAACCTTGAGTGGTCACTACATTGAATGAGCCAACCCGAGTGACCTCTTTTTTTTCTGTCTTTCCACCCTCACTCGTCACGGGTACCGTAAAAGATGTTACTTCACCTGAAGCGGTCATTTCCCGTTGCAGCTCATACCATAACTGTCGTAGCTGATGGGTCGTTGGCAACTGTTTTGTTTCAGATAATGGGCGTAGTTGTGTAATACGTTCTGGGTATTGCGCGGTAATCAACGACTGCTGTAGTGTAGTTTGAGCATCATTGGCTAACTGACGTACCTGGCCAAATAACTCACCTAAATGGCCACTGCGTTGCTTTAATGTTTGCTTAAGCGATATTAATGATTCTGCTTGCTCATCAAATGTTTGCTGAAGTTTTTCATTTTCAGCCTGAGTCTGCGCCAGCGCCGCCTCAGCTTCAGCCAATAATTTAGCTTGTTGTGCTTGCGCCTTTAAAAAGGCCGCTTCACGCTGCTGATTAAGGGTTTGCTGCTGTTGTTGCTGCTGTAATATTTGCTGTAATAACTGCTGGGGAGTTCCAGGCACTGGTTGATCAGCTGCTAGCCCCGTACAGCCAAAACCCGCCATCAACACTAATAATAAGTACTTCATATTTCTCTTCATTGCTCCTGCCACTACCTTCACTCTGTCTTTTACTGTGTGCTGACAGCATTTTGTTTATAGGTTACATGTGTTGGTGTACTGACAGGCAGCGATAATAATTGAGGTGCTTGCTGCTGATGCGCCAAGCGTATGGCATGCTGTAATTCAGATAAATACTGCTGATCAAGAGGTTGCCAGTGCCGCTGTTGGTTATTCCACATCCCTAATTCACTACCATCAGGTGTTATGTAGTACAACCCTAAACGCCCCAGTCGGAAAAACTGTACCCATTGCACATCCTCAGATTTTTCCTTAGGACCAGATTGATTTTTATTGGTGACTAATGGGCCTTCATAGGCTTCAATGGTGTTGCCATATTCAATTTCTATTTGAAAAGCTTCCAACAACTGTCGGTATTTTTCCGCAACACTGACCTCACTATTAACCAGTAACTGGTCAAGCTTATCCAGTCGTGCTTTACGCTCGGTTGTTAAAAAAGGGATATCCATTGCTACAAACTGTTTCAGCCCTTGGAGCATTTGCTGCATAAGGGGAAGAATTGACCGTTGAGTTTCTTCAATACTCTCAATCTGGTCAGACAACTCACTTATTTTTTGCTGCTGCGAATCAGTCAGCAACGTTAATTGTTGATTGTAAAGTGACAGGCTCTGTTGCTCAGCAACCACTTGCCGATAAGACTGCAACATCTGCTGAGTTTGATCATCGGTTTTATCAATATGTTGCTGAGTTTTTACGCCAGACGTATGAGTCTTCTCCAACGATTCAAAAGCTTGGCCTAAGTCATCAGCCAAGACAAATTGACTCATAAAAAAACCAACTGTACCGACTATTAATCCAGTGACGATTTGATTACGCCTTTTTTCACATGTCATGCTTCACAACCTATACAACAGTGAGTGGCCTTGAAGAAGGACTCGTTTATAGAGAGCATGTTTACCACAAATGATAACGATTCTCAATTAATTTAATCATACTAGCGCATCGCTACTTAACCAACCTATCAAACTTTATGTCTATTGCGTCAAATCAACTTTTATTAACAATTTATTTTTACAATACGAATCCTGAAGTATAAGTCATAAGTCGTTTACCTTTCGTCACTTGGTGCCATCATGAGGAAGGATCAAGGGTATACAACAAAAGCAGCATGGATAAAACCTGCGACGTAATAAAACATTTTCATTAATAAACGTAATTTTTTGCAGCTATTTATGTAATTTCTCTCACCTCTGTACGCCACCTTTTGTTGAGAGTTATTGCGGTTAATAACAACCTGTGAACACACTAAAAGGTAACTCCTATGAAGTTAACGCCTATCGCGCTTATCACATTAACCAGTGTCAGCCTTTCTTTACTCCCTTCGCTAGCCTCTGCCCACAAAGCGGGTGATTTCATCCTACGTGCAGGTGCTGCAACAGTTGACCCTAATGAGGATAGTGGTTCAGTGTTTGTTGGGGGAGCAAATACAGGAATGGAAGTTGGAGCTGACAGCAATACCCAGCTGGGTTTAACGTTTACCTACATGCTTGCAGACCACTGGGGAATAGGCTTATTAGCGGCTACCCCCTTTGAGCACACCTTAAGCTTAAAGAAAAGTGTACTGGGTTTAGGTGATGGTACGCTTGCAGATATGAAACACCTGCCGCCTACCGTCACTTTACAATATTATTTCAATCAACCAACAAGTACTTTTCAGCCTTATGTTGGTGCAGGTATTAACTACACAACATTTTTTGATGAAGATTTCAGTTCTACCCGAAAAAATCAAGGGTTTAGTAGCTTAGATTTAGATGACTCCTGGGGTTGGGCTGCTGAAGTTGGCCTAGACTATCAAATCAATGATAAATGGGTTGTTAATGGTGCATTGTGGTACCTTGATATTGATACCACTGCAGAATTTAGATTTGGTGGATCAAAATCCAAAGTTGATGTTGATATTGACCCTTGGGTTTACATGCTGGGTGTAGGTTATAAGTTTTAACCTTCTTCTATTCTGCTAATCATTGTTGGTTTGTCTGCCATATTGACACGACAGACAAACTAACAAGCTAGGCCTCAATTATTTTGCTCATACAGTTTTTTCATTATTCTAACCAATCCAGTTCGCCACGGTTTAGCATGAATACCAAAGGTGCGCAGAATTTTTCGATTGGCTAGTCGGTCATTACGACGAGCACGGAGTCGCTCTAATTGCTCCGTCTCAACCACATTAATACAGTTAATCGGTAAATCTTCAAACTGAGACGCTTCGTTATAAATCACCTCATTAAACTTACTCTCTGATACGGCTTCTACACCCGCATAATGATAGGTACCAAACACCTGCGCATCACAGTCCAATTGATATAGGATTGTCATAAACACTTTGGCAACATTTTCAGCAGGGGTCGGATTCCCTAGCTTATCACTGGCAACCGTTATTGGTTTGTGTAACCGCAACGCCGTTAATGTACGATTGACCATATTCTCTCGCCGAGCACTAATAACCCAGCCCACACGTAGAATAATATGTCGAGGACAACGGTCACGGATCTGTTGTTCTCCCTGCCAGATACTACATGCCAATACACCTTGAGGGTTTGGCTCATCTTCCTCGGTATAAGGGTCAGATTTACAACCATCAAACACCAGATACGATGATAAGTGTATAAGTATCATACCCATTGCATGACACAAGTCTGCCAGGGCTGCAACAGCATCCCGGTTAATTGCAAAACAGCGGGAAGGCTCTTGCTCCGCACGACTTAGGCTTCTGTAACCTGCACAGTTAACAACCATGGAGGGTTGAAACTCATTCAAAATATCATGAAGTGCTTGTGCATTAGCAATATCCAGTTCACTTCTGGAAGGTGCCAAAAACTCAATATCTTTTTGGCGTAATATTTCACACAAGCGATGTCCAGTTTGGCCTGAACCACCAATTGCCAGAACTTTCATGCTGTTTTTCTACTAACTCCTATACATGTTACCCTCTGACAGTCAATGAACGCTCTCCCATCAGAAAGTCTTCATATACCCACCATCTCAGTTGTTATGTACAACGATCAAGCAATAAAGCTCAGGAGCTTATATTAATAAGTGGTTGGGGTGAAGAGCTTCAACGTAAAACCTTAGCTAACTTATCAAAGAAAATAGTGAGAAGAATATAAGCACACTAACACTTTTGATTAAACACTAAGAACATTCATGGTCAACTAGACCTCGTATAAATCCTTTCCAGACTCGTTTTAATCATAGGCTGTTCATTTTACTTTTATGTCCGCACTTATACGCGTAATCAATTTGCAATAAAATATTATATTAAGAACGCTATTCTTAAAAACGTCATCCCGCCTTCACAAATCACTTTTATCGTACTCCTGCAAAATATAACCAAATATAGAAACAATATAATGGCACATAACGAAGACACTTCATTGTTCTATTATGGTATGAACTATAATTCATATATGAGTTAATACTACAGTCAGCAATGACTAATAAAATAACATGCTCTAGCGACAAGGACGTTATTGTTTAAACCACTTGTATAATGAAAATTAGGCAGCTGATTATGCTTATTTTCAAAATCAGTAGGACGAGGGCTGCGTCTTTATGAATACGTCAAACATTCTTGTCGTTGAGGATGAAAAAGTAGTTGCCCTGGATATAAAAAGGCGCTTGATACGTCTCGGGTACAATGTGACAGGCATGGCTTCAAGTGCTGTACATGCCGAGCGACTTATCATTAAAACGCTGCCTGATCTGGTCTTAATGGATATTCATATTCAGGGAGATACTGATGGAATTGAACTCGCTAGTGTTTTGCAAAAACGCTATCACATTCCTGTCATTTATCTAACCGCTTATTCAGAAGAAAAAACCATAGCCCGTGCCAGTGAAACAAAACCCTATGGTTATCTTCTTAAACCTTTTTCAGAAAGAGAGTTACATGTAGCGATTCAAGTAGCAATCGAACGGTTTAAATCAGATCATTCATTGAGAAAAAGTGAAACACACCTAAGACTCGCTTTAGAAGCAGCCAACTTGGCCACATGGGAAACCAACCCCAATATTTGTGAAGTTTATTTTACCAAAAATACTCAAGGCGTCTTATCTCCAGTTGAAAGCTGGAATGAGTTACTGGAAAAAATCCATAGAGAAGATAAAAGTAAAGTCCTCAAGAGTATTAATCTACTACGACAGCAGCATGAACAACGTATGGAGTTTGAGTTCCGTGTCGTCGATACTTTATCCCACTTGAGGTGGTTCAAGCTTTATGGAAAATCATTTTGTATTGAAAATACAGATGAGGTTCAAGTGGTTGGTGTTATACAGGATATTACACAATTAAAAGAAACCGAAGAGCAACTGAGTAGTGCCGCGATCGTATTTCAAAGTACGGCAGAAGGGATAGCTATCCTAAATACCTCAAAAAAAGTAGATAGTATCAATAATGCATTCACCGTTATTACCGGTTTTGATCAAGAAGACTTATTAGATAAAGAGCTGCCTATACTGTCAAAAATCAATCTTGGCAATACACGTTACCAAACGATTTGGCAACACGTTTCTCAAGAGCGATATTGGCAGGGAGAGATTACAACATTTAGACATAATGAACAGCTGGTTTATATGTGGGTTAATATTTCCACCGTAACTAATGCTAATGGCTCGATTTCGAAGTTCATTGTGGTTATTTCTGATATTTCTGCGATGCGTGAGGCCCAAGAAAAACTCTCTTACATTGCTTACTTTGATGGCTTAACAGATTTACCCAATCGTACCTTACTCATGAATCGACTTGAGCAGGAGCTTAAGCGGAGTAAACGCTATAAGCAAAAACTGGCACTTCTTTTTATTGACTTAGACCACTTCAAAAGAATCAACGACACTCTGGGCCATCAAGTAGGTGATAAGATGTTACGCGCTGTGGCTAAACGTTTAAAATCGGTCTTACGTGATTCAGATATAGTCGGTCGACTCGGTGGTGATGAATTTATTGTTATTATGTCTAATTTACCTAAAGATGAAGATGCCGCCATTCTATCCAAAAAAATTCTGAAAACACTCACAGAACCCATGTTATTAAGTAATACTGAAATAATCCCAAGTTGTAGTATTGGTATAAGCCTTTACCCCAAAGATTCGAATAAACAAGATTCACTGATTCAAATGGCTGATACCGCCATGTATGCCGCAAAAGAAAAAGGTCGTAATAATTATTCCTTTTACTCACCAGAGATGACCGAATATGCCGTTCATTACTTAACCCGAGAAAATGAATTAAGAAAGGCTGTACAAAAAAATGAATTTAAACTCTTTTTTCAACCTCAAGTTGATACCAACACCGGGAAACTCATTGGTTTGGAGTCGCTCATCCGCTGGGAAACCGAAAAACACGGTTTAATGCCCGCCTCTGAAATCATTCCTATTGCTGAATCAAGCCACTTAATTATCAGTGTGGGCAACTGGGTCTTAACAGAAACATGCCGGCAAATAAGAGCATGGCTTGATCAAGGGATACCATTGCTGCGTGTAGCCGTCAATATCTCAATTCGTCAACTCACTGATGGAAAACTTCCTCAGTTTATTAGTGAACTCCTAAAAAAATATCGTCTGCCTCCAGACTGCCTTGAGTTGGAGGTAACAGAATCCTGTTTACAGGACGATGATATGTGCCTGCTCACATTAAGGAAAATAAATGGGTTAGGCATTACTATTTCAATAGATGACTTTGGTACAGGCTACTCTTGCATGGGATCACTGAAACAATTACCCATACAACGTTTAAAAATAGACCAAATATTTGTTAAAGATATTCCTAAGCAAGATGATGATTGTGCTATTGTTTCTGCGATCATTGCGCTAGGTCACCAACTACATTTAAGGGTGATCGCTGAGGGCGTTGAAACATTAGAACAATATAATTACTTGAAGAATATTCATTGTGATGAATTACAAGGATATTATTTTTGTATTCCCATGAATGCACAAGATACTGAGGAATACTTACTTTCAGCCGTTAAAAATAATAAATTTGAGCCACTGAAATAATTTACATTATTTTAACTCTCCTAAAAAAACCTACCCTATTTCATCGATAATGGTACTATTAATTGATTAAATGCATTAAATTGTCATACGTATACTATAGTTGTTACATACTTACACTACACAATAGTTGTTAATCGTCATTCATTCTCTCCTTCGTTGGTAGAATATGGAAAGTTCGATAAAAACCAAAGATATGGTGCACCTTGCGGTCGAAGCATCGCCAAACGGTATGATACTTACCAATAAACAGGGCCATATTTTACTGGTAAATAAAACAACTGAAGCCTTATTTGGTTACCAACGAGAAGAACTCATTGATCAACCGATTGATATTTTAATACCAGAGCGCCATAGAGAGAACCACCCTCAACTTTTACAAACCTATTTCAATGATCCCAAAGCACGACCAATGGGATTAGGCCTGAACTTATTTGGCTTACATAAAAGTGGTAAAGAAATTCCCATCGAAATAGGCTTAAACCCAATACAAGCCGATGAAGACATTTATGTTTTAGCCGCCATTGTTGATATCCGAAAACAAAAACATGCTGAAGAAATGATGCACTTAGCGGTTGAAGCCTCCCCCAACGGTATGATCATGGCTGACGCCAAAGGTATCATTGTACTGGTCAACTCTGCGACTGAATCCATGTTTGGCTATTCACGAGATGAACTTATGGGACATGAGCTTGATAAGCTTATCCCACAACGCTTTCGTGCGCGCCACCCGGTATTACGTGAAGAATATCTGAAACACCCTAAAACCAGACCCATGGGGCAAGGTAGAGAACTTTTTGGACTGCATAAGGCAGGCCATGAGTTCCCTGTAGAAATTGGTTTAAACCCTATAGAAACCTCTCATGGTCTGCTAGTACTGGCCTCTGTCATCAATATTACCGAACGCCACCACGCTGAAGAAATGGTCTCTCTAGCCGTTGAAGCCTCACCCAACGGCATGGTGATGGTTAACCGTGATGGCGCCATTATTATGGTAAACACAACTGCAGAGACATTATTTGGCTACGCTCGGTCTGAGCTTATTGGGCAGCCGATTGAAATTTTGGTACCAAGCCGCTTTAGAAAGCTCCATCCTGAACTTCGTATGAATTACTTATATTCACCGAAAGCTCGTGCTATGGGACATGGCAGAGATCTCTATGGGTTACACAAAAATGGAACTGAATTTCCTGTAGAAATTGGGCTTACGCCTATAAAAATGAAATCAGGTATGAGTATACTTGCTTCCATTGTGGATATTACCGAGCGTAAAGCGCAAGAAGGCCAACTACGAAGTGCGTTGCATGAAAAAGACGTACTCTTGGCCGAAGTACACCATCGAGTGAAAAATAATTTACAAATTATCGATAGTTTATTGGGCATGCAGTCAGATCAGGTTTTTGATGGGAAAGCACTGGAAATACTGACAGAAAGCCAAAACCGTGTTCGCTCGATGGCACTTATTCATCAAACACTTTATGAGTCCCGAGATTTCTCCAGCGTTGATATCTATGATGTCATTCCAAGCTTGGTTGATAACCTTTGCTACTCTTACACTCTCGATGCGACCCAAATTAATGTCGAAATGAACATTGTCAAAGCCCAGCTTCCTATTGATATCAGTATTCCATTGGGACTGATCATTAACGAACTCTGTTCAAATGCTATTAAACATGCATTTCCAGACAATCTCGAAGGTACCATTCAAATTTGCTTTAAAGATATGGGGAATGGCCAATACCAACTATCTGTCACTGATGATGGTATTGGTATTCCTGAAAGTTTTGATATTGAAGCCTCCTCATCATTGGGCCTTCTGCTCATCCAGCACTTAAGCGAGCAGCTCAATGGCAACCTTGTCATCAACCGCGCGAAACCTACTCGGTTTGAGCTAACATTTCCTGTTGACGCCTAGCTTTTTCCACAAAAAACCAGACCACATCAGCGCTTACCTACAATTACAAGTGCCATGAATGCGTATTTTTTTACATTCACCTCTTAAGGGATGACACGAAAAATGTTATTTTCTGCAAAATCAATCATAATAACCACGTTTAAATGATAGCTCAGCGAATACAATCCCCTCTTCTTCTAAGTATTATTCGTTAAGCTACAAACACTAAACGCCATCGTATTTGGTTTTAAGGATGGCATATTGGCTATAAAGTATTCAGCACACTGTTTTCTTTGAAACAAGTCTCAAGTTGAAACATCGATAAATGAAACGCAGATGGAGCCAAACCAAACACAAATAACAAATTGAAAGTTAGCGTACTGAACCCTAGGTATACATGTTCAGCTTATGAAAGATCCATTAAACACACAGTACAAATTCAGGTTTAAACGTACACAGGAACGGCAGTATCCATGAACTCTGTTGAGCAAAGCCAAGCAAATAACAAGAATGCCGAGAATGACCGAATTTTGCTGGTTGACGACAATCCCGCCAACCTGCATGTGCTATTACAAACGTTAAATGGCCGTGGTTATAAGCTGCTCATCGCGAAAAATGGTGAAAGTGCGCTTAAAATTGCTCAACAAGAAAAACCAGCCTTAATATTACTGGATATTATCATGCCAGGGATAGATGGTTATGAGGTCTGCCAAATACTCAAAGCGGACCCTTTGACTCAGGATATTGCTATTATTTTCCTTTCATCCCTGGATGAAACCAAAGACAAAGTTAAGGGACTCAAGTTAGGTGCCACGGACTTTATTTCCAAGCCCTTTCAATCAGAAGAAGTCATTGCACGCGTTGAAAGCCAACTGAAAATCCACCAACTTGAACAAGCACTCGCTAAACGTAATAGACAGCTTGAGGCAGATAATGAACGCATTCTAGCCTCTATGACAGAAGGCGTCATTGGTGTTGATCAGCAAGCGCATATTACCTTTGTCAACCATGCCGCGACTCAATTGACGGGTTGGCATGAAGAACAATTGATCGGCCAAAACTTTCACCCACTTTTGCTGCATAGTTATGCAGATATGACACCTTGTGATTTTGATGAAACACCACTGTGGTATGTGCTACATCATGGACAACCACAACAGGTGGAGGATAGTATTTTTTGGCACCAACAAGGACATTGTTTTGCTGTTGACTATTCCTGCACACCGATTATAGAAAGTGGTCACACAACAGGTGCTGTCATTGTATTTAAAGATATCACTGAACGTAAACGCAGTGAGCAAGCACTTCAGCAAGCATTATCAGAACTGCAAGAACAACAGGATCGGTTAACTCATGTCTCTCGTTTGAGTACCATGGGGGAGATGGCCGCCGGGTTTGCCCATGAAGTCAACCAGCCACTCACTGCCATATCAAATTACTCACAAGTTTGTACTCGTATTTTAAAGCGAGATAATGTTGATTCAGACGTTCTCACTGATGCACTGGAAAAAATCGCAACTCAAGCGCGTCGTGCGGGTGAAATTATTGCACGTATCCGAAGCTTCGTTAAAAAGCCTGAACATTGTATTGAACAGGTTGATTGCAACAAGTTGATTAGTGATGTTGTAAAACTGGCGGAAGTGGATGCACGTCATAACACCATCCAAATACACTTTCACCCAGGGGAAGATATTCCACCCATAGCCGCTGATCCAGTACAAATTCAACAAGTTGCACTTAACTTGTTGCGTAATGCTATGGAAGCTATGAAAGGATTAGAAACCCAAGAAGAAGGCGTTCATATTTCAACCAATAAAATCAATGAACAGTTTGTCAAAGTGATGGTGATTGATCGAGGCCATGGATTATCACCAGAAGTAGCCGAAAACCTGTTTACGCCCTTCTTTACCACCAAGTCTACTGGTATGGGCATTGGCTTATCCGTGTGTGAATCCATTATGTCTTCTCATGGTGGAAAGTTAGGATTTGAGAATAATCCAGAGGGAGGCACTATTTTTTACTTTACCATTCCTATTGCGCAGTAAGTGCCTCACCTATTACTTATAGCACTGCACTCTTTTATTAATACATCATTTAATACCCAGCTTCAGCCAGACCATAGGCCTGCACATGCAGGCTATGTATTAAAATAACTACAAAGTGCCTTATGGCTTTCTAGGCTGCATCCGTTGGTCCACTTCTACATAATCAATAACAGCTAATTGCTCAACCCCTTGCACCATTTGCTTTAAATGTGCTTCATCTGTAGGTTCTGTACAGATAATAAGTCCTTTCTCTTGAAAACGTCGAATAACATAAAATGGATTCAGAATACTCACCTTACTTAACTCTTCAGTATATGCATCCTCCAATGGTTTCTTACCAGGATGGACTTGGTCATTAAAAACGACGATAAGGCGAACGCCACCTGAAGTAGGTGTTGTGCAGTCTGCCGCTGTTACACCAGCCATGGAGTACCCCAATACCAGCAAGCATATTAGAATTGATTTCTTGATCATTTGCTAATCCTTTAACCACTGTTTTTTCACGATAATACTACACATAGCGCATGTGTCCAGTCATCCGCATACATATAACCACATTACAATAAGCGACTATTTGCCATTTTCAGCAAACTCATACTAAGCTATCCATAGCGCACTTCATATCATTAAAACAATGCTGACTAAAAACTATCATTTGATGGTATGCCTAAATCCTCTCCATTATGTCAATTTCCTACACTGTATTTTATGTGTAATAGCACAATTAAATATATCCTTAACGAAGGATTTTTAGTGAAACTAGCCAGATATATTCAGGCTAGTGATGGCAGCATACAAACTGGAGTGTAAAGCGTCGATAACAGACCCTAAGTGACTCGTAAAGGGTATAAATGAAGATTCATATTATTTTAGCCATATTTTTTTCAATTTTTTGGCCATTCAATGTGGCAGCAAAAGAAGAAATCAGTATTGCAATTGGTGAATGGCTTCCTTTCATCAGCAAAGATCTTCCCCATTATGGAGTTGTCCCTCATATTTTGACAACCATTTTTTCCGCTAAGAATATCGATATTAAATATGGCTTTTTCCCCTGGAAACGATCATACCTTTATGTTCAGACAGGAAAGTGGCATGCTTCAGCTTTATGGGGAAAAACGAAAGAACGGCTTAACGACTGTTACTTTTCAGACATTGTTTATAGCGGTGAACTGGTTTTATTTCATCTAAAAACAACACCCATCACCTGGCAAGGTGATCCTGAAAAGCTTTATCAATTAAAAGGACTACATATTGGTATACCCATGGAATCTGCTAAAGCTAAACTCCTTGTCAAAGCAGAACAAGCGAAACTTATTAACTACATCACTGGAACAGATAAAATATCAACATTCCGCATGCTCATTGCCAAGCGATTTGAAGCACTTGATGAAAATAAAGATGTGGGGTTACATATCATCCATTCTCAGCTGCCTGCCGAATATCTAGATGAAATCTCCTTTACCAAGCCGTATGAACGTTGGGATTACCACTTAATATTTTCAAAAGAAATAGAGCAAAATAAATCCTTTTTGAAGATTTTTAACGAAGGATTAAAAGAATTAAAATCTACAGGCCAATACCAACGACTTTGGAATGATTTTTATAATGGAAAGTATCATTAGATTCATTGCCAGTCTTTTACGCCATATTTTTTTAAGATTTCCTCCAACTTGCCACTTGCTCTCAAACTGTCCATTCCGTCGCTCAAAATATCAGCATACTCTTTTGCTCTATCGTTCACAGGGGAAAAGGCAACGTACATTTTATCTTTAGAAATACACCCAGCCTCTCTAATTGTTTTTGCTTTTTTATTTTTAAAATAATAATCCATCACTTCACGACCATCGATGATAACATCAACGCGTCCCTGCTCTACTCGTCGGATATTGGTATTAAGTGCATCCTTATCCTCACCTGAAATAGGTATTACCCAATAGCCATTGATTTCCTGTTGAATATATTGATCCAACTCCCCCCCATTATCATAGTCATAATCTTGTACGACCCCCAAACGTAGACTGGCTAAAGACTTAATGCCATCGTACTGCCAAGTAGAATTAAGTCGTGTAAAAAAGCACATATGATAGTAGGATTGACCTTTTTCAGGAAAAATAAAATCCGGTACTGTGGCCGGAACAGTGCCCAACAAACCATCATAAATACCATTTTGAGCACCACGAATAGCCCTGGTCCATGGGACAACAACGAGATTAACTTGATGTCCATGCTCACTCAATATTTCATGAACAATCTCTACAAAAAAACCAGGTTGATCATTTAAGCCTGTTTCACTTGAAGCATCAGGACAAATATAAGGACACCAACTCCCTGTCGCTAATACAATGGTATCACATGCCCCTTTTATAGGGATGCAAGCCGCAAAGCATAATGCTATCAGGAAGATGAAATGTAATTGTCTTTTGCTGTTCACTCTGACGTCAATCTCAAAGTCTGCCATATTAATACTTATGGGTACCTCTAAAAAAAGTGCACTTTTAGAGGTGTCCTTACAATAAACTATAGACATTAATTGTGACCACGATAGTTTTTTAAAGCTCCTTCAAATAAATCACGCTAAGTAGTAAATTAACTCACCCAAAAACTGATTACATTATAAATACATTGACTCACCTTATTCACAAAGATGAACTAAATTTAATATTTCGCACTTTCAAGCAATAATTAAATTTAATTATCATCAATCTTATAAAGATATATTTACTTTACTAACGCTATTAGGTTTAATCTATCTTGCTCACTTGTTTTCACACTCTATTTTCACACTTCAAGAGGCACCTATGTATCACCTTAAAACAAAGGTTTCTACGTTATTCGTTTGGTTTCTTATTATCTTTAGCAGCTCTGCGCTTGCATCCCAAACACCCTTAACAGTCGATAATAAAAAACTTCGCCCTCTACTGAATAGCGAGCGTATTGAGTTAAAGTTTGGAAGCTATGGGATAGATGTACTGGAATCAGGCGCATCAACGAGAGTCTCTCGCTTATACAGTACTCATGGTGCTAACAAAACAACCAGAACATTAGCCATTGTGCGTTACCCCGAACACGTTGACTCATCTTTTTCCACTGCACATAAAAAAATCCTCGGTGGCGGCTCCATTGGTGCCGTGTTAAAAGCCGCAGGTTGGAAAATAACTAAACAGCCTATGTACTTTGGTGAACTAAAATCTAGCAGTGATCTGGCGCCATTATACAAAAGCTTTCATGTAACAATGAAAGAAAATTTGGCCATTCATATATACTCGCTATATATTGAGAAAAATAATCAAAAATTCATGTATGCTACGATCGCAGAAGTTCATCAACCAACTTACTTAACGCTCAATGATTTAAAAGAAATATATAATAAAGATTATGATAATTTTAATAAACCGACTGACCATGTTCAGCAAATAATATCGCTTATTCACGATAAAATTAAATCCTTAACTATACCAACAACATAATATCCCTATTTAATTAAAACAAAAAATAAGCACTATTATAAGCGCTTATGCTTCCCCCTCATTAAAGGGCACCTCTAAAGTATCTTAAGGCTAAGACTTAATCTTACCAAAACTAACCTTTTACACAGACAATTTGTTTGAGCGTATAAACGACTTCTATCAAGTCAGACTGCGCAGCCATGACTTTATCAATCGGTTTATACGCGGCGGGCGTTTCATCTATAACAGCTTCATCTTTACGACACTCTACTCCTTGTGTTGCCGCTAAGTGTTCTGCCAATGTAACCACTTTCTTTGCTTGAGTTCGAGACATAACACGCCCAGCACCATGGCTACAGCTATGAAAGCTTTCAGGATTACCCTTACCTCGCACAATAAACGATTTTGCCCCCATGCTTCCAGGAATAATCCCTAACTGTCCCTCTTTGGCACTCACAGCACCTTTGCGAGTAACCCATACATCATTACCATAATGATGCTCACGATTCACATAGTTATGATGGCAGTTAACGGCCTCAACATGCGCCTCAAACGTTCGATGCAATACCTTTTGGACAGCCTGAATCACCCGCTGCATCATGACCTCTCGATTAATACGAGCATAGTTTTGAGCCCATTCAACACTTTGCATATAGTCCGCAAATAACTCAGAACCTTCAGGCAAGTAAGCCAAATCTCGGTCAGGCAACTGAATTTGCCAACGCTCCATTTCTTTCTTAGCAAGTTCAATAAAGTGGGTTCCAATTCTGTTACCCACACCACGGGAGCCACTATGCAACATAAACCACACACTGTCTTTTTCATCCAGACACACTTCGATAAAGTGATTGCCTGTGCCTAAGGTTCCCAAGTGATTCACATTATTGGTTTGTTTTAATACAGCATGCTTTTCCTGCAGCTGATCAAAGACAGTAGCTAATGAACGCCATGCACAAGCTACATCATGAGGAATATCTCCCCAGGCACCTTTATCACGCCCTTTTCTGGCTCTCGCTGACCGCCCATGAGGAACAGCTTGCTCAATTGCACTTCGAATTCCGCCAAGATTTTCAGGTAAGTCACTGGCTGTTAAGGAAGTTTTGCACGCCATCATACCGCAACCGATATCCACACCTACTGCAGCGGGGATGACACAATCAATAGTAGGTACCACACTACCTATTGTGGCTCCCTTACCAAGATGCACATCAGGCATTACCGCCAACCACTTATATACAAAGGGCAATTGCGCTATATTCAATAATTGTTGTTTAGCAGCTTGTTCAAAGGCAACATCACATGTCCACGCTTTAATGGGTACACCTTTTTGCCCTTGAACAACTTCATATTTTCTACACATTGGAATGTTATCTCGTTTAGTCAAATAAAAGTAAGATAATCAACATTAAACAAAGACCATGCCAAAAATTTTTTACTTAAAATTCAATGGGATATTAAATAACTCTCTAACTCTGACTATCTATAAAGATAGATAGTTATCAATAAAGTGAAAGCCATATGTCCGCCGACTCTATATCTTCCCAATTACTGCATCATCCAGTCATTCGTAAACTTTATGGTACCTGGCGACAATCCCTTTATGCGGCAAAAGCAGAGTGTGACCACCAAACTCAATATGAGGTTTTTGCCCATCTCATTTCACAATATCAACAGCCTCACCGCCACTACCATACTATCTACCATCTGGCACATTTGATAACGCTTGCAGAACGGTTTGCTCACTTATGTCAGGACTTGCCAAGCATTATTTTGACCATCTTTTATCATGATAGTGTGTATAAAAGATTCAGTAAGAAAAACGAAATAGAAAGTGCCAAACAAGCTGCACAAGCATTACCACTACTGGGTGTGGATACGACTCACATTGAAAAAATCAGCCAATGGATACTTGCTACAGAGCAACATCAACCCAGTTCAAACAGTAAAGATGAGCAATTTTTTCTTGATTTAGATCTAGCTATACTTGCAACACCTGAAGCACTTTATCGGAGGTACCAGCAACAAGTGCGTATGGAGCACCGTTATATACCCTTATGGTTATACCGACGCTTAAGGAACAAAGTACTTTCCAGGTTAATATCGCGCCCAACCCTTTATTTTACACCTACATTACAATCACGTTGGGAAGAGCAGGCTAGAATCAATATCCGACAAGAAATTCTGGGAGAAAGGGCCACTACATCTGACTATAAGGAATGTGGTATTTGAAACATTTTCAATAGCAAAAAAAAGCTACCTTTCGGTAGCTAGCAACATGTTGTTGGAAACAAAAATTGGTCTACAGGCCGTGCTAAGAAGCAGCCTGACGAATATTCTCAAGTGTTTTCTTGCCCACTCTTGGCAAAGAGGTCAGTACCTCTTCAGGAGCTGCAGCAATTGCGTCTAATGACGTATAGCCTTGATTAAACAGTGTTTTTGCATTAGCGAGTGATAAACCGGTGATGACACGAGTTTCCTCTTTAATAATCAAGTCACTCATCCAGTTTTCTTTGCTTTTAAGCTTTTTTTGCCCCCAGCTATTCCACAGTGGATTTGCATCCATTTTAGCGCTCAACACTTTTAACTTTTCCTCATACGCTAAATTGCTTTCAACTGTTTCTCGGCAGGTTATTAAAAATGCTAAATACTCTGACTCCTCAACAAAGCCAATATCACTTTTAAACATGCCATTTTCATCAGTACGAAGTGCAAAATCAGCTGAACTTATCCACTCACCATTTTTCTTTTGTGTCAGCTCTTCAGGCAGTTCAGCAACGTGTTTACCATGCTGCTGAAGCACATCCAATGAAGTATATAATGTTAAGTTAGCAGCAAATACAAACGCGCCTCCTTCGGCCAGTGTTTGTGGCTCTATAGGAGTATCTTCACGTTCATCTTGTGTCACTGTAACCTGTTTAACATCCTCATCTTGTTCACTCGACTCAGGACAAGTCGAGTCAAACTGCGTTGACTTGTCTTGTGGCTCATTCTCTGCCACGGCAGCTTGAATATCCTCTGAAGACTGATCGTGAATAACTGGCTGATTATTCGCAATATTTTCTTGAGCCTGATGCGTTTTATCCTGCTGATCATTCAGATGATCATTATTATTTGTCTTATCACTAGTGTCATCTTCACTAGTTTTAGCACTAAACCATGAAAAGAGTTTTTTAAACATTCAGCCTCCGTCATTAAAACGTACTGAAAGTATCTTCAATAATGACTTACTTATGATGACTACTACTTCCATTTCGTAAACATGAACAACATGCCGTATAGGTTTTCATATCACCACATTCTCTGTATATCCCTTGTTATCAGCATATACAACTTATGGCAAATGATAAGCGTCATAAATTCAAGTCCCTATTGAAAATATAATATATACAGTGAAATAAAGTTACACGGGGTAAGAAGTCAATACTACTCTATGATAAAAAGCGTTGACCAGTTACAAACCAATAATCAAATAAAAAAACACTATATTTATGAGATAACTCACACTATAAAATAGTACTTAAGCAATATGAATATCACAACAATACACAAAAAAACATAATGTCACATGAATATATCCTCAACGAAAGATCGTTAAGTGCAACTATCAAGTAACGATAATGTATCATGCTTCGAAATTTTAAGCTAAAGAGTAGCACCCTTAAATATCTAACAATTAATTTAGCTGTTATTTATTTACCCTTAGGTACAAACTGCGACAAATAATTAAATCCACCCAACTGCTTAACTTGCCGTCTAATCCAGTTACTGCGTTTAACAACATAGTTTGATGGCCGATCGACTCGATAAATAACAGGGTTTGGTAATACCGCTGCTAATCTTGCAGCCTGCCAACCATTGAGTTCACTGGCGTTAATACGATAATACTGTTGTGCGGCTTGTTCTACACCAAAGGTACATTCACCAAACTGTGCCACATTTAAATAAACTTCTAAAATACGCTGTTTAGACCAAAACAGCTCAATTAAAACTGTAAAATAAACTTCCAAGGCCTTTCTAAATATGTTTTTAGCAGGCCAAAGAAAGACATTTTTTGCAACTTGCTGTGATATAGTGCTACCACCACGTATTTTTCCAGTCTTTAAGCGTGTCTGTAGGGCACTTTTCAACGCAGAAAAATCTAATCCCCAATGCGTTGCGAACTTTTGATCTTCTGCCGCTATTACCGCTATTGCAAGTTGCTTAGACGTTTGAGACCAAGGGGTCCACTGATAGCGAATAGATGAACAAGAAGTATCTGCAGATAACCGTTGCTGCAACATAAAAGATGTTGTTGGTAGCGGTAACCAACGAAAAAGCAGAACAAGCATGACCGAAAAGAAAACCCAGATTAGCATTAAACGCTTCATAAAATGCGTTACACGCATCATTAAGTTTTGTTTTTTACGTTTATGCCGAGCGTTTTTAGTCGCCATATGTCTTGAACTGTTAGGTCTGAAGTTGACAAGAAATACTCTAAACCGAGCTATTTATCTGGTTCACCTGAGAGCTGTTGGGCTCATAAAAACGTAAATAGTTCCTACTAACCTATTGTTATCCACCACTTTTCTGCTCTCTCTTGCATTGACTGTAAAACGGTACTTACCGTGTACTCCTTCAGCAACAGTATGTCTAAATAGCTACTCTTTATCGCTGCACAACATAGTTATACAAACTAAGCACGTTGATATAATCAGATTTTAAAAGTATGAGTTATATCATACTTTTAAAATCTCCGCGAAACCCCAGGGATGAGGAAGTGACTAACCCTAGAACACATAAGCCCCATCACAACGGTAAAACTTTTTGTTCATTGCTGATGTAGGGGATGCTTCTGATATCACGTTAAACTTACTCAAAAGGTCAATAATGAAAAATGCGTTAAAGCTTACCCTGTTAGCGACTGTACTCTGCGTCCAAGTTCCTGCAAACGCTGATACTGCAAGCCATCAAGCCGCAGCAGAAACGTTACTGACAGTAATGAAAGTAGAAAACATGTATGAACCTCTTTTCAGCCAATACAAAACGATGTTCACATCTCAGCTGACACAATATGCTAAAGATCCAGCAACCAAAGCAAAAGTTGAAAAACATGTTGCTCAAATCACATCCATTCTTCAAACAGAGCTCACTTGGAGTGCAATCAAAAAAGACTTCGTTAACATTTATATGAAGCACTACAATGAAAACGAATTAAAAGAAATGACCAAGTTTTACCAAACACCTGTTGGGCAGAAAACAATTAGTATCATGCCAACAATTTCTAAAGAATCGATGCAGATAGCACAAGAACGGGCCAAAAAGCTAACCCCTCAAATTCAAAAAATATCAATGGATCTCATCAAATCATTAAATGCAGAAAAGAAATAGCCACTGCATACCACAAGTAAGTACTTGACCCGTTTATACCCTTAAGACAAAGGGTATAAACTTACTTCCCATTTCACCCATCATATTAAACGTGTTTTAGTGATGGTTGGATCAACATCTTAAACACCCATTTTAAATGCCTGTCCACTTTATGAAACATGTTGGTGGATGTTGTCTTTGATTCGAGGCAATTTCTTGATACATGACTAGGTTTTTGATAAAAACTGACTCGTCTTTCGAACGTCATAACCACTTAAGTTGTGTAGCCTCAGTAATCACCTTTACTAAAGGCTAAGTAAACCCATAACAAGTAGGGTTATGACTTCACAAGTTTTATACATTTAACCAGTCACTATGGGCTCTCTCATTAATCACCACCTCAGAGGTAAAGGCCTAGAACACGAGTATGCGAATAACAAAGCGTTCACTTTAGCCCGTACAGGTTAAATTCAGGTACTACCTCACTCGTCCAAGGTACACTGGTCAACCCAAAAGCAATAAGCAAATGTAATGCACTTTGCTTTCCTTGCAACAAAGTCGGATATGTATGAAAACCTTAAAACCCTTATTTGATAAGAACCAAGCATGGGCGGCCCGGGTTACTCAAGAAAGCCCTAATTTTTTCGCCAACTTATCAGCCCAGCAATCGCCAGAAATACTGTGGATTGGCTGCTCTGATAGCCGAGTACCAGCCAATCAGATAGTTGATATGGAACCTGGCCAACTGTTTGTTCACCGAAATATCGCCAACCAGGTCATCCAAAGTGATCTTAACTGTTTATCTGTTGTGGAGTATGCAGTCAACATTTTAAAGATTAAGCACATCATTATTTGCGGGCATTATGGGTGTGGGGGCGTACAAGCAGCCTATGATAATGTACAGAATGGCTTGGTGGCTTACTGGCTTGCACATATTCGAGACATTAACTTGAAGCACCAAGCTAAGCTGATGACATTTAGTAAAGAGGATCAGCTTGCCAAGCTTTATGAACTCAATGTCATTGAACAGGTTTACAACCTTTGTCGTACCCCAGTCATACAAAAAGCCTGGCAACGAGACCAAACACTCTCTATTCACGGATGGATTTATAGTCTTCACACAGGACTGATAACTGATTTATCGGTATGTGTTACTCAGGAAAACGAGTTAGAGCAAGAATACAGCAGCGCAATTGAAAATTGCTATCAATCAGAAACGAAGTGTTAATGCTCCAATGGGGCCTGCTCTTGAGTAACTTTGCGGGTCCCAGGCACAGTATATTGGTCATATAGCGCATGGTAAAAGTCCATTTGCTTGGCCTGTTGAATTATCTTATTCAAATATTCCACATCAGCAGCAGGTACGCTCGCTCGACTAAAAATAATAAAAAGAGGATTGTCATGTACTTTATAAGGATGAATATCCACTAAATCTGCAACCCCTGTTTTTTTCATATGGTGCTTAAGAAATATCACATCATTGACAACACCATCTGTCCGGCGATTAACCAATCGGGCAAGGTGTTTATCCATATCAGGATCAAGAGTGAGCAAGTGCTTATACTTAGGGTTATTATCTAACAAGGCAAACTCAGAACCATACCAGGCGCCAAGTAACCCCGTTAAACGCATATCCAAACTTGCAATATCACTTAGGTGATTCAGCGGCCACCGACGAACTTCACCTTTTCTGACCGCAATTCGCATCTGCTCCCAACGATATTCTTCAGAGTAATAGGCATACTGGCTACGCTCTGTAACCCAGGATGACGCAGCTGTCAGGTCAATAGATCCCTGTTTAATTTCATATAAAACACGATTCCAAGGTCGCGACTTAAAGGTTAATTGACACTTAGCTTGACGAAATACTTCTTTTACAAATTTAATATCTAGCCCTGTGACTCCCTCATTTACATCGTAATACATCAGTGGCTCGGAGTGTTCATCCCAGCCCATGATAAATTCTTTCTTGATGCAATTGGCTGATACCCATAATGAGCCGATTAAACCTATCGCGAGTATTAACCATCTAATGTTAAAAAATCCATCATTCATCTTAACCGCCCTACAGGTATTTCTTGATGATAATATCGAGCGGCGAGTAAAAGCCGTCTTTGGGTTTACCTTTAATAATATCTACGCCTTTTTGTAATAACTTAACGGCATCTGGATTTGATTTTTTGTTAAAAGCAAAGTGGGTTTTTGTTTTAGAAACCACATAAACAACTTCAAAATCTTTCGAGTTATAACCTAAATTATCTAACATCCAGTAACCAACAATATCGTCATAAGACCACGCGTGAATACGTCCTTGTGCAAGCATTTTAGCAAGATTTTGAGGATAGCTTGAAAAGTAAATACCTGATTTTGGTATTCCCAAATTAACTATCACTCTTTCGCCAATATCATCACGTACTGCACCAATGCGTAAGTTATGTAAATCTGCGACGGTAGTTACTTTTATTTTACTATCTTTACGTGCAATTAAACTATTATTTACCTCCATAATAGGTCCCACCCAAGTAAATAGCTTTTCTCGCTCTACTGTTCTACTCATTCCAAAAAGCACAACATTGCTTTCAGACAAAACACGCTTATACCCCCTGGCCCAGGGTAAAACTCTAATCGCGGTGCGTTCTACTTTGCATTTCACTGAGGTTGAGGCTGCAATTAAAATATCAACAACTATGCCTTGCAGCACATTATTTTCTATATAGCTATGTGGCGGGTATTCTTCAGTAATAAAGGTAATATCCTGTAAAGGACAGGTAATAGCCGAGATTGAATAGGCAATAAAAAAAAATATACTAATGAATTTAATCATTTAAACAAATAATCATACAAGAATATTTTATTTAACTTGAAGGTACCTCTAAAAATAGTATTTTTTTTGTGAGAGCAAGGAAACACGGCACGGAGGACCACAGTGTATAAGGCATACATGAGGATCCGAGTACAGCGCTGACACAACTTTCACGAAAAAGTGCATTTTTAGAGGTGCCCTTGACTTAATTCTAGACTTTATTTGGAAGGAACACATTTATGCCCCCTTGCGGGGGATTAATATATGCACAAGAGGGCCTAAATGGGTACAACAGTAAGCTTACAAGGCACCCTCAGGTAACAGCTGTCCACCATCAACGACCAGTGTCTGGCCGGTAATAAAACTGGCATCCTGACTGGCAAAAAAAGCAACCGCACGCGCAATATCATAAGGTGTGCCAAGTTTACCGGTAGGAATGGCTTGAGCTACCGCATTGATATAATCGTCTCCCTGCTCCAAAAGCGACTCTGTAAGAATATTTCCGGGTAACACCGCATTAATCGTCACATTATGTGATACTAACTCTAAGGCTGCACTTCTCATAAAACCTAGCATTGCAGCCTTACTAGCACCATAGTGAGTCCAACCTGGATACCCGGTAAAAGGACCCGTAATGGATGACATTAATACCACTCTTCCATAGTTTTGCTGTTTCATAAGAGGTAAAAACCCCTTAATGGTAAAGAAAACACTTTTCAGATTGATATTTAAGACAGCATCCCACTCTGACTCCGTTATTTTATCCATCGTCGTACTAGGGTAAATACCTGCACTACAACACAAAACATCAAGCTTGCCATAAGTATTGCTGATAAAAGCGACTAACTCTTGTTGACTTTGCTTGTCCGTTAAATCACCTTGAAAAAATACAACGTGTTTATCCTGTTTTTTATAATGCTCAACCAGCTGCGCACCTTGCTCCTGATCTCGACCGACAAAAACCACATTAGCATTTTTAACAGCAAAATAGTCGACAATTCCCTTACCAATCCCCTTCGTACCTCCTGTAACAACAACCACTTGATTACTAAACTGGCTCATTAGAACTCCTTTTTCTTAAAGTGCTACTTACTTTCAGGTGTTGCCTGATCCAACGTTGATAGAATCATGCAATAACCACGCTCATCGAACGTTGCAACCACTATTGCAATCGCTCGTCTTGACATATTTGACAACGCCCGAACGATGCTTTTTTGAGTATAAAAAATAACGCTACTGCATGCGGTAGAACCATCCATATTTATACTTATACTGATGTATTTTTTAGGAGAAGGTCAAGCAATACATTGCCTGCAGTATGAGGCAGCAAATCCAGTAAGCAACCTAAAACTCTCTGTCAACCACAACATTAAACACAAATTGAAAATGTCTTACCAAAGCAAATTCCAGAAAACCCTGTAGAAAATGAAAATCTGACCCTGATAACACCTATCAAGTTTGAGAAAAAGTAGTGCAAATCCCCATTTAACCTATGTTATGCTTGCCAGCTCTGATGGTTTGAACACCTTCAGAAACTCTGGCTAGGTGCTTGTGTTGGTGGTTTCATAGCCTTACTTTATTCAGATAGAAGATAGCCTGAGAGGCCCAGCTATCACTTTTATTTTATTGTGATGGCATTATCTGCTATAGAATATAGAGAGTAATAACAATACCATCTCAGGTTCCATCTCAGTCACTATACTTGTGTATAGTGGGTCAATAGTCATAAAGCTTTGGTGTTTTACCCACGATAAACGGTCCACCAAAGAAATGAGTCAGATCTAGTATCGTTTCCACTTTACTGGGTAATGTTTAACCAACTAAACTAAAAGCTTACTTATGTCATTACTGATTGAAAAAAACACTGTTGTTAGCTTCCATTACACCCTTACCAATGCTGAAGGTGACGTACTAGACCGCTCTGAGCAAGATGCGCCTATGACTTACCTCCATGGTGCAGGTAACATTATCCCAGGCCTGGAAAGCGCCCTTGTAGGTAAAACAACAGGTGATCAGCTTAAAGTAACTGTGGCTCCCGAAGAAGGATATGGTGAAAAGCACCCTGACTTAGTCCAGACAGTTTCCAAAGAACTTTTTGAAGGCGTTGAAGATATTCAGTCAGGCATGCAATTTCAAGCTCAATCTCCAGATGGTCACGTGCAGGTCATCCGTGTTGTAGACGTTGATGGCGATGATGTTACAATTGATGCCAATCATCCTTTAGCAGGTGAAACGCTTCATTTCGAAGTTGAAATCACTCACGTACGTGAAGCGGCTGACGAAGAGCTTGAACATGGTCACGCCCATTAACAGTTAACCTTTGTTATTGCTATGCCTATTGCACCATCTGCAATGGGTATAGCCACTGCTTCCCTACCTTGACAAGCCGATCATACAAAATTTCCCTCATACTCTCTCAGAAAAAAGTGCAGTATTAATATTAAGACTGTCGATAAACTAATTTGCACATCACTTTCCACGTAAATAATTTACATTTATTTTCTATACATATAAGTACAGCGGTTCCCCATATACACACTTTATATGTAACATAAAATCATTTAAGACAAACAAAGAAGCTCTAACTATATTTTCATCTACCAGTTTTGAACTCATTTTTTAATTACAAATTAATCATCTTATTTAAAATTATTTAAAGATAGCTACCACCTTAATTAAGCCCCTACTAATTAACACCTTGGTACGTGTTAAAATTAATACGTCGAATCATGACTAAAAAGTATTGAAATTCTACTATTTTTTTTATAGCTTTGGTTTTACAAATAGATCACTCTATATATATGAGATGAAGCTAATCACTTAATGAAGCAAGTTATTAAAGTAACGTCAGCAATGTCACTCAAGACAACACACACCTAATTTAATTAATGCGAATATAACTATGCTGTTAATTACTAGTAAAAACAGACCATTCAATCAGGAAGACAATATTATTTTCGTTACATCAATTAATTACAAACCGATACATTTCAACCAAAAAAAATCAAATTATTAATACATCATTAATAGCATCTAAAAATTTAAAATATTGGGTATCTAAGCAGTCATATTTTTTCATAAAAGCAAGACAATCACACTAAAATAATCGCTATTAATTTATAGTACAAATACATTCGAACATTGTTATCTTGACTTTAAATATGAAAAAATTTCATTTTCAGGATCCCCTGTATATTGCCTATTTATACTTACTATATACACTTAAAGGTCAATTATGATGTGGTCTGCAAAAAGCATTCATCCTGATAGTTTTGTTGTTCCAGCTGATCTAAAAATAAATGCTGAGATTACTTCCATTCAACAACTAGCCAGTGAAAAGTACACCACCACATGGATGCTTGACGAATATGGTAAAGTTCACGTAGTCAATTATCATGAAGGTCAACGAAAACATCCTGCAGATCTATCTTTTCTACATACTATATTACAAGAATCCAGTTATACATTTTCCCAGATTATTGCCACAGATACAGGATCAATTTTCGCACTCGACAAAGAAAATAATATTCATCGATTTCAATTGGATGATCAAAGCCTCTACTGGCAAGTTGCTCAATCAACCACAGTAGACAGTGCTTCCCCCCCCGACTTACAACAATCGATACAGCGGACAGACTTAACCTACACAGATTTACTCACATTTAAAGCCAACGCGGCAGATACTTTTGCTTCAGTCAATACACTATGGAAGAGGTTAAAAGCAGGTGAAACAAGTGTTAGTATCCCTGGAACAGGCAATAGTGTAGACATCACTAATAACGTTTTAACTGGACCTGCCCCCTTCCCCAACAACGCTGCTAAAAACCTGGCCACGCCTCTGATTAATTACTTTAAAGCACATCTTATTAATATTGATCCAAGTAAACCCTGGTCTGCCCATAGTTTTCCTCGCCCCATAAAAACACTCTCCTATTTTCTACAACACAAACTCACAGGACGAAAAGGGCTAACAAACCTTTACCTAGCGACTAAGACGCTTTATGCAAACCTGGCCAACAAATCTCATAGTACGATAAATGTTAATATTAATACGCTATTGAACCAGCTCAGTAGTGATGACCGCCCAAATAATCATCGCCTCAACGATACACACGTTGCTGAAGCTAAAGACTTCCTAAGTTCGTTATACCAACACTCAGAGCAACAACTGACTCGTTTAGAAAAAAAACTGGGTATTTTAACAGAAGCAGGAACCCTAAATTCAAACTACAAAGCTAATAAAACTGCTCATATTACTGCCGCATTAAACCCCAACGTTACATCTGAAAACCTAACTCACCTTTGGAATAATTATTGGTCAACTTTTACAGACCAAGACTCTGATAACTCAATAACAGATGTTAAGCGTATTGCTCAGTTATTAGTCGAAAAGGAAACTTTTTTAAAAACACCCTCTGCAAAAAATAATTTTATGCGGAGGGATCAGTATGACAACGTAGGCCTGATCAATGCAGATATTTCTCTCGATTTAAGTACTCACCAACAAGTCATTGCATTGCTTCGGGATGTCCAACTAAGAAAAATCAGCACTGCAGATTTTTCATCTCGACTAGAATCAATAAAAGACAACTATACAAATAATCCAATTAAAAAAGTTGCCGATTTAGGTTTTTCTAACTTTGATCGCCTTGAAGCCGCCTATGACAGCTTTAAATATTTCAGCAAGGTGCTTAATAAATCTCACCATGCTGTTAATGTCGCAGCAGGAACATCCCTGGAAACGACCGATAGTAAAAATACCATTGAAAAACTACATAAAATTGTTAAAGAACTTTCTTCAGGGGAGTCTGTATCCTTAACACGTGATTATGGATTCGGGTTAGGTACACGATTGGTTGTTAAAGGAGTGCCTGATTACCTTGACCCTATCCCTGTGATGTCCTCTGGCATGGACCGTAGCTATCAGCTGATTATTTCTCGCAGCGATGACGGTTACAATGTTATTGTAGGTCGAGATGGCACAATCCCTCTCTTTTTAGGCTACACCCGAGGGATGTCCCATGAGCTTAATGGAGAAGCGAATGATAGCACTGCTACAGAAGGTAGCGATTGGCAAACCAAATTAAAATTACCAGGCGTTTATGGCAAATTCCTATTCAGGGCAAAGTTTAATAATGAAACAAACCTTGAGCTAACAGAAAAAGAGTTTGATCAATTCTATAAACTACTGACCCAAAAAGATGCCAACCCCCTAGATTTAATGACTTTTGCTCAAAAAGTTGAATTTAAGCGAGGTCGAAAACTGGCTTTTGATGCTGATATTGGTGCAGGTACTGACTTGAATGTTGATAATAAGTCTTTACTGCCTGTTGACAGTATAAGCCAAATGTTGCGCTTTCGGGGTCGTGCTCGAATTATGGTTAACGTATTATCCGCTACTAAGGAATGGTCAAGCACGACAACGTCAACTGGAGAAAATAGTCATAGCCATTCCAACAACAGCTTAAATATTGCTAATAAGGCGAAAGCTGAAGTAGGTATTGGCACTGTTATTCGCGGTGGTCCAGAACCCGATCCTGTTGGTGGTGGTGGCATGTCTAAAACAGACATTGCCCTTGAAGCGGGGATTGATAATAAAAGTGGCAAAAAATACGACTGGAGCTTTGTTAAAGCCGATTCAGTCGAAATAGAAAAGTGGTCAGTAACAGCAACTAACTTACTTACCCACCATCGTAACCAGCTCAATAATTCTCTGAAAAATCATTTAATTTTACTCGAAAATATTTACTCTAATGATGAAGTAAGTATTCTCATTCCTAAACTACAACAAAATATAAACCAACTTCTTGAATCTGATAATATATCTACTGAATTCCGTAGCCAGCTTAATGAGCTTAATTTGTTAATTCAGCAACAATCTCTTGCAGAAAAAGGCTACAGCCAACTGAGTAAAGTCAGCTATAGCAAAACATATTCTAATTTAAATCGTATTGACCAACCTACCTTTTGGCGCCAGCTTTTCCCAAACAGCGAAAGCCATGTGCATAACTTGCAGCAATTAATAAACGATGATGCTAAATTTCGCGTTATTGTAGCAGCCCTGCAAGCTTCAGAAGGAACCGAGTTAAAAATTAAATTAAGTTTAACAGATGAGGCCAGACTCAAACTTCAAGACTTATTACTTAATAATGAGTCACACATGAGTGAAAACTTTGGAGATGAGTTAACAACAATAATCAGTCAGGAAAGTAATTATCGCATACAATCAATGGAAGTTGCTGCGACAACACAAAATGAAACATCCTTTGATGTGTTTGTCGGCGCCAAATACAAAAGCACAGCATCATTTGGAATTAAACGCCAGTTAGGTAAAGTGGCGTTCAATTACCAAAATGGAGTACTTACTGGCTACCAGCTATCAGGCGATTTAAATGAATTAACAGCAACCAATTTAACCCATGCTGTAAATAAGTTAAACAATAAACGCCACATTGCAGATCCTAAGCTACTATCAGATTTAACGGAATCACTACAACAAACACGCACTGATCCTGATACGCCTTCCCATCAGAAACTGATGAAAAGCGCTCGCACTATTGGCAAGTTCAATATGGGCTTACAGCTAGCACAGTTGCCAGGTGCAATTTACCAAATTCAAGATGCAATTAATCGTGGTGATGTCAAAAATGCGGTTAAGGGAGGACTTGCCACAGGGTTTGATACATTAGACCTATCCCTAGATTTGATTGCCAATAGTCGACATATGCAGCATTTATCGCAACGACTGGCCAGTTCAGCGGGTAAAGCGGGCGCATTTACCAGCTTTGTTGGTGCAGGCCTATCAGCGTGGAGTGCTGTTGATTCATTTAATGAAGCCAGTCGAACCACAGGTCAAGCCAGAGTAGATGCTATTGTTAATGGCTCATTAGCCATCGCCAGTAGTTTAGTCGCAATAGCTACAGGCTTAGCTTCGTTAGTCACGGCAGCCGCTGGGCCTATTGGTGCAGCGATAGGATTGGCAATTGGTATCGCTCAAGGGATATATAATGCGGTTCGCGTAACCCAACAACTTCGCGAAGCGGGTATTAGCGAGGGTGACTTATGGCGAGCGGGTGCAGCAATATTCTTTGGTTTTCCAGTACCTGAAGATATTCAAAATAAAGCTGTTCGTAATCAGGTTTTCAAAGCCTATCAGGATCAAATGGCTAAACAATTTGAGCAATTAAGTCGTTCAGGTATTGATAAGCTGGTCTATAGCGAGGGGCATGTCGAAACCAGTTATGGTAAGTACATGACTCAAGCTGATCGTCATGACTACCATAATTTATCAAATGCAGAATATCAGGAATATTTACGACACGTACCTAACAATAATGAAGGACTTGTGTTTGGTCATGATCCTAAACCTGCATTAGTCATGGAAAAACCAAACTTGACCAGCAATGGTACGACTTTGTTTATGCTAGGAAAAGGCTACGATGCTGCAAACGGCGATTTAAACCGTAAAAATATCTTTCAAATAAATGGCTGGGGTAGAAAGCATTTAACCGGTGGCAACCAAAGTGATTTGTTTGAGTTTAATGGATGGCGTCATGGTGAGGGTAATGCTGATAATGGACAATCAACATTTTATGGAGGTGATGGTGAAGATACCATTTCTTTTCGCAGTTATTTTAGTCATCGACCATCCCGCTACAATCATGGTGTCACTATTGATTTAGTAAAAGGCAGTGGTGATACCCCGGCCACCTATAACTTTTTAGTGAGTCAAATTGAACATGTACTGGGCTCAGAGAAAAATGATCAAATAAAAGGCAATAACTTAAATAATGCACTGACGGGCTTTGAAGGTGACGATAAATTAGAAGGTATGGCGGGTGATGACACTCTGGCTGGCGGCAAAGGCACTAATCAACTTAATGGTGGTCAAGGCCATGATTCTTATTTAATTCAAGCAGATGACTTTGATAGCATTGAACATAGCAACCTCATCAATAATTACGATAACCACTACCAAAAAAATTGGCAGGAATTATACGATGATTATTATGCATCTGGGATGCGACTTAGAGAACAAGGTATTTCCTATCTTGATGATGAATCATTAGATACCCTTGCTACGCAGTCTCGCTGGCATGCTGATCGACAAATCAAAAATCCTAATACCTCATTACCTGCCAACCCTGCAGAAGACTTTCTAATTACCAATATTTATAACCTAGAGCTTGTACAACACGATAAAAACTTAGTAATCCAAGCCCAACAACAGTCCTTACGTTGGCAACAATTATGGCAACAGTTACAGCGAGTCAAAAATCAAAATAGTGAGCAAACTGACTATTTTACTGAGTGGCAAAAATTACTCACACAACGTTTCCCTGCAATGAATATCAATCAGCAACTGTTAACATCCATTGAGCAAGCAATTGAACATCCTGCAGTCATTGCAGGTCTGCATCCTCAATTGTCGCCAATAAAAGCTCAACTGGAAGATACAACTCAATACCAAGCAATAGCTACTGTTGAAAATTATTATGAAGGACGCGCCTGGCAACATTTATCTCTAATGGACTTACAAGGTAATCATTATTATTTTTCAGCATTGGAGACAAATGAACCACTGACCATTAACCAAGTTCAACTCAGTGATCACCAGGAATTAAAAGGATATAGCGTTAATTTACGCACAGGACTGGTGGAACAACAACTTAATTCAGGAACCCAGGTAACCAGCTTACTAAGCAATCACATCAGTTTAGTTCAAGGTAGTAAAGCTGATGATGAAATTCGCGGAAATGAACAAGATAACTGGTTAATGGGTGGATCAGGTTTTGACCGAATATTTGGTGGCGCCGGTGATGACATATTAAATGCGGGTGAACAGGGTGGTCGGCTGATTGGTGGTAATGGTCGCGACTTATATCAAGTCGATGGCAACCAACAGCAGGTTTTTATCAATAATAAAGCGGATGATGGGCTTACAGACATACTTGAATTAACCAGCGGTTCTCAAGCTTTAAGTACCTCATTGACCAATAAGCACTTAAAGCTGCAGTACCAGAACACACAGGTTCTTTTGCGAGAGTGGCGTTTAAATGGTGAAAATCAACATCTTGTCGTTAAAGTTACCGATTCAAAGCAGGCATCCTTTGGTAGCCACTACTTTCAAATTAATAATGAGGGTACATTACAGCTAAACTATTTGCAGCTACATACGGCTAACGTTGACTATGCAGTGGATCTGACCACACAACAACTGAAGTGGAATGATAATCATCAAACTTTCTCAAGCTCTATGGGTACATTAGCTGATCAAATTTTTATTACCTTAGGTGATGGAAATGACCGAGTTATTGTTGACCAGCAGCTCACACATTTAACACTGGGCAATGGCCGAGATACTGTTGAACTGAATGACCAAAGTACGGTTGTTGTAATTGATAACTTGGCAACTGACCATCAGCAAGACACTGTTGCATGGCATTCACTCCAACAGGATCAGCTGGAGGGCTACTTAGTAAATGATGATTTAGTGTTGTTGAACCAAAGTAAGCAACAGACACTCATTGTTAAAGACTGGGCAGATAATGAAGATAACCAACACATTACAATCACCACTCAAAATGGTAACACGTTAGGTTCTAGACAGTTAGAACAGTTAGTGCAATCAATGAGTCATATGTCCGATGAGTCGTCAGCTCATGATACATTGACGAATATCTACAACAGACTCAATACTGACAATATACTGACTGCTCATACCTGATAATATAAGTGGTATCCAAATAAAAATGCTTATTTGGATACCACGTTCAAAATAGCATTAAAGCAAATATATACACTTAACCCTAGATAAAACAAACACCCTGCTCTTTATTTATTTTCATATTATTTGTTAGGATTAATCATAGCGCAGATTTCAAATTGAGGGTTAAGGGTATAATACCCATACTTTAAATTGCGACAAAATGGAGCACTCAAGGAGCAAGCCAAGATGGAATTACAACCCACCATTCAAGCAGATCCATTATTACTGCAAATTGTTGATAACTTTATTCAAAAAGACATGCGTCTCAATATGACCGTCAGTATTAATGGACTATTGGTCAAAGGGCAAGCCATTAGTTTTCAGGATTATTTAAAAGAGTTAGAAAATAATTTTCTAAATCATGTTACGCTTGACTTAAGTGGCAAAGCAGATACCACTGAAGAGTTTTTTAAATCAGTTAAAGCTTCAGCAAGCTACCAACGCCAACATCATATTGCCCCACATTATCTTCACCTAAACCAGGTCCACTATTTAAGTCAGGTTGATACTGATGCTCCTCGATTACTAAGAATACCGCTTATGGCAATCAATACCTTTGCAATTGGCTAAACCTATTATTAAAAAATAAAACCCTTCATTAGGACATATATCATACTTCATCTTCTTCTGTGGCTGTTGTATCTGCCACTTCCTCTTCTTGCTCGGTATCATGCTCTGCCTCAGTCGCTTTTAACTCAGCGGCTATTAACACATACTGCACAATATTATTTTGTATTAACCAACGCAAAACCCTCTCCAAAATTTTTAGACGCAGTCTGACGTCTATTGCAATAGAGGCTTTTAATGTATTTGTTTGTTGTTGAACCCAATCGCAAAATCCTCCTAAAACATCCACAGTGATATCTCTACAGTTGACGATCTTAAAGCCCGCTTGATCAAGCCTCTGCTTGTAGATAGCTTCAGGCACAATATTTTCTTCAGGAATTCTACAAATCGCTAGAAATCGTCTAAATAGCCAAGCTTGCCAAGGTACACTCAAGGGCTGTGTGAGCAAAATATCCGTAATACCCAGTAAACCTCTAGGTTGCAAAACACGGCTTGCGTTATCAAAAAAGACTTGTTTATCTGAAAAAAAATAAACACAGTCTAAAGCGATTACTTTATCAATACTTTTGTCTTCTTGTTGTGCAAGCTGCTTGTGATTACCTGACAACAACTCAACTTGTGGATAAGCCTGACAACGTTCCCGCGCTAATTGTAAACGCCAAATGTTAAGACCACAGGCTTTAATCGTGTCAACCTGATAAAGATCAGCCCATACCAATAATTGGTCAGGAGAGCGAAAACCAGCATCAAATAGATTATCTTTAGGAACTAGATGAACTTCATCTGCCACAAGTCCAGCAAGGTTCATACACGCCTGTACGTAGTTACTGACATTCCGCCAATACCCAAAATTACACCAAGTGAACAAGGGAGCAGATGATGTATTTAGTAGCCATTGTTCAGGAGTAAAGTATTCACCATTTACACGCTGGTCATTGATCGAGCCACGGCATACGCTTATGATCAAGTCAGCCATCCCCGACATGACTAACCAAGTTACAAGCACCCCAATAATCAATCCTAGAATAAACATAATGTCCTTATTCTGTTAAGCGGGTCGCTACCCCAAAATATAAGTCATTAAGTGACTATTTTTACATCAACATATCTTTTATTAACTCGACTGTTTCGTCGTTTTCTCAATCTAAGCTATCAACCCCGTCCAATAACAGACTCACTCATTAGCACTTTAGTGCAATTGAATTACTCTGTTTCTTTCAAGGTTCTTATAGAATAGCTTTACTCACTCTGCCCTATATTGAGGGCTTGACGGATGTACAACAGACTTTGTTAGTGTAGCACTCAGTAGGCTGAAAAATTTTAATTGAACATTGTTTAAAACATGCTATCATACTGAACACTGTTTAATTACAATTATTAACCTTAAATTGAACACTGTTTAATATGGCGCGACGCAATCAACATACCAAAGAAGAAATCCAGCAACTTGCTATTCAGGCTGTGGAAACAATGCTTCATCAATACAGTCATGAAGCAATCAGTACCCGCATGGTGGCTAAAGCCATTGGGTATACGGTGGGAACCCTTTACACGGTTTTTAAACATCAGGCGGATATGCTATTGCATGTCAACGCAAGAACGATGGATCGCATGTACTTACATTGCCAGAGAGGCATAACAGATTCCAATACACCGGAACACAATCTAACCCTCATGGCTTTAAGCTATCACCAGTTTGCACTTCAAGAACCCAATCACTGGAATCTGGTATTTTCGCTTAGGTTACCTGAAAATGAACCAATACCTCAGTGGCAACAAGCCAATATTGACCAAATCTTTCATTTATTAGAAAACGAGCTGACGCGTTTACACCCCAACACACCTCAACAAACAATTCAAAAAAATGCGCGTATTTTATGGAGTGGAGTACATGGGATGACAACACTTGCCCTTAATAATAAGTTATTTATTGAAGGTATTACTGAGATAGAAACCCTATTACCTAGCCTTGTACATCAACTGGTATTTAGCTGGTCAGGAGCATAAGCTATGAGCTCTCCATCTGCGAAACAAGCCCCCCTTATAAAAAGTAAACGTTTTTTACCCTTTTTTATTACACAGTTTCTAGGGGCGTTTAATGATAATGTCTTTCGAAACTCACTTGCTCTGTTAATTGGATTTCAGTTAACCCGTTTCGAAAGCAGCCTTCCTTTCGCAGATAATAAAGATATTTTGATAAATCTGGCAGCGGTTCTATTTATTTTGCCGCTATTTATTTTTTCAGCAACAGCAGGACAACTTGCAGATAAATACGAAAAGTCTAAACTAATCAGAATTATTAAGTTCAGCGAGATAATAATTATGTCACTCGCTGCTCTAGCCTTTTACTTCAATAGTCTTATTGGTTTACTATTGGTACTTTTTTTAATGGGAACACAGTCAAGCTTTTTTGGACCTGTTAAGTACGCTATTATCCCTCAACATTTGAAAGAAACCGAACTAGTTGCTGGAAATGCCTGGGTTGAATTAGGCACTTTTGTTGCTATTTTACTAGGCACAATTTTAGGTGGATTACTCACAGAATTGCCCGCCTCCACCACATGGATTTCTTGCTGCATCATTGGTTTTGCTACATTTGGCTATTTAAGTAGTCGCCAAATACCTCTCGCACCATCAAGCGCACCAAACCTCCATGTTAACTGGAATCCAATTACCCAAACATTTCGAACATTGCGCTATGCAAGAGAAACAAGAGCCGTTTATTTATCCATTCTAGCAATTAGTTGGTTTTGGTTTTTAGGTATAGCTTACCTAACTCAACTGCCTAATTTTACAAGCTATGTTATCAATGGTAACCCCAATATTTGGACCTGCTTACTAGCCTCGTTTTCTATTGGTATTGGCTTAGGATCGCTTAGCTGTGATCGACTATCTGGGCATAAAATAGAATTAGGTATTGTGCCTATTGGCAGTATTGGTTTGACATTATTTGGTATTGACCTCTTTTTGGTGAGCCATGCACTTCCTCCTCATAATTTAGAAGAAATCACTATTATTAATTTTTTCAGCATCACATCTAATCTGAGAATTCTGATTGATTTAGCACTGATTGGTTTCTTCGGTGGATTATTTATTGTTCCACTTTATGCTTTGGTCCAATCGAGAACAGATGAAGCCTATCGTGCTCGAGTCATTGCCGCAAATAATATCCTAAATGCTTTATTTATGCTGACCAGTGGAATTTGCGCCATCGTTAGTATTGGCCTGCTTAAACTCAGCATTCCACAATTCTTCTTAATTTTGGCGCTCTCTAATGGGTTAGTGGCAATTTATGTATTCTCTGTCGTGCCAGAGTTTACTGTGCGTTTTTTGATATACCTGTTAAGCCACTCAATGTATCGTGTTAAGTCACTCAATCTGGACCGAATACCTGAAACAGGCGCTGCAGTGATCGTCTGTAACCATGTCAGCTATGTCGATGCCTTACTGATTGCTGGCGCATGTCGTCGTCCTATACGCTTTGTGATGGATAAACCTATTTATGACTTACCTGTACTTAACTTTATTTTCCGGGTCGCAAAAGCAATTCCTATCACAGCAAAAGCCAGGCACCCAGAAACATTTAATCAAGCATTTGACCGAATTGCAGAAGAACTTGAACAAGGTAATGTGGTTTGCATTTTCCCCGAGGGTAAATTAACCAAAACCGGCGAAATCAATACCTTTAAACGAGGTATCGAAAAAATCATTAGCCGTACCCCCGTCCCCGTCATTCCTATGGCTCTACAAGGTTTATGGGGAAGCTTTTTCAGTCACCATGGTGGTCCAGCCATGGCCAAACGACCACGACGCTTTTGGTCTAAAATTAAACTCATTACAGGACAACCTATCTCAGCAGAAGACGCGACTGCCGAAAGATTACAACGAGAGGTGGCACAACTTAGAGGGGAGCATGCTTAGGAGACGGCACTCATCAAAATTGCTGATAAGTACATTAATGAAAACATACTGCAGCTAGCGTATTAAAACTAAAGTCTACCCAAGATAGTTAGTTATTAACTGCAGTATGTTGCCTAATATCCTCCAATACTTTACGTCCTAATGGGGTAAGCTGCCAGACAGCTCTACTTCGATTAGAATGAAGCGTGTCCTTTCGAATCAGCCCCATACGCCGTAAATGCAGTCGTATCATTCGCAATGAGGTATCTGTAAATTGAAAGCTACTGACGGCATGAGCATCCTCATAAGCTTCATGAATATGATGGGTATAACGCTCTGCTAAAAACTGAGCGAGAGACTGCTTTATCTTGTCCTCTGAAGCACTACTATCCAAGTCTATAGCAAATGCGTTAAAAACATCCTGCCAAATTAACGTAGCTTTAGACGTAATTAACTTACAGTTCCCCTCAATATAAATATTACAAGCAAAGGAGAGCTCCACTAACTCTTGTAAAGCATTTATTGAATTTGATTGAGAAGGTGACAAATGTTGAAGCGCGTGTTTCACCTCTTGTAAATCAGCCAGTTGTTTTCGTAAATCTAGCTGTTTCTCTGCTTGCCCATCTCCAGCATCTGCAGCCCTTATCCACCCCGGCGCAGGTAATTGCTCAATAAATGTAGGCAAATGCTGCCTCAAAAGAGAAACGAGTGTCTCCAATGTATCCCAAGAGTAATTATTATGCTTCTGCAAAGACTCTCTAAACACCCGCAAACGGGCAACACCTTCAGCAGTCACCTCTTTTTTATTTGCGGCTAATGGTGCTTTTAAATCACGTACAAAACACAAAATTGGCTTACGCAAAGTATGTGCATAAGTATATTCACGGTGAAGGTAGCTAATACCACTTCGTGTTAGCGAACCATAACGGCCACCAGAAACCAACACTACATAATCACTCTGATCAATGGCCCGCCGGACGTGAGGCCAATTATCCTGATCTGGATTTCTAAACCCAGGGAGAAACTCAGGCCCCACAGGGATACAGCCCAAACTGAGCAAAGCATTGACCAGTGCTTGGCGTTCCTCAACTAAATCACGATATGTGGAGCTAATAAATATTTGATAGCGTTTCAATAACGACATTCCGTCTACAACGTACTAACGGTAAAAATACCCTAAAAAGACCATATTTTTACCAATGTTAAACAAGTATAGCGATAAAGCCCTGAAAACGTTACTGACTTATCGGCTAAGGTATTAGACCCATAAGTGTTCCCTTTCATTCATACACATGAAGCGTGAGCAGCTCATTCATTGCTTATATTAGGCATGATTTTTTCTTTTATTCCTTTATATCATGCCTTGCCAGAACGACATACCACTATGAACATAACCTCCATTTGTTCAAAATAGGCCGGAAATCCTGGCTACAGCAGGATAATAATTGCACAAAGTGCATATAATATTTTTTATTATTCCATATTATTATATAAAATGATTATAGCATTATGCTTTTTGCATTAAGGCTACTAGAGTACAATGCCGCGCAATTAGTTCATTTTAATAAATTTGTGCCACAACAGAAACAGGAGCTTTATGTTACAAAAATATGACAAAACTCATTGAATGATTAAAATTTCATCATTATTAAGTTTGCCAACAAGAGAAATCAGTACAACCGCACTTATTACCTCAAGCTTCATAATATAAGGCCTGGAAGTGTGAACAACCACAGCAATCTGTAGAAATTTCCTGGCAAGCTAATTCCCTGAATATTTATCAAAAAATCAACAACCTAGCCTCTGTAGTCACATTTTCACTCCATTGTCACTACGTACAAATACTGCTTTAAATCAGTACTTTGAGCATTATGCTTCAGCCAGGTTGATTTTTCAGCATTGATGAGAAGGCGAGAATATAACAGTAACAACCAAAGGTATTTCTATGGATACAACTGCTATCACATCGCTGCTTAATGCAGCAAATAGCTTTATTTCCGGCAACATACTGATCTATGTGCTGATTGGCGCAGGTATATTATTTACACTACGCTCTGGGCTCATACAGTTTCGTTTGTTTGGCTATGCAGCTAAGTCATTAGTTAAAAGCCGCCAAGTTGATCGTGACCACATTTCATCTTTTCAGGCATTCTGCACCAGCCTTGCGGCACGTGTAGGTACTGGTAATTTAGCAGGTGTAGCTGCAGCGTTATCAGTGGGTGGACCTGGTGCTATCTTCTGGATGTGGTTAATTGCTTTACTAGGTATGGCCACTAGCTGTATTGAGAATACATTAGCCCAAATTTATAAAACAAATGATCATGACGGTACCTACCGTGGTGGTCCGGCTTACTATATTGAAAAAGGGCTTGGTCAACGCTGGTTAAGTATTATTTTCTCTATCTGCCTTGTTATTACTTTTGGTTTTGCTTTCAATGCCATACAGTCAAAATCCATAGCAGAAGCTGTTGAAACAGCCTTTAATATCGATCAAAAATACATGGGGCTTGTCATCGCCGTAATTGCATCCATGATTATCTTTGGCGGTATTCGCTCTATTGCTCGTTTTGCTGAAGTCGTTGTGCCCTTTATGGCGCTAGCCTATATTGTCGTTGCATTAGGCGTCGTTGCATTTAATATCACAGAGCTACCCAAAGTCTTTTCAATGATCATCAACCATGCATTTGGTTTAGAGAGTGCCGTTGGTGGCGGAATGGGGTATGCCGTTAAATCAGCTATTCAACAAGGTGTTCAGCGTGGACTGTTCTCAAATGAGGCTGGTTTAGGAAGTGCTCCTAATGCTGCAGCAACTGCTACTCCCTATCCACATCACCCTGCAACTCAGGGGCTGATTTCCATGGTTGGGGTATTTGTAGATACCATCATTATCTGTAGTGCTACTGCTTTCATCATTCTGCTTTCAGGACAACTGGATCCTTCTTCTCAAATGGAAGGCATCACATTAACGCAGTCTGCCTTGCAAACCCATATTGGTGACTTTGGACCTATTTTTGTCGCAATAGCCATCTTACTCTTCGCATTTACATCAATCATCACCAACTACTACTATGGTGAAACAAACTTGATGCTAATGAAGCAAGACAAATCACTTTTGATGGTTTACCGCGCACTTGTATTAATCATCCTTATTGTAGGTCCCGTTGCAGAGCTACCCGTGCTGTTCTCATTTGCAGATGTGTCAATGAGTGCCATGGCTCTTGTAAACTTGGTTACTCTCCTACTGTTATCTGGCATTGTACTTAAAGTGGTTAAAGATTTTAGGGAGCAAGTAAAAATGGGCATTGAGCCTGTTTTTGACCGGAAAAAATTCCCATTCCTAGATAAAACCATGGATAAAGATGTTTGGAATGACAGCCATAAGTAGCTGAATTTCATTGAGTAGTAATTATTGAAGTAACTTAACGTTCTGAGGATGGCATATCGTCGTCCTCTTTGCCTTCGACATCAAATAAATCTTTTTCAAGCCCTGTGCGTCCTTGCTCTTGCAAAATAGCACTTTGACGTCTCACAACATGTTGTATCAGGGCTTCCTTTCCAGCTTCATCAGTATCAAAGAATGTTAGCCTAAGTAAATATCGATTATGCTGCGCATCAAAACTGCAAATCACTACTTCAGCTAGTGTTGTCACATACTTTTCTTCTGGCCTGAGCATAATTTCCAACAACAACTTAGAGCCCACAGGGATACCTTCTTCATGATATAGCGCTAAACCACAAGCACTTATATTGACTGACTGAATAGCAAAATTACTAATAACCCCTTGCGCTTGAAGCTGTTCTACCAGCTCCTCAACTTTTTGATTCAGTAACCAAGCAACAGTTGCCGCTTCTTCACACACTTTTCTTAGACTGGAGATAGCCTGACCTAACTTAAGATCAAGATTATGACTAAATAGCCCATGGTTTTGCTGTAGTTTCTCAGCGTTTCCATTTTCAACAAAGCTTTGCCATTCTTCCTCACTCAGTACACGATAACGGAATCCCACTCGATCAGTGACTCGAAAATAGCGACGTCTATCCTCACTCATAATAGGCTGATCCTTACTCAAAAAACCTCTTCAGGTCGAAGCCGGAAATCATCCTGCGTGGAGGGTGCTTCAGATTCAGACTCCAACTCAGGTAGCTTTTCTGATAATACTGGAGGTTTAGCAGCTACACCTGGATACACCACAATCTCAACACGCCGGTTTTTTGCTCTATTTTCACGGGTATTGTTGGGTACCAACGGACGAGTATCTGCAAACCCTTTAACTTCAATTCTGCTAGGGGGAATTCTGCCATCTGCAAGAATTTCATGAGCAACCATCACCGCACGCGCTGAAGATAATGCCCAGTTAGAAGGAAACTCAGCCGTTTCAATAGGAATAGAGTCAGTATGCCCCTCCACAGAAATAAGCCCTTCTGTTGATGCTAACTGGTTACGAATTTTTTCCATCGTAGGGATAAAGCTAGGTCTTAAATTTGCCGCACCAGAACCAAATGACCCTTTTTCCTGAATACGAATAACGATATTGCTCCCTCTTGTCTCCACCTCAATACTGCCTTGGTCTACTTCTTCTTTTAACGATGCAGTCAGTTTTTCCGCAACAGCTTCACTCTTCTTCCTCATTTCTTCTGTTTGTGTTGATATCTCTTTTTGCTGCTGACCCGCAGTAGTTAACTTCCGACCTTGTTTCGTTTCTTTACCAGGTTCACACTGCTCATCCAGCTTGGGCTTAGGTAAGTCCATTGTAAATTGCCTAACCATATTTAACGGTGTTGGCTCAGGCTTTCCAGGGCTAAAGTGACGCATAATGACACTGGTTCCTTTGGGAATATCTTTTTCCTTAATGACCTTTTGAACGCCAAATGCCTCTTTCATTGTGTCGGCAATCTGCTTGTACTTCATCGCATCGATTTCAGAAAAAGTCAGTAACAGAACAAAAAAACAAAGTAACAGAGACATTAAATCAGCGAAAGTAGCTAGCCATCCAGGCAACCCAGGAGGGGGATCAGGACATTGACACTCTTCCTCATCATCAGTCACGGTTTCATCCTATGCCTCTGCACCTTCTTCTTGCACACGTTGTGCTCCAGGCAGATAAGTGCGCAACATAGAGTCAATCACACGAGGATTTTGCCCCTCTTGAATCGCTAACAGCGCATCTATGATTAGGGCTTTACTTAACGCCTCTTCATTCCTACGAATGGTTAGCTTATCTGCAATAGGGATAGCAATCATATTGGCTATCATGGCACCATATAATGTTGTTAATAACGCAACCGCCATCGCCGGACCAATTGATTTAGGATCATCCATATTGGAAAGCATCTGTACTAATCCAATAAGGGTTCCAATCATTCCCATTGCAGGCGCAACATCCCCCATTGCCGAAAAGATCTTTGCACCCGTCTCATGTCGGGTAACTGCCAGTGCCATATCACGGGTTAACAGTCGCTTTACTACTGCAGGGTCATGGCCATCTACCAATAACTGCAAACCATATTTGAGAAACGGATGGCCAACTTCTTTTTCCTCAAGCGCTAATAAGCCTGACTTACGAGCCAAGTCAGCCAACTCAATAATTTCATTAATCAGTGAGGGTAAATCGATAGGAGTAAACTTGAATGATTTCCCTGCAATACCCATCGCGCCAAAGAACTGCTTCAAGTTAAACTTCATGAGTACCACAAAAAGCGTACCAATAATCACTATGAGAATGGACGGTACGTTGATAAAAACCAGAGCTGACCCACCCAGTAAAATAGCTGCCAATACAATAGCAAGGCCACCAAGTAAGCCTGCCAGGGTCGCTAGATCCACTGGTTACTCCTAATGAAAATTGTATATATCATGATGATATCTATGCTATTGCCAAATTTATTTTGGTAGTGCTGCATAGGTTGAAATACAGTAATAAAACAAGAGTTAATTGAACAAGGAAGTCCAATCCTTTAGTGCTCCCCCAAAAGATTATTCTCAAAGAAAAATACTACATCCTGATAGGCAGCCAAGTCCTCAGCGGTCAGATAGGAGCTAGCCTTGGACCGTGTTTGTAATTCTAGACGGTATTTTCAATACCTGCCCAGCTGAGAACAGAGTCATACATCCCTTTGAGTCCATTGACCAAAATCAAACTGTCGGGTACTGTTGCGTGCTTGATGAATACGACAGGATGACCATCATGCCCCGGAAAAAGCAAGCTCTTAACTTTGAGCAATCTCTTCAGGCACTGGAAAAACTTGTCGAACAGTTAGAGTCTGGTGAACTATCACTAGAGGAGTCCTTGCAAACCTTTGAGCAAGGCATCAAACTCACTCGACAGTGCCAAGAGGCATTAAAAGAAGCAGAGCAAAAAGTTCAGCTTTTAGTGGAAAAAAATAACTCTCTCTCAACTCAACCCTTTGCGGAAGAAGATGACGCGCAGTAATGACGCTAAGTAATCTCATTATTCATTATCAGCAGCGTATTGAGCAACAACTCGACATGCTATTAGCTAGCCATGCTTCTCCTGCAGGTACACTCCAAGAAGCGATGCGCTATGCAGTACTTGGCGGAGGAAAGCGGATTCGTCCAATATTAGTGTATGCCAGTACTGAAGCTTGTGGTGGTGACATAGCATTTGCAGATCCTGCAGCCTGTGCCGTTGAACTTATTCATGCTTATTCACTGGTGCATGATGATCTTCCTGCCATGGACGATGACGACTTGCGCCGAGGACAACCGACCTGCCATAAAGCCTTTAATGAGGCAACAGCCATCTTAGCAGGTGATGCCCTACAAAGCTTAGCCTTTGAAACGATTACCGGAATGTACAGCGACTCAGCGAATCTCTCGCCAGCACAGCAACTTAATCAAATGAAAACGCTGGCGGTTGCGGCAGGGGCAAATGGGATGGTCGCAGGACAAGCATTGGACCTTGCTGCAGTAGGTGACCAACAAATGACTCTCGCCGAATTAGAGCAAATGCACCGTCATAAGACAGGTGCCTTAATTCAAGCAAGTGTCCAACTTGGGGCAATAGCAGCTAATGCCACTGCTGAGCAACATCAGGCACTTACACATTTTGCAGATAATATTGGACTTGCTTTTCAAGTAAAGGATGACATTTTGGATGTAGAAATGGATACAAGTGTATTAGGTAAAAGACAAGGGGCTGATGCGGCAAAAGATAAACCAACGTACCCCGCTTTATTGGGCTTGGAGATTGCCCGACAAAAAGCACATCATCTCTACCACGAAGCAATAAAAGCTCTGACTATGTTTGATGAGCATGCTGCGCCCTTACGTGAGCTTGCTTCGTTTATTGTTGAGCGACGTCACTAATATCGCAACATTGTGGCTAAGTGTTTTATTAAGCATTCAGAAAAGGTATATTGCTTAAGGTAAAACCACCATAAACTAAACCGCCAAAATGACCATCAGTCAAACATACCCTTAAACCCAAGTGCTTAACTTGAAGAATACGTAATAAATGACAAGATTATGCACTTACTGAGTTCGTGATTGCCCATGTTCCACGACATACCTCGCAGCAAGCCTGAAACACCACTGTTAGATGCTATCAGTTCACCTGAGCAGCTTAAGCAACTTCCAGAAGCTCAATTACCAGAGTTAGCAAACGAGTTACGCCAATATTTACTGTTCTGTGTCGGGCAAACAGGTGGACATTTTGGTGCTGGTTTAGGCGTTATTGAGCTAACTATTGCTCTTCACTATGTTTTTAATACCCCCGATGATCGCTTAGTGTGGGATGTGGGTCACCAAGCTTATCCTCATAAAATTCTTACTGGACGCAGGGAATCGATGCACACGTTGCGCCAGCAAGGAGGTATGGCTGGCTTTCCAAAACGCACAGAAAGTGACTATGACACCTTTGGGGTTGGGCACTCCAGTACCTCAATCAGTGCTGCTTTAGGCATGGCAATCGGAGCCCATCTACAACAGCAAGAACGCAAAACAGTCGCAATCATAGGTGATGGGGCAATGACTGCAGGTATGGCATTTGAAGCGCTAAATCATGCTTCAGATGTAGGTGCCGATATGTTGGTTATTCTAAATGACAACGATATGTCCATTTCTGACAATGTGGGTGGGCTATCAAATTATTTTGCTAAAATCCTCGCCAGCAAAATGTACCACTCTGTGCGAGAAGGTAGTAAAAAAGTCCTGAAAAAAATGCCAAAAGCATGGGAGTTAGCCAGCCGAACTGAAGAACATTTTAAAGGTATGGTTGTTCCTGGTACGCTATTTGAAGAATTAGGTTTCAACTATATTGGCCCTATCAACGGCCATGATTTAGATGCGTTGGTTCATACTTTAAAGAATATTAAGGAACTTAAAGGCCCTCAGTTTCTACATGTTGTCACCACCAAGGGTAAAGGATTTGTTCCTGCAGAAGAAGACCCTATTGGTTACCATGCAATTACCAAGTTAGAGCCATCGCCTCCCGTTCAACCTATTAAGCCTACAGTGAAAAAACCTAAGTTCTCAAATATTTTTGGGCAGTGGCTTTGTGATATGGCTGAAGTGGACTCCCAACTGGTTGGTATCACCCCTGCGATGAAAGAAGGCTCTGATCTCATTCAGTTTGCAGAGCGATTTCCTGATCGTTACTTTGACGTCGGTATTGCTGAGCAACATGCAGTAACCCTTGCAGCAGGTATTGCCTGTGAAGGCGGAAAGCCAGTCGTTGCCATTTACTCTACTTTCTTACAACGTGCATATGACCAGCTAGTACATGATGTAGCCATCCAAAATCTGAACGTATTGTTTGCAATAGATAGAGCAGGACTCGTTGGGGAAGATGGACCAACTCATGCTGGCTGCTATGACATTCCTTTTATGCGGTGTATTCCCAATATGGTGATTATGGCACCGGCTAATGAAGACGAAACACGTAAAATGTTAAGCACGGGGTTCCAACATAAGGGGCCAGCAGCTGTTCGTTACCCCAGAGGAACAGGGCCTGGCGTTCCTATAGATCAGTCTTTGGAGACATTACCCATTGGTAAAGGTGAAATAACAAAGCAAGGAAAAAAAGTTGCTATTCTCGCGTTTGGCACTTTACTTTCTGAAGCTGAGGCCGCAGCTGCCAAACTAGGTGCAACAGTCGCTAACATGCGCTTCATTAAACCTCTGGATGAATTACTTATCAGCGAACTAAGCAAGAGCCACCAGCTGCTAGTAACTCTTGAAGAAGGTGCCATTATGGGTGGTGCAGGGTCAGCTGTTAACGAATTTCTTCAAGCTGCAAATATTACGATTCCCGTCGTCAATCTAGGTATTCCTGATCGCTACATTGAACATGGTAAGCCTAAATATCAGTTAGCTGAATGTGGATTAACAAAAGAAGGCATTATTCGTGCTGTTGAAGCCAGACTAAAATTATTATCGATAGGTAATAGCTCCACAGCTTAGCTATTAATTTATACTCCTTCATCCTTCTCACACAGAGTATTAGTACATAAATAATTACACTTAAAAAAGGTAGCCTCACTTAAGACTACCTTTTACTCTTCTATTTGTCGCAATACAACTTATGCAGTACAGTAATGATTTCTGTCACTTCATAGCTATTTAAAGCGTAATAAATAGTTTGTGCATCTCGACGCGTTTTGACTAACGACTCTTGGCGTAACCAGGATAAATGTTGAGATAACGTTGATTGAGGCATGGGAAATAGCGTATTTAGCTGGGAAACAGAAAGCTCTTTTTCCTGCAGTGCACATAAAATCATTAAACGATGCTTGTGCCCTATCGCTTTTAGTACTTTTACTGCTCGGTCTGCACTACTTTCCCATTTTGCATAATCTTGCATTACTGCTTTACCAATTATTTACGTGTTAATTGTGCCAATAATGGGGAGCATTTCATACCCACTAACATAGCACCAATAAATGCGACAATTTTTAGATCACCACCACTTAGATTTGCCAAAGCAGGTCCTGGGCAAATTCCGGAAAGTCCCCAACCAATACCAAAAATTATACTACCCACAACAAGCGACTTATCAATTGTTTTTTTTGTAGGCAAAAAAAACTGCTCTTCAAAAAGAGGCTTATTTTTAGGTTTTATCCACAGTAAATAGCCTATGGCATAAATAAATAATGCTCCAGCCATCACTAATGCGAGGCTAGGATCCCAATTACCTGAAATATCTAGAAAGTTTAATACTTTTTGAGGATTAACCATTTGTGCAACAGTTAAACCTATGCCAAACAGTACACCACAACATAGTGCAATAATTTTATTCACAGCCTGGCCCTCATTCATTAGAGCAAAACATGCCGAGTCACAAAGACAACTAAGCCTGCTGTTGCCATAAATAACAACGTTGCTGTTATTGATCGCACAGATCCCCGACCTATTCCACAGATACCATGGCCACTCGTACAGCCAGATCCCAGCTGAGTACCTACTCCCACTAAAAAGCCTCCACTTAGCACTGCGACCCAGGACAAAGATAAATCAGTAGGAAGAGAAAAACCGAGTTTTGATGCCACAAAAGCGCCTAATACAATCCCCAAAATAAAAAGCCAGCGCCAACTTAAATCAGACTCCTTAAACTTCACAGCACCATTAACAATGCCTGAAATTCCAGCTATACGTCCACTTAACCAAAGCAGCAAAAATGCAGATAATCCTATGGCAACACCCCCAATGAGAGATGAAATAGGCGTAAACGATGTCATATTAATCCCTTTTTAAAAAGTCTCGATTTTTTTAATTTTCAAACAATAAAAGCACTCACTCATCTCACTGCAGTTCAGCGGTATACGCTTTAGAGATATTAAATCGTATTTCGCAAATATACAATATAATAAAAGGAAAATCCTTGCAAAAAAAAAAGCTCTAGCACTATTAGCTAAAGCTTTTAGAAACAGGCAAAACAAAACATAAAAATGTTTTAAGGAAATAAATGTCCTAACTTTCCAGCTTTAACAGCTAAGTACCGCTCATTATGTGGATTTTGCCCTGTTTGTAAGGGAATCCGCTCAACGACTTCCACCCCTTGCTGTTCTAGTGCTTGGACTTTTCGAGGGTTATTCGTTAATAAGCGAACCTGAGAAATACCAAAATGACTCAACATTGCTTTACACATATCGTACTTACGCAAATCCGCTGCAAAGCCTAACCGTTCATTAGCTTCTACAGTATCAGCACCATCATCCTGTAACTCATAGGCCCTAATCTTGTTTAGTAAGCCAATACCACGACCTTCCTGTCGAAGATAAAGCAGCACTCCCCTGCCATTTTCTGCAATTGTTTTTAAGGCAGCTTGCAGCTGAGCACCACAGTCACATCGTAAGCTAAAAAGCGCATCACCTGTAAGACACTCAGAGTGTACTCTCATCAAAACGGGCTCATCAGAGCCTAAATCCCCCATTGATAAAGCAACATGCTCTTTTCCCGTATGCTCATCCGCAAAACCGTGAAGTGTAAATGTTCCAAATGGTGTGGGTAATTGGGATGCAGCAACAAATGATACTGTCACACAAGACTCCTAACTAATTCTTACTACCAGCAAGCTACAACAACTTAAAAATAAAATAAGTAAGTCTTTAATTTAACATAGGAAGTGGCTGCATTATGCCGCTCTGTAGTAGTACCCCTTGGGTATGCAAATATACTCTACAATAACAGTGTACACCTGCAGGAAAGAAACAAAATAAAGAGACATCTTTATTTTTCCTCAAGGTACATAATGCCATCTTGCTTTGTCATTTTCACTTTATTTAAAAAGTTTGTTCCCAATAGAATTTCGTGTGGAGAACTCCCCTCAATAATGGCTGCTTCAAGGTTATAATGCACAATACCTTGTACCTCGACTTTACGTAACATAACATTAAATGTTCTTACCGCCCCTCCAGCGGTTGACGCTGCAGCGAGTTTGCCATCTCTTATGTAGTTAATATTCAGTTTTCTTGCATGCTCTGAATTCATCGCAATTAAACTTGCTCCAGTATCCACTAGCATACGAACAGGCATACCATTAATTACACCATGTGTATAATAGCTTCCCCGGTTATCCATAAGAATGGGGACACGCTTTTTAACAGGCGCGCTAAATCCTTCTGAATAGTCTCGCGATAACGGAAATGTTTTTTGAACCCCGTCAATTTCAAGGGTTGCGGATGCTACATCGGCAGAAATTAACCTGACACCCTGTTTGGCTGGTTTTCCAACCTTTAGCAAATGGCGCTGACCATTAATATTTACAACAGCTGCGCCATTATTGAACAATCCAATAACCTGAACATGTGGAGAAGCCTCAGCTATAAGCCAAATAAAGAGCACTAAACTGCCGAAAACCCACCTCAACACACCAAACATAACAACTCCCAACTGGACTACTTTTTTGATTATAGTTGACTGTTACTACTCAGCACGATGGCAGCAAAAACTGCTATCCAAAAAGCAAAATCAATAAATGAGTGGCAAACAACCCCATAATCCCAGCCATTACATCATCCAGCATGATGCCTAACCCACCATGTACATGTTTATCTACCCAGCCAATAGGCCATGGCTTAATGATGTCAAATATTCGAAACATAATGACGCCGATCAAAACCCAATACCAATGACTGGGCACAGCAAATAGCGTTATCCATAATCCAACAAACTCATCCCATACAATGCCAGGATGATCATGAACACCCAACTTGGCAGAAGCAAACCCACACAGCCAGATGCCTAATACTGCTGCCAGCAAAACGACTACGGCATAACTTATTAACGGTAATTCATGTAATAGTAACCAAAATGGCAACGCAGCTAATGTTCCGACAGTACCAGGTGCTTTAGGTGATAAGCCACTCCCCAGGCCAAATGCTAACCAGACTCTCGGATCACGCCCCAATATTGCAGGAGTAACCACCTTCATTTTTCTGTAACTCCTTATGCAGATTTAAAACCATTACTTTTACTGATGATTTCCCCAACCTTAAGAAAAATGCTGGTAACCACCCTTGATGTCAGTGATAGGCTGGCCCGATGTAGTTGCAACACCTGGCACTTGGTTGATTTGACCAATACGTGTTACAGGGCAAGAAGGCGAAAGCGTTTCAATAATGTCTTTTGCCATATGAGGAGGTGCAGTAAAACAAATTTCATAGTCATCCCCCCCCGTCAACATAACCTGTTGCCGTGTTTCTAATTCAGGCAGCACTTGTCGTAAGGCATTAGAAGCAGGTAAAGATGAGAGGTCTAATAACGCCCCTACTTGACTCATTGTTAAGATATGGCCTAGGTCAGCAAGCAGTCCATCAGAAATATCAATTGCACACTGACAGCCCAGTGCTACAAGTTGTTGTGCCGCAGCCACTCTTGGTTCTGGCTGATAATAGTGACGCCACAATGTCTTTAAATATTCATCGGTGGGACTTTCAACTAATCCTTGCTGAAGATAAGGCAACCAAGCTGCAGCATCACCTAGCGTTCCTGTAACCCAAATATCATCACCAGGTTTTGCACACTGTCGGGATAACCAGTTATCAGTTTTCACCAAACCATGGACTTGTAATGTAATGGTTAAGGGACCTCGCGTAGTATCCCCACCCACTAAAGAAATACCTACTTTCTGGGCCAATTGCTGTAAACCTTGAGCAAAGCCAAACAGCCATTCTGGGTTTGCTTCAGGTAGTGTTAAACCTAAGGTAAACCACGCCGGCTCAGCCCCTATTGCGGCTAAATCACTTACTGTTACGGCAAGTGCTCGATAACCAATGAGTTCAGGTGCCGCTTCGGCAGGAAAATGAACGTCAGCAACGAGTGTATCCATTGAAACAGCAAGCTGTCTGCCATCAGGTACTGACATAACAGCACAGTCATCACCAATTCCTAGCTGGGGAGACCATGGCCCAGCACTTGCCAAGCCAGGTTGTTGAAAATAGCGAGCAATCAAACCAAACTCAGATAGCACGTGTTACTTGCCCCGTAACGCTCGTATTTCTGCCATTCGTGCTCTTGCAGCGACCTTATCCAAAATACCATTAACATAGCGGTGACTTTCCACTGCACCATAGCGCTTCGCAAGTTCAATGGCTTCGTTAATAACCACTTTACAAGGCACATCTAAACGATACAGTAATTCAAACGTCCCTATCCGTAATGTTGTCAACTCAATCGGATCCAACTCATTGAAGTTCCGATCCAAAAAGGGTTCAAATCCATCCTGAATTGCTTTTAGATGACGTGGTATCCCATGTAACAGCTCAGAGAAATAGCTCAGATCAACTTTTGACATGTCGTAGTCAGTACGGAACTGAGCATCAATATCCGTCAAGTTGGCTCCAGCCATATGCCACTGATACAACGCCTGTAGTGCATACTGACGCGCCTTTCTTCGCTCAGAGGGTTTTGGTCTGGCTGCATTGTTAGGATTGGAAACTGTATCGTTCACTTAAGACCCCAGCTGATTAAGTAAGCTAACCATCTCGAATGCAGTCATTGCGGCTTCTTCACCTTTATTACCCGCCTTGGTTCCTGACCGTTCAATCGCTTGTTCAATACTATCAACAGTTAACACGCCAAATGTCACCGGAAGTTCTGCTTCTAAAGACACTACACCCAAGCCTTTAGCACACTCTCCAGCAACATAATCAAAGTGTGGTGTACCACCACGAATAACCGCACCTAATGCAATTATGGCATCATATTTACCAGAGTTAGCTGCTTTCTTGACTACCAAAGGCATTTCAAAAGCACCAGGACAACGAATAACGGTAATATGATCTTTCGCAACGCCATGACGTAGTAAAGTATCCAATGCACCTTGTAACAAACTTTCTACAACAAAAGCATTCCAGCGGGTTACAACAATCGCATATCTTCCATCGTTTGGTGTTAATACACCTTCGAGGGTTGTTATGTCTGACATAGTTTCCTCGTTAACAAAGACCGCGTGTATAGCATTAACCAATAATGCAGCACGCTACTGAGCGCAACTGATATATTCCACAATTTCCAGATCAAACCCAGAAATTGCACTAAATTTTATGGGTGAACTCATTAAGCGCATTTTTGTGACACCTAATAAGCGTAAAATCTGCGAGCCTGTCCCTACAGTTAAATAAGCACCACTACTATTATATGCAGGATTACGTGGTCCTTTTTTGTCAGGATAAAAGAAGCGTTGCATACTACCAGCAAAATCAATGGTTTGCTCTGAGTCCAACAAAACAACGACACCTCTTCCCTCTTCTGCAACCACCTTTAATGCTCTTTGAAAGGTCCAGCGCGGTGATTCTGATTTCTGAGCACCTAATAAGTCTCGAAAAGCATCTGCAACATGGACGCGCACTAAAACAGGTTCATCTGTACGCACATCACCTTTAACCAAAGCAAGATGTGTCTGTTCTTGAACCGTGTCATGAAAGACCACCAGCTCAAACTCGCCAAACTCAGTGAGAACCGATTGTCGTTGTGTTTCGACAACCGTCTTTTCATGTAAAATTCGGTACTGAATTAACTCAGCGATAGTACCAATTTTCAGCTGGTGCTTTTCTGCAAATAGCTCCAGGTCAGGGCGACGCGCCATAGTACCATCTTCGTTCATAATTTCCACAATCACTGCTGCCGGGGTTAATCCTGCCAAACGCGCTAAATCACAACCTGCTTCCGTATGACCGGCACGACTAAGCACGCCACCAGGTTGAGCGCGTAATGGGAAAATATGTCCTGGCTGAACGATGTCTTCTGGCTTGGCATTAGGATCTACCGCCACCTGGATTGTTCTAGCCCGGTCAGCGGCTGAAATACCCGTCGTTACCCCCTCTGCCGCTTCAATTGACACCGTAAAATGCGTTCCGAAAGGCGTTTTATTCGATGGCACCATCGGGGTTAAACCAAGGTAATCACATCGCTCATTAGTCATTGGCAAGCAGACTAAACCTCGAGCATGTGTCACCATAAAATTAATGGCTTCAGGTGTAACCAGCTCTGCCGCCATGATTAAATCACCTTCATTTTCCCGGTCTTCATCATCCATCAGGATGATCATTTTTCCGGACCGAAGATCGTCAATGAGTTCAGGGATGGTATTTAATTTCATGGTTACTCCTGAAAAACACAGCGGCATTACAAAATATTGCTATCTGAATTTATTGTTAACACACATTAAACCAATTAACAGGTATATAACTATTACTTCCTTGGTGTTAAAAAACCATGTTCAGCTAAAAACTCGGAAGTGATTGAAGGTGAAGACGTATCAGGCTCTGCAGCCTTGTCACCTAAAAGCAGACGCTCAAGATGTCTTGCTAAAATATCAACTTCAAGATTCACCTTAGATCCTACTTGGTAGTGCTGAATAATGGTCTGATTAATGGTATGGGGTACAATATTAAGTTCAAACCAACTGCCGTTTACTTGATTAACCGTTAAACTGGTTCCATCAACTGTAATCGACCCCTTTGCAGCAATGTATTTCGCCAATGCCCTAGGAGCACCAATACCTAAGCGTCTAGAACGCCCATCAGCATGCAGCTCATTCACTACACCCACACCATCTACATGCCCGCTAACGATATGCCCACCAAGATGAGATGTTGGCATTAGTGCTTGTTCAAGATTAACCTTATTGCCCACCTGCCAGTGTGCTACTGTCGTGCAGTCCAACGTTTCTTTGGACACATCCGCCCAATAACCTTTTTTAGCGATTTTTGTTACGGTCAAACAAACACCATTAGTAGCAATACTATCACCGATAGCTACCGTACTCATATCAAGAGCACCCGCATCAACATGAAGGGATATGTCTTGACCATGGTGTTGTATTGAAAGGATTTGGCCAACAGCCTGAACAATACCTGTGAACATAAAGTTGCCTATCAGAGCCACACACTAAAAACATTCTTTATAAATGTGGTATCAAAAACACCATCAGCATATACCTGCATTTCACCTATCAAACCAAGTTATTTCCTGATTAATTGTAAACAGGATATGCAATCAACCGCCAATCATCCCCCACTTGCCGCCAATCAGCAATCTTTAATGTGACTTTATCTGTCATTGATGTCCACTGTGGTGTAAGAAAAGCCGGTCGTGTTTGACTCCCCATTAAAACTGGCGCGGTATAAATGATTAATTCATCAATTAAATGATCAGCTAAAAATGCACCCGCTAATGTTGCTCCTGCTTCAATCAAAACGTCGTTCACTTCCGCTCGTGCTAGCTTTTTTAATACGGCAGTTAAATTTATCTTTCCAGCGCGATCACTTTCTACTTCCCATAACTCAATCCCTTTTTCTTTCAGTGACCGCTGCTGGTCAATCGCAGCCCCTGTAGAATGCACAATAATCACTTTTCCTTTCGTGTGCAGAAGCTTTGCGGTCAGGGGAATTTGTAAATGGCTATCTAAAAGTACACGTATCGGAGGTATTTTTTGCTCAGCAATTTCTGGTAATTGTGCTTGAGTCAAACGCACATTAAGTGAAGGATCATCAGCAAGTACAGTACCAATCCCAGTGATGATAGCAGCACTTTTAGCTCTATATTTATGCACGTCCACTCTAGCCGCAGAGCTTGTTATCCACTGACTTTCACCATTTTCCATGGCTGTTGCACCATCCATGCTCATGGCTACTTTGCAACGAACATAAGGCAAGCCTTCACACATGCGCTTAATAAAACCAGGGTTGAGGGCTTTTGCCTCCGTTTCAAGCACACAACAAACGACGTCAATACCTGCTGCTTGTAAGTATTTTATCCCTTTCCCAGCCACTAATGGATTAGGATCTTCCATTGCGATAACAACTCGCTTTACTCCCGCTGTAATCAATGCATCACTACAAGGTGGTGTTCGGCCATGATGGCTGCATGGCTCCAGGGTGACATAAACAGTCGTGTCTTTTGCTTGACCTGCAGGAAGACTAGAAAGTGCGTCAATTTCAGCATGGGGCTCTCCAGCTCGTCTATGCCAACCTGACGCAATGATCTGGCCGTTTAGCGTAATGACACAGCCTACACGAGGATTGGGATGTGTAGAATAGGTACCTTTAGCCGCTAGTTGTAAGGCTTTCGCCATCATAGCTTGATCAAAGGCAGATACTGTCGGCATAACTTATTGTTCTGAAGATTTATAACGATCAGTGATGTGCTGAGGCTCTTTTTCCAGCCGATCAATTTCTTCACGAAACTCATTAAGATCTTTGAAACGCCGGTAAACAGATGCAAAGCGGATATAAGCCACTTCATCCAGCTTTTGTAATTCACGCATAACCAGTTCACCTACAATGAGTGACTCTACTTCCCGGTCTCCACAGGCACGAAGGTTATGCATTATTCGATTGATAGCGTCCTCAATCTTTTCGACGCTCACTGGACGCTTTTCCAATGAGCGCAGTATACCAGCACGAAGTTTATCTTCATCAAAAGGCTCACGACTGCCATCTTGCTTTATTAATCTAGGCATGACTAACTCAGCGGTTTCATAGGTCGTGAAACGCTCTGTACATGAAAGACATTCACGACGTCGCCTGACCTGTATACCGTCAGCGACAAGTCGAGAATCAATGACTTTGGTGTCTTTTGCACCACAAAAAGGACAATGCATGGCTTAACTAAATCCCTGAAACACTATTAAGAGCAAGTCAAGCGCAATCGATAAACCATGGTAATAGATTTATTTGATGTAGACTGCTGTAATCATAGTACAGATATATTTAACTAACACAAGTCTATTGTCGTAATTTTCTACTGAACCTTATCCTTTCTGCATACTGTCACTTTTCTATGTCACGTTATTCCCATAATTGATGTTTCTTTTTCAAAAACAATAGTTCATTAGCGAGTATAAACCAACAACGACATCAAGCATGGCCGTTAACGCAATAAAACGACTATTAAAGAAAACTCAAAACACGTTCAAACGGGTTATCTTAATTAGACAACAAGGAGCAGGCAGCAATGGCAAAAACACTTGATCAATGGTTTATAGAATACAGCTCAAGTCACCAACACCCTTTAAACAAAAAAATTCACTTCATTGCAGTTCCAACCATTTATGCTACTGTGATTGCTTTATTATGGTCAATCCCATTACCTGAGATCTTCACGTCTTTTGTTTGGCTTAACATAGGTACGCTATCAGTATTACTCGTCGTTGCCTTCTATAGCACGCTATCCATTCAGCTCAGTATTATCATGCTATGTTTTTCTGGAACCATTCTTTTAGGATGTTACTGGTTATCGTTGTATAGCCCATGGCCATTATGGTTAGTTGCCCTACTACTCTTTATCTTTATGTGGATACTTCAGTTTATTGGTCATGCAATTGAGGGCAAAAAACCTTCTTTTTTTAAAGATCTACAGTTTTTATTAATTGGGCCTGCCTGGGTGATGGCTTGTTTATTTCAGGGGTTAAAACAAAGCAACTAGATCCTAAATCCAAACTTTGTAAACAAAAATTAGCATCTTTACTTTCCTAGCATTTTACCCCAGCCGTGAAGCTATCAACGACACCTCGCCTGGGGTAGCGGTGCTCAACAAGTTCTATTAATCGCCTTGACAGATCAGACTGGCCCCACTAAAAATCCTTCGCTATACGTATGTTTTTAGAACAATGATTACGCACTAACTCGCTGACACAATTGCGCTTTCAGGCAACACCCCAAGCAAAAAATACTCTTTAAAAACTGCACCTAAACCACCTAATTGCTCTACAGGTGTTTGTACCTTGGTTCCCTGGCGATTAGTGCTAATTAAGGTCGTATCATTCAATGTCACACGCCCATCCACTAAAGCACGTGAACACAGCAGGTTTCGTTTAAACTTAGAAGCATAAGAAGATTGGTGATAATGACAACGTTCAGCAAAATCACTCAGTTCCACAGGCACAACCTGAAAACGATATTGAGGCAACCACTGTAATTGGGTGAATATTTCAAGTTGCCAATAGTCATCCTTTTTCTGTAACCGGTAATGTCCAGAGATATCGGTGTGTTCCTTACCTGCCAACAAAGGCAGTGGTGACCGAAAACCATCACCAAAACCCACATCAACTAACCAAGGCTGATCTAAATTAACAAGCAAAGCAAGGTGATCAAAGGGAGGTGTAAATTCTTTTTGCTTTTCATCATAAACTTCAGCAGCAATCATATTGACACTATAACCTAGCTCACCTAGTAACCAACCAAATAAACCATTTAACTCAAAACAAAAACCGCCTCGTTGCTGAAAAACTATTTTTTGGTATAACCACGGCAGTTTCAGTTCTATTGGTTGACGATAAATAACACTTAAGTTTTCAAACGGCACTTGCTGTAGATGAGCCTGATGCAGCTTACGTAAGTAAGTGAGTGTAGGCTGTTCCTTTTTACATCCAAACCGCTCTAAGTAGTGTGCACTGTCCATATTCCCACCCTTTTGTTTTAATCAATAGCTCTTTTCCTAAAAACATAAATATCAACGACCTTGCCATCCACAACACCAGCTTGCCTGAGCTTTTGTTTTATTTCAAACCCTAACCGCTTGGCAACAGCAATGCTGGCTGTATTACCTGCATGACAGTGAATTTCAATAGTGCGAAGTTTTAGCTGCGAAAAACAGTATTGAACTAATTTATCAGCACAACGATGAATAATCCCTTGCCCCGTGAAATCGATATCCAGCCAATAACCTAATGTAGCTACTCTTTGCTGCCAGTTGATTGTATTTAAACTAACAGATCCAACAAGTTGACGGTTAAAATAAACACCTCCTAACCAAATGGTATGATATCGCCAGCTTTTATCGGCTACACGGCTGAGTAATCCCTTTATAAAAGCTTCAGTTAGGTGAATATCATGCCACCAAAAGAGCCTTGGTAGGTTTTTAACTGCCAACCGATGAAATTGATTAGCATCTTGTGGTTTTAACGTTTGAAGGGTAAGGTGCTTATCTACCTTTAGTACAAACACTCATATCAACCTATTGTTATTGCTTATCCAGTGGCAATCTTAATGTCTATTTTAGAGTTAAAGACATGACCATGTGATTTACAGTTTTTTTACTATTACATTATTTGTACGGTCTTACCATATTTAAAACCAAAAATTTACTACTACACAGCTTAATGCAGGTCATGTAACTGCTTTTCTTTAATTCCTAAACGCTACCCTTTCATAGACAATCATTCATCAAGAATGAATCAACAATAACAGCATTTATTTAGTACGAATATGCAAGCATTTATTATCATAACTAATTGAACTTTAAGAATATATTAAATAGAATAACTTACGCACCTTATCTTATACTACTGTTAATGGAACATATTTTCAAATATTCATACCAGCCCCAACTGACGACTTAATTATCGACCACACAATATCCACCCCAGAAGAATCCGATATAGCCTATTAATACTTTTTTTATATTTCTGACTAAAAATATAAAGCAACAGCAAACTACTGTAGAAGTAACGACCACTTAATCAATCATAGAATTAAGCATTATTGTGCCTATAATCCATCCAAAGCAAAAAGTAATTAATATATTTCCCTATTCATTCAATAATCAATTTTTGATTAGTTACTTTATTTTTTATAGTCATCAATCAGTATTAAACCACGAAAGGTGCAACATGCATTATACTAAAGACAAAACCCATAATATTTTTATTGGCTTTTTTTCGCATTCTCTACAAACTATCTAATAGTACATATTTAAAGTAGTATTCGTATTTTGGAGCACTTGCTATGTTCAAAAAAAATACCCTTGCAGTACCTGTTATGGGTATTGAACTTTTGGAAAATCGTGTTTTATTTGATGCAGCATTTGGTGCAACAGTAGATGCTATTGAAACACAACAAGATATGGATAATTTTGAAACTCCTATTCAGCCAACCGAATTAGACTCAACTGAAACACTTAGCACCATAGTCATCATTGATAGTCGTATTGAAAATAGTGAGCTAATTAAAGCAGAGTTTCCTGAAGCGCAAGTGTTTAGTTTATCAAATCATCAAAATGGTGTGGAACAAATACACGCCATTTTGAAACAGTTTCAATCCAGTGAAACAAAGCCTCAAGAAATAATTTTATTTTCCCATGGTAAATCAGGTGAGCTATTAATTGGCAACAACGCTCTTACATTAGATGCTATCAATCATAATTACACAGACTTACTTAAAGACATACGCAACCTGACAGCCGATGATGCCGTATTAGCTATTTATGGGTGTAATGTTGCAAGTAATTACGAAGACCAAATAGCGCTCGATACCCTTGCCAACTTAACAGGACTTGATATTGCCGCCTCAACAGACCTGACAGCTTCAACAAGCCTCGCAGGTGACTGGGAGTTAGAGTATTCGACCAATAACGTTATAATTGCACCCACTTTATCCACACAATTTCAATTAAATTACCCAACAACACTTGCAACACCAGGCAATGTGGCAAGTGCCAACCTAACTCTATGGTTAAAAGCCGATGCGGGCGTTACAGAATCAGGAGGATCTGTATCAGCTTGGGCAGATCAAAGTGCAGCCGGTGGTAACAACTCTGTTAGCCAAGCAACTGGCACTCAACAACCTCAACGCCAGTTAAGCACTGTTAACTTCAATCCTTCACTACTTTTTGATGGAACTGATGATGAACTAACAAAAATAAATTTTAATGGAACAGATATTATTTCTAACAACAACAATACCATGTTTGCTGTTGTCAATGTTTTTTCGCCTGGCGTTGTTGCTCAGTGGGAGCATAATGATGGAGTCCTCCGCACAGATAGAATAAATATTGAATATACTGGCCCCAATAATCCACGTTTTGATTTTTCAGATGATGTAGGGGGGAAAATTTCTGGTCCAACGGTTTCCAGCACCTATCATATTGTATCTGGTGTGGCGAATATTCCAAATAATTCCCTTTATGTTGATGGTTTACGCAGCGGAACTACGGCAGCTGCTCCTGCTGCTGATAACTCACTATTAGGTAATCTATCTATTGGTTCTTATCCTGATGCACTAGGTACTGTGAATGCAGGAATGAATTTAAGTGAAGTTATTATTTATAACACCACTCTTTCTTTAGCCGATAAGCAAAAAGTTGAGACTTATCTGGCTGTAAAGTACGGGATTACCCTTGATCCTACCGATAATGAAGGAGGTATCACTGAAGGCGATTATGTTACATCTACAGGAGTAACAGCGTGGGACTATACAGCTAACTCCGGATACCATAACAATGTAGCAGGGGTTGCTATTGATTCAGGGAGTGACCTCAACCAATTAAAATCAAAATCAATTAACTCAGGTAGTGCAGTTACTATAGAAGTAACTTCATCTCTTGATGATGGTGACTATTTAATGTGGGGTAGTAATGGGGCATCAGGTGAAATTTCAACAGAAATGCCCGCAAACTCAGGATTCTCTAAACGCTTAGCTACAGAGTGGAAACTTCAGGAAGTCCAAGATTTCGGTAATGCAACGATTACGTTTGACCTCAACGCACTTGGATTAACAGGAAAATCCTCAAGTGACCTTTTAATGGTTGTTGACACTGATGATGGAGATTTTTCCAATTCTTTTGCCTTTACTTCACCCTCCTCATTTGGAGGATCTACTGTAACTTTTGATGTACCGTATCTAAACAACGGGTTTTATTTCACACTTTTTACTGAGGCCAACACTGCTCCAGCCATAAATAATTTAGATGGTGATTCAACAACATTAAACCCATTTGCAAGTTCCACTGTCACACTTGATCAAGGTACCTCTGCAACATTTACAGATACAACCAGTTCCAACTTACAAGATGGAGCATTAACAGTTCAGTTCACAGCAGGCAGTGATCCGACTGAAGATACATTAGTGATTAACAACCAAGGTGTTGGCTTAGGCCAAATTGGTGTTGCGGGCGCTAATGTAACCTATGAAGGTACCACCATTGGTACATTTGCTGGAGGTAATGGAGGCACCCCACTCACTGTTAATTTTAATGTTAATGCCACATCTACAGCTGTTTCTGCTTTACTACAACAAATCCAGTATACCAATACTGATCCTGGTAGCCCTACTTTAGGCTCACGAACCATTATCTTCTCGGCTACGGATGGGGATGGCGGTACCAGTAATACTGCGACTGTCACATTAAACCTAGCCAATGCAGCACCCTCTCTTAACAATTTGGATGGCGATACGCAAACCATTAACCCTACTGTAACGGCAACAACAACCCTTGACCAAGTAACTGCAGCAACCATTGTTGATACTGATAGCCCAGACTTCAATAATGGCAGTTTAGTGACCCAATTCACTGCGGGTTCAGACCCAACAGAAGACACATTAGTGATTAATAACCAAGGTGTTGGCTTAGGCCAAATTGGTGTTACTGGTGCTAATGTAACCTACGAAGGCACCACCATTGGTACATTTGCTGGAGGTAACGGAGGCACCCCGCTCACTGTTAATTTTAACATTAATGCTACACCAACGGCCGTTTCTGCTTTACTACAACAAATTCAGTATACTAATACTGATCCTGGAAACCCTACCTTAGGTACACGAACCATTACCTTCTCCGCAACTGATGGGGATAGTGGTACCAGTAATACTGCGACTGTCACTCTAAACCTGGCCAATGCAGCACCTGTCGTTAGTAATTTAGATGGCGACAACCAAAGTATTACTCCAAATATTTCAAATACAACTTTTCTTGATCAAGGCACTGCTGCTTCTGTGACTGATGATGCCCCTAATTTTAATACCGGTAGTCTCACGGCAGCCTTTACTGCAGGTAGCGACAGTACAGAAGATGTTTTAAGTATAAATAATCAAGGCACCAACCCAGGTCAGATTGGTATTTCAGGTAGTAATGTCACCTATGGCGGTACCATTATTGGCACATTTACCGGTGGCACAAATAATTCACCTTTAGTGATTACATTTAACGCAAATGCTACCCCTGCTGCCGTTACAGCACTTACACAACAATTACAGTACACCAATACAGACACAACGGATCCAACAGCTGGCACAAGAAGTATCGATATTAGTGTTATTGATAATCAAGGCACAACAAGTAACACTTCAACTGTCACCATTACCGTCAACAACATCAACCCTACTATTAATAATTTCACTGAAGTTATTAATGTGAATCCTGGTGACCCAACTACATTTCCTTTAGATGGTGGTACACCCGCTACTATTGTTGACCCAACCAGTACTGATTTTAATACAGGTACACTGACAGCAACATTTGTCAGTGGATTAGTACCTGGAGAAGATGATGTAACAGTGAATAACCAAGGTAATGGCCCTGGTGAAATAGGAGTAAGTGGCTCAACGGTTAGTTATGGAGGAACCCCTATTGGAACCTTTACAGGCGGTACAAATGGCGTGCCTCTACAATTTAATTTTAATAGCAATGCGAACCCAACAAATGTCTCAGCATTACTCCAACAAATTACCTATGTTAATCAAAACCCAGATAACCCCACTGTAGGTACTCGAATCATCCATGTAGTTGCTACTGATGGAGATGGTGGGACCAGTAATGTTGCAGAAATTCGCATTGATATAAATGGAGCCACACCAACAATACCCACTCATCCAACAACACCAGGTGTTGATGGTGAAAGCAGTGGAGAAGAATCTGAAGTTAAACCCAGGTTACAACCTCATCCGACATCATCTCCAATTACATCAACATTATCGCCAGGACTCACACCACCCAGCTTATTATCCAGCCCATTACCTGAATCATTAAAACCAGCAACGACAGTATCGATTGATGGAAAAGCGGTATACCACCCATTACCTCATCACAATTACGATTCTGAACGTATTCAACATATGGTATTTGGTCTCACCAACTATGACCGTGGAGATATTGCTAATACGATAACCACTAAAGTACTTGGCGAGCCCGAAGCTAATATTCTTGATCTAATTTTTGTTGAAGTGGAAAAAGTACACGACAGCTGGGCTGGTTATATTGACCATTCTGTGCAAATTAATGGACAAGCTGTAACAGGCTACGGTGGTTGTGTTATGGAAGCACCCAGTCATGCAAATTTTTCATTGGATACTCAGCGTGGTGTTTTTAACCTGAACCTTTCTAGTGGTGAAACCGCAAAAGTTCATCTCGAAGTTTATTTAGCGAATGGTGAAACCATTGAACAAAATGTTGTCATCGATGGTTCGACGGGTTCAGTTTCTTCGACAGAATCAAGCTCAGTTAATTGTAAGCCGAATGCACAAGCAGCAGTCGACTTCCCTATTAATCACAACGCTTTTAATAACCAGTTAAACAAGCTAGTTACGATGTATTATGAGCACTAATAAAACAATTTAATACGCTTTATTAAAGATAAAAAATAAATCATTTATCACTTTACCCCACCACCAAGGGTCAATGAACTGGAGTGGAACAGCATGTTGAAAAACAAGAAAATAGTCCGTTTACAGCTTTCAAGTTTATTTATTGCCATAGCAGGCTGTAGTATTCAACCTGTACCCTTTACCGAACAGGAACACTCTGCACGGATTACAGAAGATCAACATGCTCTCGCCATCCAACAAATTAAAATTAATGGGGTGTTAACGCTAGAAGATGCCTTTCAACAAGCGTTAAAGTATAACCTTGATAAACGTGTTGCGATGATGGAAGGAATGCTTGCTTCCAAAGAAATGGAAGCAGCCAAATACGAAATGCTACCTGATTTACTAACCAAAGCTGGATTTAATCATCGCACCAATATTGATGGATCATCTAGTCGATCAATTGATACTGGACAGGAAACTTTAGAGCCATCAACATCCACTCAACGTGATGTAGGAGAAGCCAGTCTGGAATTAAGCTGGAACGTATTGGACTTTGGTTTATCTTACATTCGCGCCAAACAACAGGCTGACCGTTATTTACTCGCCAAAGAGCAAATTCGTAAAATGTCTCAGCAAATATTGCTGGATGTGCGTGCGGCTTATTGGCGTGCAGTCGCCCAACAGCGTATTATGGATTATATAGAGCCTATTTTAGCAAGAGCAGAAAAAGCCTACGACAACACTGAGCAAATTCGTAAAAAACGTTTGCAATCTCCTTATAAAACACTGGTCTACCAACGTGATTTATTAACCATTATTCGTGAATTACATATTCTAAGAAAAAATATTCTTCACGCAAAAGCTGAACTGGCCAAACTTATTAATGTTTCGCCAAGCACTAAATTTCGTGTAGAAGCACCAAGTCCTGAAGAGCTTTCTATCCCTGCCGTGGCAATGTCAATTGAACAATTAGAACAACATGGTATTCGTTACCGCCCGGAATTAATCGGAGAAGCCTATAAAGAGCGCATATCAGCCGATGAAGCAAAAGCCGCTTTACTTGAATTACTACCTTCTCTCAAACTGAGAGCAGGAGGTTATTACAACAGTAATGATTTTCTGGTCAATCAAAACTGGGGAAATCTTGGTCTTGATTTAAGCTATAATCTGATGGGATTATTTGCTGGCAATAAACGCAAAGAGTCTGCAGAACTCGCGGTTGAAGTAAGTAAAGTCAGAAGACTAGCAATGCATATGTCGGTACTGGCACAAGTTCATGTGTCTTGGCAGAGTTATCAACAATCCATAAAAGAGTTTGAAAATGCACAACAATTCGATCATGTTGAATTACGCATTGTAAAACACCTACGAGCTAACGCTCAAAAAACTAAAATTGGTGAAAATGAAGTACTCCGTGCAGAGCTTAATTACCTGCTTGGACAACTAAGACGTGACCTGAGTTATGCCGATGTACAGTATGCTTATGGCCAATTACTACTTGCTGCAGGAATGGAACCCCTTGAAAACACACCAGAATTAACCAAAGCCAGTATTAACAAGCAAAGCAACCAGCTTATCTCACAGATTTATTACTGATTTAATGTTACCGGTCAGGATGTTAAAACGAAAAATGGCAATGAAAGTTAATATATTAAACCCACATATTGGTAAATTAATATTTACGTTATTAATGTGTGTACTTACTACAACTAATTATGCAGCTGATAGTTCACTGCGCGGCATAGTCCAGGCTAAGCAGCGCTCTATTTTATCGGCTTTAGTTGCAGGACAAATAACCCAATTACCACTTCAAGCCGGGCAAACATTTAAACAAGGTGATTTACTTATGGCACTGGACTGCCGCCATTATCAAGCGGCTCATAAAGGGGCTAATGCTGAATGGCGAGCTAAACAAAAAACCTTTACTAATAATCAATCACTACAACAGTATAACGCCATTGGCAAACTCGAGGTTGAGCTTGCTCGCAGTGAACGAGATGTAGCAGAAAGCAAAGCAACACAAGCTAAAGTTACCGTTGAAGGGTGTAAAATTAAAGCACCTTATGCTGGTACTGTTGTAAAAACATTTACCCAACTTTATCAGACAATCAATGTTGGAGATCCTGTTATAGAGATTATTGATAATAAAAATTTATCTGTTGAAATGATCCTACCTTATCAGCATTATTTTGCTACTCATCCTGGGGATAAGATTAACTTTATTATTGATGGACAACCCAATAGCACGCCACTGAAAATTACTCGACTTGCTCCCGTCATTGATACCGTCAGTAATACTTTTCGCGCTTATGCCGACTTCACCAATTTATCCCCATCACAACCTGTCTCTCCGGGTATGACGGGTATCATTATATTAAACAACAAACCCAGTACGACAACCTCTCAATTACAGCCTTAGCAATGAATGCGTCATTACATGCTCACTTAAAAGATAGTCATAATCCTAGAACATTACCTGTACTGTCTTGTTATCACCAGTTTATAAGTACACTCTATGAACAACATTCCAAAGAAACAATAGCCTCGCAAATTACTTGTCCGCCAAGTCAGCTATTAAACTACGATCTTATATTATTTATTGGTTATAAAAATAAGCAAGTCTTCGTATATAGTGTAAGTCATAGCCAGCATATCAATCAAAAAGCACCGCTCATTCATGCAGCAAGGAAATTAATACAGTCTAAATTAATAAGCAATAAACACTCAACATATTCAATTAACCAGATTTCAGATCAGTCATTACAAGCAACATTTAACAAATCAGGATTAAATCAGTTTTATTGGTCTCCTTTTAATACAGGAAAGAAATACTTTGGAGGGCTACTTTATTGCCGGCATACACCCTGGTATCGATCAGATGAAGAGATGATTCAACTATTAAATTACCATTATCTTTTTCTTGTCGAGCAACACCATTTTGGCAGTTTAAAAACATCTAACTCTAGCAAAAAAAGAACTGTAAAATATCTTAGTATATGCACAGCACTCATATTAATCATGATGTTGCCTATTCGTTTATCTGTATTAGCCCCTGCTGAGATTGTTCCACAAACGCCAATCCCTATTACTTCTCCCTTAACAGGGATAATCAATAAAGTGTTAGTCAAACCAAATCAACTGGTTAAGCAAGGTGATATTTTATACCAATATGAACCCGTTGAATTGAAAAACAACTATCAAATAAAACAGGAACAACTCCAAGTTGCTGAGTCACGCTATAAAACGGCGCTACAAAATACCCTTGTACAATATAATAACCAGGCATTTGCTCAACAGAAAGCAGAGTATGAATTAGCCAAAGCCCAGTTAAACCTCGCCAAAGAGCAGCTGGCATTTATCCATGTTAAAGCACCGAAAAATGGGGTCATACTATTTAGTGATACCCAGGCATTGATTGGTAAACCTGTCAGTATGGGTGAAAGGATTATGTATTTAAGTGATCCCAATGACACTGAACTTTCTATATCACTTGGCGTACAAAATTTTACTCCGTTAAAAAAAGGCAATGAAGTACTTTTCTTTCGCAATGCAGAAGCAACAACGCCCATTTCTGCACAATTAAGCTCAATTAGCTATTTCCCTGATGTAAAACCAGAAATAGGTTTAAATTACCCACTTCGTGCACAATTAACCCTTAACGATAATGAGTTTAAAAATGAGCAAGTTCGCATAGGCCTACAAGGCACTGCCAAAGTGTATGGTGAACAAGTAACACTCTTTTATTATCTGTTCCGCCGTCCACTTACTGCAGCTCGTCAATGGTTAGGTTTATGAGTGAACTACCAGCTTTGCGCCAAGAATTACAAATCCAACCAGGCCCAATGACCGCACATGGCTTACCCAGTTGGACATTATATGATCCCATACAGCACAAATACTTTCGCTTAGATGAAACGGTATTTACTATTTTAGCGCAATGGAGTACATCCCCAACTAAAGAAACATTGCTCAAAAAATTAGCACGGTTCACCATTGATGAGCAGCAACTTTCAACAGTAGAACAATTTTTAAATACACATCAGTTAATTAAGCACGCTAAAAAAATATCAAAACCAAAATTAACATGGCATGATGCATTACTAAAATTATGCTTCTTTAACATTTCATTATTCCAACCGCAAAATGCTTTACAAGCTTGGTTACCCTACTTTGGTTTTATATTCAGTAAATATTTCATAGGAACCTGGCTCATTTTAACCAGTTTAGGTTTATTCTTAGTAAGCCACCAATGGGATCAATTTACACACGCCTTTAACTATTTATATCAACCATCAGGGTGGTTATTACTCAGTATTTGTCTCATTTTTCTTAAGTTTTGCCACGAACTTGGACATGCATTAATGGCAACTCGTTTTCAGGTGCCCGTAACCTCAATGGGTATCGCCTTTATCGTTTTCTGGCCTCGTTTTTTTACGGATACAACAACAGCATGGTCACTTGCATCTCGACAACACCGACTGGCTATCTCCTGTGCAGGCGTCATGGTAGAGTTAATCATTGCAGGTTTAGCATTATTTATCTGGTCATTTTTACCCACTGGCCCTTTCCAGACTTGCCTTACCTTTATTATAACAACCAGCGTTGTCATGACGCTTCTGGTCAACCTTAATCCATGCTTGAAGTTTGATGGGTATTACTTTCTCGCAGATGTTATTAATATTGATAACCTGCAAAGCAAGTCATTTGCACTTGCTCGTTGGCAACTACGTCATTTAATTTTTGGTGCCCAATATCCAGAACATGTACATCACTTCCATACCCATAGAATATTTCTTATCAGCTACGCCTGGCTTACTTGGATTGTACGCTTGGTTTACTTTCTAGGTATCATCTATGTTGTTTATAACTTTGTGTTCAAAGCACTAGGGATTATTCTTTTTATTGTCTTAACCTTTAAATTATTGCTTATGCCTATTTTTAAAGAAATACAGCTGTGGTTTACCCATTTATTACCCACTACGTCAATGTATCGTAAATTATGTATCAGCAGCTGTATCGCTATACTCCTTCTAATATGCGCTATACCACAGCAATGGTCTATCAAGTACCCTGCTGTTTATACTCCTCATGAGTCAATCAAACTATATCCTGTTATGCCATCTCAGGTCAGTGAAATAAATATTTACGAAGGTAAACAAGTACAAAAAGGTGATATTTTAATTCGTTTTACTAACACCCAATTAAATTTGGATATTGAATCAACTCGCGTTACTTTAGCGGTTATTGATGAGCAAATTCGTCTAATAATGGGTTCAAAAGAACACCTTATTCAGTACGAAATCTTACTCCGACGTAAATACGAAGCAGAAACCAAACTTTCAGGATTAGTCAAAAGTAGAACATTACTGACAGTTCATGCGCCATTTTCAGGGAAAATATCATGGGTAGATCCTGCACTCACAGAAAAGATGTGGATAAATAACAACTACCCTTATGCTCGTTTATCCAGTGAAAACCATGGTCAACTCAATGCCTTTATCACTGCAGAAGATTTACAATTATTTCAACCAACTTCAGCCACTTTCTACCCAGAAAGCCCGGAATTAACTCCACTACCAGTAACCGTCATGGAAGTAGGGTCAGTCAATTTACTCGCCATAGATGAACCTTTGCTTCAGTCTACATATGGAGGAGATATCCCTATAAACCAAGATCAACAACAACAAAACAGCCCTGTTACCAGCATTTATCCACTGCAAACATCACTAAACAAATCCCCTGAATACCCCATCATGCGCTTAAAAGGTACCATTGTTGCCAAAAGCAAACCAGTGAGTCTAGCTGTTCTTGCTTGGAAACGAGTGCTTTCTATTTTACGTAGGGAAGTGAGTATCTAAGCTGTTTTCAAACAGTTTTATAATATATATGTCACTCATAGAAGAAGTACTCTATATAAGCAATATATAATGATCACCTAATTTAGCATAACAAACAAAAATGAATACCATACATAAATAGCAATATAGCCAAGAACTTAGCTGTCACTAACAACTATCGTTTAACAACAAGTAGCTAGTGGATAACTATTTTTTCTTCGACATAATGAAAATACCACTTATAATGCCCCTTATGATTTACAAATATGCTGTAATTAAGTGAGTAAACTATATAAATCACAAGGCACCAGTGATTTATTTTTCCAATACAATTGAAGGAAAAACAATGAAAAAAATATTTTTATTTTTATTTTTATTTCTTTGTACAATTTCATTAATGGCAAATTCTGAGCCTAATTATCAAAGTGGTAAAATTGTGAACCTTACAGCGATAACGGGTGGTATTATGATCATGATGGATAAAGGACTACCTGATAACTGTGTAGGCTCGCCATATGGATGGATGCTAATAAAACAAGAATACAGTGCAATGACATCCGTTGTTATAGCAGCATGGGCTTCAGGAAAAACAGTTGGAACCGTATATACTTCCGGAAGAGAAGATGGACAAGGTTACTGCTTAGTCACACAATTTGACCCTGATAACTAGTTTAGGATTATAAGACCCTGTAAATATTTCTGTTTGTCTTAACATACTTAAACTCAACACTCCTTATTTATAACAAGGAGTGTTGAGAGTTCACAACTATCTACTTCTGATTATAAATTGATATCAGAACTGAAACATGTACCTTGCCCGCAGGTATTCTTTATTACCTGAATCATCACCACATGTCCCTAAAAATTTCACATTTGATCCTGAAGCTTTAGCTGACATTGCAAGGCTCAAGATCGCTTTTGCTCCCTTATCACTTTCTTTCATAAAGGCATAAACTGCATGTGGACAGCCTTCAGCTCCCCAACCATTTTCATTATAAAAATAATAATTCACCTCTCCCCCTTGGGAGCTAATACCAACTTGGATACGATCTATTTTTTTCTCTGCAGTAACATCGTTTGCTTGTAAAGATAACGATATAGCAAACAAAGTAATCATTAAAACTAATTTTCTCACGAGCGCTCCATATATTCCTTTACTAAAATAAAGAGTATTAATATAAACCATATAATTGATACACGTCATTTATTAACGGATTGCAATATACCCAATACGACAAAAACCATTTTCATCCTTTGAGCTATAAATTGTCACTTCAGCTTGAGCAAACTTTGCAGCTAATAATGCGCTTACATAAGTATCATATATTGGACTGTTGTCAGTCTTTTTTAAGTAAGCAAATCTATGATCATTTTTACACATAGAAGGAACGCCTTTTAGTATCACCCTAAAAGTCATATCGTCTGTACTGCTCACATCAATTTGCTCAATTTGGCCTTTAACAGTACCATCCCAAACTTTGTCAGCAAGCGTGATTGTAGAAAATAGCCCGACTAAAACAGCAATAATAATTTTTTTCATACCAATAATACCCTACCACTGACTCATTAAACCGCCAATGGATCTATAAAATCATTTAAAAGTTGAGGAATTATACTTGAAGAATATCCAATATTCATTCAAATCAAGAAGAATAATGCAAGAAAAGTTCTTTTATTGAAAATAATAAAAGAACACCCACTATTTATATAACTAAAAGTCAACCTAATATCAGTAACTCAAATGATCTTGATCGAGGATGTGAAACGCAGCTTTTGAAATAAACTGTCTGCGGCAAAACACATAAGGGATGAATTCGCTGCTTGTTCAACGACTATTCAGTGACTGATACTAAACTAAAGCATCATTATAACTTATAACAACCTACTGCAGCTTATGTATATATGCTTTGTCCAGAAAATAGCTGCTTAGCCAAACTTATTCCTTTAATAAACTTACGTTGCCATTGCTCAGCTATTTTTTGAAAATTATTCTCTGTTCCTATCACATCAATAAACCTTTTTTCTTTTCGACTAACATAAACCAACAACTCATCTTTATTGATATTCAAACGTTCCAGTATAGGGGGATGCAGCTCGCTGATAGCACCTCTTTTATCATCTCGAATAGCTCTTCCTAACCAGTCCACCAGTTGCAAATAGTCTTTTAATGTAAAGGGTATCGTAGTTTTTTTATGCTGTTTTTCATGACCGGAAAATCGCAATAAGGGTACAACAGGAGCAGCTTGTTTAGGCAGCTTAGTGGTCCTAACAATACGTTTATTTGATAACGTTTTTTTCTGCTCCCTTTTTTGTTGTCGTTTTACCCACGCCATCATCCTCGCTTGAATGGAAGTAAAATCGGATGCTTCAGGTGTCTCTGCCATACCCGCACGCACGGGGTTTAAATCTACATAACTCATGCAGGTTATTAATGCCGCTTCATCCAATAATGCTTGGCTTTTAAAGCGCCCTTCCCAAAACCGACCTTTACAACCATCTTCATCATTGGCCCATCGAGCAATAGGTTCATTTAAACAGCGCATAAACCAGGATAAATCAGATAACCGCTGCCGCCATTGCTGCACAATATCATTAACCACTTTTAATTCAGCTTTATCCAGCGTCGCTCCCGCTAAAAAACGCTGAATCATGGGTGGTCCGTGGTATAACTTCCGCCAACGACGAATGACTTCATCATCCGTCCATTGTTCTGCCTTTTCCTTATTAATACGAACCACTAAATGATAGTGATTTGACATCACCGCATAGGCACATATATCAATGGCAAACACCTTAACCAGCTCGGTGAGTCGTTCAACCAACCAAGCTTTTCGGTGATCAAAGTTTTGACCCGTTACCCGGTCATCGCCGCACAAAAAAGCACGACGCACACACCGACATATACAATGATAATACGGAGTATCCGCCACACTTACTAACTGACTTCGTGGCCGTGTCATCCTTAAACTCCCACTCAAAACTGACTACTTTATAGCCAGAAGTATAGACCTACACACCTGGCTATTTTTTGATCATAGTCAAATCTTGGCTGTCCTCTTTTTTTCGCTGCTACTCATAAAATGTCTGGAATCTCAGTTTTTCCATCAGGGTAGACAATTACACTCAGAATATCATCGAAACCTTCTGGAAGACCTTCAATTTTAAAGTATACAGTCCACTTTTCGGGGTAGCGGTCCCCTGTATACTGTCCAAGCTCTCCCTCTTTGTTATAATGCACACCATGTACTTTTGGCAACTCCTTAACTCCTGAGTCTTTAAGAGCTTGTTCCGCAAGATCAATCGCTTTTTCATTATTCATTGATAACCTTCCACCCTTTTATCTGATGCTTTTGAGCAAGATCATTTATATACCATGTTGCATGCTTTATCTCATCAGCATTAAATAAATGCTTTTGATTAATTATTTTTTCATAAACCCGCCGCTCTCTTTCAAATACTCCAAGTTTCATATATTTTTCATAGCCCAACTCTATAAAATCTCTAGCATGCTTTAATTCATGTGTTACTTCATATCTAGTTGCACCTCTTCTAAGATATAGTTTTTTTTCTGATGGGCTAAACCCTCCTCTATACTTTTGACCGCTTTTTCTACCTAAAGCATCCAAATAAGCATCAGAATTTTTAACTAAAGAAACTCCATTCTTCTCAAGTTCCTTTTTTATTAAATACAGCTCTCGTCTTTTGATTCTCTCTCCACCTAAATACCCTTTTCCACTTACAGGCCTCTCAGCTCGCATCAGCCTACTTTGATTATATGACTCTTTCCTCATTGATGTCTTAGAGGACATATAATCAACAAAGCTATCAATTTTACTATCTATTTTATCTAAGTGCGCCCATAAAACATCACGTGTAGAAAGTACTTTTTTTATTCCACCAGCACTTCTTAAAGATTTGCTCACATCTTTTACTACGTCAACAGCATTCCCAATAACTTTAGGCGCCTTTATTGTAAGAGCAAAAAGTCCTCCAACTAATGGTAATGTATTCAAAAACTGTGTTGTTTTTAAGTCACCATACCTTTCAATCATTTGATCTGTTGAAATTAAACCCAGCGCATACGAAGACTTTAATAATATTTCTTCTTTATCAAGAGCAACAGTTTGCCCAGCACCAACCGCGTTTCCTATATAGGGGGGAATTGTAGCCAAATCAGCAAGTAAAGAAGTGCTACCAACAGTATTTAGCTTTTCAGTTGTTAAAGTGGTAAAAAATGAAGCCACTTTATCTTGAGAGTGATTATCAACATTAAGTACTCTTTCTGAAATATCATTTGCGTATTCAGCTGTAGATCTAACAGAACCAACAAGACTTTTAACTAAGTCCTTTTCATTCAATGAAAGAGCTTTTAAATCTTGCAATCTTGAAATTTTTGCAAAAATAGAGTTATATCCATTTAGCTTCATATCATCAATAACAAAATTTTGAAACTCTTGCTCATTTTCAAGACGATCAGCTATATATAAAAGATCTTGACTGTATTCTTGAAAAGTTTCACCTATGATTTCTGCTTTTTCTGAATAACTTAAGTTTTCAAAATTATCAGTACTTTCAATATTCTCAAGTAAGGGATCAAACTTATTTAGTCTTTGTTCTATTTCTAAAAATCCTTTCCTCCTCTCTGAAATAATAGTTTCACTGCTTTGAGCCAAACTCGCCTGCTTATGCTTAACAGCCTGTTCCTGATGGATACGAGAGTTTCCTTGGCGCTGCTCCATAAACTGCCAATTGGTGCTAAAGTGACCTTTAATCGCACCTGTAATCGCGCTAGAAGACACATTGGCAAACTCAAACTTCCGGCCATAAATTTTAGAAGCAACTGCTTCTTCTACAAGCGCACTCGTCGCCGCTCGAGTAGCTTCTTCCTGTGCGATTTCCCACTGACCACTATCTGGGTTAAGTTCACTTTGACCATTGATATTTCTGCTAATACCCGTTGAAATCACAGAAGCAGCAGTCGAGCGCCAATCAAACTTCTTCTGGTAGCCAATTGCCTGCTGAACACCTTGTACAGCAAGATTACTGATTCCCGCTCTTGCAACCGCCTGCCAGTTACTAACCCCTTTTGAAGTGCCAATAATATTTGCAACAGCAGGACTCGCCTTAGCCAACTGACCTAGCCCATGCCCTACACCTGCCGATATAGCCGTAGTGACACCGCTCTTAAGCGCTTGCTTAAAGGAGATACCATCTTGTACTCCCATCGCAACACCAGCCATTTGCCCAGCCAGTGAACCAACAACGCCCCCCGCAAATGCGGCTGTCGCAGTTGCAGCAAAGCCAAGCCCTGCTGAGCCAGCCAAGACACTTGCCCCCAGAGACATGGTTCCAAGTGTGGTTGCACCAGCCGTGGCAGCCGCGCTGCCCGCAGCAGCCATAGCAGCGCCTGCCGCCCCCGCCGTAAAAATAGTGGCTGCAATCGCAACAACAGCAATTATGACGGCCGCACCACCACAACCGCCACCCGCGGGTTTAATCGGCGGCGGTGGCATATCCGGTAACGTCGGACTCACATCACCAATCGCCACCCCAGCGTTATAGGGGCGGAAGGTACTGCTGTTATTGTGGATATTGGTGACTTTGTTCGGCACCGTGAGGAAGGTGCCCG
>NZ_JBOIUB010000009.1:0-286440 GCF_050749885.1 Zooshikella sp. RANM57 | reverse complement strand
CACGAATTACTTGATCATTTGTTAAAGAACTTTGGTTAAGCGCTGGTCTCAACCAAGGCCGGCTATTCTACTGCCTCGCCTTGTTTTGTCAAGCCGTGTTTTAAACTTTATTTTCAAGCTCAAACACCACCCAACTCGCCTCTCAGCGGCCGCGCATTCTAGCGCGCTGGGTAACTTTGTCAACCCCTCCATTTCCGTCATCTTGTTAAACGACGTTTGACGCGTATCAACCGCTAACCACCTTTAAATGAAGGCGTTAACTTGCTGCGTCAGAGGCTTAAAAACCGTTACCGCTGAAGTGAGGGCGCATTATAAAGACCTCCCTCACAGATGCAACCTTTTTTTGAGACTTTTTATTTAGCTTTTGAGGAGGGTGAAAAAAAGAGTTGGTACAACCAATTATTACCCCAGTAAAACCAGCGAACAAAAAGCAATCCCGCCAGAATGAATGAGTACATAACGGGCTCTCCAACATCTGTTCTGGAAAGCCAAAAGAAGTGAACCATAACCAAGACAGCAATAACGTAAATAATGTTATGTAGTTTTTTCCAGGATTTACCCAAGCGTCGAACCATTACTTTGGGAGAGGTCACCCCCAAAGCAATTAATCCCACCAGAGCTATAAAGCCAACAACGATATAAGGACGTTTGACTAAATCCTGCAACAGATCATTCCATTGCCACGCCAGCATAAAAGCTAGATAAGCCAACACATGCAAAACTGCATAAAACAAACTGAACAGCCCCAACATACGGCGATAGCGAATAACAAAAGACTTCTTGAGTATTAGCTTAATAGGCGACAGCGCCAACGTTATCCATAAAAAATTTAATGCCCAAGTCGCTAAAAATAGGACAACCTCTTTAGCTGGATCAGGACCTAACTGCTGCCCAATAATCAACCAAACCAAATACCCTGCTGGAAAAAGCGCCAAACTAAATACGGCTATTTTATCAAGCTTAATGGCTAACCCCACACAACACTCCCAAACCTGTACCCGTTCAATTTAAAAGTATTTTCTCAAATCCATTCCTTTATAGAGAGACGCGACCTCATCGACATACCCATTAAAAGGCATGGTATCAATATAATTTGGCGAAAATAGAGAGGAAGGTAGACGTCGTTCTCGCTTTTGGCTCCAGCGCGGGTGATCTACTGCTGGATTAACATTTGCGTAAAAACCATATTCATTGGGTGCTAAACTCTGCCACGTGGTTTTTGGCTGCATATCTGTAAACGTAATTTTGACAATAGATTTAATACTTTTAAAACCATACTTCCAGGGCAGCATTAAACGAAGAGGGGCACCATTTTGTGGTGGCAGCGTTTTCCCATAAAGCCCAACCACCATCATCGCCAGAGGATGCATTGCTTCATCAATACGCAACCCCTCAACATATGGCCAATCAATTAAGCTAAATTGGCTTCTTTGACCAAGCATCCGCTCTGGATCATGCAGTGTTTCAAACAGTACATATTTTGCTTTTGAAGTAGGCTGGAATCTACGTAACAAATCACCCAACGAAAACCCCAACCAAGGCACCACCATTGACCAGGCTTCTACACAGCGAAATCGATAAATACGCTCTTCAATGGCATGGGCTTTTAAAATATCTTCTAACGTAAACTTACCCGTTTTTTCGGCTTCTCCTTCAACGGTCACAGACCAAGGATCTGTAACAAAGTCCTTTGCAAGTCGAGCAGGATCTTTTTTACCGGTGCCAAACTCATAAAAGTTATTGTACGAAGTGACATCCTGATAAGGTGTTAATGGGTCATTAACTTGGAATCGAGAGGGCTTAGCTTTTGATACGTGCCGCTGTAACCAGCCTGGTGCTGGATATTGCGTTCCTGCCAAGTGAATTTTGTCCGATATGGCTGCTTGTGCCGGTTCAACTGCTTGTGAAGGCTCATCAGCCTCGCCACACCCCGCCAATACGGCAGAAGCACCTAAAATGAAATGTCCACTACGCTGCATGAACTGTCGGCGGTTCATGTAAGCTTGCTCAGAGGTTATTTCATAACTACGTATCGTGGATGGCTTTTTGATAATCATAAGCTTTAACCTAAAAAAAGGAGCAACACTCTGCTCCTTTTTAAGAACGGGTTAAGGCTAATTATATTTCATGAAGTTGTTTTCGACCTTTTCCATAGCCGCCAAAGTGCTAGTGCAGGACCTGAAGTTGCGTAAAGCATAAATACTGAAAGCAGTGTTCTCGGAGGGTCAATTGATACGACTGCAAATATCAGCACTAAAGCAAAAATCATCACAAAAGGCACACGCCCTTTGATGTCCAGATCTTTAAAACTATGATATCGCACATTGCTCACCATCAAGATACCCACACCTGCGGTTATCAATGCTGCCAATATGCTGATTCCTGGTTCTGCTGGATAAAACCCAAAATCAGTACATACCCAGGTCATTCCTGTCACGACAGCCGCAGCCGAAGGACATGGAAGACCTGTAAAATAACGCTTATCTGCACTACTGATCTGTGTATTAAATCTTGCTAGCCTAAGCGCAGTACAGGCTACATAAATAAATGCGACCATCCATCCCGCTTTTCCAAGGCTATGCAACGTCCAGCTATAACACAAAATTGCTGGCGCAAAGCCAAAGGCAATCATGTCAGATAAACTATCGTATTCAGCGCCAAATGCACTTTGAGTGTTCGTCAGCCGTGCAACACGTCCATCCAAACCATCAAGAATCATTGCTACAAAAATAGCGATTGCTGCATGCTCAAACTTAAACTGCATGGCAGCAACAGCACTATAGAATCCACTAAATAAGGCTGCAGTTGTAAATAAGTTGGGTAATAAATAGACCCCTCGACGCCGAACCTTGCGGCCATTCTCCGCGACCTCTTCTACATGCTCATCAATAGGTAAAATAGACTCACCAATCTGCTCTACTTGTTCATCATTATTAGTAACAGAGTGCTTTTCCTCGTTCATAGGTCAATATCTTCTGCCAGAAAATGAATCAGGGATTATAGCAAACCCCAGTCAAATGTATCGTTACTCATCACAACAAGTGCCGTTTTAACTAATTAGCTTACTCTGCAGATAAGCATGCCACATCCCAAAATGCTTTAACCAAGGGGTCCTGCAGCCGTTTAGTCTGTACGCAGACACCAATAGCAAATGGCTCTAAAGGCGGATCAATCGTCAGGGTACGAATCTTAGCTGAAGCTGGGCTATTCACCACAACCAATTCAGGCACCACCCCCACGCCTAACCCTAAGTTCACCATACTTACAATGGCTTCATGCCCACCCACTTGCGCATATATATTGGGCTTTATCCCTTTTGTACGAAACCAGTTCTGTAGCCTTTTACGAGATAACCCTTGTTCAGCAAAAATCATAGGTACCTTTCTCCAGTTTATCTCGGACTGCTGTAGCGTTAAATCTCTCACCAGCCCTGGTTGCTGAGGAGCAATGAACTGTAAGGGTGTATGAGCAATGGTTTTAAAGTTTAAATTACTAGGAAGATGATCTGGCTTGGCGGCAATAGCTAAGTCTTCCTCACCTTCTTGTACTTTTTGAAGTGCTAACGCCGCATCACCCGTTCTAAGTTTAATCTCAATACTGGGATAACGTTGACGAAAGCGCATCAATAACTCTGATAAAAAACTATAACTCGCAGTTACCGAACAAAATAAATTAACTTCACCCTGTAAAAGCATTGGTTGCTGATGCACTCGACTTTGCATTTCCTGCCATAGCTGAAGAGCTTGTTGCGCATACGCTTGAAACTCCCTACCAGCAACAGTAAGCACAACAGATCGATTATCACGCTCAAATAGTACTTCGCCAACTTCATCTTCCAGTCGCTTAATAGCACGGCTTAATGTTGAAGGACTGACATGGCAAGCTTGGCTGGTTCGCGCAAAATGGAGCGTATCAGCCAAGTGTAAAAATAACCTTAAGGCATGGTGATCCATAGCACAGGCATCTCACAATATTGCAAAATATGACATGTAGTATTTCAAATATATCATTTTACGCAATATTTATTTTACGCTAGGCTACATAAAGCTTTTAGCCCAAGGCTGTAACCATATCAATCCTAATAACTTAGTCGTTCAGTTTTGACGCAACAAAACCGAATTAATAACTAAGGAGTGTCTACCACACGTTACTGCACAGCAAAACTATAATTAGTGCAATTTAACTGTGGTGCTTTATGTCTTTGTTGAGGTAAGGCCAGTCACTTGCCTCAACAAGACTGCTTTTTACAATAATTATCGCCACTACTTTTTATTGCCAGGAGCCCACTCATGAATTACTTCAATAGCCTGCCTCTGCGCATTCAATTAGAAGAGCTAGGTAAGTGCCGTTTTATGGATCGTAGTGAGTTTGCGGACGAAACCCAAAAACTCCAAGTTAAAAAAATTGTTATTGTTGGCTGTGGCTCCCAAGGCCTAAACCAAGGACTGAATTTACGTGATAGTGGTTTAGATGTTTCTTTTGCGCTGAGAGAGTCAGCCATCACAGAGAAACGCCAATCCTGGAAAAATGCTACAGATAATGGTTTCACTGTAGGCTCTTATGAGACATTGATTCCTCAAGCAGACCTTGTTTGTAACCTAACACCAGACAAGCAACACTCAAGCGTTGTCGAACAAGTTATGCCTTTAATGAAGAAAGGTGCCACCCTTTCATACTCTCATGGCTTCAATATCGTTGAAGAAGGCATGCAAATCCGTAAAGACCTTACTGTTATCATGGTTGCGCCTAAGTGTCCTGGTACAGAGGTTCGTGAAGAGTACAAACGGGGCTTTGGTGTTCCAACGCTGATCGCTGTCCACCGGGAAAATGATCCTCAGGGTGAAGGTCTTGAGCTAGCCAAAGCTTATGCAGCCGGCTTAGGCAGTCATCGTGCTGGCGTACTGGAATCCTCATTTATTGCGGAAGTAAAATCAGATTTACTGGGTGAACAAACTATTCTTTGCGGTATGTTACAAACAGGTTCAATACTGTGCTTTGAAAAAATGATCGCCGAAGGTGTTGAGCCAGGCTATGCATCCAAACTTATTCAATATGGTTGGGAAGTAACTACTGAAGCCCTGAAAATTGGTGGTATCACCAACATGATGGATCGCTTGAGCAACCCAGATAAAATTCGTGCATTTGAGCTTTCTGAAGAACTTAAAAACATCATGCGTCCACTGTTCCAGAAACATATTGATGACATCATTAGCGGACACTTCTCTTCCACCATGATGGCCGACTGGGCGAACGATGACGCAGACCTGCTTCGTTGGAGAGCTGAAACGGCTGAAACCGCTTTTGAAAAGTCTACTTCAACAGACGCAGACATCCCTGAGCAAGAGTACTTTGACCATGGATTATTGATGGTGGCAATGGTTAAAGCAGGTGTTGAGCTGGCTTTTGAAGTGATGACCCAGTCTGGCATCATTGCCGAGTCTGCTTACTACGAATCCCTACACGAAACGCCACTTATTGCTAATACAATTGCACGTCGCAAGCTGTATGAAATGAATGTTGTCATTTCCGATACGGCTGAATATGGTTGCTATTTATTTGCGAACGCTTGCGTACCTTTACTGCAAGACTTTATGAAAAAAGTTGATGCTACGGTTATTGGCAAAGGTACCACTCAAACAAGTTTCTCGGTAGATAATGCCAAACTTGTTGAAGTGAACGATAGCATTCGTAACCACCCAGTTGAAATAATCGGCCGTGAGTTGCGCAGCCACATGAAAGATATGAAAAAAATTATTTAAATATTTCACTGATGTAATTAGCTGATCAGTAGGCGTTACTTTAACGCCTATTAAAAATCCCTATAAAGTCTGACTGACCCTGAGCGCTTTTAAGCGCTCTTTTTTTGTCTATCACTCATAAAAAAGGCAGTGATTAACACTGCCTTTTAATTTCTTTATTTCGTCTAGTGGTAATAAAAAACCACTATAAACTCAGTACCTTTTCGCCTCGTGCAATACCAGAAACTCCTGTTCTTACCACTTCAAGTACAGTAGATGAGCCAACAGCTTGAATAAAGGCATCCAGCTTAGCACTATCACCAGCCAGTTGAACAACATACGTATTGGCAGTCACATCAACGATTTGTCCACGGAAAATATCTGTCGTCCGCTTAACCTCAGCCCGTTGTCCACCAGTAGCTTTCACCTTAACGAACATTAATTCTCGCTCAATATGGGCACCTTCTGTCAGATCAACCACTTTTACAACATCAATTAATTTATTGAGCTGTTTGGTGATTTGCTCAATTTTATGATCTGCTCCAATGGTCGTGAGTGTTAAGCGAGATAACGTTGCATCTTCTGTTGGCGCAACATTAAGACTTTCAATATTGTAATTACGCTGAGCAAACAACCCTACGACCCGAGACAATGCTCCTGGTTCGTTTTCCATTAAAACTGAAATAATATGCCGCATTAGGTTCGCTCCGTCTTACTTAACCACATATCTCGCATAGAGCCATCTTTAATTTGCATAGGGTATACATGCTCATTAGGATCAACCCGAATATCTAAAAAGACTAAACGATCTTTTATAGAGAGGGCTTTTTCCATGGCAGACTCAAGCTCTTCAGGTTTTTCGACCCGGATACCAACATGACCATAAGCCTCTGCTAACTTCACAAAGTCAGGCAAAGAGTCCATATAAGAGTGAGAATAACGACTGTTGTACTGCATATCCTGCCATTGGCGAACCATACCCAGCGCTTGGTTATTCAAGTTAATAATCTTGATGGGTAGGTCATACTGCATACAGGTAGACAACTCCTGAATATTCATTTGAATACTCCCCTCACCTGTTACACACACGACCATTTCATCCGGAAAGCTCAATTTCACGCCCATTGCGGCAGGCAAACCAAACCCCATCGTGCCTAACCCACCAGAGTTAATCCAACGATTGGGCTTATCGAATTTATAGTGTTGCGCAGTAAACATCTGATGTTGGCCAACGTCTGATGTGACATAGGCCTGGCCTTGAGTCACTTCACACAGTGTTTCAATAACCATTTGTGGCTTAATAACTGAGCCATCACCTTTATCATAAGGAAATATGCCACGGGACGAACGCCACTCTTCGATTTGTTTCCACCAGGCATTCATTGCCTCTTCATTTAAGGTATTTTTACTCTCTTTCAGCAGTGAGAGCATCTCACTTAAGACAGGCTGTACAGGTCCAACAATGGGTATATCTGCACGAACATTTTTAGAGATACTTGCTGGATCAACATCAATGTGAATTATTTTTGCTGTTGGGCAAAATTTAGAAATTCCATTAGTCACCCTATCATCAAAACGAACACCAACCGCTAAAATCAGATCACTATGGTGCATCGCCAGGTTTGCAGGATAGCTACCATGCATCCCTAACATGCCTAAAAACTGATTGTCTGTACCAGGAAAACCACCTAACCCCATCAATGTATTAGTCACAGGTAAGCGCAATTGCTTGGCTAATTGCGTCATTTCACTTGAAGCTTTGCCAAGGATTACACCACCGCCGCTATATATAATTGGGCGCTTAGCTTCGAGCAGCATATTTAATGCTTTACGAATTTGCCCAGAGTGACCTTTAAGTGGTGGCGTATAAGAACGGAGCTTTACTTTTTTTGGATAAATATACTCGTACTTATCACTTGGATTAGTAATATCTTTTGGAATATCCACCACAACAGGTCCTGGCCGCCCGGACTGAGCAATATGGAATGCTTTTTTTATTGTGGCCGGGATATCTTGCGCCTGCTTCACCAAAAAACTATGTTTAACGATTGGACGAGAAATACCCACCATGTCCGTTTCCTGGAACATATCTGTACCAATAAAATCTGAAGGTACCTGCCCAGAAATAACCACCATCGGGATTGAGTCCATGTAAGCTGTAGCAATACCCGTGATTGTATTGGTAGCGCCTGGCCCAGATGTTACTAACGCTACACCCGCCTTACCTGAAGCACGCGCATAACCATCGGCCATATGTGTTGCAGCCTGCTCATGACGAACTAAAATATGAGTGACTTTATTTTGCTGGAATAAAGCATCATACACATGGAGTAAAGCTCCTCCAGGATAGCCATAAATATACTCCACTCCCTCATCCGCTAATGCGCGGATAACCATTTCTGCGCCAGATAATAGCTCCACGAAATACCCCTTTCCAAACGTGATATTTTCCAACAAATACTACACTTGCATTCTATACTGCCAGATATAGTTGGGCGAGGCTGGGCTTGGTTAGGATAAACAGGTATCGCTTGCTCAGGAACTCACGCAACCTCGCTATAACTCATTAATGCCAATTATCTAACGGATTGCCAGACACTATCATTTAAGTGAAGTGACATATAATTAGCAGAGCTATTCAGTTAAAACAGATATATGGGTATATATCTGTTTTCCCGACCCGAGGTAACGTGGTCTAGGGAATCAGCCAGATATCGGGTTACGACTCTGGGCCTGACAGAACATTGATAAAATAGCTATCAACACATATATGTTATTGTCCAGCAATAATATGTCAATAGCGAATAAAAGCTATGTGTGTTTCATTACTATGGTAAGCAAGCTCATAAAACACGAATGCTTTTGGATGGTTAGCCGTGGTTTAACATGAATCCAATAAGATCTTGCTTCACTATTTAGCAATATTTTTCTATACACTATACTTTAATCTGTTTGTACAGCTATGTACTTCAGTGATGACAATAGGCCCCCGTATGAGACCACTTTTGTTAGCCAGCATTTCTTGCCTTGTTTTTTGCTTGCAAATCCAGTCCTCCCATGCCGATACCTTTTATAAGTGGGTAGATGATCAGGGTGTTACTCACTATGGCACCCGTCCCCCAGAAGGATCTAATGCTGAATCCGTTAATACCCATGCTCAAAAACCCGGTAATCAAGAAAAGGCAACCAAGCAGCTAGAAGAAACAAAGGCAGAACAAGCTTACCAAACAAAAGAAGAAAAAGAGGAAGAACGTTTCCAAAAAGATTTAACAGCAGCTAAACAAGAGCGTAAAAAACAGTGTGAAGAGGCAAGGCAAAATAAAGTCCAGCTAACATTAAAAAGCAGAGTCAAAATGAAAATGGAAGATGGCTCAGTCAAAATGTTGAGTGAAGAAGAGCGTCAAGAGCAAATTAAACAGGCTGATGAAGCTATTAAGGAGTTTTGCTTGTAATTATCTTTGACACTCAATTTGAAATGCTTATGTTAAACGCTAGAACAGATGTTAATAAGCAAAGCTACCATCTCTTAGTACCCTGAAGGACATTTCAGGGTTACAACAAGTTTACCTCGATAATAAACAGCTGAGTCAGTTTTAAGCGCAACACTAAAGGGTTTCGATTTTCCTGGTAGTGGAGCAACCAGTCGCGATGCTTCCCAACTCATAGCTTTTTGTCGCTTTTTATTTTGGCTACTCACAACTTCTTGCAGCTGATAATCCAATAAAAAAGAATCACATCCACACCGCTTGAGTGGCTCCATTGAATACAACACCCCTTCTAAGAAACTACCTTCTCTACGGTGTACAACTTGCCTTGGCGCCATTACGACACAGTGATCAACATAATTTCGAATCGTCAATTTGGAAAGCCATTGCTGATTTTTTCCCATTGCCGAAATAGGCTTGCTTGATGTTGGGAATAAACACCCCGTCAATGTAGAACAGATAAAACCCAGCCATAGCAAGCTCCTTTGCGTAATAATCATAGTGCTATCACTGGATAATGAGTTGATCGACTTTTTTGATTAAGACTAACAGTTGAGTGGAATCGACCGTCATCGATTTAAAGTATTCTTCCGCTAAGGCATGAATATCACTGGACTTGGGTAAAGCCGCATTGCGATCTAAGAGTGATTCTATTTTGGGAATGAAAACCCACTGTAGCCACTGGGTAAATTCAAGTGTATCAATACAAAAAGGCTGGTCACTCGCAAGCGCTTCTGCAGAAGGAGACACCACTTCCCAGAGCTGTAGCGCTTCCATTTCATCTTGAATAGCTTGGAGCAGGTGTCGTAAATTTGTGGTTTTCATAATTTGCTCTGGCACTACCTTATGTATAACGATGTGGCAGAGCAAATTATGCGTGTGCTTTACCCCTGAGTAGCAATAGTCTGCGATTCTCGGATTAAATCACGAAAACGCGCTTTCATACCTGCATCTCGGGTCAAAGTTAGGCCTCTACGGGCTAATTGCTCTGCCTGACGGTAATTGTGCTGCATGAGTCTAACAGAAGCCAGCTCATAGTAAACATTTGGATCTTGAGGAGATACCCGAAGTGCTCGCTCTAATGTTGCAGCGGCTCCACCTAAATCACCTTCAGCCCGTTGACGCTTCGCTGTATTAATCAACTTGCGAACCGCAGAGTTACTTGATGTGGTTGACTCAGGACGAGACACATAAGCATAGCGGTCACGCTCTACCTGAGAAACACTGGCACGACGATCATACTGATCATAAGGCTGCTGTGAATTAGCATTTTGCTCAACCGTATAACCACCATTCGTATCCCCACGAGACTGTGGATACTCTTGAGAAGGTGGTGCCTGGTTATACCGATCATCCGGATAACCCTGTTGAGGATACTGCTGTTGTGGTTCCTGTGGATAACGTCCATGCTGATCCGTTGGGTAACGTGACTCAACTGGAGCCTGTTGATAACCACCTTGTCCTGGCAGCATACCTGTTCCAGGATCACGATCAGCAGGTACCAGGTAAGGGTTTGATCGACAGCCAGCTAAAGCTACCAATATGCCCAACACAATCATCAGCTTTGGGTGCTGTCCATGACTTGACTGCATTTATCTTCCCCTTATCTAAAAATAGACTTAAACCAATCAATAACTTTATTTGAACGGCGGCGCTGAGGATAACCATTGCGTCTATCATAACCATCATTAGCACGATAGCAGCCCGCCTCCTGAAGTGGCTCAAACCCTGACACAAAAGGCAGGTACCGAGCACCAGGGCAACGCTCTTCACTTCTTAACCCTGTTGCTTCATCAACCCATAAGTAGTTTACACCCTCAGGCGTAATAGGCTGCAAAGAACGTACATTTGCCTTCTTCATAAAATCAGCCCACACTTTTAGCGCCCCAGAACTACCTGTTAATGGAGTTGACTCATTATTATCTTTCCCTATCCAAACAACACTTAATAAATTTTCACCATACCCTGCAAACCAACTATCACGTCGATCATTTGTGGTACCCGTTTTACCTGCCAGTCTTATGTTTCTTGGCAGAACACTGTAAGCTCCTCGCCCAGTACCTTCACGCATGACTTCTTGCATAGCATATTGAGCAAGGTGAACGAAACGCTCATCCACTTTCTGCTCTAACGCTAACTCATAACGTTGCAGTGTAGCGCCATTAGCGGTTAATACCGCGCGAATTGTACGCATTGGGGTTTGGAAACCACCTGCTGCAATCGTTTGATAAACTTGAGCCACTTGTATTGGGGTTAAATTAATGGCACCTAATAACATTGCCGGAAATGGTTTAAGCTCTTCACCAACGCCAAGCTGTTGCAAGGTATGAATCACTTCAGTTAAACCAACTTCCATCCCAACCCGTACAGTGCTTAGGTTATAACTTTTGGCTAAAGCACGATGCAAAGGTACCCAACCATGACTTTTACGATCATAGTTTTTGGGTTCCCACACCTCTCCTGTATCCGACCGTATTGTTATAGCGTCGTCATCAATCAAAGTAGCCAAATTGAACTGCTCAGGAAAACTGAGCGCTGTTAAATAAACTGCAGGTTTTACTAAAGAGCCAATAGAACGTTCAGCATCCAGTGCACGGTTAAAACCGGCATAGCCAGGTTTTACGGCGCCAACAATTGCTAGCACATCCCCACTATTAGGCGCAGTAACCACCATAGCCCCTTGTAAGTCTTTATGTTTGGGATAAGCCTTTTTTAGTCTACCAATGGTTTCACTCACACTTGTTTGTGCTTTCATTTGGATAATAGGATCCAAATTAGTAAAAATGCTTAGTCCTTCTGTGGTTAAATCTTCATCGTTGTATTCTTCACGAAGTTGTCTTTTCACCAGCTCAAGGTAAGCGTACGCATTAGCTAAGTAAGACTTATTGGACTTTACAATATCCAATGGCTTTTCAATGGCTTTTTTGGCTTGCTCTTCAGTAATGTGACCTAGCTTAGCCATAACCTTTAAAACCAGATTACGACGCTTAAGTACTTTTTCAGGATAACGTCTTGGGTCGTATTCTGAAGGGCCTTTTACAATACCAACTAAAAGTGCTACTTGATGTAATTCCAGCTCACTAATTGGCTTACCAAAGTAAAATTGGCTTGCCAACCCAAAACCATGAATGGCACGTTTACCCTCTTGTCCTAGATAGACTTCATTAAGGTAGGTTTCTAAAATATCGTCTTTGCTGTAATGCAATTCCAGCAAAAAAGCCATCGCTGCTTCTGACAGCTTACGCTTTAACGATCGTTCGCTACTAAGATAGAAGTTTTTAACCAACTGCTGCGTTAAAGTACTTCCACCTTGTACCGTTGATCCTGAACGGAAGTTAATCCACGCAGCACGAGCAATGGCTTTAAACGAAACGCCATAATGCTGATAAAACTTACGATCTTCTACCGCAAGCAGGGTGGGAATTAACATATCCGGAAGCTCTTCCAACCGGGTAATAATACGGTCTTCATTACTATCTGGATAAATTCCACCAATGAGTAAAGGCTCTAGTCTTAATAATGCAACAGGCTTTCCTTCAGTATTTTTAAGTGCCTTTACACTATGCGGATTAAAGCTCACTGTAACCTGTTGAGCAGGCTCTGCACCATCTTCAAACTGAAAGCCCCGTGTATACAGCGTATATGTTGTGCCCTTTCTCATCACTTCACCAGGGCTATCAACAGTGTCTTTTCGCTGATAACCTAGCTGCTTAAGCTGAAGGGCAAAAGTATCTGGCGACAGTTGTAACCCTTCATAAAGTTCTAAAGGACGAGCATATACTTTGGCTGGAATATCCCACTTTTTGCCTTCAAACTTTGCTGTAACAACAGCATCAAGACGATAAAGGTATACCCCACCAACAACGCCTATCACCAACATAATCAGCAAACAAAGCTTGATCAGTGTACGGAAAAGGCGAAATTTTTTTATAGGCTTTTGGGGCTGGGAATTTTTACTATTAGGGTCTGATTTGCTCATGGGCTGGATTATACGGACTCAGTCACTTACTCCATAATGTTCTTAGCTGATTCGAGAACTTCTACCCGTTATTGGTTCCTTTAGTGGTGACTCAAAATACCACCAATCTGACATTAAAAATGCCTTATAACACCAATAACGGCCGAAATTATCATGCCTAATTCACATACGGCTAGTCATAAAATCACCAATGCTTCAAACAATCAACAAAACATCCTGACGAGTAATTTAGTCAATGAAGTAATAAAAGTGTTTTAAACTCATGTGGTTATATGGAAACACCCCTTCATCAGGGCATATTCTTGAAGGTTATTTTACCAAAATGAAATAAGAATTTAGTGTAATTAACAAACAGTTTTGAATTATTGGCTATTATTAGAACAAGAGTGCTCCCTGATCGCTTCATACATAACAATAACTATACGCTTCTTCATTTGCTGGTTATTCATTCGGGCAAGGATAATGACAATGGCTACCGACTTAATCGAATTGAAAAACCTGGGTAAAACATCTGTACAGTGGCTTAATGCTGTAGGTATTAGAGATAAAGAAACCCTAGAACAGATAGGCTCAGTTGAGGCTTATCGAAAAATTAAAACCCGTGGCTTCAAAGTCTCAAAAGTATTGCTTTACGCTTTGGAAGGAGCACTACTTGATGCTCACTGGAATCAGCTAGACCCTGACCTTAAAGCCAAATTAATCAAAGAAGCAGAGAACAATGGACAGCGCCAGCCAGAAAACTGAGCCAACACCTTCTTTTATTATCTTTAATTAGCCAAAAGGCTCTATATCAACGCCATCTCGAAAAAAATGAGTGATATTAAATTAAATTGCTTGACTTTGATAATGAGAATGATTATCATTTATATCGTTGTCACATGGCAACGATAATCTGTAAACAGCTTTACTTGGCGGTAAACAGGTTATCTCCTCATCAGGCTAATCACGGTTTAGGCTGCTTCTAACCCAGAAGCAGCTTTTTTTTGCCTCCACTATACGACAAACTCGTCATAATTAGACCAAACCAATAACCCGTGAAAAGTTTTTAATAAGACTCTTCTTCCATGTCGTCCGCAAAAATTAACTCATCATCAAACAACTCTGACTGGAATACTTCCACATGACGAGCAATTTCTGAAACTTTCTCATAAAGCGCCACATGGAATAGTGCCTCTCCTTCGTTAACTAGCGGTATATTCGTTCTCGCAATCACAATACCTGAAGCAGGTGCGCGTACAGTAAGTTCCGCTTCACCAAAAGGTGCACTGATGGTTGCTAAAGGCTGATGTTTTTTTACACTGGCACCAAGCTCAACAAGGGGACGAAAGACACCATCTGTTTCTGCCCTCACCCATTGAGACTGATTTGCTATGACTGGACTTCTATTTGATTTTTTCTTTGACTTGTGAGACCTCAACATACCCAACATACGCATTACATTAATAATACCTCTAATGCCTGCATAAATAGATAGTTCATTAAAGCGTAAAGCTTCACCCGCTTCATAGGTAATGACAGGAATATTAATACTCTCAGCAAAAGATCTTAATGAACCATCAGGTAATGTTGCATCTAACACAACAGGTGTGCCAAATGCACGCGCCATTTCATTAGAGCCACTACTGTTCATGGCTCCCCACACTTGAGGTAAATTAGATCGATGAACGGCACCTGTGTGCAAATCAATAACATGTGTGCATTTACGCACAACACTTTCACAAAAAAGGTTAGCAATTCGAGCACCTAGTGATCCTTTTTTTACACCAGGAAAGCATCGATTTAAATCACGTCGATCTGGCAAATAGCGTGAACGTTGAATAAAGCCAAATACATTAACAATAGGCACGGCTACCAGTGTTCCCTTTAATTGGGACATGACTTTTAGCTTTAGTAAACGACGAATAATTTCGACACCGTTCAGCTCATCTCCGTGAATAGCTGCACATACTAAAAGTACAGGGCCATCTTGCCGACCATGAACAATTTGTACTGGTATATTAAGAGGGGTATGGGTATACAGCTGGGCCACAGCCAAGTCTACAGTTGCACGCTTGCCTGCCTCCACTTTTACGCCATTTATCTCAAACGGAGCACGTTGCATCCCATCCATCCTATCACTTTCTTTTTTTAAACACGCTAGATACTGCTAGTGATCACCAACCTTTCTCAAGGCAAAATAAAACAACTGTCTACCATCTGTAGCCTTTAAAAATTGGCCAGATAGCATAACGATTAATTATAGGGTTGTGATACAGCGAAAGAATTGAGTCATCATTAATTAGTTCACAACTCTGATAAATGATAATCAATTTTTTACATGAGTTGAGCAGTCTTTATACAAGTGGTGTTTAGTTGATCACGACAAATGAAAAATCTCTGTCTGGATGAGACATAATTGACACATCTAGCGAGAAAACATCTGCGATTTGTTCAGGTGTGAGAATATCTGCTGGCTTTCCCCAGGCAGCAGCTTTACCTTCATTGAGTAATAAAACCTTATCTGCAAAACGCATGGCCATATTCATATCATGCAGCACCATCACCACTACATGACCCGCATGAGCAAACTGTCTTGCTTCATTCATAAGCTGCAACTGATGTTTAGGATCTAATGCAGCAAGCGGCTCATCCAGCAATAAACATCTTGTATCATTTTTTTCTGCCTGCAACTGTACCCAAACTCTTGCCAACTGAACTCTCTGTTGTTCACCACCAGAAAGTGAAAGGTAGTTACGGTTGAGTAAGTGGATAACATCAAAACGCTGTAGAGCTGATTGAATCCATTGCTGGTTTTCAATAAAAGACGTATTCCATGGTAAACGACCTAGGGCAACCACTTCTTGAACAGTAAATGCAAACTGTAGCTGATGTTGCTGTCCAAGCAGCGCAATATGCTGAGATTTAAACTGACGAGATAATGTTTCGTAAGATTGCTGTTGCCAGTACAGCTCACCAGCACTATCTGAAATCCCCCCTGCCAGACAGTGTAATAGCGTTGATTTACCTGCACCATTAGGCCCTAGCAATACAACAAGCTCACCGGGATTAAAGGTCACACTGACTGGATGCAGCAAGGTTTTATTAAGCCTGTGAACTGAGATATTTGTCGCCTGCAACATTATGAACTAACCATTCGCTGCCGTTGCTGGACTAAAAGCCAAATAAAAACGGGGGCTCCTATTAACGCGGTAACGATTCCAATAGGTAATTCTAAAGGGGCAAGCAGCCAACGAGACAAAGTATCAGCTACCAACAACAACCAAGCGCCACACAGAGTTGCTGCTGGCAGTAATGTTTGATGATTGGGACCAAGACACTGACGCACAATATGCGGCACAACCAACCCCACAAATGCCACAATGCCCACAGCAGCTACTGCGACACCAACTCCTAACGAAGCAACACAAATTACCGTCCGCTTTAACTTCTCAACAGGGACACCTAAATAACTGGCTTCCTGCTCTCCTAGTAACAACGCATTCAACCCCTGGCCTAGCCACGGAATAAGCAAGACTTGTAAAAGCAAAACGGCTAAGCATGTTAAACCAGCCCACCACTGTGCACCACTCAACTGCCCTAGTTGCCAATGCATAAAAGAACGAAGTGTTAAATCATCAGCCAGATAATTTATAGCGGCTAAAGCCGCCATAGCCATGGAAGAAATAGCAACGCCAGCCAGCAACATAGTGGGTACTGAAATTCCCCAAACCGTTACCCCTAGCCGATAAACCACCCAAGTTGCCAACATGCCGCCTATAAAAGCAAAACAAGGCACAAGGAGGTTACCCAGAGCTGTCACCACTGAAGGAAAAAGCTGATTGAGGATTAACATCGCCAAGGCGGCACCAACAGCAGAACCACTCGAAATTCCCAAAACACCTGGGTCAGCCAATGGATTCCGTAGCAGCCCCTGCAATAAAGCACCACTGTTAGCCAAAATAGCGCCAACCACAAGTGCGAGAAAAATTCTCGGTAAGCGAATCTCAAAAATAATGGTGTTAATATGGGCAGGTAGTTGATCTCCACCTTCCGCAGAACCAAGCATCAAAATGCTATACCATGGTGTTTCAATCACGCCAACACTGAGTGCCCAAAGTACAGTCACCAGCACAACAAGCGAAAATGCAATCAACCACCATCTCACCTTACAACACAATCTCATAAACCGTTTTTCTTCTTAATACAGCATCAATTTGTTGAATAATTATGCTACATCAAATCTAAGCAAATACATTGCTAACCCAACTCAGCAACGTCACAATAATGAAAGAATCACTCAAACAAGCATTTTATGACTGAAGAAACCATTACGCTGTGCACAATTGATGAGATCCCCCCAAACTCCAGTAAGGGCTTTACCGTTGGTAAGCACACTATATTTATTGTAAACAGTGCTGGACAATTTCATGCTTACTTAAACCGATGTCCTCATCTGGGCATTCGTCTTGAATGGCAGCCTGATCAGTTTTTGGATAATGATGCACGACTCATTCAATGCGCCACTCATGGTGCTCTATTTTTAATAGAAACAGGCCTATGTATTGCTGGCCCTTGTGCAGGACAACGTCTAACCAAGTTAGCTTGTCATTTAACCAACCAGCAACTTTGTGTAACACTGCCTTCTTCACCTGCTTAAGCAGACTAAACCTCATCTAATAAGGCTTTCAATTCTGGGTCATAATTTAAATAAACAGGAAGCTGCTGATCTAAAACAAGTGAAGATGGCGTCATATTCACGCCATAAGCATACACCTCAACGCCAGCAGCAACAGCTTCACGCAGTGCTTTTCCATAGGCACTGTCTATATGGTCAGCTGGAGCCACTTGCTCAATCAGTGTATTTTGCACACAAAAAATCAATACTGCCCTATGTCCTTCAGCACACATAGCTGCCAACTCACGAAGGTGTTTGGTTCCTCGTGCAGATATTGCGTCAGGAAAGAGTCCCCATCCTCGACCAACAGCCAAAGTGACACTTTTAACTTCAACATAACATGAAGGCTTATCAGCTGATTCAAGCAGTAAATCGATACGGCTTCTTTCAGCGCCATATTTAACTTCTTTTCGAACGGTTTCATAACCTTTAAGGTGGTCAATAACGCCAGCCTGAATCCCTTCATAGACAACAGTATTCGCCCGTCCAGTGTTAATACAGGCAAGCCCTTTACTTTGGCCACTTTTTCCTGGTTCAGCTTGAACTTCAACAAGCTCCCAAGTACCTGGATATTTGCGCTTTGGATTGTCTGACCATGAAAACCAAACCTGACTTTCAGGCTCAGCACAGTTCAGCATAGAACCTGTATTTGGGCAGTGGAGTGTTAATTTTTTTCCACAAGGTAGACTAATATCTGCTAAAAAACGTTTATAACGTCTCAGTAATACACCGTTTTTTAATGGCTGCTCAAACTTCAAAATTAATTACCCATGTACTGAATTACAACCTAATTGAACAGTCTATAGTGTTTGTTATGAACAAAAAATATTGCAGCTATAGCAAAATGCGATTAACTATACATGATGTTTTTTGTTTAACGACAAAAAAAATATTGAATTACCAGTAGCGTCTTTTGATTGTATCTGGTAATTTCACCGCTTCGTGAAATTTAAGCTGGTTATTTTTTCAGCACTTTCACGATTTTAATGCGCTTTTTTTAGCGCACCCTAAGGAAAATGTTCACTTTTGTGAGGCTGTAAAAATGTCAGCACAAAACAAAACTGAATCCAGTTATTTAATGAAATCTTTCACGCCTTACGAAGAAAAAGAAGGCGAGGAATATATGAATGAGCAGCAGCTTGCTCATTTTTCAGCCATTCTCCGTAACTGGAAACAGGAGCTCATGGAAGAAGTGGACCGTACGGTTACTCACATGAAAGACGAAGCTGCTAACTTTCCTGACCCTGCCGATCGTGCAAGCCAGGAAGAAGAATTTAGCTTAGAGCTTCGTGCACGGGACCGTGAGCGCAAACTGATTAAAAAAATCGAGCAGACACTTACACGTATAGATGAAGACGACTACGGATTTTGCGATGCCTGTGGTGTTGAGATTGGTATTCGCCGTTTAGAAGCTCGTCCAACTGCAACATTGTGTATTGACTGCAAAACCCTGGCAGAAATAAAAGAAAGACAAGTTGGCGGCTAGTAACAGCTGTCACTTAATTTTTACAGGGCTTTAAATTTATAGTGACTATCAGCATCCTACGCTGAGGACTTGCTACAGATGCTGATTAATACTAATTCACTTATTATTAGGTGCAGATGGGCTATTGAGCTAAAAGGACAAGCTTTCTTAATTAGGTGACTACTTCAATATAAGCTTCATTTTTATTATGGTAACGACCATGAGTAAGGTACGTTATCGTGGGCGCTTTGCCCCTTCACCAACAGGCCCCCTACACTTTGGTTCACTGGTCAGTGCCCTTGCCAGCTATCTGGATGCCAAGGCCAATCAAGGTGAATGGCTGGTACGCATAGAAGATATAGACCCCCCCCGAGAGCTAGCAGGCGCAACTGAACGTATTCTTAATGCACTGGAGTACTACGGCTTGCACTGGGACCAGTCCATTGTTTATCAGTCATCTCGCCAGTCTATTTATCAGGAGTATATTGATCATCTTTGCACTCAACAGCAAGCTTACCCCTGTACCTGCTCTCGTAAGCAACTCAGCACTCACCGAGGTCACTACCCAGGTATTTGTCGAAATCAACAGGTGATACCCGCTTCTCCTTTTGCCATCAGGCTCAAAACAGAGTCTATCCCCATTGATATTGTTGATGGTATCCAAGGTAAGCAGTCTTGTAATTTAGCAGAAGCTGGTGGTGATTTTATTATTAAACGTAAAGATGGTTTATTTGCTTATCAGTTAGCTGTTGTTGTTGATGACTTTCTACAAGAAATCACCCACATTATTCGCGGTTCAGACTTATTGGACTCAACTCCACGACAATACTACCTTCAATCTGTCTTAGGTTTTTTGCATCCCAACTATGCCCACATTCCAGTGATTGTTGCCAACGATGGAAAAAAACTGTCTAAACAAAACCTAGCCGATCCACTCCCACTGAAACAACCCCAAACTATGTTATTACGAGCATTACATGCGCTTAACCAGCACCCCCTTCCTGAGCTTGGTGATGCAACTGTGTCTGAAATTTTACAATGGGCCACAAACCACTGGAATACAAGTGCCATTCCACAAACGCTGGTGATTCCAGAAGCCCAGTTACCAGCAACAGTCGTATAAAAACACTATTCTCAATTCAATTAAATTTCTTCCACGTCATTTGAATTAGTTGCAGTTTTGCAAGACCAGCACTTCTTGCAGTACTATCGATAAGACTAATTATTTATATACGACACTTATGTATATATATCGTCTTGTTCTCTTACTGGTAGTAGGGATTTACTTGTTTTCTCCAGCCATCATGGAGTGGTGGATTGAAATGCCCACGCTTTGGTATAGACCCTACCTGTTGTGGGTAGGCCTTATTGTCGTTGGTTACATTCTACACCGACAACGAGGTGCTGATGACATTTGAGTTAAGTCATCTGGTCATTGTCAGTATTGGCTATCTACTGCTGTTATTTTTAACCGCATTTGCAACTGAACGTGGTTACCTCCCAGCTAAAATTGCCAACCACCCTGTTACTTATGTTTTATCACTGGGTGTTTATGCCAGTGCATGGGCTTTTTATGGCACAGTTGGCTTAGCACACCAATATGGCTTTTTATTTTTGGCTTATTATCTGGGTATATGTGGTGCTTTTCTGTTAGCCCCCGTCCTGTTAATACCTATTCTCAGAATTACACAAACTTATCAACTTGCCTCTTTGGCAGACCTTTTCACATTTCGTTTTCGGAGCAGCTGGGCGGGGACACTCACCACGCTCTTTATGTTATTTACTGTGTTACCACTTTTAGCGCTACAAATACAAGCGGTGACAGATACAACACAAATCCTCACCCAACACGCCATGCCAGAAAAGCTCGCTCTGGGTTTTTGCATCGTTATTATTGCCTTTGCGATTTTATTTGGAGCACGACATATCGCCTGTGGCAAAAAACATGCTGGTTTAGTGGTAGCGATTGCCTTTGAAACACTCATTAAGCTCATCGCCATTTTGATTATTGGGGGATATGCTTTATTTGTAGTATTTTCAGGGCCAGTAGATATGCAAGGCTGGTTGAATGACCATACAAGTGCACTTGCAGCGTTGCAAACACCGTTAGATGAAGGGCCTTGGCGCACACTGCTGCTGGTCTTTTTTGCTTCTGCCATTGTCATGCCACATATGTTTCATATGTGTTTTACTGAGAATCAAAGCCGAAATGCGTTATCAGTCGCTAGCTGGGGCTTACCACTTCTTTTATTACTCTTAAGCATCTCTATCCCACCCATTCTTTGGGCAGGACTCAAACTCAACAACCCAACACACCCTGAATACTTTACCATAGGTATCGGCTTAGCAAGCCAAGCCCCATGGTTATCATTACTCGGCTATATTGGCGGATTATCAGCAGCAAGTGCACTTATCATTGTGACAACACTGTCATTATCCGCCATGGTACTTAACCATATTGTACTGCCAACAGTACAGCCTCAAGGTAGTCAGAACCTTTATCAGTGGCTGCTCAATATCAGGCGTATTCTCATTGTCCTCATTATTCTTGCAGGGTATGGTTTTTACCGCCTTCTGGGTGCAGAGCAAGACTTATCAAACTTAGGAATTGTTGCTTTTGTTGGCGCACTCCAGTTTTTACCAGGTGTACTCAGTGTGCTGTATTGGCCTCAGGGAAACCATAAAGGTTTTATCTGTGGTTTAATGATTGGTTTTATAATCTGGACTATCACTTTACTCGCACCACTCCTAATGGACCTCCCACAACCCAGCCTAGTAAACGCCTTATTGAATTACTGGGGACTGGACTCAAATACTGAGCCTTGGCATATTGCGGCAATTGGCTCACTACTGATTAACACCCTGGTATTTATAGTTGTATCACTAGTAACCCAAATGCCTGATGCCGAGTTAAGTGCCGCAAATGCCTGTGCTGTTGATAATATGCATCGGCCAGCCCGAAAAGAACTTTCTGTATGTACACCCCAGGATTTTCAAGCCGCTCTTAGTAAACCGCTAGGCTCGCACATGGCTCAACAGGAGGTTGACCGAGCACTTACAGACCTTAGTTATTCTTATGATGAAAGAAGGCCTTATGCATTACGTCGGTTACGAGACCGGCTAGAAGCAAATCTATCTGGCTTAATGGGACCCGCTGTTGCAAAAGATATTGTTGATACATTTTTGCCTTTTAAGCACAACAATGAAGGCTATGTATCAGAGGATATTCAGTTTATTGAGAGCCGTTTAGAGCGTTATCGTTCTCAGCTAACAGGCTTAGCCGCGGAACTTGATGGCTTACGCCGTTACCACCGACAAACCTTGGAGTCATTACCTTTAGCGATTTGTACGTTAGGTAAGGATCATGAAGTGTTGATGTGGAATGAAGCCATGAGCCAACTCACAGGTATTGATGCTCCACAGATTATTGGCTCTTATCTCGAAGATGTAAGTGAACCGTGGCAATCACTGCTACACCGTATTATTCAACATACCAACAACCACTTACACAAACAGCAACTTGTCATCAATAACGAACCTCGCTGGATAAATGCTCATAAAGCGGCAATTCCTTCAATAACAAGTTTTTCTAACCATAATCCAATAACTACAAACGCTCAGAAGATGCTCAACCAAAGTGCTTCTATCCAACAAGCCAATGCTGGAGGTTTTGTCATTCTATTAGAAGACCAAACAGAAGCTCAGATTATGGCTGAAAAGTTACTGCACAGTCAGCGACTAGCGTCTATAGGTCAGCTAGCTGCGGGAGTAGCTCATGAAATCGGTAACCCCGTTACGGCAATTGCCTGCTTAGCACAAGAGCTTGAAGCCGAGTCAGTAGACCCGTTAACAACAGAAATGGCTAGCCAGATTGTCACCCAAACCAAACGAATCAGTAATATTGTGCAATCACTGGTTAACTTCGCACATTCCGGTTCAACCCCCAAACTTATTCCTAATGTTGAACAGGTTAACTTATCCACAACGATTGATGAGGCAATAAAACTTATCTCATTAAAACAACAGGACAAAGCTGTTCATTTCATCAATGATTGTGACCAATCCATTGTGATTCAAGGCATTGCCCAACGACTACTACAGGTATTTATTAACTTACTTAACAATGCTCGGGATGCATCTCCTGATCAAGGAAAAATCACCATCACGAGTAGTATTTGCCAACAAGGCTTATCTGCACAACAAAAGCACTACGCCATTATCAGTGTAATTGACCAAGGGGATGGTATTTCTGAAGCCAATCAACGTCATGTTTTTGAACCTTTCTTCACGACCAAAGACCCTGGAGAAGGCACAGGACTGGGACTTGCTATGGTATTCAACATTGTCCGGGAACATTCTGGTAGAATAACCATAAAGAGTCCATTACAACAGACTCCTCCCTTTGGTACTCAGGTCAGTGTATGGCTGCCTATTGACATGGAGCGTTAAAACCTGACTACTTACCTTTTAGAAAATATGTATCTCTAGCGACTTAACCTTTATTAGAGACAACAGGCTGTGGCTATGAAGCAAATTTTGATTGTCGAAGATGAAAAGGTTATCCGTGCAGCACTAAAGCGGTTATTAGAGCGGCACAAATATGCGGTTGAAGAAGCTGAGTCGGTACAACATGCACTCGAAACATTCAACCTGGATAGCTTCGACCTTGTGATTACTGACCAGCGGCTACCAGGAGGCCAAGGAACAGATCTCATTACCCACGCAGGTGATACCCCAGTGTTGGTGATGACCAGTTATGCCAGCCTGCGATCTGCCGTGGAAGCTATGAAAAAGGGTGCTATTGATTATATTGCCAAGCCTTTTGATCACGATGAAATGATTACGACAGTTACAGGTATCATCGAGTCAAACCCCAAAGCACCTACTCAACATGGCACTCATCATGTGAGTGACACAGTATCAATAGGCAAAGATCATCAACAAACCAGTCAAAGCCATATTATTGGTAGCTGCCCTGCCATGCTGGAGCTTTCACGACGCATACAAAAAGTATCCCCAACAGATTCAACGGTACTCATTTTAGGCGAGTCTGGTACAGGAAAAGAACTGGTAGCTAAAGCCATTCATGACCAAAGCAAACGACAGCATGCACCAATGATATCTGTTAACTGTGCAGCTATCCCTGAGACACTCATTGAGTCAGAATTATTTGGTCATGAAAAAGGGGCTTTTACAGGAGCCACAGCAGCACGCCATGGCTTAGTCGAAGCGGCGGATGGCGGTACTTTATTTCTAGATGAAATTGGTGAACTCCCCCTAGAAGCCCAAGCTCGTTTACTTCGGGTTCTACAAGAAGGTGAAATTAGACGGGTTGGCTCTGTTAATTCACAACGAGTCAGTGTCAGACTGATCGCAGCAACACACAGAAACTTAAAAAGTCTTGCTCAGAAAGGTGAGTTTCGAGAAGACTTATACTACCGGCTGAATGTGATTGAAATTCGTTTGCCCCCCTTACGAGAGCGCGGTAGCGATGTAACCGATATTGCTGAACGTTTCCTTGAAAGGCAGTGCGCTAAGCTTGGCCGTAAGAGACATTACTTCGCTCCTGAGACCTATCAAGCTATTAATGAGTACGACTGGCCAGGTAATGTGAGAGAACTCGAAAACGCTATAGAACGAGCAGTGATTTTATGTGATAGCGATATAATTAGTCCTGATCTTCTAAGTATTGATATTATCAAGCCTGCAACTGATTTCTCATCAGATATAACCAGAGTAGAACAACACGAAGAACTCTCACTGGAAGACTACTTCCAGCACTTTGTTTTAGAGCATCAGGATCAAATGACAGAAACAGAGCTGGCCCAAAAGCTTGGTATCAGTCGCAAATGCTTGTGGGAACGACGACAACGTCTGGGGATTCCACGCAAAAAAAATAGCCTGAATTAACACATATACGACTCATCTCCTGCCCCAATATTTCGGGGCAAACATCCCATACCAAACAACCAGCAAAACGAGACTAAGCACTCACTTTTATTCTAATAAGCAATAGCATATTCCAAATTGATGCCTGAAAAAACGCTCATTTGTTACCGTTGTAGCGAATAAGTAACACATACTGGCGTACAAACACGTAGAAAGGTAACAATTAATAAGTATTTATACCTATAAGAGCATTCATTTTTCACCTGTTTTTTTATAACTCATTGTTTTTATTAGTAAATAAAAACATGGCACACTGCCTGCAGTATATTCAGTATAAAAACAATAAAAACAATACTTACTAATAATAAGAATAATAATTTGGACTCAGTAACAATAATAATAACAGGAGTCTGCAAATTGATTGTTTTGGCGAGCGGTCTTTTTAAGTGGTACGAAATCCTCACCACTCCGTCTCCAAAAGAATCCGTTTGCACTATGCAGGGAACCCCGCTTGGTTCCAGGATGAGGTCAAAATAACAGTAAGGGATGTAATTCCTGTTACCTATAAGAATAATAATGAAAATAATAACAACAGCTTTAGCTTTCCTCAAAAAGGGCATATGCCCTTTTTTTATTGCTTAAAATTTAGTAAGCCACTTGAATTATAAGTGATATCTTTTAGTGTTTAGCATTCCTTGCGCCAGCGCTTACTATTAAGAGTAAACACTTCACTTAAAGAAAACTGGCATCCATCATGAACAGTGTTATCATAGCCGCTCTTTTTTTGAACCTTAGGTTATTTTTAGCGACACTGTGGATGTTTTCTGACTTTCATGAAGCTCAATGAACGGTTTGGCTGGCTGAATGCCCTGTTAAATAAAATACCTGGTAAAACTGGCAAAACAGTCCATCAACAGAAGCCTACTTTTACCAAGTTTACTCGCGAAAATCACTCTGTCTCTCGTAAGCAGATCAGTCATAATGCTCTGAAGGTGATTTATCGTCTACAAGATGGTGGCTATGAAGCCTACCTAGTGGGTGGCTGTATTCGCGATTTATTACTTGGCAAACAACCAAAAGACTTTGATGTCGTCACCAGTGCAACCCCTGAAGAAGCTCGGCGCTTGTTTCGTAACTCCCGACTGATAGGTCGGCGTTTTAAGTTAGTGCACGTACAATTTGGCCGAGAAATTATCGAAGTAGCGACATTCCGTGCCCATCACAGCACTAGTAACGAGCTTGATCAAGCCTCTACTAAACATGCTCTGCAAGCAGAAACTGGACGTATTTTAAGAGATAACGTCTACGGCACCATTGAAGATGATGCCATGCGTCGCGACTTCACCATGAACGCCTTGTATTACACAACACGAGGCTTTGCCATCCACGACTATGCCAATGGCGTCAAAGATATTCAGGCTCGCACTGTTCGCTTGATTGGTGATCCCACAACCCGTTACCAAGAAGACCCTGTGCGCATGCTACGGGCCATCCGTTTTGCAGCCAAATTAGACTTTACCATAGAACGCTCCACAGCAGCCCCAATCCCTGAGCTGGCAAGCTTACTCAGTGATATACCTTCTGCTCGTTTATTTGATGAAGTATTAAAACTTTTCCTTGGTGGTGCTGCAGAACAAACTTTTCTCATGCTTCGTCAATATGGGTTATTCAAACAGCTTTTCCCCATGACAGATGCACTGATTGATCAAGATGATGGGTTTGGTTTGCGCTTCATTACCTTGGCATTAAGAAACACAGATCAGCGTATTCGTCAGAATAAAACAGTGCACCCTGCATTCTTATTTGCGGCTTTACTATGGGTACCTATGGTTCACTATGCCCATGATATTCGCCATCAAGGTGTTCCACCGATTCCAGCTATGATTCAAGCTGGCTTGCATGTAATCGATAGTCAGTCAGCACACACCGCTATTCCCAAGCGGTTTGCTATCCCTATGAGAGAGATTTGGGAAATACAGCATCGTCTAACTGTTCGCCATGGTAAGCGAACAGAGGCGACCTTGAATCATGCCCGTTTTCGTGCTGGATATGACTTCTTACTCATTCGCGAACAAGCGGGTGAGCAGCTGGATAACTTAGGACAGTGGTGGTCTCAATATCAACAGGGTAATGAGCAGCAACGCCGGCAAATGCTGAAAAAACTTAATCCACAGCCTAGAAAACGCCGCCGTTCCAGCCATCGCCGCCGGCCTCCTCAACATTCAAGACCTAGTTCATGATTAGTAGCTATATTGCTCTAGGTAGTAACCTTGATGAGCCTTTAACTCACATTATTTCAGGACTTCAGGGCATACAGCAGTTACCGGATACTGAGGTGGAAGCGGTATCAGGACTTTACTCTACTCCACCACTAGGTCCAGCAGGGCAACAGAACTACCTAAATGCCGTTGCAAAAATAAACACCAGCCTTCAACCTCTAGCGCTGTTAGATGCATTGCAGTCAATTGAACAGCAACAAGGTAGAAAAAGGCTAGTACGTTGGGGACCACGTACGCTTGATTTAGATATTCTGCTTTATGGTAATCAGGTTATTAACCACGAACGACTTGTAGTGCCTCATGTGGAGATGAGCAATCGGGGCTTTGTCTTGCTGCCATTGGCAGATATTGCCAAAGACTTAGTGTTACCTTCGGGAACAACTGTCCGACAACTCGCCACAAACACGGATAAAACAGGCATTACTTTGTTACCCACCCATCTTATGACGTTAATGAATACAGCCCAGGAACAGTAACCCTGTTACCAAAGGACAGGATTGCTTTTTCACGGGTGTATTGCTGTTAGTCAGTGTGTTTATTGGATCGACTGTTACCAGCCACTCGGAATCTGTAACATTTTGCGTATAATCAGCCCAATAAGCACAGTTGCACATGAGAGTTAAGCATGGCCAATATCACTCTTACCACATTAAATAAAATGAAAGCCAGCGGTGAGAAGTTTTCTGTACTCACCACTTATGATGCCACATTTTCCCATGTCGTCAGTAAGGCAGGCATTGAAGCTATATTGGTAGGCGACTCATTGGGTATGGTATTACAAGGCCATGATAGTACATTGCCAGTCACCATGGAGACGATGGTATACCACACTGAATGTGTAAGCCGAGGTAATCAGGGTGCTCTGATTATTGCAGATATGCCCTTTATGTCGTTTGCTACTCCTGAAATGACACTCCTAAATGCAGCTAAACTAATGGCTGCTGGAGCTAATGTAGTTAAACTCGAAGGCGGAGCATGGCTCAATGATACCGTTCAACAGCTTAATCGTAATGGTATTCCCTGCTGTATCCACATGGGTTTAACCCCTCAATCAGTGAATGTTTTTGGCGGTTATAAAGTACAAGGTCGAGGCGATGCTGCCGCTCAACTATTAGCCGATGCCGAGCAACTAGCAGATGCAGGCGCAGCCTTATTTGTGCTGGAATGTGTACCCTCACCATTAGCCAAACAAATCACTGAACGTGTTAATGTTCCTGTCATAGGTATTGGCGCCGGACCTGATACCGATGGACAAGTATTAGTACTACACGACATGCTCGGTATTTCTCCTGGCAAGTCTGCACGCTTTGTTAAAAACTTTTTAGCAGAAGCTGATTCTATTCCTGCAGCGATTAAAGCTTTCGCCCAGGCAGTGAAAAACGGAACCTATCCTGCAGAAGAACACGGGTTTCAAGAATGAAAACAGTCCACTCCATTCAAGCCATTCGCGATTTTGTGCAAGCAGCTAAAACCGAAGGTAAAAGAATTGCCTTTGTGCCCACTATGGGTAATTTGCATGCAGGCCACCTATCTTTGGTCCATAAAGCACAAGAGCAAGCAGATGTTGTGATTGTCAGTATTTATGTGAATCCACTGCAATTTGGTGCCAGTGAAGACTTAGAGTCCTACCCCCGCACGCTGGCAGAAGATCAGGCCCAATTAAAAAATGAGAAGGTAGATCTACTGTTTGCACCTAGTACTGAGGAAATTTATCCAGAAGGTATGGATCACCACACCACAGTTGCTGTAGACAGTTTGTCCAATATGCACTGTGGCAAAAGCCGCCCAGGCCATTTTACTGGGGTAGCAACTATTGTCTGTAAGCTATTAAATATTGTTCAGCCTGATATTGCTGTGTTTGGTATTAAAGACTTTCAGCAACTGGCCGTTATTCGAAAAATGGTGGATGACCTCTACATTCCCATCAAAATTGTCGGCGCCAATATCGCTCGTGATGAACATGGACTTGCTTTAAGCTCTCGTAATGGTTACCTAACCCAAGAAGAATTAACCATAGCCCCCAAACTATACGCAACTTTATGTGATGTGAAAGAGGCGATAAAAACTGGCATACCTTTCGATATTATCCTTAAAGATGCCACGGCCAACTTGGCTCGAGCTGGTTTTAAACCTGACTACATTGATATTTGCAATCAGCATTCTTTATTACCCGCCTCCTCAAAAGATAAACAACTCGTTGTCTTGGCTGCTGCTTATTTAGGTAAAGCTCGCTTAATTGACAATATTGTGATTAATCTGAACTAGTGGAAAACCAAACAATGCAAACAACGATGCTTAAGGCGAAGCTGCATCAAGCGCGTGTTACTCACGCTGTACTTGAGTATGAAGGCTCATGTGCCATTGATGGTAAATTACTGGATATGGCAGGTATACGAGAGTATGAGCAAATTCAGATTTACAATATTGAAAATGGTGAACGTTTTACAACCTATGCCATTCGTGGTGAAGATGGCTCTGGCATTATTTCTGTTAATGGCGCTGCTGCACATAAAGCTCAGGTGGGTGATCGCGTTATTATTTGTGCCTATGCACAATACGACGAAAGCGAACTAGTAGAGTTTAAGCCTGCCTTAATTTACCTGTTAGAAAACAACGCAATCAGCCATAGTGCGAACGCCATCCCTGTACAAATTGCCTGAAATCAACTCGGTGGGTTTTGTTACTTAGTGTTACTAGGCCCACCCCCCTTCTGTTGCCTATAATCAGCTTGCCTTCTACGCTTTCCCAGCTATTTTTATGTTTTTGTAGGGGCTTTTTTCTGTACATTTGTGCATTAATCCTGATTAACATAACCAAAGAGAAACTGTGTCAATGATGAACAATCGTACGCTGCAAGGGCCAACGCCTCTTGATGCTTTTGCTCATAATGAGGATCTGTTAAAACAACGTGAGTTGCTACAACAAACCACCCTCAAACAGTTATTTGCAGAAGACCCGGATCGCTTTAATCGATATTCATTACAAGCTGCATCGCTGTTTCTCGACTACTCAAAAAACCTGATTACAGAAGATACTTTCAAAGCACTTATCAATCTTGCCAACGATGCTAAGCTCAACGATGGTATTCAAGCACTCTTTAACGGCGAAAAAGTGAATAACACCGAGCATCGGCCTGCACTACACATGGCACTGCGTAATCGTGGTGACCGTGAAATCAAGGTTGATGGTCAAGATGTAATGCCTGCCATTAAAGACACCTTGCGCCGTATGCAGGCTTTAACTGAAAAAGTGCACAGTGGCGAGTGGTTAGGCTACACAGGCAAGCCTATTAAACACATTATCAATATAGGTATTGGTGGTTCTTTCCTTGGACCTAAAATGGTTATTGAAGGACTGACACCCTATATTAAGGAAGGTATTAAACACCATTATATCGCCAACGTTGACCCTAGTGATGCTGCTGAAGTTCTCAAGCAAGTAGATCCAGAAACATCACTGTTCATCATCGCATCTAAATCTTTTTCAACCCTGGAAACTAAATTAAACGCCGAAACCTGTCGTCAATGGTTAATTGATCAAGGCGCGAAACAAGAAGATGTTCAAAAACATTTTCTTGCTGTTTCCAGTAACGTAGAAAAAGCTGTTGCTTTTGGTATTTGTGAAGAAAATATTTACCCAATGTGGGACTGGGTCGGTGGCCGCTATTCTTTATGGTCAGCTATTGGTATGCCTATTGCGCTTACTCTTGGCTTTGATAACTTCCTCGCGTTATTGGAAGGTGCTTATGCCATGGATGAGCACTTCCGTACAGCACCTCTAGCTGAAAATATGCCTGTACTCATGGGCTTATTAGGTGTTTGGTACCACAATTACATGGGTGCTGCCTCCCATGCTGTACTCCCTTATGACAAATACCTTGGCGAGCTACCAAATCATTTACAACAGCTGGATATGGAAAGTAACGGAAAGTCTGTCAATAAAGCAGGTGAAACCGTTACTTATACCACAGGCCCTGTCATTTGGGGTGACGTGGGTACTAATGGACAACACGCTTACCACCAGTTACTTCACCAAGGCACAGCCTTAATTCCAGTGGACTTTGTTGCACCTGTTGAAACTCACAACCCTATCGGTGAGCATCATCGTTGGCTTTACGCGAATGCATTAAGCCAAAGCCGTGCACTGATGACAGGAAAGAGTCAGGAAGAAGCAAAAGCAGAACTTTTGGCTGCAGGGAAAAGCGAGGCAGAAGCCGATCAAATTGCATCACACAAAGTTCACCCCGGTAACCGCCCAAGCAACATGTTGGTGCTACCCAAAGTAACACCTGAAGTCATGGGTGCATTAGTTGCGCTTTACGAGCACAAAGTCTTTGTGCAAGGACACATGTGGCAAATCAACTCATTCGATCAATGGGGTGTGGAGCTTGGTAAACAACTTGGTGACACCATTTATCCTACACTCTTGGCTGGTGCTGAAGCCCCCGCATTTGACAGTTCAACTAATGCACTGATCAATATGTTTCGGGAAAAAAATGACTGATTGATGATTTAAATTAGTCAGCTTTCTTTTTGAGAACGGCAGGTTAATTCCTGCCGTTTTTCTTTGCATTTCATCTTGCACTCGCTAACATGAAACACTCAGGTTCCATTAATACTTTTTTAGTCAACGGTATGTTATCGCCACCCTAAAAATTTACTCCATGATAGGCATACCTACGGCGTTAAATCACTCTATGGCAAAGCCATTTTATTAAGTTAATCTAAGCTTCAAACCACGCTATATATAATAAAAATCAAATATTTGAACAATCAATAACCTAAAATAGTATTAACAGAACCTTTCTTAATAAAAATAATACATAAGAAATACAACGAGCGATGTAAACCCTTGCCAAGGGGTTAACAACAAGGATATGACATGTTCAAAATAAAAAATCATGCGATAAAGGAATCCTTTAAATCCGCATATATTAATGAGCAGAACTATCAAGAGCTGTACCTGGAGTCAATCAACAACCCAGATGCATTCTGGGGCGAGCAAGCAAAAGTTCACCTCCACTGGTTTTCTCCTTGGGAAAAGGTATTTGAAGGTGACTTTGCTGAAGGTAATGTGGCCTGGTTTGTGGGTGGTAAGCTCAATATCACTTACAACTGTATTGACCGCCACTTGCCAACCAAAGCCAATCAAACCGCGATTATTTGGGAAGCAGATGAGCCTGGCCAGTCATTAAATATCACCTATCAGATGTTGTATGACAACGTCTGCCGTATGGCCAATGCTTTAAAAGAACGAGGTGTTAAAAAAGGAGATCGGGTTTGTATTTATATGCCCATGATCCCCGAAGCAGCCTATGCCATGCTAGCCTGTGCCCGAATAGGCGCTATTCACTCAGTGGTATTTGGTGGCTTTTCTCCAGAATCCTTAAAAGAACGTATACTGGATGCTGATTGCTCTGTCGTCATTACCGCTGACGAAGGCGTTCGTGGTGGTAAATTCATACCATTAAAGCAAAATACGGATGCAGCCTTAGAAAGCTGCCCTGATGTACATTCAGTGATTGTTATTAAACGGAATGGCGGTAACATCGCCTGGAAAGCAAACAGAGATGTCTGGTATCACGAATTAGCCGCAAAAGTAGCCTCCAGTTGCCCTCCAGAAACAATGGATGCTGAAGACCCACTATTTATTCTTTATACATCAGGCTCTACAGGCAAGCCAAAAGGGGTGCTTCATACAACAGGTGGTTATCTGCTTCAAGCAACCATGAGTTTCAAATATATTTTTGACTATCAACCTGGTGAAATTTACTGGTGTACGGCTGATATCGGTTGGGTTACGGGTCACTCTTATATTATTTATGGACCACTGGCCAATGGGGCAACCACTTTAATGTTTGAAGGCGTACCAACCTACCCTACTCCTGCACGCTGCTGGGAAATCGTCGACAAGCACAATGTTAATATCTTTTATACAGCACCAACAGCCATCCGAGCACTTATGGCTCAGGGAGACGAATATGTCACCCCCTCATCTCGTGAATCGCTAAGACTGCTTGGTACTGTTGGAGAACCCATAAACCCTGAAGCCTGGGAATGGTACTACCATGTCGTTGGTGATGGACGTTGTCCTATTGTTGATACTTGGTGGCAAACTGAAACAGGCGCGATTCTGATCTCACCATTCCCTGGCGCAAATACACTTAAGCCAGGCTCTGCCACTAAGCCTTTTTTTGGTGTGAAACCTGCGCTTGTTGATAACGATGGTAAGCTTTTAGAAGGAGCCGCTTCAGGTAATTTAGTCATCACAGGTAGCTGGCCCAGCCAAATCAGAACAGTCTACGGCAATCACCAGCGCATGCTGGACACCTACTTTTCTACGTATCCTGGCTATTACTTTACAGGAGATGGAGCTAAACGCGATGAAGATGGAGATTACTGGATAACGGGACGCGTTGATGATGTGCTCAATGTTTCAGGTCACCGGATGGGTACAGCAGAAGTTGAAAGTGCACTAGTGTTGCACGATGCTGTTGCTGAAGCCGCAGTGGTAGGCTATCCACATGATATTAAAGGGCAAGGTATTTACGCATTTATCAGCCCAATGCATGATATCGAGCCAAGTCCTCAGCTTGATGCAGAGTTACGAAGTTTTGTCGCCAAGGAAATTGGCCCTATTGCCAAACCAGACGTTTTGCACTGGGCACCGGCATTACCCAAAACACGCTCAGGAAAAATTATGCGGCGGATTTTACGCAAAATTGCGTGTAATGAACTTGACTCATTGGGCGATACTACAACACTTGCCGATCCTGGTGTAGTAGATAACCTCATTAATGAACGACAAGACTAAGCTTTTCTTCATCATGTTTAAGTGCGTGTACCCAAAAGTTATACGGGTATACGTATTTAATAATTAGGCTGATTAACCACGAATGATGGGTGTCACTGAGGGCAGTGCTGTTGTATTTCCTTTCTTATCTGTGCAGCTCTCGCATCCCGCTCTTTTTCTGATACTTTTACTAGATTTCCTTCCTTATCGTAAAAAACGACAGGCCCTTCTAGTTTTTCTAATTCATTTTTCAGACCCACACATTTGTACTGCTTTTTTCTGTCCTGTTTTTTCTTTTTAGCCTGCTCTTTTTCGACAAGTTCATCACGCACAGTTTTGTTTTGCTCTTGTCGACGTAGTGACTCCAGTCTATTCTCATCCATATAGTTGAAATCATTATTTTTAACCCTAATATCAACTTTATCGGCCTTCTGCTCAGTATCCGCTGGAGGCTTATCACTATAATGAATTCGCCCTTGTTCATCGCGCCATTGATACATTTCAGCCTGAACCAAGCCGCTAGCTACTAATAACAACACTGACACTACTACTTGTTGACAGCTTTTAGGCATTTTATTAACCACTTTGCCCTACTCCTGCACAAACTAATCTGCTCTTTCTACTGTTGCCTGCTATTAAAGTATGCGGACTCCTTAGCATATTGCCAAGTAAAACTCGCTTTGATTTTTATAACTCATGCTAATGTGCCCTCAACAAACAATTTTGGAGGTTAGCTTGCTAAGTTATAGGAAACGCAACACTCAAGGTTATCAATTAATCAGTCTAAGCGTAGGGAGTATAGAAGTGGTTCTAGAAGGATATAGTCTTCATTTAAACCGTTACTTTATTGCATGCTCACTAATAAACCATAGTAAACAAGTGTCCGACTTATTTTATAAATGAACACTAATGGTAAGGCCATAAACATACCAAATATAATATAAGTGCGTGGAGAGTTCGGCTTAGGCAAAGGCCCAAACTGATTAATTTCACAAGAACCTGGTCTACTCAGAAGAAGATAGAAAATATAAAGGTTATAACCAGGTATAAATAAAGTCCAAACCCACCAGCCTGAACGACTCACATCATGAAACCGCATCAAGGCAACAGGCAAGAGAAAAACAAACACATAACCCACAAGGTAAGGCCAAACAAGATATAAATAGATTTCGACCAGTTTACTGTACTGGGTTTCCTTCGCGATACTCGCCATATCCACCGCCATCAGCACTGGTGCGATGATAAGCAGGAAATAGGTTGCAAATCGTAATCTACCTATACGGCCAATTCTCAACCACTTTTTTGAATGAGTATCACAATGACTATCAGATCTAGATGCGGTGATCTGATCTGGCTCACTGCTTAATACAGGATCACAGCGTACCACTACTTATATCCACTTACCTTTAAACCATTAAATGAGTACTACGTGGCAAGTGTATTCTATTCAGTTGTTCAAGAGCGGTAATTAGCTAACAAAATAAAAAAAAGGCTATCTATTACAGATAGCCAAACATCAACGCTAGGTTTAGGGAAGTAAATAATTACAGGAGGAGGTTTAAAGCTAAAATACTTTAACAATGATTCATCAAGTGACAAACTGATCTCTCTCAATCATCAGCAAATCCAAATAAGCAGTGAAATATGTGCTACAAAAACAGTGATTAGCACTTCAAGCCACCTGATAAACTATACGACAATTATAGTAGATTAGAGGGATAAAACCGCTAACCAGTTCAAATTATTGGCATTCATTATAACTAATATTAATAAAAATATTATTGAACAAAAAATATGCATATAAGTCTTGCACATAATCAGGACGATAAAAACATAGCAGCACGCTCCCAGCTACAAGGAGCATAGTGGGTAATATGTTTACTCTGTGCTTTACTTATAAAAACCTCAGCCAAAAATGAATGAGGAGACATGCTGCATTCAATGATATGAAACAGGGGCTCAACGTTATTACTTTTGATTAATGATTAAATCTTCAACTCATAAATATTTAACTCTATGCTCAAAACGGCTATAAATGCACTATGGTACCTTGGCAACATTCCTAATTCTTATGCATTCAGAAAAGCAGCACTTCATCCTGAACGCGTTCAGTTTGCCAAACTATTCCACTACATCAAAAACAATGCATATACCCAATTTGGCCAGCAACATAATTTTAAACACATAAAAACCTTCAGTGATTATCAAAAGCGTGTCCCTATAAGGGACTACAATGAGTTCACACCATGGATACAAAGCATCATTGAAGGGCAAGCAAATATCCTAACGACAGATAGTGTTCTTTGCTTAATGCCAACCAGTGGTGCAACAGGAGATATAAAACTCATTCCCTATACACATGAACTCCAAAAGGAATTTAGCCAAGGAGTTGCTCCTTGGATCAATAATGTTTTCAAGTTAAAACCAAACATTATGGCCGGCTCATCTTATTGGTCTATTGCTCCCAATTTAATGGAATTTCATCAAAAGTCAGCTGTAAAAATTGGTTACGCTGAAGAAAACAATTATTTAACCAACAAAATTCACAGTCTCATAAACTCTGTTGTTGCTGTACCCAATTCACTCATTAAACTCAACTCAGTTGATTCATTTAACTATTTGACATTACTTTATCTAATAGCATGCAAAGATCTCCGTTTCATCTCTGTTTGGCATCCATATTATTTTTCTCAATTATTAGAACAATTAGAAGATTACTGGCAACCTTTGCTTCATGACCTTGCAACAGGCTCTATTTCACTCCATGAAAAAATAAACATTAATGAATTTCAAATTCAACCAGCACCAAAACGCAGTGAGGAATTAGCCAAGCTTTCAGCTAACCAATACACTCGTATTTGGCCAGAGCTTTCCTTAATAAGCTGCTGGGGAGAAGGCAACAGTGTCTACGCATTAAAAAGTTTAGCTCAAAAATTCCCTCAAGCGATTATCCAAGAAAAAGGGCTAATAGCCACAGAAGCTTTTATTTCTTTTCCACTAGGGGTTAATCAAAATATTAAACCAATTAGTATAAATTCACACTTTTTCGAATTTATTAACGATAAAGGACAATCAAAGCTCGTCAATGAATTGCGACAAGGAGAAGAGTATAATTTAGTGGTCAGCACGGCAGGTGGTCTATACCGGTATTTTCTACAAGACCGTATAAAAGTCGTTGATTTTTTCTATAATTTACCTTGCCTAAAATTTATTGGTAAGCCCTCTATCAACTAGCCTACGCTCTATACTCTTCATTCTGGATCATTTTTCAATATTTTACATCCGAGTTGATAAAAAAAAGTAAACTGTATTTAACCCATAATAATATGCGGTAAATAACGTGATAGATCCTGTGTCACCAAAGAAGCATCTTCTCGTACAGAAATACCTGCGGGTTCATCATTAATAAGCCACGAACCAATAAGTGTGTAATTGTCCCCAAATTTTGGTAATGGATAATATGCTTGAATAATTTTTCCCTCTTCACCATAGGGTCCATCTACCACAGTAGTTTGTTTACCATTTTGGTAAACTTCGATATTACTGCCTTCCCGTGAAAAAATAGGTTTAACCACATAATCTTGCAAATCGATATTCTTATCATCTTCAAAATAACTGGGCAATAAATTGGGGTGATTAGGAAATAAATGCCAAAGCATGGGTAATAATGCTTTATTCGATAAAATAGCCTTCCAAGGCGGCTCTAACCATACTGTTTTATTATCAAGTAAATAGGGCGCATATTCTTCCCTTAACATAAACTCCCACGGGTAAAGTTTAAACATCCAACGTACTGCATGGTCGTCAAGATCAGTAAAATCACCATCCTCTGAAAGACCAATATCTTCCACATAAACAAAATAGGTATTAATACCAGCCTGTTCTGCACAATCTTGTAAATATTGTACTGTCCCTCGATCTTCATCAGTGTCTTTACTACAGGAAAAAAACAAAGGTGACCCTACTCGAGTCTTCGCTAGTTCAACAAATCGGTTAATAAGTTTTTCCTGTAAAGAATTAAACTGATCAGCCTGACGAGGTAACTTACCAGAGTTTACACACTCTTCTAGCCACAACCATTGCCAAAATCCCGTTTCATATAAACTGGTGGGAGTATCCGCATTATTTTCATATAACTTAGCTTCACCTTTTCCGTTATAGGCAAAATCCATTCTTGAATACAGACAAGCGTCTTTCCGTTGCCAAGAGGAAGCAATAAAATCCCAGTGTGTTTCCGGAATACAGAATCGCTGCATTAATGCTTCTGAGCGTATAACTTTATCCACCACATCAAGACACATTTCATGAATTTCTGCGGTCGGATCTTCTATATCTTGTTCAATTTGTTGTAGTGTAAATTGATAATAAGCTGTTTCATCCCAATAGGGTTCACCATACATAGTATGAAATTGAAAACCAAACTCATCTGCTCTTTTACGCCAATCGGCACGTTCTGTTATTGGAATTCGTAACATATAGATACAACCATTAAGCTTGTGTTACTACGTTGTGGGTTGGCTGGAGACTAACCGCCCCAACCACCACTCGATGATGAACGCGAACTCCAGGAAGACGTTGCTTTAGCTTTAGAGCCAAAACCTCCACGACTAATCGTACGTGTCACTTTAGGAGGATCCTTTTTAAAGGAGTCTTTTGCAACATAAACATTTTTGTTATATCGGCTACCATAAGTACGACCGTCGGTCGTCATCCAATGGTCTCGAATATCTGAATAGGGTGAATATGATGTGATTAACGGACGACTATAATGAAAGTCTAAATCCCTATTATTTAATGCTTTCGCCAGGGCAAAGCCTGCCATTAACGGAATCCAATTATTATTTTTAGAATGTTGAATACACTGCCCGTAACCAAACTCATACTCACAATCAGCTAAGCTTGTATATTGTGGTGCTGTTTTATACAACGATTTTAATGCACGTTGATACGCAAATTCACACTGAGACTCATACTTTGGATTTGCAGTCTTACATTCATCTAAGGTTCGATAAACCACTGCGTTAGGTTGGTCTGAGCAACCTACTAACAAACTCGTACCAAGCCCAATGCTGCCAAAGGTCTTAACTTTGCGCATCACCTCTAAATTAATAAAACGAGTGCGTTTCATGCTTCCTGCCTCCTATTTAATAAGTCATGCAGGCAGCATTAAGAATACCGATTGCGACAGACACGCCCCCCAGTACAATACCTGCAGATACTTCAGCCTTTTCAATACGAGAAGCAATTAGAGGCATAAGCATACGCACAATTAAATAGGCAAGCACTTGTGTAATCAGTGCAACCACAGCCCATACGATAAAATCAACATAGTTTACTGAGTTTTTAGCTGCACTACCCAAGGCTATTGCATAGCCAATGAGTGTTCCTGTTAAGGCAATTGCTGCCGCTGAATTATTATTCTTTACTAATGCCCACTCATCATAAGGCGTAATCATCGTATAAATAAATTTAAATGCTAATAACGCAACAACCGAGCTGATAAAATAAAGCGCAAAGCCCCCCAGACCTTGGATTGAGGTCATAATCATGTCCATATTTGGTTCCCCTTAACCAATAATTTCAATATCTGATGATGTGAGATTAATGCCTACTGATTCCACTAAACAACGATCATATTGATTATCAATAATTTTTTCTTCGGCCGAAACTAATAAAAATTCAAATAAATTATCGTCAACCTCTCGCTCATAAAGCATGATAAACTGGTCAGTAATTGAGGTTGAACCATCTTGCATATACGTCTTTTCTGTCATCGCCACTGGTGGAGATGATGCCCCCATTTCTTCCCATACTCGAGTAAATGCATTGTTTTCTAATAAATAGGTAGGTTGACTGACATGCTCATCAAGCACCTTATTCCATTGATTTTGAGAAGAAATACCTTGTGTATCATGGAAAAAAAACAATTTCACATCATCAATATGATTTTCCGTTAAACCACCTTTACACACCACTTGCAAAAAGCCATCATCGTCCGTATAAAACCGTAATAGTGTTGTACTTTCATCCAGTTTTATTTCACCAATAGCTTGAATCAATTGATTCCGATGCGCATTAGCAAATGTCAGCTTGTCCTCAATTAACCGTAGTTTAAGATCATTTAACTGGAAAGAACCATTGATATATAAGCCCATTATTTCAGGAGCGTTAACCTGTGCAGGCTCCTCTTTTTTCTTTTTCTTAAAGAAATCAAACATGACTTAACGTCTCCCAGTTAATCTGTAAAATTCTTTTTTCTGCAATATAGTAAACTCGATTACCTGGTAATATTTGATGATCTAGGGCGGGATTAACCATGAGCTGACCATTTTGTTCGATACCAATAGCCGTTGCTTTATGCTTTTCCTTAAAAACATGAAATATTTTACTGAATGCGATAGGAGAACCACCTTCAGGGTAAGTTACGGAATACTGGGTCATACCATGTGCTACGCTTAGTAATTGATGGTGAAGCTGACTTGAACCAGGGTCCATCGCAGATTTGACCATTAATTCCGTTGCTATAGAAGGCATACATTCAGCCCTAGGGCAATGCAATTTAAGCAGTTCGCTTAACTGTTCTTCTTGAAAATAAGCAATTAAATTAGCCGTGGTATTTACTTTCGCACAGTACAAAGCCGTTGTTAGTGTCGTATCATCCGCTTCTGTATCAATAATAATAATGTCGGCATCTGCAACACACGCTCTTTCCAGCTCTTTACTGCTACTGAAGCTTTCAACTTGAACAAAATGAACGCTATCTGGAAGTGGATTTTCTATTGCTTTGTCCACACATAACACAACTTTTCTGTGTAAGTTTTGCTGTGTTTCACGCAATAACAGCTCTAATAAATGAATTGTCCGTTGCCCTCGCCAACCAAGAACAAGGATGTGATTTTTCATACTCAACGCTCTCAGTCCATTTATGCTTTTTTGCCACTGATCTAGTGCTAATGCAGCAACTTTTCCAACAGTCATGGCAAACATACTGAGCCCAAAGGGTATGACAAACGCTGCCGTAAATAACTGACCTCCTGAGGTGGTAGGTGAAAAATCACCATACCCGACAGTTGACGCGGTAACCAATATCCAGTAAAAAAATACTGGCATTTCAGTAATCGCTTTTTCTTGGAAAAGATTCAGCCCGATCCAGCTGATCAACATATAAGCAAAGAGGGTTAAAAATAACCCTCGTACGCTCATTTGAATGACATGATTTACAAAAAAGCTTCTTAATCGTTGTATAATAATCATTGATTACTGTTTTTTTGCTTTCAAGCGCTCCAAGACACTTTGTGCACTTTGATTTTCCACAATACCTGCAGCTTTAAGTTTTTCTTGTAAACCTCGTCCTTCTTCCTCTGAGGCAAGATCATTAGCTGCCTCAATTTCTGCCGCACGTTGTTTCTGCTTCTCTTGAATCCGCTGCAATGACTCAGCAGCCGTTTTCATCTTTGAATTAGCGCCCAAGTGACGAGAAGAAACCGCTTCTTGTGCTTTATGTAACGAAGCTGTCGCTTTAATATTATCAACTTGAGTCTGCATCTGTCGTAGTTTTAATTTAGCATCTTTTATTGATGCTTTCAGTGACCTGACCGAATTATTTAACTGGTCAAGCATGCCTTGCTCAGTTCCCAAACTACCTTCAAACTCAGCAATTTTTTCAGCGATTTCAACTGCCAAAGCTTCATCGCCTTTCTCCATGGCTTGCATAGCATAACTTTCATGTTCTGCAATTGCAGCTTTTAGATCTTTTGTCTTCTGATCAGCTAACTTTTGCTTGGCCAGAATCGTGGTTAATGACGATTCTGATTTACGCAACTGCTCTTTTGCTTCTCTCATTTCCTGGTCAAGAATACGCAATGCTTGGCTGTCAGCAACTGCCTCAGCCGCCTCATTTGCACCACCTTTAATTGCAGTAAATAACTTTTTCCAAACACTCATGACGACAACCTCAATTAAATAAATTCTTAGATAAAGTTACTATTTCAAGAAATGCTCGTAACTTTCTAACATGCCTTCAACATTGGTAAACAACATCTCAAGCTCCAACACAATACTGTCTGCCTTAGAATTTGCTGATAAAGCACCAAATGCTGAGTAATACTGTTCGCCATTAATGGTTTCGAGTGAGATCGTTGTCAATGGAAACAGTTTATGTGTCTCAAGAATCGTTTTATTTAATTCGTTACAGTCATTAACTTGTGCTGTTGGAAACAAAAGGGATTCAACTAATATTTGCTCCCCACTCACTGTCAAAAAAGCTTCAATTTCTTCTTCATTTTTAACTTTTATGACATCATCTTCCTGAGTAACACTCCAACGAGGATCTTCAGCAAGCAGCTTATCAATATCGTTTAAAGTCCATGCCATTCTTGAGCTCCTAATCAAAAAACTAGAAATGAATTAAAGAATATCTACACACGACAACGTTAGCTAAAAAGGATAGCATTCATGTTAAACTCTACTTATTAGAAGCAGAGAGTATCTTGAGAATGCATACTGACATGTTTGACATATTATGTCAAACATCGTTAGTTGTCGGCATTTCAAGCTTTAGTCATTCATTAGCTAAAACTTAACAATCTGGACAACCTAACTATAATGCCCTCTATACACTAGGTATGCCTGTAGCATGACATTATTGACCAATAACTTAGAAAAAAGTTTTTAAACAACCGTTCATCCAAACGTTCTACTTAGCGGCAATATAGTCAAAGGCTAAACTAAGGCTTCTTGTGTAAACACTCCACATTCATTATATGCTGGGCCTTCTCATGAATCCCTTTCAAAAACTGATGTAATTCAGTGCAAAATAATTAACTCAACTTGTTGAAAGTAGTCTCTCTTAGTTATTCACGTCCTAACTTTGAACTCAGCGCTAGAAGTAACAAGAATATTGGCAAACCTGGAGAGATAAGTTAATTTTTTTTATTCGCTTTAAATATTGGCTCAGCATATTATCTAAAACCATTATTAGCAGTAACGGCCAACATTACGATCAAGGTGATATTTAACGTTCTTAAAAGCGAGTTTTCTTGTATCAAATAAATATTTATATGCATTAATAAATATTGCAGATATAGATGTTAGTTAAACGTATACCCACTGTAACGCCTTCACTGTGGATATAATACGTCAATATCGGTTGCTATCCCTACAATATCATCAACAATGTATGACTTAAAAAAAATTTACTCACAGCTCCGGCGTTATGCACGGTGTATTTGTATCTTAACTTTCACCTACATTATCACCTGCACGACGAATGCAGGTGTTTATAAATGGGTTGATGAGCAAGGCAACATCCATTTTTCTGACGCTCATCCTGAAGAATCAAGTGCTGACCAAGGGTTTGAGACAGTTAGATCGAATAAAACACACTCAAGATTACCCACTGTCAAAGTAGCTTATCCAAAAGCTTATAATAAAACTACTCCTGCTTCACCCCTGGCTATAGCACCACTCAAAGTAGAGCTTCCGGATGCACAATATGGTGAAATTTCTGTTGGTACTCAATGGGCTGGATACCAATGTGATAAAAGAATAGGGCATTTTGTCTGGAAAGCAGGTAACAGTTATTTAGCAGATGAATCTCTACAAAAAATGATTAAAGATGCTCTCATCAAGAATAATTATAGGGTCACTGATAATTTCGAAACACGTTTTCTATTAGCAAGTAAACTGAAAAAAATTATTGTAGACACCTGCGATGACTATAATCAAGGCACCTTAACAAGTGATGCTTTTGTACATATTGAGTGGTCAGTTTTTGATTCTTTATATAGGAAACAGCTTATCTCTATAGAAACAGATGGTGCAAGCTATGCCTCCTCATATGGAAATACCAATCAGAATACATCTCAGGCTATTCTTTCAGCAGCCCAAGTTGCCTTTGATAATTTCCTATCTAATGAGCAAGTGGCAGACTCTGTTGCAATCAATATTAAACTATTGGATACCCCCAATAAATTTGAGCTTATTAAAATTCCTTTAATTTACCCAGAAGAAGAACTCAGCTTTAAACAACGTAGTGCCGTTATTAAAAAAACAGCGGCTACTATACGTAATGTTTCTGGTCATGGCAGTGGTGTTCTTATTAGTTCACAAGGGCATATCTTGACTAATGCCCATGTTATTTCAGAAGGAGAACAGTTTTTAGTTTTTTTAAATAACGAAGAATATATAGCGCAGTTATTAAGAAAAGATGTGAAGCGAGATGTTGCATTACTACAAACAACAACACCTCCTAACATGAACGCAACGGTTATTAGCCAAGCATTACCTGAAGTGGGAGATACAATTTATGTAGTGGGCTCCCCTCTTTCGGAATCACTAAAATATACTGTCACCAGTGGTATTATTTCCGCACAACGAGAGCGAAAAGGTCTTAGCTACTATCAAACCGATACTGTTATTCATCCTGGTAATTCAGGTGGACCCGTTTACAATAAGCAAGGCGAACTCATAGCAATTAGTGTTTCAGGGCTGATAAGCAAAGCAGGAACATCAATGGGTATTAATTACCTCATTCCCATTAATGATGCACTGGCCACTTTGGGCATAATTCAAGGAGAAGCTTCAGAAAAGGCAGGCTATGAAACAAACGGCATAGAAGGACAAGCGAAATCAGCATTTGGATTTAAAACAACTCATGTAGCTAAAACGAAAAAACTCCCATCAATCAAAACTCACAGTCAAAATACCTCGGAATCAACAACGCTGTCCAGTAATAGCACGACTAGTGAAGATAAAGCCTTCGATCTATACCAAAGTGCACTGAACGCTAAAACAAATAAAGAGTTTCAACGTGCAATACATTTACTGCAACAGGCTTTAGAAGTTGCAACAATAAAACAAAGACAGGTGATATTTGATGAACTGTATATCGATACGCCTTATGCGTACGGGCAGTATCTTATTCAGCAACGAAACATTGATGAAGTAACCGCTATCATACACAGGATGAAAAAATACGTTTCACAAACAAGAAACCGTATGGCAAATTTAAAGAAAATTGAGCAGTTAGAAACTACGTTACAACACCTTAGTTATGCTGAACAAACAAACATGAAGGCAACCTTATCTCCCGTAAAACTCACTATCATTGAAGCCTACTTAGCGACGGGTCTCACACCTCAAACTTTAAACGAAATGAGACTTTTTTTTATAAATAATATTAGTAATGATATAACCTCAAAATTCACGATTTCAAATTATGATCGTAAGGGCAACTCTATTCATATTACTTTTGCAGATCATTCAGGAAATGAAACGACACTCAACTTTACACTCCCATCTCAATAAACCCCGGTTTACTTCGGATCATCGCGATTTAAAGCAGCTGAAAAAATTCCCTCTTTTTTTGCTATTTTACTTCATTTAATTTCTATTCTCTCCTCCAAAATACCTTGGCAAAAAAAGAGCATACTGATGAATACGGATATTGATTATACTTCTAAAACTTGTGCAACCTGTGCAGATACAATGGTAAAAGCATCGCCCATTTTAACACTGGTAAACTGTACCTCTTGCTTACCACTTGATATGTCATTACGGCATATTTTACTCCCCCAAGGCATGGCATTAGCTAAAACACCCCGTTTAGTCGTTCCTAGTGGTGAAACTATCGAAACGTATATCGTTTCAAATAATGACGCTAAGGTACAATTTTCCTTAAGTCATGTTGTATATAATTACCCAACAGACCACAAAACCATTGTTTTCATTAGTTATGAATGGCAACCAACATCAGGGGAACGACTTGATGTTCAGTATGACATATGGAAAGGCACAAACCGAATTGTCACAGAGAAGAGGCGCGTACAAAAAAATTATGTAGTCGATATGTATAATGATAATTATAATCTACGCATATTGACGATTATGTCTGTGGACCAGATTGCTGTTACCCTTGCCCCTTGGGACAAAAGCTGGCGTTAAAAATCTCTTCATTCTTAAAATAAAAAAGAGCGGATCTCCGCTCTTTTTTATTTAGTACATCGCTTAAAAATAGTAGCTATCTTGCTAATTACCTATTAAACCGCTGGTTGCTTAGCAATAGGAATAGGATACTTAGTGACGTCTGAACGTGCCACCAAAGCCAATCCTTCTCTAAAGTACTCGGTACTTTGCTGGTGATCTCCCAGGTGCGCTAATAAACGTCCTAATTCATTATACACTTCAGGTGTCTTACGTATTTTTAATGTAGATTCAAAATAATTTCTTGCTTTTCCCCACATTTCACTACGTAAACATAAGCGACCCAGTGCTAACATTATTTCTGGATTGTCAGAATAACTTGCCAATAGCTGATCACACAAAGCCAACTGTTTTTTTACATCTTTCCCTGCTGTTAACCCATAAAGCTTAATAAGTCGATCATCATATTTACGGCTAAGTGCCTCACGAACCACTTTTTCAGCAACAACATGAGCATTCAGTTTTAATAAACAGCGTACATAGACTTCGACAACAGACACTTCCTGCTTTGCTTGGCGTGGAAAACTATCCCAAACGGCTTGAATAGCAGAAGCTCTATCTTCGTCCTTATCCTCAGCTTTATTACGCAGACATGCTCGTTCAAGCAGTGCCTTCCAAGTTCGCTGCTGTAAATCTTTTAGCTCATCATCTGAAATCACTTTTCGGCGTTCTAATAGGGGTAATAATTCTGCAAGCTGGTCCCAGTCATTTAGACGAATACACACCTGTTTCAAGAGTTTCAATACATATTGATGCCTGGGGACTTTGCGCCGCAATTCTTGTAAGGTCGCCAACGCTTGCTCAAATTGTCCTGCCGATAACTGGAGTTGTGCTTGAGCAATTCCTACACCGACTTTAGCGCCAGATACACTTTTATCTGCTTTTCTTAAATATTCACTGACACTGTCACTATCACCCGCTTCAAATGCTGCTCGCGCTGCAGCCAGATAATTAATTAAAGGCGCTTCACCTTGTTCTGCCGATCTTGATAACAATCGTTGAGCATGATCCCACTGACCATTAATAAGACAGTTTAATCCTCTTACTGACTGTCGCTTAGCCCGTTGTTGACGGCTTGATGAAGTGATTGGCACAACCCAGCCCGTGGTGTTTAACAACAGTGCTATAAGCCAACGTAGTACTTTATAGCCAAGAAAGGCAATTCCAATAAAGACAAATAACATCCAGACCGTGCTTTCAAAGACCATTCCGTCCCAAGCAATACGGACATAACCTTGATCCTGGTTCATACCCGTAATAACTGCAGCTATAGACAGCAATAATAATAAAAAATAAAAGAATATTTTCATTTTACCCCGCCCTTAATTTAGTGTCCGTTGTACTTCAGACATTAAGGCGTTGCGATTGCTGGCCTCATCAGTAGAAGTGTCACTATCTGATTTGTTTTTAGGTAATTTACCTTCATGGTAACGGTGTAAATTATCAATATAAGCTTTTATGGCCTTAAGAGAGCCAGAAATATCAGGCATTTTTTGCGTAAGCTTAACATCTTGCAACTCATCTAACTGGCCTAACATAGACTCAGCATCACGGTTTGAAAGCGAGAAGTAAGTTTTTATCCACAGCTCAGCTTTACTTAAACTATTCAAATAGATTTCCTGCTGCCCTTGTAACAAAGCAAGTTGAGCTTGTTCCAGCATTAGCCGTAAATTATGGCGTAAATAAAGCTCTTCATTCGGTGTTAAAAGCAATTCTACGGGCTTGTCACGGTCTGTTGAAAAACGAAAGTATTGTGTAAACCCATTCCATAAGCCCTCAATACGGCTTTGAGCGTGTTCTAATATGCCTTTTTCTCCACTTGCTTCATTAACAGCTGCAACTTGAGTGGATGCTTCTGGCTCATAACCTGCGGGTGGTATCAGCGGTAACTTAGTAATGGCTCCTTCTAATGCAGACAACTGTAAATAGAGCCCTTCAAGATCAATACTGGGAATCGCACGAACCGCTACTAAATCCTTAGCAAGGGCTTCACGAACAGGATAAAGGGAGTAGTTATCAAGACCCGCCAATATTTTATCTGCACTCGCCAGAATAGCTTCTACACCTTTAGCATCTTTTTCAGTCAGTAGCCGCTGATTTGCCAGTCGTAACATATACTCCACTTCAGCTAGCTGCCAATCATCACGACTTGTGCCTTGCATTTGATTAAACTGTTGGCGCAAATTACTCAGACTTTCAGACAGGTCATTACTCTGCTTACGAACTGATTGTGTCTGTTGTTGCTGTTTATTCACCAACTGTTGTAGTTGCTGTTGGGATTGACGACTTGCATTTTGTACTTGCTGAAGTTCTGCTCCTACTTTTTTATCAAGCTGATCAACTGCTGTAGAAGCAGCTAACTCAGGGTTGAACTTTGTTCCTTCATGCTTAAGGTAATAACCTACGTCATAATCAATATACGCTATCGCACCTACCAACCCCAATGTGATAACACTGGTTGTGAGTGCAATAAAACTGACTAAATTACGTTTTTTAGGCATTTGCCCTGCGGTGACTTGTTGCTCAGGAGGCGTATTTTGTGCAGATGTTTGCTGATTAGTAGGCACAGTTGACTGGGGCGACTGTTGACTTGTAGTTTGCTCCCCTTGCAGTGGCTGATCGGCCTTTTTTTGGTCTACTGTATCCGCCTGTTCATTGGCATCATGCTTTCCTTTTGCACCTGAACTCGATGCCTCATTCGGCGTATTATTTCCATCTTTCTTCGTTGTCATGAGCAAATTACCAAACTTTACATTCAAAAAAACTGCTGAACAGGTTCAACAGATTCAATAGTACATTAATCTTTCACAACTTGATGTGGACATATTTTAACTCAGGAAAACTACACTCGCTGTGAAAGGCTGACCAAGCCTATCAGCAAGCTATACGCTTGCTTTTTTTATTCGCATGACGCTTACATACTATATACTGGCTTATCTGGGCCGCTAGAGAGAAATACACACTCCAAAAAAATTAACATTAGATTTAAAGAATATGTCGTTGTATGCATTTCAAAATAGCCTGGTCACTCGCCCCCTCTGCCACAAAAATATCAGCCCATTGCTGTTTTTGCTGGAGTAATGCCACACGCTCACTTGGCACAATGAGTTGCAAATTGGCAGCCATCGTCCCGTCAATATACTCTAATAAGTTACTGGCAATTTCTCCACTTGTAGCAATTATGGTTGTGACACCCTGGTCTTTAATAAGTTGTTCAACATCATGAACATGATATGAGGGCTCAACACGCTCATACACACAACACGTCGTCACATCAGCTCCTCTCGATTCAAGTGTTTGTTGAATCAGTGAACGTCCTCCTTTTCCTTTAATAAGCAGAACTCGTTGCTGCTGTACATCTTGAAATGCAGGCAAAGCTAACAATGCTTCGCTATTAACGCCTTGGTCTGATAAGGCACTATCAATTGACAACTGTCGCATAACAGCTGCCGTTGCCTGGCCAATGGCAAACCACATTAAGCCTACAGGCCACTGTGGCCAATACTGCTCAGCTTGATACAAACCAATTTGCGCTGCCGCAGTACTGGTAACAACAACTTTATTGAACTGCGCTAAATCCTGCCAAGTTGCTCGAAGTTGAGCAGACTCAGGTAATGGCTGGATAGCAATCATGGGTAAAGCAAGCGCACAAAGTCCAGCCAACTTCATGCTATGGACCAGTTGACTGGCTTGAGGTTCGGGACGAGTCACTAAAAATACTGGCGTAGTCATAATTTTATCGGTTATGTGCTATCTTCCAGATTGAAGGCTTATTTTTTTTCTAATGGGTTAGTCCAATTCTCTAATAGTTTTTGCAAAATATCACCCGCTCCTTGCGTGATTAAATCCTTCGCGACAGCTTCACCTAGCAGTTTAGCTTGACTGATATCACCTTCAATCTCACTCATATACACTTTACTTGCATCAGGCTCTGCGACAATAGCCGTCAAACTAAGCTTGTCCTGGTGAAGGGTTGCGTAAGCGCCAATTGGAACCTGACAACCACCTTTCAAAAACGTTACGACAGCGCGCTCTGCTGTAACACAGGCCGCTGTCTCAGGGTCATGTAAGACACTTAGTGCATTTTTCAGTGCAATATCTGCTTCACGACACTCAATACCTAAAGCACCTTGTCCTGCAGCAGGAATCATATCATTTGGAGAGAAATAATCCGTTATGCGTGCTTCCAGCTCTAACCTTTTCAAGCCTGCAGCCGCAAGAATAATTGCATCATATTCACCCGCATCCAGCTTACCTAAACGTGTGTTCACATTACCACGCAAAAAATTAATCTTTAAATCAGGTCTAAGTTTTAAAAGCTGACATTGTCGGCGCAGGCTGGATGTTCCTACAACAGCCCCTTGTGGAAGCTCATTTAAGCTTTTCGCACAATGACTGACAAAAGCATCACGGGGATCTTCTCGCTGACTAATGACTGGCAAGCACAGTCCTTCAGGAAACTCCATTGGCACATCTTTCATGGAGTGAACAGCTATATCCGCTTCTCCAGAAAGTAGTGCTTTTTCTAACTCTTTAACAAATAGTCCCTTACCCCCTATTTTGGCTAAAGGCGCATCGAGTAGTTTATCCCCCTGACTCATCATTGCGACAAGCTCAACGTTTACTTCTGGATAAACATTTTTAAGTTGTTGTTTAACATGATTTGCTTGCCAAAGGGCAAGTGCGCTTTTACGGGTGGCAATTCGAATGGTTTTCACGTCAACACTTCCGGTTAAGAGCTATTCACACCGTTAGTGTAACAATTTGAGCCATAACAAACAGCCCAGCTAATTCTGGGCTGTTCAATAAACACAAACAAATATGAGTAAGTGTTATAAAGACTTTAGCAATCGGCGCATCTCTGCAACGTGCCGACGGCTAACTTGTAACGGTTTCATAACATCGCGTAAATGAATTTCATAAGAACCTTGATCATTACGCGTCATGCTTTCAATCGCACGACGAGCAACCAAGGCATTGCGATGAATTCGAACAAATGCTTCAGAAAACTCGTTTTCTAATTCTTTTAGTGTTTCATCAATGAGTACCTCACCTTTGATATGGTTGACGGTCACATATTTATTATCCGCCTGAAAAAAACGCACATCATTTAATGGAATGAGTTCAATGCCTTTATAAGTTCGGGCACTGATATGTGTTCTTTTTTGCAGCTCATTTTCTGACAGTTGTTCATTTAAAGCTGCTAATTGGGAACGGTTGGTACGCTGTGCATTCTGAAGTGCTTTACAAAGTGCATCCTGTTTAACAGGCTTTAACAAATAGCCCACAGCCTGAACATGAAACGCCTCTAAAGCATACTGATCGTATGCAGTACAAAAAATAATGGCAGGGGGACAGTCCATTTGACATAACGCCATAGCGGCTTCCATCCCATCCATCATTGGCATACGAATATCTAACAGAACAACATCAGGTTTGCGCTGATGAGCAATCGCAATAGCCTCAGCCCCTGTTCGCGCTTCTTCTTCAAGGACACAATACCCCTCAATGCCCTCTGTCATACGGCGCAAACGGTCCCGGGCTAAAGGCTCATCATCAGCAATCAACACTTTGATCATTACTGCTCACTCTCCCCGACCAGCCTCAACTCCTGGCTGGCATGGATATTTTAACTCCGTCACAAACATATTGTCGGACTTGCTAGCAGACAGCTGGGCTCGATACCCATAGAGGGCTTGTAAACGGGCTTGAATATTAGCCAACGCTAAACGATTACCTTTTCCCGGCTGTTGTTGATAATACATAGCTAACGGGTTAACAACACGCAAGATAAGTAGACCATTTAAATATTCTAACGTGACTTCTATCACACCTCCATCTGGGATTGGTTGAATTCCATGCAGTATCGCGTTCTCTAAAATAGGCTGGATGGTTAACAAAGGAATCGGTAAATCCATTGGCACACCATTCATATGCCAGTTCACAGTTAAACGCTCCCCAAATCGGTGCTGTTCAATTCGAGTATACTGCTGACAAATTTCAACTTCCCGCTGCAATGTGACTTCCAAGGTTACATCATCAAGTGTAGCTCGAAGCAACCCTGCCAGGTCCTCAACAGCTTGTTCAGCTTTATCAGGATTTATTACTATCAGGCTAGCAATACTATTGAGACTATTAAACAAAAAATGTGGATGAATACGTGACTGAAGCGCTTGTAAACGAGCCTGTAACTCTGCTTGTTGTTGATAGTATAGTTGTTGGTGAACGTAAAAATAGCGCAAAAATAAACTGGCTAATATAACGGCCAGCAGAACATGTTTACCCAGCTTTGTAAAATCAATGCCTTGCCAAAAAGGTTGAAACCCCCTTGGTAAATATAATGCCCACTCTGCCGCTAAAGCAAACGTTACAGTAACGAAAACCACAATGCTATAGCAGCATGCTAATGTAAGCCATAAGGGTTTTTTAGCTAACCAAGCACGAAGCCAACAAAGCAGTGCAGCGCTCACCAACACAATCCATTGAACAAAAAAAGATGCCAGTGCCAACCGATTCCAATCAAATGTAGCTTCCTGTGGAAGTGCAAGCACCCAAACAAATACAATGAGTTCAGCCAAAAGCACTAATAAAAATACAGCTTTTGTAGTGCACAAGTCTGGTAAAAAAAAGTCATCTTTCAATGTTCCCGCTTGTTCTAAATCAGTTTTATGCGCCATAAAAAAATAACTTACTTATTGGATGAGTATTGACTATTTAATGGGTATTCTTTAGAACGAGTATTCCAGTTAGCAACTTAGATACTCAACTATTTAACAGCGAAAGATATTCCAATTAGAGTTCATGATGTATCTCACAAGGGTTTCTACACGGATATTTTAATCGCGTTGCAGAATAACCCTAAAAAGGACTCATTATTCAAGATGATGTCATTGTCGCCCTATAAAAATAGAATACCTTAGAGGCCTGGTTATTACCTAACAAAGTCACTGATAAAAAGTGTACTTTTAAAAGCGCCAAGGTTTGGCAGTTTAGAAATATACGTTATTATCATTCCTCTATGATGGAGTGCGATTAGAACAAACGCAGATATAAAGGCCAACTTAATGAGTAACTCAAATAAAACACAAACCAATCAGCCTTCGACCAATCAACAGTGGGGCGGACGGTTCAGTGAAGCAACTGATGCCTTCGTTGCCGCATTTACGGCCTCTATTCATTTTGACCATCGCCTCTACCGACAAGACATTAATGGCTCTATTGCGCATGCAAAAATGCTAACAAAAGTAGGTATTCTCACGGAGACAGAGAGTGACGCAATTATTTCTGGCTTACAAGAAATAGCAGATGAGATAGCCTCAGGTAAAATTGAATGGTCGATTGCACTTGAAGATATTCATATGAATATTGAGGCACGTCTTACTGATAAAATTGGTATTGCGGGGAAAAAACTTCATACAGGACGCTCACGAAACGACCAGGTTGCTACAGATATACGACTGTATCTGCGGGACCAAATTAATGACATCTTGTTTGCTATTACACGCACTCAACAAGCCCTTGTTGAATTAGCAGCACAAGAAGCAAAAACCATCATGCCAGGTTTTACCCATTTACAAACGGCCCAACCAGTTACCTTTGGCCACCATTTAATGGCATGGTATGAAATGTTAGAACGTGACTATTCACGACTTGAAGACTGTCAGCGTCGTATGAACCAGTGTCCCTTAGGGGCTGCCGCCCTTGCTGGAACGACATACCCAATTGATCGTCATTATACCGCACAAGTACTCAATTTCGATCAGCCAACAGGCAACTCACTAGACTCTGTAAGTGATCGTGATTTTGCAATCGAGTTTACGGCTGCCGCCAGTATCATCATGATGCATTTGTCTCGTATGTCAGAGGAATTAATTATCTGGACATCAGCACAGTTTAATTTTATTGATTTACCCGATCGTTTTTGCACGGGCTCGTCCATCATGCCACAAAAGAAAAACCCCGATGTGCCTGAGCTTATTCGGGGCAAAACAGGCCGTGTTTATGGACACCTCAATGCGCTATTAACATTAATGAAAGCACAACCACTGGCCTATAACAAAGACAACCAAGAAGACAAAGAACCTCTTTTTGATACTGTGGATACACTGCTTGGTTGTTTAAGAGCCTATGGTGATATGATTCCAGCTATTCGAGCAAACAGTGACATTATGTACGAAGCTGCTCGCAAAGGCTTTGCAACTGCAACTGATTTAGCCGATTACCTAGTCAAAAAAGGTGTTGCCTTTCGTGATGCACATGAAATTGTTGGTCAATCTGTCGCTTATGCACTCAAAAAGCAACAAGACCTCTCTGAGTTATCCCTAGAAGAGCTACAACAGTTTTCTACAGTAATAACCAGTGACGTTTACGATGTCTTGACCCTAGAAGGGTCTGTCAGTGCACGGAATCATTTTGGTGGAACAGCGCCCTCTCAGGTAATTGAGGCAACACAACGGGCCCAAAAGAACCTCAGCAATCGCTTAGCCTCCTTCTCACATAATTAGCATTATGAAATAGCAGCTTAACGTTAAAGAAAGACAACAATAATACCCGCTTAGCAGGGTATTATTGTTGTTCGCTCAATAGTGCTTAAATCAGAATGTCACCATAGTTTTATTTGAATGAAATATAACACTATACTGTTAATACAATCTCTCTTTGTAAAAATATTGATAACAGTATTCTTTTATAGCTAGGAGTAGTACGGTGTGAAACCGGCTCATCAGCAAACACAGATTCATGCTTTTTTAAATTTAAGTTCAACTCAAATTGATCGATTTGCCCTTTGCTCACAAGACCAAAGAAAGCTCCCGAAAGGTTTTTTAGCGATTGAACCTTATGTACAACAAAAAATACAAAAAGGAATTCTTCAGTTTTTTTTCCAAATAGATAACCAACGAGCCTTCATCTACTGTAGTGATGAAATGGGTGATTTTTATTATTTTCATGCACCATACATTAATCACCACTTATTTCTCAATAAACTACATCGCTTTATTAGTCATTGGCTCGATCAAAGAGATGCTGATCTAAAGCCAGGAACACCCATACAAAAAGTACAGTTTTGGGAAGTCGAAAACATAAATAATACCCAACCCAAGATTATGCCTATTACTATAAAAAACTTTAATGATAATTCTGATAATGAACTTGATATACAAGTTAAAGTCATACTTGATCATACAAAAAAGATTTCATTAAAGATAATTTGTAACAATAAAGAGTATGACCAATATCATCTAGGAAAAGTTGTATTTATTAAAGTTGCACAAGAAATTTTAAACCACCGAGAAATGTCTCTACCCTACCCAGCTTATATTGTTAATATTGACTTATCTCCTTTACAACATACCCTATTCAAAGGGGTATTTCCCAGTATCATTGACCATATACAGTACAAGTTACTAGTTGAACAATTTCTAAATGCAGCATTGCAAAAAGAAGCAATGCAAATTCCTAGAGATATGGAATTACCAGAGTAAAGTCTAATGGTTAGAAAATCATTTTAACCAACAAGTAGAAAAGCAATTTTCCAACAATCATAAAGTTCAAAATATACTTCTATATCAGTGCATGAACATTTCCCAATGAGTTCTATTGCTAAACCTATTTCTCAAAAACTCCATTTGATCCACTAACACATGGTGATTTGCTAAATATAAAAACTCATAAATATTAGGTTGGAAAGGCACAGCTAATAATTCCATATCGGCTTCTTCAGGTGTTTTATTACCCTTACGCATGTTACACCGTTTGCAGGCAGTCACGACATTTGTCCAATGATCTTTTCCACCTAAGCATCTCGGTTTAACATGATCTCTTGATAAATCACTGTAGCCAAACTGTTTGCCACAGTACATACACATGAAGTAATCGCGCCGGAATAAATATATGTTTTTTAGCGGTGGTGCGTTACTTTTATCCTGCACTTTACCATCTACAGCCATAATACTGGGTAGATAAATGATTGAGCGCTGCCCCGTACGAGATATCCCTCCTCTCATTACAAATGTTTTTTCACCAATGCTCCATAGAATTTGCTGCTTAACATGTAAGATAACGGCTTCTTCAGTTGTAAGCCATCGCACAGGTTTTCCTGATTTGTCGAGTTTCAGTATTTTATGGGCCGTATCCATAATGCTACCTTTTATTTCACAAATAAGCACTCCAATTAAAAAAGCCCAGTGAGAAAACTCAACTGGGCTTTAAACAACAGCCAAGACAGAAGGTATGCCTATATGCAGCATATGGGGGCATAACAGTTTCAACTTGACTTAACATGTTTAAACCTACCACATTTTCCACTTATACTCTCAGTGATGCACCTCTACTTTAGGGTATACATCATATCTTAGTTATTTTTTACCGTTATTATTGCAACACTTATATTGCATAAGTATATATTGCTTTTAGCTAGTCGTGTATATAGAAATCAGAAATATACCGAGTATACTCGGTATATTCTCTTTTTTATTTCAGTTTATTATCAACAGCCATTTTCATATATTTATTTGTAAAGCGAAGCTTAACATTCTTTTTATTACCTAACACTTCACCATTAGAAAATTCTATTCCAACAAAGTCAGGGGAAGAAGCATTTGCACCAAATAAACCTTTATCAAATGAAAACTGCCTAACATGTTCCATTGTCTTCTTCACATCACCACTGGCTGCTAGCTCCGAAGCTTCTTTTGCGGTATAAAACATACGAGTTGTCTTTAGCTGAGCATTAAATTCTGCTTCAGTTGCACCGGAGTTACTCGCCATAAGCTGTATAGCTTCTTTCCCATCTTTATCACGCTTAGACATAATCGCCATGGTTTCATACCAGGCACCTGTTAATGCCTTCTTTAAACGCTCATCAGCACCAGTTTTAACGATCATTAGGTCTAATATTTCACCTGGAATTTTTGAAGAGTCAAACACCAGATTTGCACCTTTACTATTTCTTACTTGCTGTAAAGGCGGATTCCAAGTAACAGTTGCAGCATTGTCATTGGCTATAAAAAGTGAAGCAATATCAGAATCAGAGGTATTAACCACTTTAACATCCCGCTCTGACATGCCATTCATGTCCAGTGCTCTTGCTAAAAGGTAGTGAGAAACAGAAAGCTCAACCAACGTAACTTCACGACCTTTAAGATCTTTAACTGATTTGCCATTTTTAAGTACAATGCCATCATTACCATTTGAGTAATCACCAATGATGATAGCCGTTGAGTCAATTCCTCCTACAGCGGGTATAGTCAACGCATCCATGTTCGTCATCGTACACGCATCAAACTTACCACCGGTATAAAGATTAATTGACTCAATGTAATCATTGACTAGTGTAAGTTTAATTTCAATATCATATTTATCAGCCCACTTCTTTAAAATACCTTTTTCATCTGCATAGGCCCAAGGCTCCCAACCCGTATAGTGCGACCAGGCAACATTAAAGGTATCGGCAGCGTGTATTAATGTACTTAATAGCGATGCTGCACCAAAGAGCATAGCCTTTTTACAAAATTTAATCATTTTTGCTCCTTAATTATTTTTTAATGGAATCTTTTAGCGACCATTTTCAACATCAACTATTTCTAAGCCAAATTCCTGTTCTACAGCTTTACCTTTTTGAAGTTTTTCAATGGCTTTACCTGCCCTTTCATTTAATTGATCCATTTCCAAGACAGTTTGAGCCATTTTTGGAAGTGCTTCTTGACGGAATTTAGATAAGTCTTCAATAGCTGCATTTACATCATCAAATGCCTTTCTCAGTGTTTCCATATTTAACTGAGTGGATGCTGCTTGTTTATGAATTTCAGCACCCTGCTGACGTAACCGTGAAGCAGTACCTGCTATAAGGTTATTGGTCGTTTCATTAACGGCTGCGACCTTTTTAAGTACAATACGTTGATTTTCAAGCGCAAGCGCTAACGTCACTGCAACCTGTAATGCCTGTACAGTGACACTTACCGCACGGTTAACTCCACGAATTAATTCTTTATTATTTCGAATAATCACTTCAATCGTGAGAATACCTTGCTGGTTAACTGCAAGCTGCTGTTGTAAATCCATAATACGCTGAGTCAACGGAAACAAAATTTCTTCTTTAATAAAATTATGTTTCGGATCATCCATTGGAATCTCTGTTTCCAATTTTTCGTTTAATTTTTCAGCTATTGCTTGCGCTAACGTAATGGCTTTTTTCAAGCGTACTGTTAGATCATGCATAGCCGACTGATCTTTTTGCAGCGTAATATTGTCACGCTTCAGTTGCTCACGACCTTTTTCCAAACTCTCGACAATGTCATCAATAACACGTCCTGAGCTTTGATACATTGCAAAATAGCGGGCTAAAGGGGAACCCACAAAAGGCAATTTACACAACAGTCGACGAATAAAGCTGGCTGAAAACTCAAATTTATTCGGGTCAAGCGATTCTACTGTATTACGTAATTGCAATAATGAATCTGCAACAGGCCCACCATCTTCACCCGCTTGAGCTAAATTATGAATGGGTTGCTTTAACATATCAGAACGCGAAGCAGCTTCACGTTGAAGCTTTCCGCCAACTTGCTCAACTGCCGCTATTGCTTGATTTTTCTGATTTAAATCTGCAGGGCTCACACTAAGCAAATTATCAACAACAGATGCCGCTTGGGTCATTAACTCATTGGATAAATCTGTTCTTTCCGCTTCATCCCCAGTCATTAATTCTTTACGAACACTTTCCACATCAAAGGTATTCAACGATTGCTCTGTTGACACTTGTACCATAACTATATGCTCCAACTATTGCTGCAAATTATAATCTGTTGCGCGCTCTGCTACTTGTTGTAACTCTTGCATTGCTATATCCATATCGACTTTGGCTCTCCCACTCGTTGTTTTAATATTTGCAAGCTGGGTCGAGACATTATCAATTTGAGTTAACGCTTGTTCATTTGTCACCAATAAATCATGCATTCGTTGCAACTGACTTTCATACATGTCCAAACGACTTTGCAATGTTTTTCTTTCCAATTCAGCAGTTGCTGAACCGTCTTCAGTTAGCTTAACGATTTTTTTATGTAAGCTTTCAGTGTCCATTGCACTCACACTTTTTAAACCAAGAGCCACACCTTCTAAGTTATCCAATCCAGCCAAAAATACCTGCTCGGCAATAGCCAGGTATCGACTAAACGTCAACTCTGTTGAAGTAAACTTTTTCTGCAAAATATCTTGAAAGTTATCAAATTTCTTTTTAAACAGTTCTAATTGTCTAATTCCCTCTTTTGAGTCAACACTATTCAGTTCACTTTCCAGTTTTTTGAGCATTTCATTCCGTTTAACAACCATGGATTCATGGATTTGCCCTAAAAAAGCAATAATATGATTATTCTCTTGAATAAAATATTCATATATCCATCCTAAGGATGCACCAGCAAAGCCCGTAATTGCTCCCATTAACGCAATAGTTGAAAAGTCAAAAAATAGCATTGCCGCAGTGGAGAGTACCCCCACAACGGTGGGATATAATAAAAATGGACTTTGTAGCGAACGTTTTAAAACCGCTTTACTAATTGCCTTTTTAGATAGGTCTACTTTTTTACCTACCAACATGAGATATACCTACTGTTATATACTTCAGCAATCATCACTTTCATAATGCCTATAATTCTTGTTTGATATTTATAGTTCATTCAGTATGAAGTTGTGTTAAAAATTCTCACCTACTAATACGAGTTCAACACGAGGTAACCTATAATAATAGGCCCTAGAAGACTCGCCTGGACGCTTAGCAAGTGGCTTTGTTCCTCCAAATCCTTTTGCTCGAATACGGTGTTCATCAATAGCATGAGTAATTAATAAATAACGACGAACCGCATCAGCACGTTCTTGAGAGAGCCTTAAATTAGCCTCTTTGTCGCCTCTTGTAGATGTGTGTCCGCGAACCTCAATACGAAAACGAGGATAGTGTTTTAAGTTTTCTGCAGCACGATCAAGTTGCTCTTTTCCTTCTAAGGTAAGCTGATCGGTACCCGACGAAAACACGACAGGACGTACTTTTAAGGTACCCACACCCACTAAGCGATTCCACTGTTTATCCGTTAATGCAGCAAATGTTGGGGTTGCTATATTTTGAGGCGCATGGTCCAGTTGCCCTTGTTGTGAAAACTGGTCGAACAAGCTAGCAACAAACTGACTATTGGTAATTCGATAAGGATCTTCATCTGGTAAAGGGTTATGCGTCACATCCCCATACTCACGCAATATATCAATTGTGCCTTCAATCGTATTAATTAATGCTTCATTCGCATAACCTTGAGCATGTGTACCAAACCAAATACGCGCATTATCAGTCAATGAAATCCAACGCACCCCATCAAGCACAGTACTGATTTCGTCATCATCAAGTCGCAGATTTTTTTTCAAATCTTTTTGCAACTGTTTTGGATTATCGCGGTAATACTTTTGTGTTTGATAGTAAGCTTGTAAAAATAAGTTTACTTTTTCAGGTTGATCTTTTGATAATTCTCGATTCACCAAAAGTACATCCACTATAACTTGTGCCGTTTGATCACTCCCCAGTATTCGAATAATACCATCTTCTTTTAATGCTTTACTGACATGTGGTTCCCAAAGCACTGCAGCATCTGCCTCACCATCTAACAATTTATCCAAAGCTTGTGCTGAACCTTCCGCAGTTACTGCCCAGTCATCTCGCTGACGAAGATGGGGAATATCAAAGTGAACTGAAAGAGCCTTGAGTAAATGATCACTGGGTGAGTCAGGTGTAAATGCAATTTTTACATTGGTTTTCGTTTTTAATTCATCCAGTGATGCTAGTTTACTTTCTCGTGCAACCAGCGCGTCTCCACCTTTTGACTCATCAATCACATTAATAATGGTTCCAGGGTAATTCGCATCACTTCCTGTGAGCACATAAGCATCAACCGTAGCCACCGCAAAATCAAGCTTACCTTTAGCAAGTCCTTTCATCCGTTGAGCATAATCAGCCTTATCATTTATACAATTTAACCGATAACCTTCCTGGCGCAGCCGTGACTTAATATGAGGTGAGCATAATGGAAAATAACCCACCCAATCATCAACGGCAATACTTATTTCACCTTTTGTTACACGTGCATCACTTGTTTTTTTTTGCTCCCATTCCGAAAACCAGGGTTTTATCAGGCTGGTTACTCCCATAACAATCAGCCCTAAAATAATTAAAAAAATGGTTGCTTTAACGTGCTTTGACATAACTACTCACCAAACGTATCAAGCGGAAAATCCTCGGATTCAGCCAACACTTGCTCTAAACTACGCTGTAAACTTTGCGGATTATTTGCGGCTTTATAGTCAATAATACCTGGCTGATTCAGTGAGTGAGCTTCATTAATACAAAATCCAATGGTATGAATCATAACCGGAGATTCACGTCCAATTTTTTCAACAATGGACTCAGGTTCTTCACCAAGATTTGCTTCACCATCGGTAACAATCACTAAGTGATATTCACCATAGCCTAACTGCGCTTTTGCTTGTTGAGAAAGTGCCTGGTAGCCAGTACGAATAGCTGATAATAAAGGTGTACCACCTTCAACAATGACAGATTTAATTGCTTTTACAAACTGATCTTTGTTATTTGAAGATAATGCAACCCGCTCAGAAAGCCCTGATTTATCAAATACTAATAATCCCAAATTAGCACTGGCTGGGATCTGACTGGCAAAAACTTCTAACGCTTCCATCGCTGCGTATATTTTTAGTTTTCCACCACCACATTCCCCACCCGCCATTGAGCCACTGCCGTCAAGCACAACATAATAATTTGTTTGTAATAAATCCTCAGCGACTGGATTATTTTCTGGCAGCTTTGGCCAAGTATTGAGTAATGGCTGCATATTATAAGGGCGGCCATCATCACGACTTGGAGGGATAGACTGACTATCTCCCTCATGAGCAACTGAAGTTGTTGCTGGACTGCTCGCAGCTGAATTATTTTGTGCCGTGTTTGTTCCTGACTCTTCACAAGCTGTTAGCCAAAACGACAACACAAGCAGTATAAATAAGCGTTTATCCATGTGACCATTCCTTACCTTGACTACTTTTCAGATTGCCTATAATGGTCTAAACACGGATGACTCTGCTTCTACTTGCAGAATTCTAAACTGCACCCGCATATTTGACCGCCATTGCTTTTCTGTTTTTGGTACACAAGGATCAGCGCCACACACTCCTGTTTTGGGAGCACTAATACCATGGCCGACAACAGCAAACTGGGAAGGATCTAGTGATACGCCTTTATTTTTAGCAAAATCAATAATGTTATCACGCACTTCCTGTGCCCTACTCAAACTTAAATTACGTGCTGCTTGTTTTATCCGACCTAATACCATCCGCGAAGCACTGGCTTTGCGCTTTCGTAAATAATTCATCGGATCACTATGCCCTTCTATGGTGATAATAGCGCCACCATAAGTACTGGCTAAATCCATTACCTTTTTAAATGCGTCTTCATACAATTCTGCAGAAAATGTTTTTTGATTTGGCTTAAAGAATACTTCAAACGAAAATAATTCTCCTTGATCAAGATTTCCCTGTTGCTGTTTTTGAGTAACCAATGCAGCGACTTTGCTTTCATCAAACTTAGGCGCTTCAGCCACATTAACTTGTGACAAGCCCTTTTTAAGCTTGTCATAATCCCACCTTGCTTGTGCAATTTCCTGTTGTTGCTGTAATAAACCTACTTGCTGTAAGCCTTGTTGACTTTCTTTTACAATAACTACAAAGCGGCGTGGGTAAGCATTATTTTCAAAAAACTTAACATTTCCATCATATCCCACATGTCGAGCATCCTGATACATGCCCTCAGCGTCAGCCAGCGCCTGCTCACTATCCAGCAGTCCTTTCGCTGCTGCTCGCATCATTTGCTCATAGGCTTTGCTATCCGCTGTACGTTGCTTGACAATATTGCTCATAGACTCTTGTCCAAGTAACAAGCTTCGTGCAAATTTTTCTACTACATCACGATGCTGTTTGAAAAAATCGCTACGCACCGCATAAACATCTGCAATCACCGTATCTGCTGTTTTTGTCGATAATAAAATTTTTGCACCTTTAACAGAGTCTTCTGCACCTGTTCCTACATTGCCACCGGCCGTCAATGCCAATGCATCAGGAATAATGACAAATGCAGCATCAATATCTTTTTCATAAAATGCCGCCATGGGACTATTGTCAGTGCCTGTGAGATCTTTGACCCATCGGACATTAATATCCTTAAACGTTAAGCCAGCATCAGCAAGAATTCGAGATAAATAATCCACATGAGGACCATAAGCCTGTAATACGACTGTTTTGCCTCTTAAATCTTTAACCGTTTTAATCCCGGATTTAACGACAAGTGCATCCCCACCAGCCGAATCGGTTAATTTGTAAATAACAATAGGCTTTGTCTTTGCGTCTTTACTAATAACATCCATTGCCATGTTCAACATACCGATAGTACCTCGGAGAAAAGGTGAATCACCTTTCAAATAATGTTGAACTTGTTTAGCAAAATCATCTTCACGGGTTAACCTTAATTTGAGTCCCTGCTGTGCTACTATCGAGTTTGCTTGAGTAGAAAGGTTGTTACCATTAGCGTGAATAACAGCAATATCTCCCCCCCAGCTAATAAAAGGCACCTGCAATACATCACCTTCTACAGGCCCTACCTTGGCTGATACTACTTGGTTTAAAGGCTTAATATTTATGTATTCAACCGCTACAGCTAAACTGCTTAATAGTAGGCTTGCGGTCACTACTAATGCTCGCAGCATATGCCTCTCCTTTCATTTTGAATCTTGTTGTTATCAATCTTTAATATGCAGTATTTTTGCGGATACAAATTGATTTATTACAGCCTTTGTACTGACAGGCTCATTCTTGATCATGGTATTCTACCCTTCACATTGAGTATATGATCTACACTATAGCTGTTTTAAGATACTTCTTAGCTAAATAAAACGGCGAAATCATACGCTGTTTACTTTTTTAAGACAGTGAAAGGCACATATTTTTACATATTTCTTAATTTTTAATCGCAAAAAAGCAAATCTAAACAATTACTCACAATAACAGTGTATGTTGAAAATATGTCATTTATTTCGAATCTAATACTCATTTAACGTTCTAAATGAGTCAGGGTGGTTTAAGTTAAAATTATCAACATGTTGTCTTATTTCTGGATTGAATCCTTCTCGTCGAACTGACTCAATAAGATCCCTAAACTCCACTTGGTCTTTAATCACCGTACTACCTGCAATATTCTTCAATGGGTGATCGGCTACTATCTTGCCACCCCGGTTTACATCAGGACCATTACCTCGATCATCAGTATAATATTGAGATAACACCAATAACCGTGATCCTAAAAAACAGGCTTCTTCTAAATCATGAGTCACAAAAAATATTGTCAGCTGTTCTTTTTCCCAAATATCCAATAAAAAAATCTGTAAATCTTCTCGTGTATCAGGGTCTAAAGCACCAAAAGGCTCATCCATCAACAATACAGGATGTTTCATAATGAGTGCTTGTGCAATAGCAGCACGCTGTTGCATCCCACCCGACAACTCATGAGGGTATTTTTCAGCAGCCTCGGTCAGACGTACCCTTTCAAGTAAACTCATTGCTTCTTCTTCCCACCCAGACTGCCGTCGCCATGGCATCCACCAACGTTGATGAGTAAGGTGTTTTCCTAGCAAAACGTTATCTAAAACTGATAAATGTGGGAAAAGTGAATATCTCTGAAAGACAATCCCTCGATATGGATCAGGAAAACCTGCAGGTTGTCCTTCAACCAAAATTGATCCCTGATTAGCCTGTTCCTGTCCAAGTATCAGACGTAGTAATGTAGACTTGCCACAACCACTCGGTCCCACAAGTGTACAGAACTCACCGTGTGATACGTGTAGGTCAATATCATCTAACACACACTTGGAGCCATAGCTTTTAACTACATCTGTTATTTCAAGCTTTTTGAAAGCTGTACCGGATCCTGTTGAAGTCATATGATTTACCTTTACTTTTTGCTCTCTGCGTACCAGCTAAACATTTTCCGATTAAGCAGACTTAACAGGAAATCAAGGGTAAAACCCAGAAAAGTAATCCAGGCAACATACGGAATAATGACATCCATTGCTAAATATCGGCGCATAAGGAATATACGATATCCTAGCCCTTCCGTTGCCGCTATTGCTTCTGAAGCAATTAAAAAGAGCCATGCAGCACCAAGACACAAACGTAACGAGTCAATCGCCCTAGGCAACACCTGCGGTAAAATAATACGATAGGTTAAAGCCATTGATGATGCCCCCATAGTCAGTGATTTTACCAACTGCTCCCTTGGTACCTTGATCACCGATAAATATATATCACGAGTCATTACTGGAAACGTACCTATAAAAATAAGTGCAATTTTTCCAAACTCATCAACGCCAAAAGCAATGAATAAAATAGGTAAAATCGCCAGAGGAGGAACCATCGCAATCATTGTGATAAACGCTAACAATACTGACCTAAAGCCAACAAACAAGCCAATATTCAAGCCTAATAGAATCGCAACAAGTAATGCACTCCCTACACCAATAACTATTCTCGTCAAACTCGCAAGTGTATCTTGCCATAACAAATAATCTCCAGTTCGACGGTCAGGAGCAAAAGCCATTCGCTGAATAGCATCTCCCATTTGCGATAAACTAGGAAGAATCTTATCCGCTGGGTTTTCAGCCAAACGTGCATCTGAGGCCCATAAGTAAGCAATTATTACTAGGACAAAAGGCAATAATATTAGCAAACGCTTTAGCCATACGGGCGGATTGGCATGTAGGCCTATGACTAATGGTGGTTTATTCATAAAATAACACCTTATAAACGATCACTATGTTTGTACATACTACACTATAAAGGTAGTCATGGATCACTCACCGAAGAAACTCATCAACAATTTGAGGTTACTCACATATGGGCACCTCTAAAAATAGTGATTTATTGTGAGAGTAAGGAAGCACTGCATAGAGGACCGCAGTGTATAAGCCATACATGAGAGCTAATCAACTGCTGTATGCTTAGCGATAACAACCTTAAGTATTTAATAAGCGCTACATGGGGCAAGAGTACAGCGCTGACATAGCTTTTATCAATCCCCTTTGCAGTAAACCTCATAAGGTAATGTCTAACACTTCAATCACTCCAAAGCGAAGTAATGTTCAAACATTAAGAGCATGAATCTATATTGAACGTGGGTTTAATCTACTAAAACGAATAAATAAGAAAACGCTTGTCGGGGATTATTATGAGTTCAAAAAAATAATTAATATAAAAAAGTAACGTAATTATAATAATTAAAACGTTAAGCTCTACGTAATGAAATAGTTATACTCAAAAGCCCTGTATTAATAGAATGCCTACCCCCTGTTATGACTGACAAATAAACTTCATCAGCTCTTTATGTCACATTATTTTAACAAAAAATGTCGCTTATACGCAATAATTATAGAAGAAACTTATGCCGCCATAACAAAACCATCGTACAAAATACTATAGTATTACTCTTATAGTTACTTATAACATAAGGAGTAATTCAAAAGAACAGTCTTCACTCAATAAGCAATGATCTACCAACCCAAATACATACATAAAGTTAATTATACGTGTTTGATAAATAAAGGAGTAAGATATGGGATATCTGTAAAATGTAACTGACAGTTTCTTATTAAAACCTAAAATAGGTTCCACTAGAGCAACTTAATATACAAAGAAATCCTTTTTTATTCGGATTTCTTCATATAAATATGTTTAACCTGAGCAAAGTTTCCCATTGGTTTCAACCACTTTAACTCTTTTGTCATCAAGGTAGGTAAATTACTTGCGTCCAAATTACTAACTAGTGCTCGATCAAAAACCATCCAGTAGTTTTTCTTATTGATAAAAATTACACCAGAATACAATTCACTCTTTGCTAAAGCAAAACCTTGAATAAACTCTGGTAACGCTTTAGCCACCGTATCAGCTATAGTCTGAGCAATCACGCTGTATCCAGACAATACAGGATGACCATTTTCATTCTTCGGATATAGCATAACTCGACTCAAAGCCGCTTTTTGAAATGGATCAACAATATCAACATACATACTTCCATCACCCAACTCACTCAATTCTTTACTAAACCACTTAATCCTTGCTTCCTCATCTGTTATTAACCTTTTATAGTGTTCTGGAACATCTAATTTTTTTTCTGTATTTATTTTATTTTTATAAACTAACTCTTTCGTTGGAATAATTGTGTATATGACTTGAATATTGAGCGGTTTTAAAATACTTCTAATATCTTTTGCTACTTGCAGCATAATTTTGTAACCTACATCAACGACAGGTGACTTCAGGTTATTCTCACCTCGTAATTTAGGCGTAAATATAGTGGAAACACCATCAGAAAAACTAACAGGCCACTGATACTTTTTAGGCTCAGGAAATTCAACCACAGGCGCATCACTTGAAGATAAATGGGTATCAAGCCTATACCGCGCCCAAAGATCAGATCCATAGGCCAAACTAAAGGATTCTAAAGGATCATTACCCGTATAAAAAGCAACAACCAGAATAAGGGGTTGAAACACTGAAGCATTTCTTGCAGCTTCAAAGTATTGAATGGCTCCCCACCCTCCAGTGGCCATTGCATACTGCGTTACATACTTTTTATTAAACTCTAAAAAATTATTAAAAATATGTGGCCAGTTATATATAATGGGAGCATTATTACCATAAGTTTGGCTATCACCTACAATCACTATTTCTGCTTGATTGGGCACACCAAAGTTTCTAAACCCTAAAATATCATGAGGTCCCATACCACTCATATCAGGTAATAACGGCTTAGCTCTCACTTTGAAAACTGGATCTTGTATGAGAAAATCTACAGACTTAATGTCCTCTTCCCTAAAAATATTGTCGAAGAAAGGAGGAACTTTCTTATCTATTTGAACTAACTGTAAGTCAGTTCCTTTACCAAGTAAACCTGGTGCTAAATATCTTAATATAAGTAATGCGACAGCCAGTAACAGTAAGGTTATTAAGCCAATGGCAGTATACTCTTTTAGCTTTTCGTTCATAATCAAAATAACGTATAAATAAACGGAGCAATAGCAGAGCCTTGGGATAGAACAATCAAAGCTCCCAACAATACAAATACTGTGATAATTGGCATTAACCAGTATTTTTTACGCGTTTTCATCAATCCCCATAGGTCTTTCATTAAATCCCACATTAGAAAGGCCTCTCAAAGTCAAATACTTTCATACGATCAGACTGTACTATATAGCTATTTTTTGACTCACTTTGCTCAGGTAAAATCTCTAACTTTTTCAACTTTCTCATAACAAAGCCAAAAGGTGTTATCACAACAAAAAAAAGTAAACCTAATACTAAAAAAGTATTAATTTTTCCAAGCACTCCCGCAAACCTCATCCATCCATCAAACACCTTTTTTTTGATCCTAAACTTTACCAACAAAAATGAAAATGAAACGACTGCAGCTATAAAAGGCCATGCGGGAATACTATATTCAAACAACCATGGCAAAAGAAAGCCAAAAATCAAAATAACCATACCGCCAAAAGTAACAAAAAAAGTATTAACTTCTTTTTTATTAGTCTGGTTCATAGTTCTTTTTCCAGTTTCTTGATAAAAGTTCTTTGGGCTGTTTATTTTTATAAATAACAGCTTGCTCTAAAACCAGTATATCCATATCGGTGGCCATAAAACATTCAAAGGCATCTTGTGGAGAGCATACAGGCGGTTCTCCTCGCACATTAAAAGAGGTATTAATTACCATCGGAATACCTGTAAGCTGGTAAAAACTAGAAATTAGTTTGTGAAATTTCGGATTGGTTTCTTTGTTTACTGTTTGTAATCGTGCAGAGTAATCTGCATGAGTAATAGCAGGCACATCAGATTTTTCAATATTTAGCAACTCTAATCCTTTTACATATTCAGGAATATTTTTCCGATGGTTTTCTTTTATTGGGGCAGTAAATAACATATAAGGACTTATCTGTGAAAAATTAAAATAATCTTCTGCATACTCTTCTAATACTGAAGGAGCAAATGGTCTAAATGATTCTCGGAATTTAATCTTCATATTCATTTTCATCTGCATTTCAGGAGAACGAGGATCTCCAATGATAGATCGGCCTCCTAGAGCTCTTGGTCCAAACTCCATTGCCCCTTGATACCAACCAATGACATTTTGATTATTGATTTCATTTGCAACATCAATACACAGCTCCTCTTCTGATTTCACTGAATAAACTGCATTAAGACTATCCAGATATTGCGTTATTTCTGCTACAGTGTATGAATTTCCAAGAAATGCTCCCCGCATACTATCTTTATCATTAATACTCCTTTCTTTTTTAAAATGTAAATGCCACAATGCTAATGCAGCACCAAGAGAACCTCCTGCGTCTCCTGAAGCAGGCTGAATCCAAATGTTAGAAAAGGGCCCATTATTTAATAAAGCACTATTGGCCACGCAGTTAAGCGCCACACCTCCAGCTAAACAAATAGAATTTGTTGGCTCTTCTTTATTAATAGTACAAGCGAGTTTTAAAACAACATCCTCAGTCACTTCCTGTATTGATGCAGCAATATCAAGGTCTAACTGCCGAATGGGCTGATCAGACTTTCTTGGTTCTGCATTAAATAACTTTGAAAATGAATCATTTGTCATCCTAAGCCCAGTAACATAGTCAAAATATTCCATGTTTAACTTATATGACCCATCCTCTTTTATCTCAATAATTTTTTCCCTAATTAAATTACTGTACTTTGCCTCACCATAAGGAGCTAACCCCATTAATTTATACTCACCACTATTAACTTTAAAACCAGTAAAATAGGTAAACGCAGAATAAAGTAACCCAATAGAGTGAGGAAAATTTATTTGCCATAAGGGTGTTATTTTTTCTTTTTCTCCTAGCCATGCACTCGACGTTGCCCATTCTCCAACCCCATCAAGACAAAGAATAACGGACTTTTCGAATGGGGAGGGATAAAATGCTGAAGCTGCATGGGATAAATGATGCTCAGAAAAAAGTAATTTTCCTTTAAACTTCTCCTCAGCAATACGACTAAGCTGCTGTTTAATTTCTTTTTTAAGATAAAGCTTTTCTTTAAGCCAGATCGGCATTGATGTTTTAAATGACAGCCATCCCTTTGGAGCATATGCCAAATAACTTTCTACTAAACGTTCAAACTTTAATAAGGGTTTATCGTAAAAAACTACGCAGTCAACATCTGATAAATGAATACCTGCCAATGACAAAGACATCTTTATTGCATTTACAGGAAATCCAGCATCATGCTTTACACGACTAAACCTCTCTTCTTGTAAAGCACATAGAATTCGTCCATCTTTCAGTAAGGTTGCAGCACTGTCATGATAATAAGCAGAAATACCCAATATATATGTCATTACATTTTTCTTTCTTCAAAGCACCTATATTCACAAATATAGTTAATACTTTAGTTCAATTAATGACATCTGTTATTTTTTTACTGCTATTTCAGCGCAGCTTACTCAAGAAATGAATAGCTATATTAAACAATACTGCTAATTTCACTCTAGTTTTCATACCAATAGAAAAGGGGCCATAAGGCCCCTTTTTGAATACCTAAACTAAAATGCTTAGATATTTTTACCAAGTGATGTATTCTCAGAACGCAAGTCACGACATGCTTGAGCAATACGCTCAGCCATACCTTGCTCTGCCGCTTTACCCCAAGAGCGAGGATCGTAAACTTTTTTGTTTCCTACTTCACCTTCAACTTTCAATACACCGTCATAGTTTTTAAACATATGATCTACAACAGGACGTGTAAATGCATATTGTGTATCAGTGTCGATATTCATTTTAACAACACCGTATTCCAACGTTTCATGAATTTCATGTAATTCAGAACCTGAACCGCCGTGGAATACTAGGTCTAAACGAGCATCTTTGCCTAATGCTTTTGCTACAGCATCCTGTCCGTCACGCAAAATTGTGGGTTTCAGTTTAACGTTACCTGGCTTGTAAACACCGTGTACATTACCAAACGTAGCAGCTAACAAGAAACGGCCCATTGAACCAATTTCTTTTGCAGCCATAACCATATCTTCTGGAGTAGTATAAAGCTTGTCAGCAGAAACACCTGAAGTGTCGTGGCCATCTTCTTCACCACCTACAACACCTGTTTCAATTTCCAGAATAATTTCGTTAGCAACACAGTCAGCCATGATTTTTTTCGACTCTGCAATGTTTTGCTCCATTGGCAATGCAGAACCGTCATACATGTGAGAGTTAAACAAGTTAGGTAAGCCTGCTGCACGGCGTTTTTTTGTTTCTTCAATCAGCGGCTTCAAAAATGAGTCAACATACTCTGGATGGCAGTGGTCAGTGTGCAGTGCAATGTTAATATCATATTCTTCAGCAAGAATATGGACATAAACAGCCAGGGCAATTGCACCTTTAGCCATTGAGCCCACTGCTTGACCTGAAGCGAATTTTCCACCACCCGTTGATACTTGAATAATGCCATCAGAGTTTGCCATTTTAAAACCCTGCAACGCAGCATTAGCTGTTTCACTGGAAGACACGTTAATCGCTGGATAAGCAAATTTATTTTTCTTGGCATTATCCAGCATTTGACAATACTGTTGGTAATTAACCACTGGCATGATGCGTTTTCTCCAATTATTTTAAAAAGTTGGCCGGGTAATGAGTTCAGTTTAGCGAGGAGACTATTACCCTAAAATGTTTAACAACCAAGTGCAAAGCACTTGGTTATAAGAAGTTATCAATAATTAACTTTTTTGAGCACGCTCTTCAAGCATGGCCACAGCAGGCAGTTTTTTACCTTCTACAAATTCCAAGAAAGCACCACCACCTGTTGAGATGTAAGACACTTTCTCAGCAATTTCATACTTATCAATTGCTGCAAGCGTGTCACCACCACCCGCCAGAGAAAAAGCATCACTATCTGCAATGGCTAGTGAAAGCGCTTTTGTACCTTCACCAAACTGATCAAACTCAAAAACACCTACAGGTCCATTCCAAATAATGGTTTTGGTTTCAGCCAGCAAAGCAGCAAACTGTTTTGCAGTTTCAGGACCAATATCTAAAATCATATCGTCATCTGCAACATCATCCACAGACTTAATTGTAGCTTCAGCAGATTCAGAAAATTCTTTAGCCGTAACAACATCCACAGGCAATGGAATGTTGGTTTTTGCCATTAGCTTTTTAGCTTCAGGAATCAAGTCGTGCTCACACAGAGACTTACCTACAGGCTTACCAGCAGCGGCTAAAAATGTATTAGCGATACCACCACCGACAATCAACTGATCAACGACATTTGATAGCGACTCAAGTACGGTCAGCTTAGTGGATACCTTAGAGCCACCCACAATAGCAGCGACAGGTTTAGCTGGACTCAGTAATGCTTTGGCTAAAGCATCCAATTCATTGGCTAACAAAGGTCCCGCACATGCTACTGGAGCATATTGTCCCACGCCATGAGTAGAAGCTTGTGCACGGTGAGCAGTACCAAATGCATCCATAACGTATACATCACACAGCGCAGCCATTTTTTTAGCTAACGCTTCATCATTCTTTTTCTCGCCTTTGTTAAAGCGAACATTTTCCAGCAGTACAACTTCTCCAGCGCTTACTTCAACGCCATCAAGCCAATTTTTCACCAAGCGAACTGGCTGTCCAAGTTTTTCACCCATATATTCTGCAACAGGCGCTAAAGAAAACTCTTCAGCATATTCACCTTCTGTTGGACGACCTAAGTGAGACATCAGCATCACTTTTGCACCGGCAGCGATGGCTTGCTTAACCGTTGGCAAAGAAGCCATGATACGAGCATCACTGGCTACCTTTCCATTTTTTATGGGAACGTTTAGATCTTCACGAATAAGTACTCGCTTGCCCGCTAGATCAAGATCAGTCATTTTCAATATGGTCATGCTGTTTCCTATATACCTTCTTGTTGCAACGTATTACTCGACACACATCTGTTTGCGGCCATGTTGAGAGCACCCTACTCACTGTATTTATTAGTTTATGTGATGTAATAGGAGCCTCGACAAAATTATAAGATGTAGTGTAATCGAGAATTTTTATGTTGTTTCAAGCCATCTGCTTAAGCCAATGTAGACTGACGTCCAGCATACGATTGGCAAATCCCCACTCGTTATCAAACCAGGTGACCATTTTCACCATCTGACCACGAATAACTTTGGTTTGGGTCAAGTCAACTATAGATGAGTGTGAATCATGGTTAAAATCACATGAAACAAGTGGCTCTTCAACGTATCTCATCAGCCCTCTTAGTGGACCTCGAGCCGTCTGACGGATCATGTCATTAAGTTCCGCCACGGTTGTTGTACGTTTTACCTGTACTGTTAAGTCCATTGCCGACACATTGATCGTAGGCACACGCATTGATAAGGCAGCAAAGCACCCAGCTAAGTGTGGCATCAGACGATCAATTCCTTTAGCCAATCCAGTATCTCTCGGAATAATTGACTGCATTGCACTTCGTGTCAGACGCAAGTCTGTATGGTGATACGCATCAATAACCGGTTGATCATTCATAGCTGAATGGATAGTGGTAATCGTCCCATGCTCAATACCAAAATGGTCGTCTAATGTTTTTAGTACAGGAACAATACAATTGGTGGTGCAAGATGCATTGGAAACAATTCTGTGGAAAGGTTTTAATTGTACTTCGTTGATACCATAAACGATGGTGGCATCAACTGTAGATTCTGCTGGTTGTGAAAATAATAGCCGTTTAGCACCACTGTGCAGATGCACTTCGGCAGTTTCTCTATCAGTGTAAGAGCCCGTACACTCCAAAACCAAATCAATCCCGAGTGCCTCCCAAGGCAAATTTTTAGGTTCGGGATGATTAAGCAGCTGAATTTGGTCCCCATTAACAATTAAAGAATTATTTTCTTGTCTGACCTGAGCAGGGAAATAACCATGCGTAGTATCAAAACGGGTAAGGTAGGCAATTGTTTCTGGGTCAGCTAACTCATTAATGGCTACTACTTGCAGGTGCTGGCGATATCGATTTTCATATAGCGCCCTTAATACACACTGCCCAATTCGACCATAACCATTAATTGCTATACGGTGGGCCATTAAGTTACTGGATACCTCACTCTAAGCTTCACTTCTGAAAATAAACTCCAATCAGGTAAACACTTTATTTAAGAACGACTCGCCTATTATATGTTGTTATTAATAGCCTTGTAATATTTGCATTAGACTACTTAGTAGCACTTATTAGTCACTGTCAAGCTTAGCAAAGTAACGAATTAACCTCTACTAAATGCTTTTTACTGGGCATATAAAAATTTGCTCTACAACTAAAATGGGCGACTCACGCCGCCCATTTCTACTTTTCTGTATTAAATATCAGAAAGTAAATCTTCTGCGGTATTAACGACATGATCTACTGTAAAGCCGAACATCTCGAATAATTCACCTGCAGGTGCTGATTCGCCATAGGTGGTCATACCGACAATACGACCATCCAAGCCAACATATTTATACCAGAAGTCAGCATGGGCAGCTTCAATAGCAATTCTCGCAGTCACTTCTAAAGGCAGAACCGACTGTTTGTATTCAACTGACTGTTCATCAAACACATCAGTAGAAGGCATTGATACAACACGTACCTTATGACCTTTAACGGATAATGCATCAGCTGCATCCATTGCCAAGCCAACTTCTGAACCTGTCGCAATCAAAATCAAGTCAGGCGTTCCTTCGCTATCACGAAGTACATAACCACCTTTAGCTACATCCGCCACTTGAGCATCAGTACGTGCTTGATGAGGCAGATTTTGACGAGAGAAAATCAATGCTGAAGGACCATCAGCACGTTCTATAGCAGATTTCCATGCTACCGCCGTTTCAACCGTGTCACATGGACGCCACATTGCCAGGTTAGGTGTTGATCTTAAGTTTGCCAGCTGTTCAATAGGCTGGTGAGTTGGACCATCTTCACCTAGACCAATTGAGTCATGAGTGTATACAAAAATACTGCGTTTTTTCATCAGAGCAGCCATACGCACGGCATTACGCGCATACTCCATGAATACGAGGAATGTCGCACCATAAGGTACAAAACCACCATGCAGCGCTAAGCCATTCATGATCGCAGACATGCCAAACTCACGAACCCCATAAAACAGGTAGTTACCTGCAGGCATGTCTTTGCTTACACCCACACAGCCTTTCCAAAGGGTCAAGTTAGAACCCGCAAGGTCAGCAGAGCCACCCATAAATTCAGGCAACAGTGGACCAAAGGCATTAAGTGTATTTTGCGATGCTTTACGACTCGCAATTGTCTCACCTGTCAATTGGCAGTCACGGACATACTGCTCTGCTTTAGCAGAAAAGTCAGATGGCAATTCACCACTCATACGACGACTAAATTCAGCCGCTAAATCAGGATACTCTTTTTGATACGCTGCGAATAATTCATTCCACTGTTGTTCACGGCTAGCACCCGCTTCTTTAGCATCCCAAGCACTATAAATGCTTGCAGGTACTTCAAAAGGTGCATGCTGCCAACCCAGCTGTTGACGTGTTAAGGCAATTTCATCATCACCCAGTGGTGCACCATGACACTCTTCTTTACCAGACTTATTGGGAGAACCATAACCAATAATGGTTTTACAGCAGATTAACGTGGGTTGATCCGTGTTAGCACGAGCTTGTTCGATCGCCGCTTTAATGGCTTCAGGATCATGACCATCAACACCAGGAATAACTTGCCAGCCATAAGCTTCAAAACGCTTGGCAGTATCATCAGTGAACCAGCCTTCTACCTCACCATCAATGGAAATACCATTATCGTCATAAAAGGCAATTAACTTACCAAGCCCTAACGTACCGGCTAGAGAACACACTTCATGGGAAATACCTTCCATGAGGCAGCCATCACCTAAGAATGCATAAGTATAGTGGTCAACAATCGAAAGATTCGGACGGTTGAATTGGCCTGCCAATACTTTTTCTGCAACTGCAAAACCTACTGCATTGGCAATACCTTGTCCTAAAGGACCTGTTGTTGTCTCAACGCCAGGCGCATAACCATACTCTGGGTGTCCTGCTGTTTTTGAATGCAATTGGCGGAAATTCTTCAAGTCATCAATAGACAGCTCATAACCACTCAAATGCAATAAAGAGTACAGCAGCATGGAACCGTGACCATTGGATAATACAAAGCGGTCACGATTGCTCCACTTAGGATTCACAGGATTATGTTGCAGGTAATCGCGCCAAAGTACTTCTGCGATATCTGCCATGCCCATGGGGGCACCCGGATGGCCACTTTTAGCCTTTTGTACTGCATCCATGCTAAGTGCACGAATTGCATTAGCACATTCTTTCCGAGGTGACATGGCTTCACTAGACGGCATGGAAAACTCCTAGGATGTTCAAGTAGCAACCAAAGAACGGCATTTTCGCTTTTTCTGGTCTATACAGCAAATTTCTTGCACGTTAAAACCACCTACTGACCATCAAATATTAAAAACTAGAAATTAATAAATAATATCTATATCAATGAGATTAGATATAGATATTGTTATCACATTTTAATGTTGCTAGACTGCTCCACATGAAATCCCAAGACCCTCTACTCAATGATACTCACAGCCTTTCAATTGATCGGTTGGTCAGGCTATGTAAAGCCTGTGCAGACCCTCAGCGAATGGCTATTTTGCGGGTGTTGAAAAACAACTCATTTGGGGTTCTTGAGTTATCCGCTGTTTTGGATTGCCGACAATCTGGTGTCAGTCATCACCTAAAAGTATTAGTTCAAGCTGAATTAATTACGCACCATCGTGAAGGTAATTCGATCTTTTACCGACGAGCGGTGATTCCTCAAACGCATCCACTTCGATCTGTTATTCAAGGCTTATTCAATAATCTCGATCAACTCCCCCTGGAAGAAAAGTATCAGCAGGGAGTCGACATCATTCGCGCTCAGCGAGCTGAATCTTCACAGGCTTTTTTTGCTCGTCATGCTGACCGGTTTAATGAACAACAAGTACTTATTGCTGAATATGGCCAATATGCGCGTGTTGCAGCTGATGCTGTTCATGGCCTTCACTTCAAGTCAAAAGATACAGCGATTGAAATAGGCCCAGGCGAAGGTGTCTTTCTCGCGGAGCTAGCACCACAATTTTCGCAGATTTATGCCGTTGATAACTCACAACAAATGTTAGATCGCGCTCAAGCCTTTGCTCAGGCTAATCAGCTTACCAACATTGAATTTATTCATGGTGAAGCCCAGCAGGCACTTGAGCTTGGAGTACAAGCAGACTGCGTGGTGATGAACATGGTATTACACCATGTTCCCTCTCCCGCAGAGCTGTTTATCACCATTGGCAAACTTCTAAAACCAGAAGGGCATCTGGTGGTATGTGACCTTTGTCGTCATGACCAAAGCTGGGTCAGGGATAATTGTGGCGACTTATGGTTGGGGTTTGCCAGTGAAGACTTTTCCGAGTGGGCATACAACGCTCAGTTGGAAACGGGAGAAAGCCTGTACCTTGGGCTGCGTAATGGTTTCCAGATCCAGGTACGCTGCTTTCGTAAACAATCAAAGCCAAATGATCTAGGCCCTAGTATCACTTAATTTTAAGAAAAGGATATGCCGTTATGGCTGAATACTCTTTGTTTACGTCAGAATCCGTCTCAGAAGGACATCCTGATAAAGTAGCGGACCAGATATCCGATGCCATTCTTGATGCCATTATAAAAGACGACCCTAATGCACGTGTTGCTGTGGAAACACTGGTTAAAACAGGCATGGTATTGGTAGCAGGTGAAGTCCGTACTGAAACCTATGTTGATATTGAAGACCTCGTGCGCGACGTTGTACTAAAAATTGGTTATGACCATTCAGACATGGGTTTTGATGGTGCCTCTTGTGCCGTATTAAATGCGATCGGTAAACAGTCTGCTGATATCGCAATAGGTGTAGATGAAAATGACAGTAAAAAGCTCGGGGCTGGTGACCAAGGCCTGATGTTCGGCTATGCATCCAATGAAACCGATGTACTGATGCCGGCTCCTATTACTTATGCTCACCGATTAGTAGAACGTCAAGCCCACGTTCGTAAAAGCGGCATTTTGCCTTGGCTACGTCCCGATGCAAAAAGTCAGGTCACCTTCCACTATGACAGCTATGGCAAACCTGTTGGCATCGATGCTGTCGTCCTTTCTACTCAGCATGAAGACGGTATTAGCCAAGAAAATATTCGTGAAGCGGTACTTGAAGAAATTATCAAACCTGTTTTACCTGCAGAGTGGCTAGGCAAACAAACAAAATATTTTATTAACCCAACAGGCAAGTTTGTGATTGGTGGTCCTGTGGGTGACTGTGGCTTAACTGGCCGGAAGATCATCGTTGATACCTATGGTGGCATGGCACGTCACGGTGGTGGAGCATTCTCTGGTAAAGATCCATCAAAAGTAGACCGCAGTGCAGCTTATGCTGGTCGTTATGTTGCCAAGAATATTGTTGCTGCAGGCTTGGCTGACCGCTGTGAAATTCAGGTTTCTTACGCTATTGGTGTCTCTGATCCAACCTCTATCAGCGTTAATACATTTGGTACAGGTAAAACATCTGATGAGAAAATTGAGGCTCTGGTACGTGAACATTTTGACTTAACGCCACAAGGCTTAATCGACATGTTGAATCTACGCCGTCCTATTTACCAGAAAACGGCTACCTACGGGCACTTCGGCCGTGAAGAACCTGAATTCTCTTGGGAGCAAACAGACAAAGCTCAAATTCTTCGTGATGCAGTAAGCTGATTACTAACCGATCAAGGATGACCGTGTTGCAGAAATAGTTACAGCTCTTGGCTTTAATGTAGTCATAAGCATTTTAATAAAACACCGCTGTAGTCGTATTTTTGCAACACACTAACCTGCGCTAATTCAATAAACATTGCATGTTAAATCATAAAAGGACGAATCACAGGACAAAACCTATGGCACATAATGATTACAAAGTAGCTGATATTTCTCTGGCGGATTGGGGGCACCAGGAAATAGCGATTGCTGAAACAGAAATGCCAGCCCTCATGGCTATTCGTGCCCAGTATAAAAATCAAAAGCCATTGGCTGGTGCAAAGATCATGGGCTGTATTCACATGACTATCCAGACGGCTGTATTGATTGACACTTTAGTTGACCTGGGTGCTGAAGTTCGCTGGTCATCATGTAATATTTTCTCAACTCAAGACCATGCAGCAGCGGCTATGGCTGATAAAGGTGTTCCAGTTTTTGCTTGGAAAGGTGAAACAGAAGAAGAATACTTGTGGTGTATTGAGCAAACCATACTCAAGGATGGTAAACCTTGGGGTGGAAATATGATTCTTGATGATGGTGGCGATCTCACTGAAATTCTCCACAACAAATATCCCGAATTATTAGATGCTGTACATGGTATTTCTGAAGAAACAACCACAGGTGTTCATCGCTTGCTTGAAATGCTTGAGCAAGGCTCCTTAAAAGTACCCGCCATTAATGTTAACGATGCCATCACTAAATCTAAAAATGACAATAAATATGGCTGCCGCCATAGTCTGAATGATGCGATTAAACGTGGAACAGACCATTTATTAGCAGGTAAAAAAGCGCTTGTCATTGGCTATGGTGACGTTGGTAAAGGTTCTGCAGCGTCTCTTCGACAAGAAGGCATGATTGTTAAAGTGACCGAAATTGATCCAATCTGTGCAATGCAAGCCTGCATGGATGGCTTTGAAGTGGTATCCCCCTACATCAACGGCAAAAACACAGGCAATACCGAGTGCATTAATCAAGCCCTGTTAAATACCACGGATTTAATCGTTACCACTACCGGTAATGCTGATGTTTGTGATCGTTTCATGCTAGCTGCTCTCAAGCCTGGTGCCGTTGTCAGCAACATAGGTCATTTTGATATTGAAATTGATACTGCTTACATGCGCCAGCACTGGCGCTGGGAAGAAGTTAAGCCTCAAGTACATAAGATTTATCGCAGCGATGATGCCAAAGACTTCATCCTATTGCTTTCTGAAGGACGGCTAGTCAACCTGGGTAATGCCACTGGCCACCCCTCTCGTATTATGGATGGCTCCTTTGCCAATCAGGTTTTAGCACAAATTCATTTATTCCAAGCTAAGTTTGCAGACCTATCCCCAACTGAAAAGACCAAAAGTCTTTACGTACGAGTACTTCCTAAAAAACTCGATGAAGAAGTGGCTCGTTATATGGTGGAAGGCTTTGGCGGTGTTATTACCCAACTTACGTCTAAACAAGCTGAATATATTAATGTAGCTGTAGAAGGTCCTTATAAACCCGACAGCTATAAATATTAATTATATACCAGAGCACTTCCTGGCCAATCGCCTTCTCTGGCCAGGAAAACATGGTAAAACTGTCGTATAGCCACAACTATGGAATCACAAAAAAAACACCCGAAACGCTTTAGCTTTGAATTTTTCCCGGCCAAAACGCCTGCAGGCCAAGAAAAACTTTTAACAACAGCTAAACGACTGGCTGAGTATAAACCTGACTTTTTTTCTGTCACCTATGGTGCCGCAGGGTCCACTCGGGATAGAACCAAAGAAACCGTGCTCGCTATTACTGAAGCGACACACGTTGATACTGCACCACACCTATCGTGTATTGGTGCAAATAAAGAAGAAATCGCAGATTTATTAAAAGACTACCAAGCACACCAGATTAAGCGCATTGTTGCACTTCGTGGTGATATGCCTTCAGGTATGGGGCTGGCTTCTGGAGAACTACGTTATGCAAATGAGCTCGTCAGCTTTATTCGGGAAACAACCCAACAACAATTTATTTTAGAAGTAGCGGCCTATCCTGAAATTCACCCTCAGGCGCCTAATGCAGAAAAAGACCTGGAAAACTTTAAACGCAAAGTTGATGCAGGTGCCAATGCTGCAATTACACAGTATTTCTATAATGCCGACAGTTATTTTTATTTTGTTGAGCGCTGTGAAAAACTGGGGATAAACATTCCAATTACACCTGGCATTATGCCAATCACGAATTACACCAAGCTAGCTCGGTTCAGTGATGCGTGTGGTGCAGAATTACCCCGCTGGATAAGAAAACAGCTTGAAGCTTATGGGGATGATATAACAAGTATTCGCCAGTTTGGGGAGGATGTTATCACTCAGCTTTGTGAGCGACTGTTAGATGCTGGAGCACCTGGTATTCACTTTTATACACTCAATCAGGCTGATCCCAGTTTGGCTGTTTGGAATAACCTCAACCTATCAAATCGACGTTAATCCAGATCTCTCACTATGCTATAGTTGCCGTTCTGGCAATATAGCTTAGTGATTGACTTCATGCGAATTCCTCGAATATATACTTCCCAACCACTTTCCCACACTGAACATCTAATGCTTGATTCCTTAGCAGCCAACCATGTAGGTAAAGTGCTAAGAATGAAACCAGGAGAGCAGATATATTTATTTAATGGCACTGGAGACTGTTATTTAGCAGAACTCACAGAAGTCTCCAAGAAAACAGTTGTCGCCAATGTGCTGAAAAAAAACTCAGCGCAGTGTGAATCACCATTATCCATTCACATTGGGCAGTGCTTATCTCGTGGTGAACGCATGGACTATGCTATCCAGAAAGCCACTGAATTGGGCGTTACCCAGATCACTCCGCTCTTTAGTACACGCTGTGAAGTTAAGCTACCCAAAGAGCGACAAGAGAAAAAACTACAACATTGGCGACAAATCGCTATAAGCGCCTGCGAACAATGTGGTCGCAATGTATTGCCAGAAATCCATGCACCTTTACCTGTTGATCAATGGTTAACTCAACGTTCGGAGGCATTACGATTAGTGCTGCATCACCACGCAGCAACCCCACTGGGCAACCATAAACAACCCAATGATATTGCGTTACTGATCGGTCCCGAGGGCGGGTTAACGGAGGAAGAAGTCAACCTGGCTAACCAGCACCAATTTCATTCGACAACCTTTGGCCCACGGGTATTGAGAACAGAAACTGCACCAGTAGCCGCACTCTCAGTACTTCAATATTGCTGGGGCGATTGGCAGTAAAATACGCAGCATAAATAACAAAAAAAGCCTGCTACCAGCAGGCTTTTTTACTTAAAAATAAAATAGCGCGAAATTAGGCTAAACCATAAGCCAAAATCATTGTTTCTAAACTATCAAGTTTGGGAATGATAGCTGGCTCACCATGAGCAAGCACATGCATTGCTTCAAGCTCGCCTTGGTTAGGTTCATCCTGAGCAATCACATCTGACTCGGTCAGTCGTACTGAGTGTGGAATCCCTTGCACAACAATAGCAAAAAAAGCTAATTCTCGATTACCACTGATACTGTTAATAATCGCTACCCTAGCGTTTCGACTGGTACCTCGATACTCTTCACCATTAGCGACTTCAAATGAAATCACAGGGATTGACTGTTCCCGCCAATTGATTTGTCCAAGATGCCATTCTGGCGTATCGCTTGAAGATGAAGGCTGCTGAAAGCCTATAATTTCAGCCACACTCACGTTGGGTAGCAACAACATTTTATCTTGGATGGGAATTAGTAAGCTTGAAAGAACTTCATCCCGATCTTGGGTTAACTGTGCTTTTGCCATAGGGCGTTATCTCTTACTCTCTCGCATCAAATCATTTCTAGGCGGTTAGTCCAGGATTTTTTTTTATATCAGCTACTAATGTTTCAACCAGTTGTTGAGCAAGCAGTTGAGGTGTACCACTAAAAGCACTAAGCCCCTTCGCCACTATTGCATCAGGCATCGTACTACTTGCACAACTTTCTTTACACTGTGTCCATAGCGGTAGTTTACGTTCAGCATAAAACTCAGCAGCATCAGCACCATCCTGACCCATACCGCTAAAAATTATGGCGCCACATTTTTCCTGAAACCCTGCCAACACATTGAGCATCACCTGATCTATTGAAGGATTATAGGGACCAGGCCAGGTTTCTCCCGTAAACTGAACCGTCTGATCAAAATCAAAGACAATTTCTTGCTCTATAGGTACCACAAGTACTTCACCACTCCGCAGCCGATCCCCTTCAATGACATTTTTCACTTTTAAACAGCTATGTCGACCAACAGAGTTCACTAATACTTCTTCAAAGCTTACATCGATATGTTGTGCATAAACAAAGGCAATGGGTAAATCACCGGGTAGACAATCTAAAAAGGCTTTAACAGCACTCGGCCCTCCCAGCGATGCACCTAATACCCATATTCGTTGAGGCTCATCTGTTGCAAAACCCCTATTCGGTAAATCAGGTAACTCAATAACCTTTTCCCGAGCCTTAAAATCAAGCTTAACGGGGGTTGATAATGTAGGAATCGCTGTACGTTCAACAGATGGTTTATCTTCAACCTGCTCTTGTAATGTGGGAATGACTTCTTGCTCAAGCTTTGCCAGTATCCTCCGTTCCCAACGAGGATATAACTCTGAAGTTCTGGCAGGTGCCTCCCCTTCGCCAAATAGCACAGGTACTTCACTTGCGTCCAATAAGTCATCCAGTGGCTCAGCCCAGCCATCCTCTCCAATTACATCAATGAACCACGCATCAACATTTAGTTCATGGTGGCTTGGCTCAAGACGGTCAGGTGACGTATTGATTAACACATCATAGTGATGAGTTTGCATCAACACTTGCAGTAGATGCCGTTGCAGTGATGAATCTGCAACAACACCTATTTTTCCCCGCCATCCACTATTGCCTTCATTAGGCATCCGTTTTTACCATTCGCTCAATTGTTTCAAGTAAGGGACCTTCCTGGAAGGGCTTACCTAAGTACTCATTGACCCCAATGGCCAATGCCCGCTCCCGGTGTTTCTCGCCAGTACGCGAGGTTATCATAATGATGGGCACACTCTTTAAACGTCTGTCATTGCGGACTGTACTGGCCACTTCAAAGCCATCCATTCTTGGCATTTCAATATCCAGCAACATGACATCCGGCTTGCGATCTTGCAGTAAAGAAATAGCTTCTACACCATCACGAGCCAGTAAGACTTCATAGCCGTTACGCTCTAACAATCGAGAAGTTACCTTACGTACTGTCACTGAGTCGTCAACAACCATAACCAGCGGTACACGATCCACTTTAGCAACAGGTACTTCTTCAATCTCTTCCTCAAGCACTTCTGCAGTAAGCAGAAGGCCTTGGTGAGCGTAGTCAGAGCGTATTAATGCAACCACATCAAGAATGATAACTACTCGACCATCACCCAAAATAGTAGCGCCTGATACACCTTGTAAACTCGCAAATTGGAAGCCAAGACTTTTTACTACAATCTCCCGGCTACCCGCTAAGCTATCAACTTGAAGTGCAACACTGTGTTCAGCCCCGCGCGTCAAAATCACGGGTAATGGTGCCAATGCACCCTGCAAATTAGGCTTACCAGAACGATGTAACAAGTCTCCCAGGTACTTCAGCTTGTAATCCTGACCCGCGTATTCAAAGTCTGGCGCATCATCTTCATAATAAGCTTCAAGTTCATAAGGGCTGACCCGAACTACCCCTTCAATACTGTTTAAAGGAATAGCATATAAATCCTCACCAATGTACACCATCAATGCCCGGTTAACCGATACAGTGAAAGGTAGTCGAACCCGGAATGTTGTTCCTTTACCGGGTGCAGAGTGAATTGTAACTGAACCACCCAGTTGTTTTATCTCACTATGCACAACATCCATGCCCACACCACGACCCGAAATCTGAGTCACAGCACGAGCTGTACTGAAGCCTGCCTCCAAAATGAACTGCAGTATCTCATTGTCAGAAAGGTCAGCCTCGGGGTCCATAAGTCCACGTTCAATGGCTTTTGCTCTGACAGCATCAAGGTTAACCCCACCACCGTCATCACTCATTTCCAATAGAATATCGCCACCTTCACGCGACAAGCTTAGTGTGACTTGCCCTACTGCGTCTTTACCCGCAGCCTTACGCAACTCATCTGACTCGATACCATGGTCAATCGCATTACGTAGCATATGCTCTAAAGGTGCAACCATACGCTCTAATACGGTCCGGTCCATCTCACCTTCAGCGTTCTCGACATTAAACTCAACTTGCTTATCCAGCTCGCTGGAGATCTGCCTGACAATTCGACGTAGCCTTGGCATTAACCGGTTAAAAGGTACCATCCGCGTCTGCATTAACCCTTCTTGCAGCTCAGTATTAACACGTGCCTGCTGCAGTAGAAGTGTTTCAGCATCACGGTTTTTATCAACGAGAGCTTCCTTCAAGTCCATTAAGTCACTGGCAGACTCAAAGAGCGAACGGGATAACTGGGTTAGCTCAGAGTATTGGTCCATTTCTAATGGGTCAAACTCTAAGGCCATTGAAGCCGCTTCAGCTTCGTGCTTAGAAATAATTTGAGTTTGTGTCTCAATATCAAGCCGACGAAGCTGCTCACGTACCCGCTCAATAGTGGTATGCATTTCCTCAAGCGTAAAACTGATATCAGAGATTTGCTGCTCAACCCGACCTCTCGAAATACTGGTTTCCCCTGCAAGGTTAACCAGGCTTTCCAGCAAGTCAGCAGGCACTTTTACCATTTCCTGGGGCTGTCGGGCTTTACCTCCCGCAAGCTTAGCTGCCGAAATCGGTTTCACTTTGGCGGGAATGGTCTCTCCTGGTGATACAACTTCCGGCACCTTGGGTTTTGGTGTAAAGGGTAAAATCTCTGCCGATGGCTCTGTTGTAGGCGCAGGCTTTTCAACAGGTACAGGTTCTCCACCTGACATATGTTTTTTCACATGATCAACATGGGTTTGTAGCTTATCTTGCCGAGTGAAAACATCAGCAAAAAAAGCACCTTCCAAATCAGGTAAACGATTTTGAGCTTGAGTAATAAACATCTCAAACTCATGAGTAAAGTCACCCAACTTAGAAAGTCCTGCGAGACGTGCTCCCCCTTTTAATGTATGAAGCAAACGTAACAACTCATCTGCATACTGACCATTAGCAGGATCTTTCCGCCAAGCATCCGTTGATCGTTCTACACCATCGACCAAGTCAACCGCTTCTTCTAAAAAGATATCCAGTACATCGGTATCCGCCAGCGCCAGATCATCGAGGTCTTGAGCAGTTTCAGGCTCATGAGGACTAACCTCCGCCGGCTCTCCAGTTGCTGACGGAGCCTGTCCTTGTTCCAGCTTTGGTGGGCCTGCTTCCTCAAGCTCGCTCGTTTGTGATAACAGCTTGTGTATATTTGGAATACCACTATCAGGATTAGCTCGATACGTTTTTAATGCATCAATAAGCCAGTCAACATTCCGGCAGTGCCCTTGCGTTTGAAGCTCATCAAGCATGTCTGCCAATAAGTCATGACATGCCAGTAGCAGATCAAAGAGTGGCGTTTCTGTCTTCAAACGACCATCACCTAAACCTTCATAAATAAACTCCAACTCATGACTAAAATCACCAATCTGGGTGATCTCAGCCATTCTGGCACCACCTTTTAGCGTATGCAGATCCCGTTGTAGTTCTTTCACCTCCATGCTGCTTTCTGGATTTTCTATCCACTTCTGCAGAGAGCTGGCTGTGCTTTCCATAATATCACCAGCCTCTTCCAGAAAGATTTCAACAAGTTCAGGATCAATCGAAGGGCCTTTTTCTTCTTCAGTTACCACTGCAGTAGGGGGTTGAACAGGTGCCTGCTCAGCAGAATCAAACTCTTGCGTGCTTAACTCTAATGCTTCTTCACCTAGCTCACCCAATTGAATCAGCTCTTCTGGAACTTCTTCTGGCTCAATATTTAAGGTTTCCAGCTCTCCTTCTGGTAAACCCATATCTATATCAGTATCTACTTCAATAATGGGTAGCGTTTCTTCATCAAGACTTAATGACTCTTCCAAGTCTGCATTTAGATCAATTTCTTCTACTTCAGCAGGCTCCGCCAGCTCAATACTCTCTTCCTGTTCGGCTGTCAGTCTCTGGAGCTGCTGAATGCAGTCAGTAGCAGGCTCAACGGTTTGCACTGCAGCAATACTATCCATCATGCTTATCAACTGTTCATGGCCATTACGAACAGCTTTAAAAAAGTCATCACTTAATGGACATCGCCCTTCAACCACCGCTTTATAAGCATCAATCAGTGCTTCACAAAGATCTGCAACAGGGTCTAGTTCAGCAATTTCTGCGCCTTTAGCTAGTGTTTCCAGCTCCTCCAGAAGCATATTCAGCTCATCGCCGGCAACCGGGTTACGACTCCATTCCTCAAGAATCTCCCCAGCATCCAGCAGTACTTCCATACCTTCAGCTAAAAACATAGAGATAACTTGGGTGTCTTGCTCTACCACCTCATCGTCAGATGTTTCTTCAGCAAACAGTCGCTTATGGATCTGCTCTACATCGTGTATAAACTGATCAAGCCCATCAAGTTGCAAAAGAGGGTTAGCTTTCATTGATGCTAAAGCGACTTCACCAAGATCGACCGCTCTTTGAAGGATAAGAATCACTTCTTGATCTGCTTTAGCCAGATTCGCTCGTAAATCCTTAATCAACTGCTCTAAAGGTGAAACTAGTTGAGCAATACAAACTACACCTGCCATATGAGCACTACCTTTTAAGGTATGAAGTGCTCGCTGCAGTGCTTCATCAATCGCAATAGGTTGTTTGACTTGATGATATTGGGCAACAAACTGCTTAAGCGTTTCAAAGTGAGAAACCGCTTCATCGTGGAAAATATCAAGCAATACTGGATCAAACTCAGGTACGGCCTCACTGGGTAGTGATACTTCCACTTCTTCTGTTGTTGGAAAATCTTCCTCAGTCAATCCCATCTGCAGCAGCTCAAGCTCTTCTGCTACATTGCCTTCCTCTTCTTCAGGCAGTGGAATCCCTTCAATTTCCTCAACAGACTCAGCTTTATGCTCATCTTCCTCTAATATCTGAACTGAGGATTCCCAAATAGCTTCACCTGGTGTTAACTCCTCAGCTTCAAGTGTTGCCTGTTCTTCAGCAAAGTCTTCTTCTGTTATGACCAGCTCTTCTGCTGGCTCCTCAACTTCTGCCGGCTTTTCAAAAGGCAGTCCTTTAGAATAAGCTTCTGCCTCTGCAACAAATGCATCTACATCAGGCGTTTGTTTCTGCTGCTGGTTTTCAAAGTCTTTAACCAGTCCTGGCAACCTACCAGTAACCCGCCTAGCCAGATCAAAAATATCATCACTGATACTGATGGTATTATCGATCACTCGATTCAACATGTTTTCGATAGCCCAAGCGAGCTCACCAACAACAGTTGCACCTACCAAACGACCACTACCTTTTAAGGTATGAAATGCACGCCGTACTTCACCACGCGCATCAGCATCATCAAGGTTACTTTGCCACTTAGGTAAATATTCATTAATCGTTTCTAAAACTTCACCTGCTTCTTCGATGAAGATTTCAATGACTTCATCATCGATCAGGCTTTCCTCTTCTTCATCAACAGGTTCTGGTTCTGCAGTCACTGTTACTGATTCAGGTTCTTCAGGAGGTATTTCAAAAACACCTTCAGTGGGTAACTCATCATCCAGTGCTATAGTTTCTGGCTCTTCTGGGACCTCTATAGCCTCTTCAGTAGTTATTGCCTCTGGCTCTTCAAGCGCTTCAGGCTCTTTTAGTACAGGGCCTTCATCTTCTTCACCTGTAGTATCTGCAGCTTCTTCAGCTTGACGGGCTTCAGCTTCTGCCAATACTTCAGCTTCTGGTCGTACTGGAGGCTGACGCAAGTCATCACTACTAAAACCTAAGTGAACAAGACTTTCTTCAGCGACATCGAGAATCAATTCATTCTGGCTGGTATTGCCTTCAGCAAGCCGCTCTAAATAGTATTCCACACTGGTGATAGCATCAGCGAGAGTATCCAGCGCTTGCCACTGAGGTACTTGTTTTTTATCGAGCAATTGTTCTTTTACATAACGTCGACACGCTGCAATTAATGTTGCAGCTCTTTCCAGTGGAATCATGATCAAGCCGCCACGAACGGCATCCAGAACCTCAGGTACGTTTATTAAGTTCTGATGATTCCACTGCGACGCAATAAACTCGATAATGGCATCTTTGGCTTGCTCAAGCCCATTTCTGGCTTCTCGAATAACTGCCTCATGTGCCTCACTCATCTCAGAGACAGGCACAACACTCTCTGTGACTCGTTGTTTACCTGTAGAGCTATCAATAATTCCCGTCAGGGTTGCTTCTACATAAAGCAAAGAACCCGCGATATCCATAAGAGCAGCATCATCCATCTCTCTGTTACCAGCAACCATCTGTTGCATGATATCAAGCTGCTCCATCAACACTTTACGTGGGATACCAAGCCCTAAAACTGCGATCGTATCAGCAATACGCTTTAGTACAGGTACTTGCTCTTCAAAGTGCGTCATATCACGACGGTCACTGCGAACAAACAAGTCCAGCGCTTCCTTAATACTTGTCAACTCATCAGTTAAGACTGTGACCACAGAAGCCATCGCTTCCTTATCTGGTCCAGAAAACAAGTCTCTTTCCTGATTTAGGGTATCCTCATCAGGCAGTGCCTCAACAAGATTAAAGGCTTCTTTCAATGCTCTAATACGAGGTGTTTCATTATCAGCTTTAGCGACGTAGTACAGTAAATTTTTGAGTAACTCATCAGGGGCTGGTTGATTTAGGGACTCAGGCCCTTCTTCAGTGACCCGTTTTAACTCAATATCAATTTGTCTTAGAAGTGCACGTATAGTTGAACTGTTATGAATCGAACCATTATTGAGTCCATCAATAACGCCTGATGCAATCCACCATAATTGCCCCAAAGGGGTTTTCATGAAAAGCTGCTCAAGCCGATTAAAAACTTTTGCCATGTAGCCTAAGTTTTCTGCCATATGCTGATCACGCAAAATACCAACCATAGCAAACTGATACATCTGGCGAAGTTTACGCACCAATGTATTAAAGCTTTCACCTTTTAACTTCGCTAAAGCAGTATCACTCAGCTTAGGATTTTTTTGGCTTAAGTCAGGAGAGAATAATGATGTTTCAGAAAGGAGGCTTTCACCGCGAGCAGCACGAATATCATTAAGAATAGGCAGTAAAATAACAGGTAAGTCACGGCGTCCACTCTGCACCCTATCCAGATACATGGGTAACTGGAGCATTGCCTGCATGAGTACTTCGTGTGCTTCACCTTTATTGGTGACAGTTTCATCCAGTAAACTTTTAGCGAGCGCCTCCATTTCCTCTGCAAGCAAAGCTGCGCCATAAAATTCCACCATTTGCAAAGTACCATGCACCTGGTGAATATAATTCAAGCAAAAGCGAAGCTTGGTAGAATCCTGGGGGTTTTCCGCATAAGCCTCTAGCGCTTGGCGTGCTTGTTTAAGCGTTTCTTCTATTTCACCTTTAACCCAGTCCAGGGCTACATAGTCGTGGCGATCACCCATAACTACTCCACTTGTCATCAATTCGCTGCCTTATGCTTGATAAAAGCTAAAGCACGATCAGTGTATGCGCGCCGCAGATCTGAGTGCTTCCAATCTACAATTTCCCCTAGTCCTAGTACCAATAACCCCCCTGGTACTAAACGCTCAACTAGGCAGTTCACGATCATTTTGCGCCGCCAACGCCGGAAATAAATCAGTAGGTTTTGGCAAAAAATAATATCCATACCGTACATTGGGGCTTTATTCAGCTCCAAAACATTAACGCGGGAAAAACAAACCCGCTCTTTAAGCTCTGGATTTACCTCAAATTTTTGCTGCCCAATACTTCTAAAGTATCGATCACGAATGTCTGTATCTATATTGTCTAGTTTACGCTGACTATAGATTCCTTGCCTGGCTTTAGCCAAAGCAGGCACACTAATATCCGTTCCAGTTACACCAAAATATTGAGATTTGCCTTGTTTGCCGAGAACTGCATTTGCAAGCATAGCTAGGGAATATGGCTCTTCACCGGTAGCGCAGCCAACACTCCAAATTTCAATAGGCTTGTTGAACTCGCTTACACGTTGGCTCAAGTATTCTTCAACGACTTCAAAGGATGGACGGTGCCGAAAGAAGCTGGTTTCTTGAACAGTCAAACGATCTACAAGAGTTGTCCACTCTTGTGCTGCAGCAGGGCCATTCATAATCTCTTCAAAATAAGTTTGGTAATCTGAATAACCCAACTCTCGCATGCGTATACCAACACTGGTTTGTAAAAACGACTTTCTTTGCTCAGAAATACGCATGCCAGTCCTATCTTCAAGAAGAGACTGCCACTGCTCAAACTGTTGCTGGTCCATGTCAGGCAGTGACTGCATTGACCAATCTTTAGTTATCATGCTCACTTACTTCAGGCGACCCACCTTTGAATTAAACTAAACGATGTTATATACCAAAGGGGGTTATTAACCCTCTGGCAGTTTAAAACCTGCTACCGATTTCCGCATTTCAGTAGCCAGTTCAGCAAGGTGTCCGATAGAGTTAGCAGTCGCATTGGTACCCGCAGAGGTTTGTGCTGTAATCTCTTGAATGACGTTCATCGTATTAGAGATATGACCTGCAGATGAGGCCTGTTGACGTGCTGCGTTAGAAATGTTTTGAATCAAGTCAGCAAGGTTTTTCGATACTTTCTCAATTTCTTCCAGTGCCACACCCGCATCTTGTGCCAAGCGAGCACCTTTAACCACTTCTGAAGTTGTTTGCTCCATCGAGATTACTGCTTCGTTGGTATCGGTCTGAATGGTTTTAACCAACGCTTCAATCTGTTTGGTTGCAGCAGATGCACGTTCCGCCAAGCGCTGTACCTCGTCAGCAACCACCGCGAAACCACGTCCTGCATCCCCAGCCATCGATGCCTGAATCGCCGCATTCAATGCCAGAATGTTTGTCTGGTCAGCAATGTCATTGATCAACGATACGATGTCACCGATTTCTTGAGATGATTCACCCAGACGCTTAATACGCTTAGATGTATCCTGAATCTGTTCACGAATTGTATCCATCCCAGCAATAGTATTTTGTACAACCTCGTTACCTTTATTTGCGATCGCCACCGACCGCTCCGCTACCGCAGCAGACTCAGAGGCGTTAGCAGATACCTGGTCAATCGAAACAGCCATCTCATTAACCGCGGCAGAAGCCCCTGCAATTTCTTGCGCCTGGTGCTCCGCTGCTTCAGCAAGATGCATCGCTGTAGCCTGTGTTTCTTGTGCCGCAGATGCCACTTGTACCGCAGTATGGTTGATGGTTGTTACCAGCTGTCTCAACTGGTCGATAGAGAAGTTGATAGAGTCCGCGATCGCACCCGTGAAATCTTCCGTTACCGTTGCTGATACTGTTAAGTCACCATCCGCCAAGTCAGCAAGTTCGTCCAATAGACGTAAGATAGCGGCCTGGTTTTGCTCGTTATGTTCTGCTTGTTCTTGTAGGCGTTGGCGAGTATCACGTACCATAACCAAACCAATCAAAACGATTGACAATACTGCCAACAGGCCGAATAAGGCACCCGTTTGTGTACTAATAACCCGCTCACCTTCCAAGTTCTCAAACATTTTTACTAACTTAGAAGCATCTTGTAGAAGTAATTGTGAGTCGGCAAAAATTTGATCTGACGCTTCACGCACCTGAAACAACTCAGGGGAAGTTTCAAGAATTTCATCGACACTACCATCAACAAATTCAAACAAGTCAGAAATTTCATTCAATCGGTCGAGCGCTTCACTGTCCGTTACGCGTGTAATACCCAGCTCGCTATCACCATTAATCATCCCGCGTAAAACTCGACCAAACAAACTTGCGTCTCGACCGAAGCTGTCAGCGGCCATAACTGAATCTTCAGTACCTTCCAAAACTTTGTTTACGCTACCCAGGATACGTTCTGCCAACCACGATTGCTTTTGGGCTAGCGCAACCTGTCCTGCAGGCGCATTAGTTTCCAAAAGGATTTCCACCACCTCATCATATTCAATTTGGAGCTGTGGGACTGTCTCAGATAAGGTACCTGCTACATCATGCAGAGAGAGTACCGTATCCTCTGTATTCATGATGTCATTAGCGTTTTTACTCACTCGCTGCCATATTGTTGCTAGGGAATTCATCTGTTTATTTAGCGTTTCTGAATTCTGTTGTGCTACCGCGGGTAATTCATCAGACCCTTTCTGCAACGTAGTGAAACTGGCACTGAAAGCATCATGGGCTTTACGCAGAAGTTTAAATGCATCACTCTTACCTGCTGCAGCCTCTGTAGAGTTTTTTGCTATCTGCTGAGAAAGTACCCGCAACTCCCCTGAGTGACCTATATATTCCTTGTCTTCAGAGGCTTTGTTATTTACATAAAGGAAGTTTGCGATCATCGCAACTAATGAGACAATTAACAGCACAAACAATGCAGCGATTATTTGGCTGGTTTGATTCTTCGCAGATATACCCTTCATATGTAATTGGCCCCCACATGGCCTACAGCTTCTTGTTATGGCACAGTGTTAAACAAAATAATGGTGGTTACGCCACCTGCTGCTTCCTACTACTTCAATTCCTATACAGCAACTTTTGAAAAGCTTGGGTGCTCTGCCAGAGCATACAGGCTAAAAATCAGCCAACGACCATCTTCTCTCTCATAAGAGCCCGTCAGAAAAGACTGAAGCGCTTCTGGTGTGTTGCGTGGTATTTGATCTGAGTAGCCATCAACAGGGAAATGTTGCATCCCCATGACCTCATCAACCACTAATCCGCTAAACAGCTCACCATGTTCAACAACCAGTATGCGCCGGCTTTTTCGTGTAGAAGCCAGCTGATGTCCGAGAAAAGTTGGTAAATCCATTATGGGTAACAATCGTCCACGAACATTCGCGATTCCCTTTACCCAACTTTGTACTCCTGGCAATTGAGTATAGTTAGGAACTGGTAAGATTTCTGCCACTTCACCCATTGGGGCCACAAAGTTCAAGTTAGCAAGACGGAAACCTATTCCACTCCACTGGGCTTTAACTTCGGTTTGGGCTGGAAGACCTGCCGCATGTTGACGGCATCGCCTAGCAATCGATTGAAGAAGCTCAAAAGGATGTTGCACTTCTGACATGATTTAAACCACTCTAACAACCAGCCTCAAAGTACATTATTGAGTGTTTTCACCAAAACAGATTCCTCGACAGGTTTCGTAAGATAATCTTTTGCACCCTGACGTTTACCCCATACGCGATCTGTCTCCTGATCTTTCGTCGTAACAATAATCACAGGTATATGACTAGTGTCGGGATCTTTCGTCAACTGTCGTGTAGCCTGAAAACCATTTAATCCAGGCATAACAATGTCCATTAATACGGCATCTGGCTTCTGATCTCTTGCTAGTGCAACGCCATCAGCGCCGTTATCAGCCTCCAAAACTTCATGGCCGTGCTTTTCTAGCATTTCTTTAAGCTTGTACCGTTCAGTAGGAGAGTCTTCAACAATTAATACTCGAGCCATAAATCCCCCAGCTACAAACATTACCAAAACCACTCCGATACAAAGGAATGGCTCTTAAAAATTACTTAAGTCAAATTACGCATTGGCAGAGGCGCTAGAACTCGTATTAACATGCGCCCGAATTGCCCCAAGTAGCTCTTCTTTGCTAAAAGGCTTAGTGAGATACTGGTCAGAGCCAACAATGCGGCCTTTTGCCTTATCAAACAAACCATCTTTGCTTGATAGCATAATCACAGGTGTCGATTTAAATGCACTGTTATTTTTGATCAGTGCACAGGTTTGATAACCATCAAGGCGTGGCATCATGATATCAACAAAGATGATGTTTGGCTGCGTATCTGCAATTTTAGCCAGGGCATCAAAACCATCAGTCGCAGTCACGACTGTACACCCAACTTTTTTGAGCAGAGTTTCCGCTGTTCGACGAATAGTCTTACTATCGTCAATCACCATCACCTTCAAACTCTTAAAATCATCTTCCATATCTTAAGCCTTCAGCCCAAAGGAAATTACTTTTGTCTCATTAGCAGTGGTTTGACCACTAAAAGTTAGACAGAATTCCGTGCCGTCAAATGTTTTAACACACATTCCTAGTGCAATCTATAAGAAACGTTACGTGTTCAACATTCCTTTATTGTAGCCTCTTGACAAGTATATGAGGGAGCTTCTATTCCTTGAAGCATATTAAGCATATAGCTAGCAACTGTTTACCTTATAAATAGTTTAGCTATCAAATGGCAATAAGGGTAAACTTCATCACCTTAAACATATCTTTAAACTGAAGGCAACACTAGGGTGTGTATATGACAGTACGGCTCGGAATAGTGATGGACCCTATTAAAACTATCAATTATAAAAAAGATAGTTCGTTAGCAATGTTAATTGCCGCACAAAAACGCGGCTGGTCCCTATTCTACATGGAGCCTGAAGATATCTTCCAAAGCCAAGGACAAAGTATGGGCATTGCCAGCCCATTAACTGTGTTTGAGGACCCCAACCACTGGTTTTCTTTGGAGGAACCACAACGCATTCCTTTATCAAGCCTTGATGTTATTTTAATGCGTAAAGATCCACCCTTTGACAATGAATATATTTATGCCTCTTATTTGTTAGAACAAGCCCACAATCAAGGCACCCTGGTTGTCAATAACCCGCAAAGTCTCAGGGACTGCAATGAAAAGTTCTTTGCAACTCAATTCCCGGAATGTGCACCTCCAACGTGTATCTCTCGACGAGTAGACCTGCTCAAAGAGTTTGCTGCTACTTATGGGGATGTTATTTACAAGCCATTGGATGGCATGGGGGGAAGTTCTATTTTCCGTGTACAACCCAATGACCCCAACTTAAGTGTCATTATTGAAACGCTAACACTACACGGCCAGCGCCAGATCATGGCACAACAATATATTCCTGCTATAAAAGAAGGCGACAAACGGATTCTCCTTATAGATGGCAAGCCAATTCCCTATGCGCTTGCACGGGTGCCTGCCAAAGGTGAGCTACGTGGTAACCTGGCCGCAGGAGGCTCTGGTGTTGGCCAACCTCTCTCTGAACGAGACTTATGGATTGCTGAACAAGTTGGCCCTGTTTTACAAGAAAAAGGGCTTATGTTTGTGGGGCTTGATGTTATTGGCGACTTTTTGACAGAAATAAATGTCACAAGTCCTACCTGTATTCGAGAACTTGACGCTATATTTCAATTAGATATCGCTAACGAACTGATGAATTGCATAGAAAAAAAGCTCCAAGCGCGGAGTACTTCATAGACTTTTTCATACAGGGTTGGCAAACTTGCCCCCTTTATCAGCCTCCTGCAGGTTAATATGGGGCAAGGCGCTTCAAACCAAATGGAAGTAAACTAAGCTGGATGAGTAACGGTATGGTTCAAGCGAAAACTCTAGTATCTGCCAATGATCGCCTGCTATTTAACCTTTTTATTGCTTTAGCAGTCCATGCTGCAATAATTTTACTTGTAAGCTTTGACTTACCTGAAAAAAGTGCACCTGTTCAAACACTTGAAATCACTTTAGCCAACTATAAAAGTGATAAAAAAGTGAAAGATTCAGACTTTTTAGCGCAAGCAAACCAAGAAGGTAGTGGAACACAAAAAGAGAAAGCTCTCCCTACAACCAATCGAAAAGCCCAATTTCGTGATAACCAGGTGAGGAAAGTCATCCCTCAACCTCAACCACAAGCGGCTCCTACCCAAAAGCAGCAAAAGTCTAATATCGTCACTACAACCCAAAGCAGTCAGCAAAAGGTTCATAAGCAACAAGAAGAAAAAAAGAAATTAAAGAAAAGCAGCCAAGAAAAAACACGCCAACGCATTGACTTAAGCTCAGAAATTGCGTCTCTTGAAGCTCAGTTTGACCAACAAGTACAAACCTATGCCAAGCGCCCTCGCATTCATCGTTTAACTGCTGCTTCCACAATGCAGGACAAAGGCGCATATTACAAAGATGCTTGGCGTCGTAAGGTTGAACGTGTGGGTAACTTAAACTACCCCCAGGAAGCCAGAGAACGTAAACTGTACGGCAGTCTTCGTTTACTGGTAGCCATAAATGCAGATGGCAGCCTTCATAATATTCAAGTTATGCAATCATCAGGTCATAAGGTTCTTGACTCCGCAGCAATAAAGATTGTTAAAGCTGCAGCACCATACCCTCCTTTTACAGGAGACCTCAACGACGTTGATATCCTTGAGATTATCCGCACCTGGCGGTTTGAAAAGGGTAACTACCTTTCAAGTTTTTAGTTTTTCTTTATTTGGGGCTTGTATTAAAAGAATGAAGCCCCAATACTTTTAGTATGACTACTACATCGACCCAAAGCTTCAAGGATCACTTTTTAATTGCAATGCCGCACTTAAAAGATCCAAACTTTGCTGACTCTGTGACTTACATTTGTGAGCATAATGAGCAGGGAGCAATGGGTATCGTAATTAATCGCCCAACAGGTTTAACTTTGGATGAGATTTTTCGCCAAGTGGGTATTACTCCCTCTCATGGCAATGCTCATGTCAGTGATATTATCTGTGCGGGCGGTCCTGTTGAACTTGAACGAGGCTTTGTACTTCACCCCCCCAGTGATAGTAATTGGGATGCCACCCTGCAAGTCGCTCCAGGTATTCAGCTAACAACATCAAAAGATATCCTATTAGCCATTGCTCAAAATGAAGGCCCTGAAAATGCACTTATCGCACTAGGTTATTCCGGGTGGGATAAAGGTCAACTTGAACAGGAAATTCTCGATAACTCTTGGCTGGTTTGCAAAGCTGATCCAAATATTCTATTCAAAACGCCCATTGGTGACCGTTTGAATGCTGCTGTTGCTGCATTAGGTATTAATCGCAGTATGCTTTCTCCTGTTGCCGGACACGCCTGATCTACTTTGAATACCTCAGAAATTAAAATGACTATACCCTCTACTGTAAAAAGTCTTTTGGCTTTTGACTTTGGGACACAATCAATAGGTGTGGCAACGGGTCAGCGCCTTGTTGGAACAGCCTCTGTTTTACCCCCTATCAAAGCCCGTGATGGTATTCCCAACTGGGATGTCATCGCTGATATCATTAAAGAATGGCAGCCAGATGCTTTTGTGGTAGGCATCCCTTGCAATATGGATGGTACAGAGAGCGAAATGAGCCGAAGAGCAAGAAAGTTTGGTAACCGACTTCACGGCCGCTTCAATAAACCTTGGTTTCCTATGGATGAGCGACTGAGCAGTTTCGAAGCAAAGCAGTATGCTGCTGAGCTAGGACATAAGGGAGATTATGCTTCAAAGCCTATAGATAGTCTTGCTGCACAGCTTATTCTTGAGACCTGGCTGGCTCTGCATCCTATCTAAACCAGCACTTACAAAATCACGGGCTTTTATTCATCTAATGATAATTATTGAACAAGCTATTCCTTTCTTCTAGCTAAAACAGGCGCTGTCTATCCGTATCTTCTTCTTGAATACTAAGGCCACCAGCAACACTATTCAGGTGTTCAGAGTCTGTTTCTGACCCCAGTTTAATCATTAAACGTAAATCATTGGGTGAGTCAGCATGTGCTAGTGCATCTTCATAAGTTATTTCACCATGCACATACAAACTATACAGTGCTTGGTCAAATGTCTGCATACCCAGTTCAGTTGACTTAGTCATTAACGGTTTTAATTCATGAACGGCACCTTTTCGAATAATATCTGAGGCTAATGGGGTGTTGAGTAATACCTCAACAACTGCACGCCGCCCTTTTCCATCCGGTGTAGGCACCAATTGTTGTGCAATAATTGCACGTAGGTTTAACGATAAATCCATCCAAATCTGCCCGTGCCGATCAGCAGGGAAAAAGTGAATAATCCGGTCCAGAGCCTGGTTAGCATTATTTGCGTGCAAAGTAGCAAGACACAAGTGTCCCGTTTCAGCAAAGGCAACAGCATACTCCATGGTTTCTCGGCTTCGAACCTCACCAATCATAATGACATCGGGTGCCTGGCGTAGTGTGTTTTTCAATGCTATTTCAAAACTATCGGTATCAAGGCCCACTTCGCGTTGAGAAATAATACAACCACGATGTTGATGAATGTACTCGATAGGATCCTCAATACTGATTATGTGCCCAGTACTATTGGCATTTCTGTGACCAATCATAGAAGCCAATGAGGTTGACTTACCCGTTCCTGTAGCACCCACAAAAATGATTAATCCGCGCTTAGCCATGGCTAAGTCTTTAATCACATCAGGAAGGCCCAGATCATCCACTTTTGGAATATTTGTTTCAATACGCCGCAACACCATGCCAACAAGGTTACGTTGATAAAAGGCGCTTGCCCGAAAGCGGCCAATCCCTCGTGCGCTTATAGCAAAATTACATTCATGATTTTCTAAAAATTCCTGTTGCTGCTTTTCATTCATTACCCCCAAAACAGTTTCTCTGGTTTTTTCGGGAGACATTGCTGTTTTGGTAACAGGTACAATACGGCCATGAACTTTAATACTGGGTGGTATACCCGCAGTAATAAATAAGTCAGAAGCCGCTTTTTCCACCATCACGCGTAATAACTTCTCAAATTCCATAAAACCAACTCCAATGAAAATGCTGAAAAATCAATAGCGAAAACTCCTTTAAAAGTTCTCAGGTATTTTGGCTTTTTCTTTGGCTGATTCTCTGGAAATCAGGCCACGTTGCAGCAAGTCTTTAAGACATTGATCCAGTGTTTGCATCCCCACACTGGCACCCGTTTGAATCGCTGAGTACATCTGAGCTATCTTGTCCTCACGAATCAGATTTCGAATAGCGGGTGTACCAATCATGATTTCATGGGCAGCAATACGACCACCACCAATTCGTTTTAACAGCGTTTGAGAGATAACAGCCTGCAGTGACTCAGACAACATAGAACGAACCATCGATTTTTCTTGAGCAGGGAATACATCAACCACCCGGTCAATGGTTTTTGCTGCTGAGGTAGTATGCAAGGTCCCAAATACTAAGTGACCTGTTTCAGCTGCTGTCAGGGCTAAGCGGATAGTCTCCAAGTCCCGCATTTCACCGACCAGTATAATATCCGGGTCTTCCCGCAACGCTGAACGCAAGGCTTCAGCAAAGCCTAATGTGTCTCGATGAACTTCCCGCTGGTTAACCAAGCATTTTTTTGACTCATGGACAAACTCAATCGGGTCCTCAATGGTCAAAATGTGCTCATAACGATGTTCATTAATGTAGTCCAACATAGCCGCAAGAGTTGTACTCTTACCGGAACCGGTTGGTCCCGTTACCAGTACAATTCCTCGAGGAATGGCGCAGACATTTTTAAATGTTTGTCCCATGCCCAACTCTTCCATAGTGAGCACTTTAGAAGGAATGGTCCGAAATACTGCACCTGCACCACGGTTCTGGTTAAATGCGTTAACCCTGAAACGAGCAACACCTGGCACCTCAAATGAAAAGTCTGTTTCCATAAACTCTTCATAATCACGGCGTTGCTTATCATTCATAATATCGTAAATCAAACCATGGACTGTTTTATGCTCCATGGGTGGGAGATTGATGCGACGAACATCGCCATCAATCCTAATCATAGGAGGCAATCCTGCAGAAATATGAAGGTCTGATGCACCCTGTTTTGCACTAAATGCCAACAACTCAGTGATATCCATTTGAGTTCCCCAAACATTTATAACTTCTTTTTTTACAGCTTAGCTCTGTCTTTCCAAAAGCCCTAATCTACCTGTGCAGCTAGCTATCCAGCTTAAGACCAGCCTCGCCATAACACACTTTTTTCAAGGATAAGTATGGCTTCTTTTTGAACTGAAAGCCTTTGTGAACATTTTGATTTAAGATGACATGGTTTATTATCCTCTTACCAAGCAGTCTGAATCGTGGTTTACCATGTCAAACATAGCTAATAACCTACACGCCCTACGCCAACAAATAAGCACGGCTCAGCAACTGGCTGAGCGAAGTGAAAACGCTGTACAACTATTAGCCGTTAGTAAAAACCAGCCTCTTGAGTCACTGGAAGAAGCCTATGCGGCAGGCCAGACATTGTTTGGTGAAAATTATTTACAGGAAGCCCTGTTCAAAATAAGTAAACTTTCTCACCTAAATATTAGTTGGCATTTCATTGGTCCTATTCAGTCCAATAAAACCAAAACCATTGCTCAACATTTTTCTTGGGTACACAGTGTAGATCGTTTAAAAATAGCACAACGCTTAAATAATGCCCGCTCGGGTATGTCCCCACTTAATATATGTATTCAAGTAAATATTAGTGAAGAACCATCTAAGTCAGGGGTTTTACTCGACCAGCTGGAGCCTTTAGCGGCTGAAATACTACAACTGTCTAATTTGTCTTTACGTGGACTCATGGCAATACCCTTAGCCACATCAGACCCAACAGTTCAACAGCAACAGTTTCATCGACTGGCTCAAGCGTTAAAACACCTTCAACACACATTCCCTGAAGCAAAACTCGATACATTATCCATGGGGATGAGCAATGATATGGAAGTAGCGATAAAAGAGGGAGCCACAATTGTACGAATTGGTACAGCCCTATTTGGCGCCAGAAAATAACTAGCCTGCAACAAGTAACCAAAAAGGAGTTCTTATGCACAAACCAACGCTTGCTTTTATTGGTGCAGGCAATATGGCTAAAAGCATCATTAACGGGTTATTAACACAAGGTTATTCACCTAACTTAATCTGGGCTACAGATACTAAACAGGAAGCGTTAACATCTCTTGCAACAAACTTGGGTATCAACACCAGTAGCGATAACAATGAAGCAGCGAAGCATGCCGATATCGTCATCTTGGCTGTTAAGCCTCAAGTGATGTCAGATGTACTCAATGGCTTAAGTAACCAACCCTCTTTAGATAAAACGCTGTTTTTATCCATTGCCGCAGGTATTACCTCATCATTCATTCAACAACATTTTATTACTGAGCTCCCCATTATTAGAGCAATGCCTAATACGCCAGCAATGATTGGGTGTGGAGCAACAGGACTGTATGCTAATGACAGCGTGTCTGAGGAACAAAAAGCTTACTGTGAGTCAATATTCAACGCTGTAGGCACCACTTGCTGGGTAGAGGATGAAAATACGCTTGATACAATAACGGCCATTTCAGGCAGCGGTCCCGCTTATTTTTTCCTGTTTATGGAGTCTCTTATTGAGGCAGCTATTCAACATGGACTCGCTCCTGAGATAGCAAAGCAATTGGTTATGCAAACAGCCAAAGGCGCAGCCTTAATGGCCATTGAAAGTGATCAGGAAATAGCCTCTTTACGACAAAACGTTACTTCGCCTGGAGGAACCACAGCTCAGGCATTGAGTGTGTTTGAACAAAATAACCTTCGACAGTTGGTCAATAACGCAACAACTGCCGCAAAACAACGCGCACAAGAACTTAGTAGGCTAAGTAACACAACTATTGAAAATAAAGGCTAACATCCTTATTTGATTAATCACTAAAGGTCAGCCGTCAACAGATAACAGTGACACAACATGGTAAAAAGCTGACCTAACAAGAATATGCGCTCCAGAAATCAGCAAGGATTAATAAATCTATGCATTCGCCTATACTCAGCTCACTTAATTACATCTTACAGACTGTAGTAGGACTCTATATTTTAGCGGTTCTGCTTCGCCTTTTATTGCAGCTTGTGCGCGCTGACTTTTACAACCCTATTTCACAATTTATTGTTAAAGCGACGAATCCTCTTTTAGTACCTTTGCGCCGCATTGTTCCTAGTGTGGGGGGGATTGATACTGCGAGTTTGGCCTTGGCTTTTATTATTCAAATACTTCTGTTGTATATCATTGCTGCTTTTGATGGGATTTCCCCCACAGATTTAAGTGTTTTTGCAGTAATATTTACTGCCTTTCTATGTTTATTAGCCGCTGTTCTTAAATTTTATTTTTTTGCACTTATTATTATTGCGATAGCAAGTTGGGTTGCACCAGGAAGCTACAACCCTGCCTTGATTATTCTCCAACAAATTACCGAACCTGTAACACGCATAGTGAGAAGAGTAATACCACCATTAGGCGGACTCGACTTTTCAGTTATGGTGGTTATTTTTATCATTTTCTTTGTTGAGCAAGGATTATTGGTCAGCCTGGCAAGTATCAACAGCGAAGTTCTATCTTTAAGTATCCGCAGTGTAGTAATGCCTCTTCACTAATCACAACGGTTAGCACGATCTTTTTTTCCATAAGCGCTTATACAAGCGCTTTTTTATTAAATGGATGAAGCACATCCTCGCAAGACTACTCAATAAATATGCAAGACACTTGTACTATGAATTACCCTGTTACTCAAAAAAGCTGCCATGCATTTCTTCTATATTGATTGAGTATTTTTATTAGAAAACACTACAAGTGACTTAAAATATAAGATTAAATGTCAATTATTTGACAGTTTTGCGCAGCTCGTCACATTCCCCTCTTACTTACATTGACCAATTCGCTTCCGCTTCGTTTAATTGATATGACATGCCTGAAAATGGCGGGAATCTCTTTGCTTGGATGTAAGGCAGCGGCAACAGGATAAGAAGGTAGTCATCGATGAGTCGTGGCCAGCTAGTATGCCAAATAGAAAACTATATTCAATGGAAGCTTGACCTCAAAAATCAGCTAGCCCGTTATAATGCTTGGTTAAAAAATAATAAACTTGATAACCAAGAATTAGAGCAGCGTATTTCTCGAACCACTCGGCTGCTCAATGAAGATCGAATAGGGTTGGTTTTCACGGGTGAAAACTCCCGAGGGAAAACAGAGCTGGTCAATGCGTTATTTTTTGCCACGTATGGACAACGACTACTGCCCAGTGAGGTAGGTCGTACGACTATGTGTCCCACAGAGCTAACCTTTGACCCAGCATTAGAACCAGCTATTCGACTACTTCCAATCGAAACCCGTAAAAGTGACCAACCAATAGAATACTACCAGGCTGTGCTCAGTCACTGGACGACGATTACCCTCCGCTCAAATAACACTGAAGATTTAACAAAAGCCTTCAATGAAGTTTCGCGGACAAAGCAAGTCTCAGTGGAAGAAGCTATCGCATTAGGCTTTTCCCCTGGAGCACTCGAAACCAATGAAGCCAAACCTGGAACCGTATTTATTCCTAGCTGGCGTTATGCTGTCATTAACTTTGATCACCCCCTTCTTCGTCATGGCATTCGAATCTTTGATATGCCCAGCTTAGATGCTTATGGTAATGAGCCAGAAGTAGCCCTAAATATTCTAAATACCGCACAAGCTATTTGTTTTGTAGTCAGTGCAGATAATGGTGTAGGGCTGGGTGACTTAACACTGTGGCGTCAACATATACGAACATTTCTGGATGAGACTGATAAATCACTCATTCCCGTTCTAAACAAAATAGATTTACTGTGGGATGAACTAGAAGGTGAACGGTTCACTAATTTAACCATTGACCACCGTTGTCGTACAGTGGCTAAAAAATTGTCACTTGAGGCTGCACGAATACTCCCGGTTTCAGCCAAGCATGCAATCTTAGGTAAAACCAAAAGTAATACTCGCTTTTTGGAACGAAGCCGCATTCAGTCTTTGGAAGAAGAAATTTCCAACGCAATTAGTCAGCATAAGGAAAGCTTACTAAACCAGAATGTTCTACGGGGTACACTCGATCTGATGCATAACAGCCGAAATAGTATGGTTGAGCGTCACAATGAGCTACGGGAACAACAACAAAAAATCAGTAACGATCATAATAACCAAGCCATTATTGATTCATTTAACCAGCAAACACGGCAAGAACACGACCTTTTCCATAAACGATTACTGACATTACGCTCAAATCGACGGATGCTAGCCAGACAGTCTGAACTTTTGCAGGCAGCGGCTGAAACAAAACAGTTTGAGCAATTCCTGTTTAAAATAAAGCCGGACCTAGCTAATAACTGGCAACCTGGTGCCAGCCTTGCTCAAGGCATCTCTGAATTCTTTAGAATGATTTACCTTGATTTAAGCTCTCTGCAAATGGAGGTTGGCATGGCAAATAAGCTTGCAGCCTCACTTTATAGAAAGCATGGAAATCATGATAATAATACAAATACAGAAGCCTTTAAGCCTCCTCAATTCGACCTCAATCGCTTTATTCGTCAGTTAAGAGCGTTACAGAGTCGTGCAGAAGGCATTAATCTCCAGTTAAAGGATTACATCACTAAAGATGGGTTAACCGTTCAACGCTTTTTCAATGCACTGTTATTGAATACAAAGAAAGTACTTAACGCCCTACAAAAAGAAGTACTTTATTGGGACGAAGATGTTTTGTTACCCCTGACTCAGCACACCCTGGAACAAAAACAGCTGATTGAACAGCAAATGGTGCAACTGAAAAACCTTATGATTGATACTGGTCAGCAATGGCGTGCAGAGAAGTTGGGTCTATTTATTAATGATCGAGAGAAACAACTTGCTGTTGCAGATACTTTTATGGGCAGTGACTTATCACCAACAGGTAATACAGATTTTAATGGCAATATGCCATTTTAATATCCACCACTACAAAAGTACTTCCTCAGGCCATAGTGTAAATAGTCAAACCTTAACAAAGCTCATGGCCTACCTTTCCTGCCTTTTAACTGATCTGACGCTTAGCTGATATAGTATTAACTTGCTTGTTGTGCCATAGGCTTTCAACCGCTATGGTATTGTTTCAGTTGATGATATGCTGTGATATACGAACAACATTCGCTAACTGAAAGTGTACCCTCCATGAAGGGTATAGCATGTGCTTGTTACTCTCATTATTGGTTTTTTGAAGTATATGCCAGAAACAATTCCTGCCGATTCTGTAGGCCTCGTTACGCCCGAAACGATTATTTTTGATAGTCCACTGACACTCGTTTGTGGACGAATACTGAATAGCTACCAATTAAAAGTAGAAACCTATGGAACCCTCAATACCCAAAAAACCAATGCTGTACTTATTTGTCATGCACTGAGTGGACACCACCATGCCGCTGGCTATCACTCAATGTCAGACCGAAAACCTGGTTGGTGGGATAATTACATAGGCCCAGGTAAGCCTATTGATACCAATGAGTTATTTGTGGTCTCGCTAAATAATATAGGTGGCTGCCATGGCTCCACAGGACCTACATCTATTAACCCTGAAACAAGCAAGCCTTTTGGCCCAGACTTTCCTGTTGTAACTGTTACTGACTGGGTAAATACTCAAGCAGCACTAGCAGACCACTTTGCTATTGAGCAGTGGGCTGCGGTTATTGGTGGTAGTTTAGGTGGAATGCAGGCGCTTCAGTGGAGTATGGCGTACCCTGAACGGCTTCGGTATGCGCTAATTATCGCTTCAGCACCAAAATTATCAGCCCAAAATATTGCCTTTAATGAAGTTGCACGCCAAGCCATTATGAAGGATGAAGATTTTCATGGTGGTCGTTATCTTGAAAACGCAACATACCCGAAAAGCGGCTTGATGTTAGCGCGCATGGTAGGCCATATCACCTACCTTTCAGACGCCGCCATGCGGAGTAAGTTTGGTCGAGACCTGCGCAGTGGGCACCTGAACTTCAACTATGATGTGGATTTTCAAGTTGAAAGTTATTTACGTTATCAAGGTGAAGTCTTTTCAGAAGGCTTTGATGCTAATAGCTACCTATTAATGACAAAAGCATTAGACTACTTTGACCCCGCCGCTGAATTTGATGGAGACCTTACCGCTGCACTAGCCCATACCCAATGCAAATATTTACTGGTCTCTTTCACAACAGATTGGCGGTTCTCTCCTGAACGTTCTAAAGAAATTGTAGATGCACTGCTAAATGCTAAAAAAGATGTCAGCTATCTGGAAGTTGATGCCCCAGAAGGCCATGATGCATTCCTATTACCTATCGCCCGTTACAAACAAGCTTTTCACGCATACATGAAACGTATCATTAGGGAAGTAGCATAATATGCGTACCGATTTTGCGATCATTGAGCCTTGGATTACACCTAATAGCCGAGTACTGGACTTAGGCTGCGGTGACGGAACACTTCTTCAACACTTGCAGACTCACAAGGACATACAAGGATATGGCCTGGAAATAGATGAAATCTATATCAACGAATGCCTGACTAAAGGCGTCAATGTCATACAGCAAGACCTTGACCAAGGCTTATCAAATTTTTCCGATAATAGCTTTGATACTGTTGTAATGACTCAAGCACTACAAGCTGTTCACTACCCACACCTTGTGCTTGATGAAATGATGCGTGTCGGTCATGAATGCATAGTCACATTCCCCAACTTTGGGCACTGGCGCTGCCGACTTTACCTTGCTCAGCGAGGCAGAATGCCGGTCTCAAAGTTTATGCCTTATACGTGGTATGACACACCCAATATTCACTTCTGTACCTTCAAAGACTTTGAAGAATTGTGCCAAACAAAACGTCTGCGAATTTTGAATAGGACGGTTGTAGACCAATCTCACCAAGGACACTGGCTATTTCATGTTTTACCTAATGTATTTGGTGAAATCGCCATTTATCGCCTAGCAAGAAGTTAGACATAACATTCAACGAGATGACAGAAGAGAAGCCTAATGCTAGCTATACTTTCTTTTTGAATACGCTTACTTATAAAGTCATTAAATAGGTAGCATGCTGTTTGGGGACAGTATTGATATTGAAAAGTAACTTGTTGTTATGTCATAAAGTAGAATTAAACCTAAATATATTAGCAATAACAATCACTCTAATGAAAACAGTGTATTGGTATAACAATTCAGTTCCACTCATGTTGGCTGAAATTACAAATCAACAAATTATAAAATGTTTTCCTTACCTGCACACTGAAAATATTCTTGTCTTAACACCTTGAGGTTGGCCATGTTCAAGCAATCTAACTTTTCAAAAACGTATTTATATTCACAGGACTCCTCCGTAAGCAACAAGCTGTTGCAAGTGTTTACTATTGTTGTTTTGATGCTTTTCTACTTACCAAACACTTACGCAGAAGAAACTAACAGCAAAACACAAGGCGACTATACTGCCCACTACAGTGCTTTTCCTAGTACCTTTCTTAAGCCAGAAATAGCAAAGCGTTACAATATACCCAGAAGTGGAACAACAGGTGTTATCAATATTTCCGTACAACACAAAACAAATACAGGGTCTGAAGCTGTAACAGCAAAAGTCTCAGGCTCAGCCGTGAATCTTTTACAACAAAAAAGCACATTAGCATTTAATGAAGTAAAAGAACAAAAAGCTATTTATTACTTAGCTACATTTCCTTACAGCAATGAAGAAATTCTTCACTTCAATATATCTGTGACCGCTAGTGAAAAGTCATCTCCAATCTCTATTAAATTCACCAAGAAGTTTTATAAGGATTAATCTGACCTATGCCTGGAGATATCCAACAAGTTGTATTAGCCAGTAATAATAAAGGTAAGCTAAATGAGCTACAGCATTTACTTGGCAGTCTAAATATAAAAATGCTTCCTCAAAATCAAATGGGGGTTTCCGAGGTTGCGGAGACAGGCCTGTCATTTGTTGAAAATGCCATCATCAAAGCACGCCATGCTTCTCGCATTACTGGGCTCCCAGCAATCGCTGATGATTCTGGTTTAGAAGTTGATGCTCTGGATGGTGCTCCAGGCATTTTCTCTGCTCGTTTTGCAGGTGAACAAGCCTCAGATGCAGAAAATATTGAAAAGCTACTCAGTGAACTCGCTAATATCCCAACACAGCAACGTACAGCGCGCTTTCAATGTCTTCTTGTTTACTTAAAACATGCAGATGACCCTACCCCTTTAATTTGTCAGGGAACCTGGGAAGGACTTATTTTAGAAGAACCTCGTGGTGAACATGGGTTTGGCTATGATCCTTTATTTTTTGTACCCACTGAACACTGCTCTGCTGCTGAATTACCTGCCGGTATTAAGAATGAACTCAGCCACCGAGCCAAAGCAATGGCCTATCTATTACGTGAATTAAAAAAGTAGTGAATTCACTATGTCATTAAAGTTACCGCCTCTAAGCTTATATATTCACATACCCTGGTGTATAAAAAAATGCCCATATTGTGACTTTAACTCTCATACAGCTCAGGATAGCCTCCCTGAAAGGGAATACTGTCAGGCGCTTATTGATGATTTAACAGCTGATCTTCACTTAGTCCAAGGACGTTCACTACAAAGTATTTTTATCGGAGGCGGAACTCCTAGTTTATTTTCAGCAAAAAGTTTTAATTATTTACTAAAAGAAATACAGCAAAAAATACCTTTTGCTGATGATATTGAAATTACGCTTGAAGCAAACCCAGGAACCTTTGAGCAAGCCAAGTTTAGTGGCTATTACCAAATAGGTATTAACCGCTTATCCATTGGCGTGCAGAGTTTTCAATCCCAACAATTACAACGCTTGGGTAGAATTCATAATTCTCAAGAAGCCCTGCGAGCTATCGATATGGCGAAAAAAGCAGGTTTTCACAATATTAACATAGATCTAATGTTTGGCTTACCAAAACAGTCAATAGATGATGCACTCTTTGATTTAAACCAGGCAATTTCTTTCTCACCTATGCATATTTCCTGGTATCAACTGACAATAGAACCCAATACAGTTTTCTTTTCTAAACCGCCCAAATTACCCGATGATGATAGTCTATTTGCAATCCAGCAAGCTGGTCAGAAACTGCTTCATAAAGCTGGTTTTCAACAGTATGAGATTTCTGCTTATGCAAAAGAAAAGCATAGCTCTAAACATAATATGAATTATTGGGAGTTTGGTGACTACCTGGGAATTGGTGCTGGCGCACATGGCAAAATAACGTTACCAGACAAAGATAAAATATATCGTTTCTGGAAAACCAGAATGCCCAAAGACTACCTGGACCTTAGTAAAAATTACTTGGCTGGTCATCGAGATATTCTACCAGAAGATCGCCCATTAGAATTCTTAATGAATACTCTACGACTTAATAATGGTGTACCAAGTCACTATTTTTTAGACAGAACAGGGGAGTCATTGCAATCAATTTATAATCAATTAGACTCTGCACAAAAGCAATCTTTGTTAATGCCATTTTCAAATCAATTACAGGCAACACCAAAAGGACTGCTATACCTTAATACACTACTAGAAAACTTTATGTAATTAATATGAATGTAATCATTAGCACAGTAACCTCAATGTCACAATGGGTACGATCTTATCTTGATGAAATATCCTTAAGCATCATTGCTGTGCTATTGATGATGTTTGGTAGTCAACTTTCCCGCTATTTACGGAAACGCTTATCATCATTAAATAGCTTTTTAAGGTCATTACTACTTATTACACTTTGTTTAATATTTAGTGGCTTATCAATTATAGTTTTTCCTCCATACTTACATGCCGCAATCTCATCATTTAACAACCAAACTTTATTCCCTGTACTGCTCATTATCTTATGTTTGCTTGGCGTTTTGGCAGATAAAAATAATTAGAGCGTAGCTTACTCCATAAAGGGACAATCTAATATTTATTTTAAATTGCTGGATTGATAAAGATCATGGTAGTTTTTATCCAAAACTACGTGCTATCAACTTACAAACCAACAATTAAAAACAATACTCAGCAAGACACACCAACTCTAAATATTCATTTAAGAATTCATACATCACAACAGACAATGCCACTCAATGACGTTGGCTCATGTTTTTTTGATGCATAACGATGTTGACTTGAAACTAATTTCACACTGCTAAGGATATCTAAGACAAGTTGTTTTGGCGCACCATCATCAATTATTTTAAGATATTTATTCTGCTCATTTGTTGTTGTCACAATTGTTACTCTGTATTTAACTTTTCCACGCTTAACTTCCATCATGTACGCTGAAATATCATCAACAGAGTAATACTCTGGTACGCTAATAAGCTGTTCTGATGCTTTGTACAAAAATGCCAACCGCCAAATTGTTTTTTGATATAAATTTTCAGGCTCTTTTACTTTTTTAGTATTCAAATAAGCAATTTTAAAAAGATCAATAGGTACTAAGTGATTTTTACCTTGTTTTTCTTTTGCTGCTTGTATCAGATCTGCATGTTTACCTGCTATAGGTTCTGGCGTCTGTTTCACAGAAATACCGATTCTAAAATCATCATAAAGTAATGAGTAAGAAGGGAGCCCACCATAAATATGTTGATAATTGAATCCTTGTGGAATACTCACCTCAAAAAGCTCATTTGAAATCTTGACCAAAGACTTACGGCGTCCTGCTTGTGGCCAACTTTTTTTAATGGCAGTCCAATCACACCATTGCACACCTTCACAGGTTTCTTCAGGTGTAGGAAGCTGAAGCACCTTTTCCGGCTCTACTGAGAATGCAGCTCCCTGAGTGGCAAATACCATCAATAATATAGGCAGTAAAAGTTTAAATTTTATACACTTCATATAGTAACTACTATCCGTAATGGTTTGAACTTCCTTATTGGCGTGATTCTATAGTAGCATTAATTCAATAAAACTGTTACATTATACACTGTTAGTTGTATATATCTATACACTGAGTAATTCTTAAGCAAAACTCATTTTGTTGGATATTCACATATCTTATACAATAAATTCATATAATTGGTTACAAAATCTCATACTCTCGAAACAAGTCATTATTTTGATTATAATCGAGCAGTAAGTGCCAGATACTAGTATGCAGGTAACTCGATTGAAACAAAAACAAAACTCAGGTTAACCTAACACTTCTCACTTTATCTTAAAGGTGCAGGGTACCGAAACTTGCAATGGGTATTCATCTATACAGAGCCGGATATGCTGCTGTAGAGTCAATTCCCATTCCTTGAATATTATTTACATCTCTTATTTCTACATTACCGAGCATATGTCTGTACCAACTTATTTCTTTGAGATAATAAACACTTATTTGTAGGATATATAAGCTAGGAGTGGATCACTGACTTATTACAAAAGACCTGTCAGCCCTCTAACGCTTAGTTAGTTATATATAAAGTCATTGATAAGTTTTTGCATAGCCAATTTTATGCAGCAGCCCAATTTAATGACACGGACTAAACATTTACAAGGATCACAACTCATGTAATCAGAGAAATCATTTTGAACGGGAGAGTCAATATACGCCCAGGACAGTTATTATTTAACCTGCCATACTTAGCCCTAAAATAAACCGGTTAAACTCAATGGTATTAACTTGGTTAAGCGTATTCTTGGACAAGGTTGATGATACTTAACATAACACATAAACCGCTTTTAATTATTTAACGAAATCTCCAATTTTTTTATCTGTTTCTGTTTGCATAGATAAGGAAGTATTTTCGCAGCAGGTGTATCATGAAGGCTTTAGTTAAATCCAAACCTGAACCCGGCCTTTGGATGGAAGATGTGCCCGTACCAACAATTGATCCGCATGAAGTTCTTGTGGAAGTCGATGTTACCGCAATTTGTGGCACAGATTTACATATCTATAACTGGGACAAATGGGCACAAAAAACAATCCCCGTGCCAATGCATATTGGACATGAATTTGTAGGTCATGTCATTGAAGTGGGAAAAGATGTCAAAAATATTAAAGTAGGTGAACGTGTTTCAGGGGAAGGCCATATCACCTGCGATTATTGTAAAAACTGCAGAACCGGTAAGTCACACTTATGTGCACATACTGTTGGCTTAGGTGTAAACCGTCCAGGTGCTTTTGCAGAGTATGTTTCTCTTCCAGCCAAAAATATTATAAAAGTACCTAAAGATATCCCTGATGAAATTGCCGCTATTTTTGATCCCTTAGGGAACTCAGTACATACAGCCCTTTCCTTTGACCTTATTGGTGAATCCGTATTTATATCTGGAGCAGGCCCTACAGGACTCATGGCAACTCAAATAGCCAAGTATGTTGGTGCAAAAAACATTATTGTTTCAGATGTGAACGAATATCGCTTAGCATTAGCTGATAAAATGGGCGCAACTCACACGGTAAATGTACTACATACCCCCCTAGACAGTGTAGAACATGAATATGATATTGCTCTCGAAATGTCAGGTAATGCCTACGCATTGCAGACCCTTATCAAAAATATAAGTCATGGTGGCAAAATAGCTTTACTTGGTATATTTCCAGAACATGTTTCTATTGACTGGGACAATGTTATTTTTAAAGGACTTCACTTAAAAGGAATTTACGGCAGAGAGATGTTCACAACCTGGCATAAAATGCTGGCTTTGCTGCAAAGTGGTTTGCCCATTTCTCCGGTCATTACTCACCATTATCATATAGATGAGTTTCAATCTGGTTTTGAGATTATGAACTCCAGGAACTGCGGAAAAGTAATTTTAAACTGGAAGAAATAGAACGCCTTACTTTAGAAGGATAATTGTACAATACAGCATTTCAACGGCTGTAGAGTATAGATTAATCAACAAGGAAGTTAGACAACACTCATTCTTTCCCTCCAATGAGTGTATAAATATTAGTCAGCATTGGCTAATAAGGTAACTGATAGATAGCTAATAGTAACAACCCCAAAGACAATAGTTGACCCACACCTAAAAAGCACATCGAACCAGTTCAAATTAAAAATTATTTTGTTGATTTGATTCAACCTATCAGAATGAACTAGTTTCAACTCATAGACCTATATTGTCTAATAGTCATCAACTGTTAGGCCACAATATATCGTGTGACATTTTTGTAGTAGAAGCAAGCAGCTACCATAATTTATGCTTCACTTACTTACAGAAACTTCATTTCAAAAAACATACGTATATTAGTTACTATTGATTAGATTGATTTTAGCAATAAGAGACCTTTGATAAGGCAGTACAATGAATAAAACCATTGATAATATTAATAACTCACTTTCTAATCAAAAAGTAAACATACCACTAACGCCGATCAATCCTTTACAATCAGACCAACGATCCCTCATCATTGGGGACAGCTTATGCGCTTCAAAGTTATTGGAGATTCTCAGCAATCACTTACCTATTGATGTGTTAGTTGCCAACGATTCAACTTCAGCCATCAAAATGTTAGCTTCTTATCAGCCTACCCTAATTTTCATTTGTTCCGATATAAAAGGACTTACCTGCTTAAGCATGCTGAAAATGCTGAAAGATAATCTTAACAACAAAGATACACCGATTATCATTATCAACGAACGTGGAGAAAATTACTTAAGCGAACTAGCCCCCATTCTAGGCGCCAGCGCATGTGTTAATATTCCTTTCAGATCCAAAGAAATTACTGACTTAGTTACTCACTACTTACCAGAAGCTACGCACAGCAATACCTACAACGTTAGATTACTGATTCAATGTGCAGAAAAAAGACAAAAAGTTGCTCGTTCTTTAACGCAGTATGGCTACCAGCCTCATTTTTACGATGTAAATAATCTAAACATTCCGCAACTCGAGTCTGTGAGCGGTGTGTGGATAGTCGACTACGAAGATGATGAGGTCTTCGGCTTTGTAGAAGAACTACTTGAGTACGAAAATACTTCAGTTCTTTTTGGAGTAGACGAACCACCAATGGGTACTGAAAATAAACACCTATTTACATTATGGCAACAGCGACTTATTAATAAAATACTCTCTGCAAGTAATAATTAAATTATTGATAAAAATAATGCTCCCGTATTTTTAATTTTTGAGCATTCGAAGTATTCCACTGATAGTTATATAATGCTCCCTCCCAGTCTCCGTAAACAGGATTAGGTAGCATAATAAAACGCTTTCCAAACTCACTGCTCATCATATCAACTGCATTATTTCGTTGTGCCACTGATTTATCAGTAAAAATCAATGAAAAATCATTTAAATTATCACCTATTAATAAAATAACTTCATGAGTTTGTTCAACGCTATCTCTTCTAGGTTGTTTATTGCCAGAAGCTTTCTTTAACAGCAAGTGATGCTGATCAGCAAATGGGAAGTCCATTTTCACCATGTTATCAATTGTTGCTGTCAGCCCATCTCTCATAGACCGGTTACTCACATAAAAGACCTCAATGCCTCTAAATCTTGTATATTTCAAAAATGCTAAGGCCCCAGGCACAACTTGTGCTGCTGATTCCCCTACCCATGCATTCCAGCCACTGGGAAATGCCTCCCCTCCAGTGATAAGACGATTAAAATAGGGAGCATTAGTCAATACTGTCTCATCTATATCAACAATAATAGCCAATGGTTTATCTATACCCCGATGGTAAGATAATCGCCGATCAAGTTGGAGTTTTGCAATATTAAACGCCTGATGACATAAGGCTCGATACTCTCCTGCACTATGGACCCACAATGCACTCAATATAGATTGTTGTGCTAATTGTTGCTTATCAGTACTAGAAACACTATTCGATGTAGCACAACCAGTAATACCTGGACCCATTAGGCTTACAAGCATAACCCATAACAAAAAACGTGAATGCACCTTGTAAGCAAATCTCATAGTCTGATTCCCTTCTATTCACAAGAAGTCTACCAAATAAGATTAGCCAATAGCGTAAATATTAACCTAACAGTTAGATTACTTAATCGTGGCACTAATATTTATTACTTGTTGCGTTGTACAACTATACTTTAATTTTTAGATTTATTCATAAACAACTAATAATATACTACTAAAAGTAGAAAACATGGAAAAAACATATGTTATAATCAGCCACAAAAAATATAGTTACTATTTTTAACCAAACAACTTATTTTAAGAAAAAATACTATGCCAACAATTTATGATTTAAAACCTAAGTTTCAACAATTATTACAACCCATTGTGAATAAGCTTGCTCAAGCTGGCTATACACCAAATCAAGTAACTATCTCCGCATTAATTATATCAATTATTTTTGGGAGTTTAATTGCCTTATTCCCTGAAAATGCTGCTCTATTACTACTACTTCCTTTCGTCTTATTCATAAGAATGGCGTTGAATGCGATTGATGGTTTATTAGCTAGACAGCACAAAATGGAAACAAAGCTTGGACAATTAATTAATGAGTTAAGCGATATTATTTCTGACACCGCTCTATATCTTCCCTTTGCACTTATTGAAAATACCTATGCACCTTTTGTTATTATCTTTGTAATACTTGCAATAGTTGCAGAAACAACAGGTATCCTTGCAATGGCGATAAATAACCATCGGGCTTATGATGGACCAATGGGAAAAAGTGACCGTGCTTTCTCATTTGGACTATTAGCTATTTTACTTTCCTTCAATACACCCACCTATTTAACCAATTGCCTATTAGCTGTTCTTGTGATCCTCTCACTATTAACAATAACAAATCGTTGCAAAAGAGCATTGTCAATAAATTAATAATCCCTAATAAACTATCATCTTAATATTTAGGCTGGCCTAGTATATAACACTTAAGCTATTGACATAATATGTCTGATTTCGTATGGTATCTACTGCGACTTCAGGAGGTTCCTATGACAGCCCCAACGCATGATAACTTTATACAGGCATATCACAAAGGTAATGTTCGTATGCAGTTTGACATGGAGCAAGCATTAGAAATACTCTTGCAACATCAAACTGATCCCAAAATTCACAAAGCTTTCTTAAAACTGAAAAAAGCTAAAAAGAATACTAAGTGGCTACTAGCTGGTGGATTAATTGCTTTATTAACACCATTTAAAGCACTCTGCGTTCTTGTTCTTCTATTCTTAGCACTCATGTATCTGGGAGAACGTTACGCGAGAACTTATATCACACAAGAGATGTTATCTAGTGAAACTTTTTATAACGAAATGATAAAGCAAAAGGTCGTAAATATAATTATAAATCAATCGAATAACTCAATACCTGAAATGTAGTGATACAACGTTCATATCAAATTTGAGTTACATTTCGATTGTGTCCATATATTGGAAATTTTTTTTACTAGCAAACAGCCAAGGAAGGCAAATTATTATTTTTCTTGTACGTTGTAAAAAAGAACTCTGTGAGCACGATATACTAACGCTAATGAATCACTGTAAATAATTCGACTTTGAAATTTTTTATTATTGAAAAATAAAGCGAGTACTTCATTTATATCTATTAAAAAATAGTATACGTCATTAATAAAGTACTCGCTGATAGCTTCCATTAACAAATAATACCGTTATAAACAAAGGAAACTAGCTTAGCAACGTGCAATAATTTTAACAGCAAGTCCTCCTTGCGATGTTTCTCGATACTTACTATGCATGTCCTTCCCTGTTTCATACATCGTTTCTATTACCTTATCGAGAGAGACTTTTGGAGAAGATGAACGACGTAACGCCATTCGACTTGCATTAATTGCTTTTACTGCAGCTAACGCATTACGCTCAATACAAGGTACTTGTACTTGTCCTGCAACAGGGTCACAGGTTAACCCTAGGTTATGCTCCATACCTATCTCTGCAGCAACAGCAACTTGCTGTGGTGAACCGCCCATAATTTCGGTCAATCCAGCAGCAGCCATTGAGCATGCTACTCCTACCTCTCCCTGGCAGCCAACTTCTGCGCCAGATATTGATGCATTCATTTTATATAACTGACCAATACCACCTGCAGCCATAAAGTAAGCATTCAACTCCAAGTCACCCACAGGATGAACAAACTTATCATAGTAAGCCAAAACAGCAGGTATTATTCCTGCCGCACCGTTTGTTGGTGCTGTCACAATCCTTCCACCAGCAGCATTTTCTTCACTCACTGCCAGTGCATACATATTGACCCAGTCTAGAATTGTCATCGGGTCAACGGAAAGCGCATTATTCGCTGAGAGATAACGGTGTAAAGCTGCAGCCCGACGAGGCACTTTAATTGGACCCGGAAGATACCCCTCAGTCTCTATTCCCCGAGCAATTGCTTGCTGCATTACATTCCATATTACTTTCAACTTAGCCGCAACGGCTGACTTTTCATAAAACGAGAGTTCATTTAAGTAAATTACTCGACTTAAACTTAACCCATGATTATCACATTGAAGCAATAACTCTTCTGCAGATCTGAATTTATATGGAAGCTCTTGTTCTGTGGGAGTAGCATCCCTACTGTACTCTTCATCCGTAACTACATACCCACCACCGATAGAATAATATATTTCTTTTATCTGCTGATTCTGCCCAGTTTGAGCTATAAAGCGCATACCATTTTCATGTTTGGGTAATGGCTCAGGAATAAAAGAAATACTACGAGAAAACCAAGGGACCGATGGTCCCCCTGGTAAATCAAGTTTTTGTTTATCGGCAACGCTTGCCAGTAATTCAGTGATTATTTCTGTAGGAACACTATCAGGCTTGTAACCAAGTAAACCAAGAATAACTGCCTGGTCAGTACCATGCCCCTTGCCCGTTAAAGCTAATGAGCCATAAAGTTCAACCCGAATAGAGCTTACCTGAGATAGCTTTCCCTGCTTTGCCAGCTTTCCTATAAATTGATAAGCGGCAAGCATGGGACCAACAGTATGCGAACTTGATGGTCCAATCCCTACTTTGAATAAGTCAAGAACACTAAACATGATGCCTACTCCACAAGGCCATTAAAGGACCTGCTATGCCACCAATTGATATAAAATTGCAGAAATTGCAATGCAGCCCATTATTGAGACGAATACATTCGTCCATACCCCACGGTATTTTTGCATAGCAGCAACTTTACGTATAGCAAACATAGGCATAATGAATAATATAGCCGCGATGATTGGCCCACCTAAAGACTCAATCATTCCCAAAATACTTGGATTTATAATAGCAACAATCCAAAGTGTAACAATAATAAATACTATTGTTATCAGATTTACAGTTTTTTGGGGAATGTTAATGCCTGCACTTTTAGCTTGTTGAGAAATAATACCGTTTAATCCTTCTCTAGCACCTAAGTAATGTCCAAAAAATGAACTAACAATAGCAAGAAATGCCACAACAGGCCCTATGTAGGAAATAATCATACTGTCTTGCTTATTGGCTAGGTAAGACAAAATAGAAATATTTTGTGCTTTAGCCTCAGCTAACTCAGCAGGACTTAAACTCAATACACATGAAAACACGAATAACATAACAAAACCCAATAGCAAGCCTGCATTAGCAAATAAAATGCGTTCAGACTTGTGAACTGCTTTATTATCGTATTCACGGTGTTGAGCAAGTGCGAAGCTTGATATTGCTGGAGAATGATTAAAAGCAAATACCAGCACAGGAATTGTAAGCCACAAAGTAATACTAATTGAGCTTAAACTGGGCATCTCAGACAATGAACCCAAATTCCACTCAGGTATCAGCCAAAAAGATAATACTGCCAAAATTGTGATCAATGGATACACCAAAAGCTGAGTCACTTTCAGCATAAACTTCTCACCTAATAGCATGACAGACATCATACCCATTATTAATACCAGTGATAGCATCCAGCGCGCTGGAGAGGCTACTTCAAGTTGATTCACTAAAAAACTGTCAACGGTATTAGTAATACCAACACCATAGATTAATAAGATTGGGTAAATAGCAAAAAAGTAAAGGATGGTTATTAGTTTTCCTGCACCTTGCCCGAAATGTTCTTCCACAACCTGAGTGATGTCACTTCCAGGCTTTCCAGATGATAATACAAACCGGCACAGCCCTCTGTGGGCTAAGTAGGTCATAGGACCAACTAAAATCGTCATAATAACTAATGGCCAAAACCCTGCCATTCCTGCATTGATAGGTAGAAAGAGAACTCCTGCTCCAACCGCTGTTCCAAACAGGCTTAACACCCAACTCACATCATTTTTTGTCCATGTCGACTTCTGAACGTTATTCTCTACAGAACTACTCTGTACTACTTCTTCGTTATTCATATAAGCCACCTAAGTATTATGTAGGCAAAATAATTTATTTTATTTGTCTATATATTTTATTTGTCTATATATTGAGCAAACTTGAGTTAAGTCTATTGTTTTTGTAGATGTCTCAAATAAAGAAAAACATGTCTTCCACAAAAAAGACATCATAGGTATTATTACCTAAATATATGCGCTAAAAACTTAGCAATGAGTGACATATTTTTAAGTAGTTTCCACATTAATTTATTATACATGCAACATCAATACACTTTCTAAAAAGTTAGGCGAGATATAAATAACTTTTTCAACAGAAACTCACAGCTCAAAGAACAACCAAAACTTTAATTAAGTCACATTATTTTAGGTGAAATAAGATGGTTTTAATTAGTATAAATAAGGTAGCAATATTGTGATAAATACTTACAGGATCTTCTTACTATTATCTTTGGTCTTTGAAAGTGTCTAATTTTTATTCAATGATTACCCTTATTAATGACAATGCTCTACCTAACTATATAGTTAAGTACGTTCATTAATTATCTTTCTGGTAAAATTCTCTCCTAGAGAAAACAAGTAATTTTTTTCAAGCCTTAGTAGAAATGAACTCAATATCCATAGCGAAGGGTATATATACGCAAAGCTAATGATTTTGCATAAGACAACACAATAGGTATAAAAGCTGACTATGAATGTGCACAGAAGTCATTCTTGGGACTTAACGGTAGATCAGGCACAACAATTACAAGATGAGTGGTCAAATTATGTAAAAGTTAGACCACTTGAAAAAACCATAAAAACTGTGGCAGGAGTTGATGTCGCATACGATACAGATCACCAGTTAGTTGTTGCTGGCGTTGTATTACTGAATGCAGACTCATTAGAACTGATTGAATCTCATGTCACTTACCATCAAAGTGCCTTCCCTTATCACCCAGGGTTACTCTCATTTCGGGAAATTCCTGCCATTCTTCCAACATTAGCAAAACTGAACCAAGCTGCAGACTTAATAATCTGTGATGGCCAAGGCATTGCCCATCCTCGTCACTTCGGATTAGCCAGCCATTTAGGTGTGTTACTGGAGATACCAACCATAGGATGTGCTAAAACGCATTACTGGGGAGAGTACACACCTCCTCTACTTACTCGTGGCAATACTTCACCCATCCAGGCAGATAATCAAGTAAATGGCCATGTAGTATGTACACAAAACAATATCAAACCTGTTTTTGTCTCCCCAGGTCATCTCACTAGCCATCAGGATGCTATTGAATGGGTACTCAAATGCAGTAACCGCTATAGACAACCTCAAACCACACGCTTAGCAGACCAATTGGTTAGAAAACACCTAAAATTATTACAAGGCGACTAATAAAATATTGAAGTTAAAATTGAGTTCCACAAACAGAAGCCAATGAGAAATCTAAAAAGTGTAAAAAATTGTTCTACCCGCTAATACGCTATACTAAGGCAGATATAGTTATAATTATGTCCGTTTTGATGTAAAAACATGCCACGGTTACTTAAAATCAGCGTTAGTTTAATACTGGGTGCTCTTAGTTACGCCTGTCACGCATCAGAGAAAATTGATGTCATCTACCCAAGGCCTGTAACAAGTGATGACCAACGCACTGCTTACCCATCCAAGTTACTAGCGCTCGGCCTGGAAAAGTCGGGAGCACCTTTTCACTTAACGAGTAGTAATAATGTAATGTTACAAGGCAGAGCCTTAAAAATGTTAGCCGCAGGAGAACAGGTTAATGTTGTTTGGTCAATGACTTCCAAAGAACGAGAGACAGATCTACAACCCATTAGAGTCCCAATTTATAAAGGACTGATTGGATGGCGCTTACCTTTGGTCAATGAAGATCGAGTTATTTTTTTTCAAACGGTTGAGTCTCTAGCTCAACTTAAATTGTTAACGGCAGGACAAGGTCACGACTGGCCTGACACAGCAATTCTTAGAGAAAATGGCTTTAAAGTGCTTGGTGTTGCATCATATGAGGGACTGTTTCGCATGCTTTCCCTTCATCGCTTTGATTATTTTCCTCGTTCAATTGTTGAAATCTGGGCAGAAGCCAAAACCCATGCCCAACGAGGCATTGTGGTTGAACCCTCAATCATTATCAAATATCCTACAGCCTTTTACTATTTCGTAAATAAAAAAGATAGGGATTTGGCTTACTTACTTAATAAAGGTTTAAATATTGCCATTGAGGATGGAAGCTTCGATAAACTATTCCTTGAATACCATCAACCATTACTTGAAAGAGCCAAACTTAAAAAACGAAAGGTGTTTGAAATAGATAACCCTATACTCCCTAAAGAAACGCCTTTAGATGATAAACGGCTTTGGCTGGATATTAATGCATACTCACAAAACAATTAAATGTATCTATCAGTAACGAAATATATTTTTCCATACCATTAACTATCTTGTTAAGTATATAGTTATTTCTCATCACGTTACTGTTAAAAAAAATTTATTTGTAAAACAATACAAAACCATCCTACTCTTACTCGTTATTAAAGCCTTCACTCCTGCAATCCCAAAAATTCACTAACTAAAAATCCAAAGTAAATTTCAAAAAGAAATATTCAAGCTTCAAGGAGGAAGAAACCATGATATATAAAATTTTTAGTTTATCTATTCTGATATACTATCTTATTCTTTCATCAAGCTGCCATGCTCACACGACAAAACCCGATTTAATAGTGCCTATCAAAATCAATACCCAGATATATTCTTATTCATCATTAACAAACAATACAATTATAAATTACAATATACTCATACCTCGCAATAAAACTACTTTGACCTTTAGTACTTCAATGTCTGATATTAGGGGCAACTTAAAAATCAATGTTATCGAGCCACCCAACTACGAATATTTAACCTGCCAGTTTACAAGAATTAATAGCAAAGGCCATAGTGCCTGTAGTATTTATATTGCAAAGAAAGGTATCTACACGATTCAAATTACACCAAAATATTTAAATCACACTATAAAACTCATATCAAATACTAAATATCTAAGTAAAAACACAGGTTATTGTTACCAAGAAGTACAAACTCCAAAATCGAATTTATCTGATTTAATTAGTCAATTTCGTGGTACAAACTGGCTATCCATCTTAAAATCCACTTACGATAGGCGATGGCCAAGTGGGGCCATGCTGGTTAGAGCACAAGAAAACGACCCTTATTTTTCACAATTTATCGATAAAACAAGTTTTAGAAAAATGGCTGAGTCACTTATGGTTGCTATTCATGAAGAGACTCATATGTATGACCTAGATTACAAAAGAACAGACTGGGAGCAAAATCTCACCGGCTTTGTTAATCAACACTGGCAACCTAAAGTACCAATACATAAAGGCTTTCCTCGTAAAGAAATAATTCCATTAATTGAAGGTAATGCAACCAAGTCCTGGGATGATATTTATTTACGTGATAACGTGCAGGGTAATTATTTAATGCAGGGAGTATTAAGTGAACTCAATGCCGGCTTAATGGGCTTAGCAGGAGTTGGTATTGTTGGTGAATTTGTTGATGGCTATGGTGCAAGTAATGCTAGAGATAGCGCCGCAGCCTATATGTATCACTTACTGCTTTACTTAAGACATGCCAAAACAAACCATCCAAGTTATTACACTAAAATTAATAACGAAAAACTGTTCAAAGACTTTGTGCTTATTCAATGGTTAAGACTGCACTATTACCTTGAGTTTACAAAAAAATTTAGCAAATTAGACACTCATTCTGCAGAAATCACTAAGCTTTTGTACCGTCCCTATAATATTGAAGCAATAGAAAACATTACTGGACATTCATTACTACTGGACAATTACAAAAACTGCCTACCTGAATATGATCCTTTTGAACCTCCTTTTTAGCTGGATACGCTTTATTCCCAATAAAACCAAATCACTTAAAAGCTTACCAACCAGCTATAATGAATGAATGCATGTAATACGCTAGGGTCTGTTAACACTATTTGGATTGGGGAGCCTAATAAGTTGATGAAATTAACTTTTTTAGGAACAGCAGATGCTGGAAGAGTACCACTATTTGGTTGCAACTGTGCAGCATGTTCACTTGCTATAGAGCATGAAGGTTATCGACGTGCGCCTTGCTGTGCACAGCTGGACGTTGCAGGCCATAGTTTATTATTGGATGCTGGACTGCCTAATTTAGATATGCACTGCCGAACTCATCCACCTACGGCTATTTTCCTCACTCACTACCATATGGATCACGTCGCAGGTTTATTCTCAATTCGGTGGGGAACAGGAAAAAAAATCCCTGTGTATGGACCCAATGATCCACAAGGGTGTGATGATCTTTTCAAACATCCAGGACTCATCGATATCCACCCAATTATCGAGCCTTTTACACCACAAACGTTATGTGGAATAACCATCACCACAGTACCACTTCAACATTCGAAACCAACCCAAGGTTATTGCTTCACCCATCCACAGGGTAAACTTGCATACTTAACAGACACTATCGGCTTACCAGATGACTCCATGAAATATTTAAAACAGTTTGCTCCTGAATATATAATTTTAGATTGCACACACAGCCCTGAGCATACTCACCCCAAAAGTCATAATAATCTGACTATGGCTCTAGCAATTATTGAGCAACTCAATCCCAAGCAAAGCTGGCTGACACATATCAGTCATCAAATGGACAATTATTTTCTAACCCATAAACCACAGTTGCCAGCCAATGTATCCATAGCAAGGGATAATATGATGATTGCTCTCAGTTAGCCGTTAACTCAGAGCCATGCCTATCACCAAAATAAAGGAATATGCTTGGCGCAATTACAAACGCTTTTCTTTAAAATCCTTAAATATCACCTTCATCCTGGTCAAAGCTATCCGCTTTATTATCATCAATTCTATTTTGCTTTTTGATTTCGTCAGCAGCCAGTACAGCCGCTATAGCCGCCGCGGATTTAGCAATATGAGATGGCAATGGAATATTACCCGTTGCTTCTGATCCATCTTCTCCTTCATCAGGTAATCGCACACGTACTTCGCGATGCGCAAACTTAATACCATTTTCTTCCAGAGCTTCCTTCACTCTACGATAAGCTTCACGTCGAATCACCCATTGCTCGCCAGGCTTACAGGTAAACTTCATGCGAACAATTAATGCTGACTCTTCAACTCTCGTAACACCCTGTGATTTGAGTGGCAACAGAAAATGTTGGCCGTATTCAGGGTCATCCGCCATTTGCTGTCCAACTTTTTTGATAATTTTCCGAACCTTTTCAAGATCAGTATCATAAGGTAAACGCAACTCTAACTTCATCGTTACCCAATCACGGCTTAGATTAACGACTGTCGCAATCTCACTATAAGGCAAAGTTTGTACAGCGCCTAAATGGTGACGCAAGCACATTGACCGTATAGATATACGCTCAACCGTGCCTCTTAAGCCTGCGGCTTCGATATATTCACCTCGTCTAAAAGCATCATCCCACAGAAAAAACACACCAGAAATAATATCTTGTACAAGTTTTTGGGCGCCAAAGCCTATTGCTATGCCAACAACTCCTGCTCCAGCAATTAATGGCCCTATCTGCACTCCCAGAGACTGTAAAATGGTAATAATGACAGTGACAACGATAACCGCTAATAAAAAAGTTCTTAACAAAGGTAAAAATGTTTCAACACGTGAAGCCCCTGCTCCACCGCCTTCACCTTCCAAATTGCCAGCCTCATCTTCAGATGGAGGCTCTGGTAATTTACGCTCTATCAATGAATGGATCACTTCCCAGGCAATATACGCCATTAACAGTGTAATCATGATATCCACAGCAGCATAAATCATCCGCTGACCAACTGCAGTGTTCAACATCGCTAAAGCACCATACCCCCAGGATTCTGCTAACGCAATAATGGCTGAACCAATAAGCAATATACGAAAACCTAACTGTAATACATGAACAAAACGATAGGAACGCTCTGGGAATGTACGGCTTTGTAGCCAGTTAATCGTTATGACTTTAAGCAGCAAACGGTAAAAAATACGGTCAATTAAAGGAAAAAACAGCGTAATCCACCAAGCAATACTAACTTTATTTGCCAGCTCATAATTGCCTGCAATTAAATTCATTGCCCAAACAGCCCAAAGCGTAATAATCCAAAAGGTAAATAAAAAAGGCCATGCCTGTGCTACAATTTGCACTGCATTTGAACAATCTTTTTGCTCTTTCTTCTCAGGCTGTGCTAGTTTTTCTTTAAACAATTCAGCAATAAGTTTCCGTTCTCGCCAAGTAAAAATAATGACTAGTGCTACTAGTGGAAGACCCACCAAAGTAGGGACAGCAAAATCGTTTAGCACCTGTGGCCAACCGTTGGCTAACGCAAGACTGAATATTTCCCCCATGAAAAAGTATATAACACTAAATAAAATAACCCAGTGATGAAATCGCGCTGCGTCCATACACTGCAAAGGCAATGGACGAATTCCTTTACTATGAGGAGCAAAAACTGCTCTAGATAATACATAAACGACTCGAATATTAATAACTGCATACAGGACTGAAAGCATTGCATTTTCAGTACCGTCAAATAGCTCAATCCAAAATATAAATAGAGCACAGCCTGCGGCAAAAAAGCCAACACTAATCAAATTAAAACAAACACGCAGCAAAAAATAACCCAGGACGGTCGTCCATTCATGTGACTCTTGTGTTAAAATGCGTTGATTAAACTGACTAAGTTTAATGCTTAAAACCTTCTCCACCAAGATGCCAAATACCAACATACCAACACTAAACAGTAAAAACTGAACAAAATCACCATCGTTCCCACCCAGAATATTTTGATAAAGTTGACTCGATATTTCAGGCCACTGGCTCAAATCTTCTTTAATTGCTTGAAAACGTTGTTTAAACAAGCCCTCATGATCACGAAACGTGTTAAACATATACTGCCTCTTTCGTGATTCAGCATCAGCTGTCATTTTCTCGATCAGCAATGACCGGACTTCCTTATCACTCAATGGCGCTATTTTTTCTTCAACCGATAGCTTTGGATTAACCTGTGTCGTTTCTGCCGCATAAGACGTATTTAGCGTTAGAGCAAACCCTAACCATCCCCCTAAAAAATAACTTACTATGAATAAAAACGTTCGAGACCACGGCAACAGCATGGACTTATCCTCCAAATCCAGTAATACATGATGCACATTGTGTCATCTAAATTAACATAATAATTATTTAATATAGCTTCATAAAAGAGGCTTATATGAAATATTCATCGTTGCATTATTTAAATATATTCTTCATTAATATTCAAAAAACATGTTATAAAATTGAATGAAATAATACATATACACCCAACAAAGGATATATTCCCACAATAAGTCGCAATCAATACAAATGGCTGCTATACACATGTAAAACTGCTATACAAATTAACCTCAATGAAGAGAGTAAAAACAGCGCCATGGCTTCTTTGATATGTATAGCAAGGTCAACACCAACCAACCTTACTATCAATACACTGTCAGGAGTGAGTCCATTATGGTTGCATCAATACAACGTATTTCATTAATTTGCCTACTACTTATAACCACCTGTACAGTCAATGCCAAAACACTTGCACTTATCACTACGCGCTCCGCGGGAGATTCATTTTGGGGACCCGTTGAGAGCTTTATGCATGCAGCTTGTAAAGACTTGGGTATGGAGTTCAAAGTATTCTACGCTGAAGGTCGTCGTGACAATATGATTTCAGCTTTTCAACAAGCCATTAAAGAAAAGGTGGATGCTGTTGTATTCCCCAACTTTCAAAAATCAGCCTACCAGCTCATTAAAGCAGCAGAAGAAGCCAAAATCCCCGTTTTCTTATTTAATTCAGGAATATCCAATGATCATGCAAACGATGTTGGTATGCCTCGAGCAAAATATAAGTTTTGGTTAGGCGAAATGTTACCCGATGACCAAGGTGCAGGCGCAAACTTGGCAAATACCCTTGTTGATATGGCAAAAAGCGCTGGGAAATTAGGCAAAGATGGCAAAGTTCACGTAATCGCTATTTCAGGTCATAGTGCTGATGGTGCTGCGATTGAACGTAACAAAGGCTTAAAGGAAGCCATGAAACGTGGTGATGCTGTGCTTAAACAAGTTGTTCCTGCAAACTGGGATAAAGACACAGCTACTTTGAAATTCACAAAACTGTACGAACGTTACCCTGAAGCTTCTGTGGCTTGGGCTGCGAGTGATCTTATGTCAATTGGTATTGTTGATGCAATTAAGAAACTAGGAAAAACACCCGGCCAGGATATTTTTACAGGCGGTGTGGATTTAAGTAAAGAAGGTATGGAAGCAGTAAGCCAAGGGACCATGTCAGTCACTGTTGGCGGGCATTTCATGGAAGGAGGCTGGGTTGCAGTGATGCTCTATGACTACTTTAATGGTATCGACTTTGCTGATGAAGGCCTATCCATGCGCTCAAAAATGAGTGTGATCACCAAAGATGCCGTTCAAGAGTACTTAAAACGGTTTGGAAAAGGAAACTGGGAAAGTATCGACTTTAAACAGTTTTCCAAAAAGCATAACAGTAACCTGAAAAAATATAACTTTGGCTTAGATACAGTCATGGCTCAGTCTAAATAAATGAAGTGTGAGCTAAACCAAGTCCTAAACCCACCTTCTAAAAGCACCTTAGAGAAATATTTTATTCACTAATAATTTCTCTAAGGCTGCTTACATGCAACATCATTCCCCTATTTTGTCTTCCGACCGATAAGTACCATAGATTGCACGACAACTGGTGCTTATTATTAAGTACTTGTTTAGTAACATTGAACGACAGTTCATGACTAACTGGAGTAAAAACATGTTACTAAGAAAAAATGGACGTTTTTTAATCCTTTCAAGCTTATTCACTACAACGCTATTATCCCCTCTTACAACAACAATTGCCTCAATTAATCAATATGACTGGGGCGAAGGTATTGTAAATTTCAGTCATTCAACACTATTGAATAACCAACAGGGAGAACACAATCACTGGCGTGCTATTGCTCGCGTATCTGTCAGTGGCGGCATGACGTGTACGGGTACATTTATCGACACGGGTAATGATAGTGGACCAGCCTATGTCATAACGAACGGACACTGTACAGGTGTGTGGAATGAAAACGAGTTTCAAGTTAATGAAGAAGCATCAGGCTCTGTTATTTTTAACTATTTCATTGACACAAAGGAACAACAACAATCCTATACCGCCAAAACAATAAAATGGGCCACCATGCGCGGCCATGACTTAGCTATTATTGAACTAGCCGCTACTGTTGGTGAGTTAAAGCAAGCAGGTATCACACCTATGAAGCTTGCAACAGAAATTTTACCCGAAAACAATGACATCCTTATCATTGGTGCTCCAACAGATGGTGTTCCTTATGATCAATCCTACATGCGCATCGCTGCCTGTATTCAAGAATCAACGCATGATGTTATTGAAGCACATTGGAATTGGTTTTCTGCCCAACGCAATAAATGTCATGATATCAAGGGAGGTAGCTCAGGCTCACCCGTAATCAATCGATACACAAATGAAGTTGTCGGTGTTTTAAATACTACAACAACAGGTAGTAGCGAATATGCAGTATGTTTTAATGGTGCACCCTGTGAACTCTCTGAAAATGGTGTAGAAAAACAAAAAGACAGCAACTATGCCTTTCCAGTCACACAGCTTAACTCCTGCTTTGTAAATGGTGTTTTTGATTTAAATGCATCATCTTGCACCCTCGATAAGGGAAAGGGTGTCACATTAGATTATCGCTATGGTGATGCTAAACCGGAATTAGATGACCAAGGCATAGCACATTATCCAAGCTGGGAAACTACCGTCAAAGGACACGACTATTATCGCTATAAAGTAACCTCGTCTCATGTTGCCTGCCAAGATCTATACGACTACAGTGGCGTTATCTCAACAGCACTTCAGCCTGTTATTCAAGATACACTTGGCACACAAGAAGGTTATCGGTTTTTATGCGTGATAGGTGGTGATAACCCAGAATATTCTGAAAACTGGCAGTCACCACAATATGCGACGATGGCCCATAAAAAGCTTGATAGCACGCCTCCCACAGTGAAACCACCCTTACATATTTCTCCTGGAGAGGATAGTGTATTTGTACAGCTTGGATATTTGCCACCTGAAATTAGTTTATTTAAAGTAAAACAGGGTAAACCAGACTCAACTGATTGCGAGAACCCAGAAGGTTATCGTATTCCATTTTGGACCAACTTTTTCTTTAAACGAGAAGAATTACCTCAAGTGCTTTGTGTCATAGCAGCTGATCAGGCAGGGAATGAGTCAACCCCTTGGCGATTTGATATTAAGTAAACCTGCTGATTGAATGAAGGAGATCTATGATCTCCTTCCTGATCACCACGAGTAGAACTCTAAAAACATAAAAGTGTCACTTTAAAGTACTTAGTCATAAGGCTTTTTATACGTAATAACAGGTTTTAATTTCGCTATCTTAGTTAATAAGCCAAAATGCTCCATCGTTTCTATAACATGGTTAATGTCTTTATACGCTTCAGGGGCTTCTTCAAATAAAAGTTCACGGTCATCACAAATTACGCGACCACCTATTTTGGTTTGTTGCAGTGCACTTACCGTGTAACGTTTTTTTAGTCGTCCATAACACTCACTACGCTGCCATTTTCTCCCCGCACCATGCGCCAATGAGTTTAAACTTCTCCAGTCCTCCCGAGGTTGTACTAAATAGCTATAGTCCCCTCTTGAACCTGGAATCACCACAGGACCTTGGTCGGCAGGAACAGCGCCTTTACGATGCAACCAACCTGATTCGCCATTAAGACACACAGCACTCACTAAATTATGTGCCACATCCAATAAGCAATGCATTTGACACCTCATTGCCTTTTGAATGCGCAGCGCAATTAACGCACGATTTAGTTTTGCCCAGGTCAGAGCCTGATTATGTTGTTTAATATATGCTTGCTGTGCCTGCTGACTCGATAATGGCTTATGGCCAAACTCACGAACATGATTCGCCAAAATTTTTTGGCCTAAACCACGGGAACCGGAGTGAACTAAACAATAAAGTCGATCTTTAGCAATCGCCAAAGATTCTACGTGCTCATAAATTTCAACCACTTGCTGAAGCTCAGCAAAGTGATTTCCGCCACCAACAGTCCCTAGAGATCTATTCTCTGGTAAATCAGGTATTCCTGACTGTTGCAGAAACGAGTAATACTCATCATCTACTAATGAGGGTAATTGACTCAGCTGCTTTTCTAACTTGGTCAGCTTCAATCGATGTCCCAACACATCAGTACAAAAAAATGCAACGCCACAACCAATATCATTACCCACTAATGCTGGATACAATGACTGTTCTACGCTCCAGCAAACAGCACCAACTGGGTAACCTCGTCCAGGGTGTAAATCAGGCATACCTACAACCTGACGCATACCCTCTAGTTTCGCTGTTGTTTGTAATTGTTGAACAGCTCGTCCTTCTATCCAACACTCTGCACTTGCTACTAATGCGGTTTTATCATCAAGAATGCGCAATGAATTGCCCATAAACAACCTTGTAAACCAATAAAAATATCCAAATACCCACTGCAAAATGCACTGAGTAACACGTAAAAAAACTATTGGTTGCAGGCTAGCTCATTAGGCTAAAAAAGGAAGGTATAACCTATTAGGAAGGATTTTTGCTTAATGTTAACCTGCAAATGATGGGTTCTCGTTAGTTACAATCATATATTCTCCTTTCATATCAATGTCTTCAAATCAATTCTAAAGTGGACGCAAAGTATACAGTTAATGTAATAAACAGACAAGGCTAGCCCCATTCCTCAACAAATAATTTATTCTCCAACTCTGGTTAATACTACGCCATCAACCACCATTTGCCAGACCCCATCCACCTGTTTTGGTGGCGTAGACACTTCAAATCGGGTCGTAATAAATAACACACCGACCTCAAAATCATCCCCTATAAATTCAGTAATAGGACCATCGATTGATGTCGTTACTCCTTTTTTCCAACGCTTATAAGCCACAGTACCATCTCGCGAAATAAAAAGCCGCATTTCTTCACTTTGCCACTGACCAACATAGTCTAATTTATTTTCAGGAACGGGTTTACTACATCCAGTTAACAAAAAAATTAAACATGTTAGTATAATAAACCTGGGTATAAGGTCCTTTTTGGGGTTAGTAGAGCATAAATATTTAATCCATTCATTCTGTTTCATATGTCCTTCGCTATTGGTGTTTTCCATTTTGATCTCAAACATCTTTATTGACTATTAATGCTCTGCTCTTTTTGTATAAGATCACTGGCTGTGATAACTTTAGTTGGTAAAAAAATTTTCTTCTTTACTTTTTTGCCCTTTAGTAAACTGACTGCTGTTTTAACACCAAGATACCCCATTTGGAAAGGCTGTTGAACGACCAAGCCTTTCAACATATTTTTTTTGAGTCCTTCATCTAAAAACTCATTTGAATCAAAACCAATAATAACTGGAACCTTAGTAGTTTCTATTTTATAAATAGCTCTTAGTAAACCCTCCGTGGTTGCTTCATTTGGCGTAAAAAAACCATCAATATTATGCCGAGCGTTTAATAATTTGATGACTTCATGATACACAGATCCTGTACTTGGCCCCAAATAATCTTCAAAAACAATATTTACTTTTACATTATTTTTTAGTGTATGAATAAATCCAGTCTCGCGTGCTTCAGTCGATGCATTACCTTTACGAAATCGGATTACTGCAACATTGGAATTTTCACCCAAAAACTTTGCCATAAAATCTGCAGCCTTAGTACCTGCTCGATAGTTATCTGTTGCTATAAATGAATCATAATTAACGTCATTTATTGCTGAATCAATTACAACTAGCTTAATATTCTGGTTAATAACATCCTGTAAAACCAGCTGTAATTCAGTCTGGTGACTTGGCGCAATAACGATAGCATTAATTAATTCAGTTTTGAGCATTCGTTTTATATAGCCTGCCTGGCTTTGATTCTCCTGCCGAGGCCCTGACCAAATAACATTTGCATCAAGTTCTTCTCCTGCCGTTTTTGCTCCCTCACGAACCTCTTCCCAAAATTTCATTGCTGTTGATTTGGGGATGACACCAATATTGTACGGCGCAGCCTGCAGTAAACCCGTGAGACAGATTAAAGTCAGCAAGAAATAATTTTGTACTGTCCGCATACAGAAAACATTTACTTATGAATTACCCATTATTAAGCATAGACCACTCTTTAGGCATGTTTTATGAAAAGGTCATAGAAAAATGAGTGTTTATATTTTAAGGAAGGATTAACGCTGTGTAGTCGACTATAACAGGCCCTAGTACAGTTTACTGTATATTGTACGTTTGAATTCACTAAAAAAACTCATAATCCATTGAGCACAAACCCGACTATCCTCTTTGTCACTAAAACTCGCTAATGCTTTTTTCATTACCTGTTCAGGAACCACGTCTATGCGACATGTGAGCAAGTCTCTTCCATAGTCTATAGAAAATTCGGGGTGACCCTGAATACCCAGCATATTTTCTTTATAGAGTGCCATATAGTTGGGGCAAAAAGCACTTCCTCCTACATGGGTAGCATCAGAAGGTAAATGAATAACCTGATCCTGATGACTCGCCACTAAACTAAGGGTAGACTGTGCAGGTTCCATCCAATTTGCCTTCAATAGAATATCATTTTGATAAATCCCAACACCCCACCCATTAGTAGCTTTTGCCACCTGCCCGCCCAGTGCTTGAGCCATGACTTGATGACCAAAGCAAATACCCACAATAGGAATATTTGTTTCAGCAATTTGCAAAAAAAATGCTTCTAATAGCCGTATCCATGGAAGATCATCATAAGCACTGAAGCGGCTACCTGTCGTAATATATCCATCACATGCAGTAACATGATCAGGAAACTCATTATTATGAACTTGATAAGTAGAAAACTCACAGGGAAACCCAACGTCTGAGAGTAGGTGTTGAATCATGGTCGGATAGTTACCATGCTTACCCACTAATTCAGGTCTCACATCATCACACTGTAAAATGCCCAGTTTCATTTCTACTTATCCTTTATTTTTACAAAATTCCTTTAATTGCATTACTGCACAATAACCGGTAATCCTCTACCGATAATAACTGCGGGTTTGTCGCAGCAGATGGATCAAGACTTGCCGCTTGACTGACAAAGGGTAAACACTGTTTATCAACCCCCACCTCCCCAAGCGTATGAGGAATCTCCAGCGACTCTCTTAAACGAAGCACCCAATCAATAAGTACTGAAGAAACAGACTGGTTCAGTTGCTTTGAAGTTAACTGAAGATATGTTGTTAAACGATGGAATATTTTTTCACAACAGCTTGCATTGGTATGCAAAACATAAGGCATCAATATAGCATTCAGTAATCCATGATGAATATTATAATAAGCCCCTAAAGGATGTGCGAGCGCATGCATAGCTCCCAAGCCAGCTTGAAAAGCCGTTGCCCCCATCATTGAAGCAGACAACATATGCATTCTTGCCTCAAGATTATCCGGCTGTTGATAGCTTAAAATTAAGTTTTCATGAATTAAACGGATACCTTCTAATGCAATGCCTTTAGCCATTGGGTGATAACCTGGAGCACATAATGCCTCTAAATTATGAGCCAATGCATCCATTCCCGTCGCAGCTGTTATTTTTGATGGTAAATAAACTAATAATTCTGGATCAAGTATTACACGCTTAGGCAATATCATTGGATGAAAAATAATGACTTTTTTCTTAGCTTCAGTATTGGTAATAACTGTCGCTCGTCCTACTTCTGATCCTGTACCTGCGGTTGTAGGAATAGCAACTATCGGATGTATTTTTGAATTATCGGCTAAAGTCCAATTATCCCCTACGTCCTCCAGCTGCCATAACGAAAGATTTTGTTGATCTGCCATTAAGGCAATGGCTTTTGCAATATCTAATGCACTACCACCGCCAATGGCGATCACACCATCATGTCTACCTGCTTTAAACTGCTTAACACCATCGGCCACATGTTCTTCATTTGGGTTTCCTAAAAACTGATCAAAGATACTCACGTCAGAAAAAGTATGTTTTATTGAGTTAAGCTGCTCAATAAGCGACTGAATTTCTGCCATTGTTCGCAATTGAGCATCTACAACCCATAATGGATTTTCTATACCTAATTGATCAAGACAAGACATAAGATGCTGCCGAGAGCCTGGCCCTGCAATAATCGTAGTAGGATAATTCCAGGTGTTGATAAGTCTTTCAGTTGCCATGCCCTTAAGCCTCTGCGAGTTGTAGATTATAAGACTTAGGCTGTGTTAATTGATCATAACCAAGAAGCGATAGTGAACAGCCACGCCCAGATTCCTTAACACCTGTCCAGACTAACGCAGGGTCAAGGTAGTCACAGCGATTCATAAATACAGTACCGGTTTCCAACCGCTCACCCAATGACTTGGCAATATCAACGTCCTGAGTGTAAAGTGCAGCCGTTAAGCCATAGTCTGAATCATTCATCAGAGCAACAGCCTCATCATCATTATCAACAAACATGATACCTGCCACTGGACCAAACGATTCTTCATTCATTATTGACATTGAGTGGTTTACATTAACCAATAGTTGTGGAGCTAAATAAGGTGTATCTGGTTGTGATAAAGCATACTTGAACTCATCAATAAGCATGGTTGCACCACAAGCTACCGCTTCTTTTATTTGTGAGCGGACAACAGTTGCTGCCTGTTTACTGACCATAGGTCCAAGAGTAGTTGCTAACTCATCAGGACGACCCAGGTTTAATGTTTTCACCCATTGGCAAGCTGCCTCAACAAAATCATGGTAGACTGCTTTATGCACATAAATGCGCTCAATACCGCAACATGATTGTCCTGCATTAAAAAACACACCATCCATAACTGAAGCAACTGCTGTGGATAAATCAGCATCTTCTCGGATATAAGCAGGATCTTTTCCACCCAGCTCAAGCCCAACACCTTTAAAATATTGAGCAGAACTCGTTGCTATTGAACGCCCCCCTGCGACTGAACCAGTAAAAGCCACAAAATTTACGGCTGGATGTTCAATAACCTGTTCACAGTCTGCATGCGTTAAATGCAAATACTGAAAAACATAATCAGGAAAACCTGCTTCCAGAAAAACCTCTACCAACCGTTCAGCACACAAAGGCGTTTGACTTGAATGCTTAATGATCACCGCATTACCCGCAGCCAGTGCAGGAATTAGTGTATTAATTGCTGTCAAATAAGGATAATTCCACGGTGCAATTAAAAACACGACCCCTAATGGTTCTTTCTGAATATAACGAATCCGAGTGTGGTTTCCTGGAATTTGAATAGGGGCTAACGCGGACTCTGCAATGCTTAACATATACTCGGCACGTTCAACAACGCCATTAATTTCACCACCAGCATGAGCAATGGGCCGTCCCATTTGCCAGCAAATTTCATACGCTAATTGATCCTGTTTAACTTTTAATAACTCAACCGCTTGTGCACACAATTGCACACGCTGAGTCAACGGTACATTTCTCCAATAAGTTTGAGCTTCTTGTGCTTTTTCCAATGCTGTTTGTATCTGCTCACCTGCAGCATACTCTCTTTCAACATAAATAGAGTTATCCACAGGGCTTATGGTTTGAAACTGTGTAGGCATGATGTGCATTCCTAGCTGTGGTATAAATTAAAAATTCTGACTAGATAATTTCAAAATACCGATCCAGCTCCCAATTCGATATATGCTTCCTAAATTGTCTGACTTCCCACTCTCTGGTGCTTACAAAGTGCGATACAAACTCCTCACCTAAAAACGTTTTTGCTACTGCGGATGCCTTGAGCCGCTGACAGGCATCCCATAAATTATTCGGTAATGCGAGTGAATCATCTTTGAGCGCATAGGCATTTCCTGTAACAGCCGAAGATGGCTCTACCTGTTGTTGGATACCCCACAACCCAGCAGCCAGCACAGCCGCTAACACTAGATAAGGATTGCCATCGGCACCTGGCAAACGATGCTCCACACGCTGACTATATTCGTTACCTGGTATTACCCGTAATGCGGTTGTTCGATTTTCTACTCCCCATGTTGCATGAGTTGGCGCCCAATAATCTGGTATAAGTCGACGGTAACTGTTTATTGTTGGCGCCATCATTGCCGTAAATTCAGGCATAAGTTGTTGCAAGCCTGCCACAAAATACTGTTGTATTTTGCTCATATGATGTGTCTCACCTGCCTCAAAAAACAGTGGTTTTCCTGTTTTTTTAGAACGCAGGGATACATGTAAATGTCCACTTTGGCCAGGAAATTCAGGAGACCACTTAGCCATAAAAGTAGCCATCAATCCCCGTCGCTGGGCAAATACTTTAGTAAACGTTTTAAATAAAGCCGCTTGGTCAGCTGCTTTTAAAGCTTCGTTATAAGCCAAAGCAGCCTCAATGACACCCGGTCCTGTTTCAGTGTGGATACCTTCAATAGGGAACTGCATCGCCTCTGCTAATGACAACAACTCATGATATAGCTCTGCATGAACAGAATTTCTAATAATGGAATAACCAAAGTAGTCTGGCGTAAAGGGCCTTAATTCTGCAAATTTTTTATCACGTATGGTGTCTGCATTTTCTGCAAACATAAAAAACTCATATTCAAAAGCAGCATAAACATCAATATCCATTTGTTCTGCTTGCTGTAAAACTCGCTGTAATACTTGTCTCGGACAAACCTCTGCCGACTTACCGACAAATTGAGCTAAAAATAATGGTAAATTATTTTCAAAAGGAATTGTACGTACTGTTTCTGGGAGTATTTGTAATGCTGCATCAGGATATCCCGTATGCCACCCCGTGTGCTGAACATTATCATAAAGTTGATCTTTGCTATCCCAGCCTAATACAACATCACAAAAGTTGAAGCCATTCTCTAATGCACTGATAAACTTCTTTTTACTTAAATATTTTCCCAACATGATACCATCAATATCAAATACACCAACTTTGATATGAGATGCTGGATGATTATTTATCATTTGCTTGGCATTTTTCAAACTATCCATTTTACATCCTTGTTGTTGTACAAAAATTTTCCTTGCCCTGAGGCTCTAAAAGCAACAAAGTGCCACGCAAACAGGCCTCAGTATATATAGTATTCATGAAGACTAAGCCATACTTTCGCCTTCACAGAAAAAGTGCATTTTAGACCGTCTCTTAAGGGCACCTTTAAAAATAGTGATTTTTTTGTAAGAGCAAGAAAGCACTGCACGGAGGACCACAGTGTATATGGAATACATGAGGATCCGAGTACAGCGCTGACACTGCTATTACGAAAAGAGTGCATTTTTAAATGCTGTCCTCATGAATATATTTGTTTTTCAGCCTTACTAACCACCGCAAACTCCTCTTCCGGAGCTGATGCAACTAAATGAAAACGACTATATAAAGCAAAATACAAAATCATTATTCCAAAAAATATCGCAGCCCAACATGCAGCAACAATATTTGCAAGAAAGGTACTCATAAACGCGATAATTGCCAGTATTAAAGCAACCCAAGAAGTCGCAGTCCCTCCCGGCGTCACAAACTTTGATTTTTTACTTGGTTGTCTTTTTCGTAGCAATAAATGGGAAATACACATCATAATATAAGATAATGTGGCACCAAACACTGCCATAGTAATTAACAAATCACCTTCCCCCGTCAGTGATAATAAGAAACCGAATACACCTGGAATTATTAATGCTAAGATAGGTACTTTTCTACGAGATGTTAATGATAAACTTTTGGGTAAATAACCTGCTCGAGAGAGTGCAAATATTTGTCTAGAATAACCATAGGTAATTGAAAAAAAACTGGCGATCAAGCCTGCTAAACCAGCAATATTAACAAATAATGCCGCACGTGATGACTCACCATGAACGCTTTGAATAGCACCAACTAGCGGTGCTGTATGATTTTGCATGTTCGCGGAACCAGCAACGCCAGACACTAAAAATAATACTAAAAAAGCAATAATAATTAAAATGGTCATTGCATAAATAATACTTTTAGGTATGTCTTTATGGGGGGTATGTGCTTCCTCTGCCGCTAACGGAACCCCTTCAACGGCTAAAAAAAACCAAATAGCAAAGGGTATTGCTTCCCAAATGCCCATAAAACCATGGGGTAAAAAGTAATTTGCACCTAATGCAGCTTCACTGACTGGAATATCAAAAAGATTCTGGACATTAAAATGAGGTAGCAGGCTTACAACTAATACACCGATAGCAACAACAGCAGTGCCTGTAATCACGAACATTAATTTGAAGGCTTCACCAACGCCTAATAAGTGTATACCTACAAATACTGCATAAAACAGTAAATATATCAACGGACCATCAACCCCAATCAAAGAGTTCATATACCCACCAATAAATACTGCAATTGCGGCAGGAGCAATGGCATACTCTAAAATAATCGCTGTCCCCGTAATATACCCCCCCCAGGGCCCTAGCGCACAACGCGCAAAACCATAACCACCACCCGCTGTTGGTAATGTAGATGACATTTCTGCGAGACAAAATACCAATAATAAATACATAACCGCCATTAATATCGTAGCGATCAATAAGCCACCAAAACCACCCTGGGCTAAACCAAAGTTCCATCCAGAAAAGTCACCAGAGATAACATAGGATACACCTAAAAAGGTGAGTAGAAACCAGCCAACCGCTCCTTGCTTCAACTGTCGTTTGTTTAAATAATCTTCATCTGCAGTAGTAATGGATGATACACCAGAGTCTGTGCTCGCCATGCCTGTTTTCCCTATCTTTTTTATCTACTCTTCAGAATGAGTAAGTTATTCTTTTATTGCCTTCCTGGCTGCTATCGCTATCAAGTCGAATAGGCTCTTTGTTATGTAGATACAACATTTTGTATTTGTAACGGGTTTAGGAAAGCATTGTCAACAAATTGCTATAAATGATCAATGACTTTTTCATATTTCAGCTATCTCTCTTCTAGGAAGAGAAATAGTGTTTTAAGAAAGGAGATTGGGGGTATCAAAAGTGGAATTATAAAGCTTTCTCACAACTATTGAAGCACCCTTCACGAATTATTTTTATACGTTTCGTGAAGGGTATATGTAATTTATATTACTTACAAATTACAACTTGTTTACCATCAAGGCTAGTGCTTTTTTTCCAAAGAGAAGCAATGTTCTGGCTCTTAAAGTAAGGACACGCTGTTTTTTCGTACTGCGATTGACTTAAACCATCAGAACCACCATATTCCTGGCTAAACACGGCTTTATTCTTTTTCAAGAAAGTGGATTCATATTGCACACATTCGTTATCATAGGCAAAGCATTGTTCATTTACTGCAAAGTCAAAGTCATCAACAAGTTCTTCCACTTGCTGTATATCATTTTTCAATGCAACAGCCAACTGATATTTATGTGCGGTACTTGCTAGCCATTTATTATATTTCAATTGATCTTCATATTTTATATAGCCCTTGGTTTCACTGGTATTTTCGAAACCATCGACATTATCGGGTTCAACCGCATCACAACCCGCGTCTTTTGCAAGTTTGATCCTGTCTTCTATTATACTTTTTATTGTCACTAATGCTTTAGCATCACCAATATTCAACCAGGTTTCATCAGGCCAATCATCCATGTCTCCATTGGGAATCAATGTTTCTTTGGTAAAACGCTTAGCATCACTTCGCCATTTTTCATAAGTGCCCGCACTGAAATAACAAACAACTTTTTTTCCTTTTTTCTTAAACTGACGAATCTTACTATTTTGACCACCTTCACTGGCATCAAATAAGTCAATGTCAACAACATCTGCGTCTATGTTTGTAGACATTGTGTCACTATTTTCAATCTGCCACCACCAAGTCAAACCGGGCTTTGGCTGCCACCATTTTTTCGTAGGCGTGCCTACAATATCATCGTAAGAATCAGTAATAATTACCGCATCTGAATCATCATATGCTTTACCTGATTGCGCATTACACACTGTGGATATCATACATATAATTAACCCACCGTATAATGTTTGCTTGTAATTCTTCATACCCAACCCTCAGTCTAAACTTCAGAGATTTTTGTTGTGTCTGTGACAACCTAACTACACTATTTTTTTACACTTATATAATAAATTAATTATGTTTTTTAACTGGCTTTTAATTTAAAACCATAACAATCAAACAACAGAGAGTGATCAATAAAACTACTGACACTGTTTATACCCTCTGTTTATTTATTGTGTTAATTCTATCCAAATATTCGTAAGATATATATGATAACTAATTCATATAATACTATTTAAAAGAAAAAAATGGGAAAAAAATCAATGATAAACACCAAAAATGATGTTTAATGTGTTGTGCTCAACACTCAGTTGTACGTTGAGTATACTATATATAAGAGATTTCTATAACAGTTTTTTTATTTTTATACCATAGGACGCTTATAATTAACGCAGAAAAAGCTATACGCGTTTAAATATAGGCGCTTGATAGATAACCTCATCTAAAGACGTATAACCTTGTTGTGCTTTAAAGAGTGCATCATGGAACATACTACGCATACCATGTTGGTGTGCATAATAGTAAACATCCAAACCTGTATTGCCATTTAGGATCATTTCTCGAATACGATCGTCGACCTCTAACACTTCAAAGCAGCCTACTCTTCCTATGTAGCCTCGATGATTACAATGCTCACATCCCCTCGCTCGATAAAAATTATTTGATCCCAGGTCTTCCCTCGCTAACCCCAGCTTTTGCAATCGCTCCTCTGATAGCTCATCAATAACCTTACACTGCGGACAAAGTAAACGAAGCAACCGCTGTGCCACTATAATTCGCAGTACATCGGAAAGTACTGAAGCATCAACGCCTAATGACAGTAATCTGGGTATGGCAAATGCTGAACACGTTGCATGCAATGTAGAAAAGATTAGATGTCCTGTTGAAGCTGCAGTTACAGCAACATGGGCAGATTCCCTATCCAAAATTTCTCCTAAGACAATGACATCAGGATCTTGCCTAAGAACATCTGCAAACGCTTCAACAAAGTTATATTTTTTATTCACATCCACATGAATTTGGCTTACGCCACTAATTTGATACTCTATCGGCGATTCCATGGTAATAATCGAACAGAAATCCCTGTTTAAAAAGTTTAATGCACCATATATGGTCGTTGTTTTGCCACTACCCGTTGGCCCCACATTTAATATTAATCCCTGACTGGATTTCAATGCTTTTATAAATGTCTGATACTCTTTCGGGGGAATACCTAAATCGTTTAACTCAAGCACCCTACGATTTTTATCTAAAATACGCATGGCAATTCGTTCACCATGAATCGTCGGCACTGTAGACAGCCGTATATCAACACCCGCATCAACAATATTCTGGTAAGTAAAACTGCCATCCTGAGCATAAGTGCTCATGGTTGAACGAAGGTTACCCATTACTTTTATGCGGTTAAATAATCTGTTTTGAATTATTTTGGGTAAGTACCATTGGGTTGCTAAAATGCCATCCTTGCGCAAACGTACTTTGATTGCATCCTCAAACGCCTCAAAATGAATGTCAGTAGCACCGATATAAATTGCATAATCGATAATTTGTTGAATGAGCATAGAGACACCGACTTCACCTTCTGCCGGCATCTCAGCCTTAGTGGTAAAAAGGGTTATCTCCCGCTTTAAGGCTTTACCTAAGGGTTCAGTCCAAATACTAATATCAGGCTTGATATCCTTGCGCCCTTCTACCTCGTCAATTGCATCCTGAATAACATCGTTAAAATTTTTGCCCTCCATGTACGAATAGTGCCTGACGACTGCACGAAGTATTGTTTTAAAATAACAAACAAAGCGTTTAACGGGATATCCGGCTTTCTTTTCAATCTGGTCAACTAACTCTTTATCTGTAGGGTTGGACATCGCGACAAAAAGCGTATTATCTTCTAGTCGAAAAGGAAAAATAACATATTGAAGCACTAACTCATTAGGCAAAAGTGATAATACCTCTTCTGGAATGTTTACTTTATTTATTTCATAAAGAGGATCAATAACAGGAAAACCCGTTACTTCTGACAATATTTTATTTAACTGATCAACAGATAATAAATTTAAGTCATAAAGCACTTCATAGATCAAGTTATCAGAGTAACTTGTGATTATTTTAGCTTGAACAAGCTTTTGGGGCGGAATCAGATTTTTTTCCAGAATATAGTCTACTACTGCACGCTCAAGCTCATCATTAGTCATGCTATATCCTTACTGCTACATCAATATTACTTACTTATGCCTTAAACAAGTCAGCATTATGAATGATAGAATTAATTAACAAAAAAGATGGCAATAATTCGCTTTTAAAAAATATCAAACATAACCAAATGCAATATAGGGTACCTCTAAAAATAGTGATTTTTTTCTAAGAGCAAGGAAGCACTGCACGGAGGACCGCAGTGTATAAGACATACATGAGGATCCGAGTACAGCGCTGACACAGCTATTACTAAAAAAGTGCATTTTTAGAGGTGCCCTATAGCTATTGTTAAACAACTACTCCATATCAACAACGAACCATCTCCAATCGTCAAACTATCATAATTCCACCACTACTTGCCTTTCCCCACATTATTGGTATTATTGGCAGCGGTGTTGCCATACGCCGTCTCCCCACAAGAAAAGAGCCATCGCTCTATGGTTAACCGCTCGTCATTTTATGGGAGCATTACATGATTAGTAACGTTATCTAGTATGTGACTATCTGCAGTGTGGGGCATATCAGGAGTCACGAATATTCTCGATAACTTATTATACTAGTGATGTAGGACATCCCCATGACCAAACCATTATTTGTAACGCCTGATACGCTAAAAAAACAGGCTAAAACACTTGTCAGTTACTGGCCTGAATCAATCAAAGTATCAAATGCCTATCAGATACTCTGTAAACTCTATGGGTTTAACTCTCTACATCACTATCAAAAACAAACGAAAAGTACAGTCATTAACATCCAGTCACCGGAAAATGCTGACTATATTGCACAGCAATTCTCCAATTTGGCTTATCAACTTAGTCAGTTAGGTGAAATTAGTTTTGCAGATGCTAAAGTTGTTTTGTATAAAATCTGGCCCAAATATATCAGTAATAAAACATACAACACATCGCCAAAGGAGCATCAATGTACTTTCATAATTAATGGTGAATTAACTGTTTTTGTACACGCCCCAAAAATAAACTACGCGTTTGACCGATCCCCTGCGGTAAAAGATGCCATAGAAGCAATAGGTATTCCCCATACAGAAATTGGTGCTTTATATGTTAATACGCAAATACAGCCGTTTAGTTATCAGCTCAAGAATAATGACAACATAGCACTTTACCCGGTACGAGATATCATCCAACAGCAACAGGACACAAACCTACCTATAAAACCAGCTAGTCGACCTCACTTTATTTTAGATGTCCACCTAGGCCGATTATGTAATTATTTACGTATGCTGGGCTTTGATACACTTTATTGGAATCATGACTTAGGCGATGAAAAGCTTGCAGCCATAGCAGAACAAGAAGAACGGATTATGCTTTCTCGTGATTTAGGTTTATTAAAACGTAGTAATATTAATTTTGGCCGATGGCTACGTAACCGAAAACCATTACTCCAACTTAAAGAAGTTGCAACCCTTTATAATCTAAAACAAGACCTTAAACCCTTTAGCCTATGCATTCGTTGTAACAGTAAAATAACCACAGTCTCAAAAGAGAAAGTCAAAAGCCGTGTACCAGAAGATGTATACACCAGCTTCACTACTTTTAACCAGTGCATTCATTGCCAACAAATTTATTGGCATGGAAGCCATGTCGATAAAATGAAAAATATTATTCATATGATTTAAATTTTCATGTTAACAATTTACATTGAAGGATGTAGGTATATCTACATATAAGATTCCTTTTAGCAGGCTATTGAAATCAACCTATACTTATATCCACGGAGAAGGGATCAACCTCTCAGTGCTGTATTGTTTTGTGCAATAAAGCTATGTTAAGAGGATAAAATTATGACTGGATACAGTAAGGAAAAAGCTGATCGCCTGATTAAACAACATGAAGATGCGGCAGCCAAGCTAGAGAAAGAAGCAAAAGAGGCCGCTGAAAGTGAAACCTTTCAGAAGTCTCACTCAAATGAGTTAAAACAGCAAGCAAAAAGGGAAAGAGACAAAGCTGAAAACCTACGACACTTAAAAAAACACTGGGGTGATGATTAGCCGTTATGAAACAAATTAATTGTCATCACTGTGGTGGTACAGGCATGATTAGCCGTTCTGAGCAGTGCCCATACTGTAGAAATACCAACGCCAAACTTAAGGGAAGTTACTACTGCCCGCACTGCCACGCAAACATAGCAATCGATGAACCTCATAGACCCCATTGCCCAAATAATACACATCATCCATTAAACCGATTATATTCTAATTGGTATTAAGTATCTGAAGGGCTACACTTGTAGCCCTTACCCCACTTTACCTCATAAGCAGCGCCCCCACTTGTTACAAAACTTTACAAAAAACAAGTAAACGATTTTGTCTTTTTTCAGGATATAACTATTAAAGACGTCAAATTATGTATTTTATTTAAATATATCGCTTCTTAAAGCATCCATCGGCGTAAATTATTCATCATTTATACGAATGTCTTCGTATAAATATCTAGGAGTAGATAGACTTATGGTAGCGGTTGTCAGTGGCTATGGGTTAGGTTTATTTAATACCACAACGATTGGCTTAGGGAACAAAGCTGAGTCTGGACAAGGCAAAGAGTCCATCAAAATTAATGCAGTAACGGGAAACTTAATCCTCCAACAAGAAGATGATGTATTAATTAGCCAAGGTATTAACGCTCAATTACTGAGAACCTATAACAGTCAGGGGTTACTCAATGATGCGAATGGCGATAATTTTCGTTTTGGTTTTAATCAACAATTACTCGATTTAACGGGTGAAACCAACCAGCCAAATAGCACAATCCAGCGGATAAGTGCGGATGGTGCTACAACAACCTATATCTACAATAAACAACAAAAGTGTTATATCAGCAGTGATGGCAGTGGTGCTCACGATAAACTTGAGTATTTGGGTGACAACCACTGGCGTTGGAAAGAAGGCTCAAGCTTAATTACCGAAACCTATCGCTGGCAAAATAACCAGGGCCGATTAATTACTCGTTCAGACCGGCACGGTTTCAAAATACAACTTGAATATCAACACGATAAAGTAGTCGCCATTCATGATGAGCGAGGACAGGCCCTCTATATTGAGTACACAGGCAATAATGTCACGGCGATTCGCCACGTATCAGCCGAACATTCGTCAGTAAAAACTCTCTATCAATATGATCAACTCAATCGACTCACTACCGTCATTGTTGATCTGAGTTCAGAAGATAGCAGTATAACGGATAATCATGTTTATAAAACGCAGTATCAATATGACGGTGACAGTCGGCGTATAACCCATATTCAACAAAGTGATGGCACAGAACTCACCTTCAATTATCAGCAAGGGAATGATGGCCAATTTCGTGTCAGTCAAATCACTGAGGGTAAAGACAGTCAAGCAGTCACTACCCGCTACGTGTATGATCTTGCTGCACGAAAAACCGATATTATTCAGGTCAATAATTCCACCTCAGGTACAGGTCCCACCTATACTCTCTGGTACGATGCACAAGGTCGTTTAACCCGTACAGCCAACCCCGCCGATGCTCATGGTTTTAGATTAGAGGTCAATTACCAATACGATAATGATGATAATCTACTCACCCAAACCGATAACACAGGACGAATACTTTCGTATACCTATGATCAGTTCGGTAATCGCACCACCGAAATAGATGCTGAACAAAATAAAATATCTCGCACCTTTAATTCAGCCCAACAAAAAATCAGCGAAACTCTTTACCCTAAAGGCGATACTCAACAAGGTATTAGTCAATATTGGGTTTATGATGAAAAACAACGTGTCAGTTTTCATATTAATGCTGAAGGCTATCTTGAAGCTAATCAGTATCAAAGCTGGGGGGATAACAACCACCAACAAATCACCACCCTCACTTATCTTTCAACCAGGTTTCCTGTTGATGACTATTCTCCCTCAAACCCACCTGATAATGCAGCCATTAAACAATGGCTAACCCAGCAAACATCAGTTGGGCAGATCAAACGAAAAGATCAATATTTTGATTTTCGTGGACAGTTACAGAAAGTGGTTCAATCACAGGCCTTCAGTCAAAGTGATCTGGAATCCACACAGCCTAATGCAGAAAAAACACTAAATACCACTTATTTTATTTATGATGCTTACGGTCAATTAATAAAGTCCGTCGATAGCCGTGGGCAAGCACCCGTTGAAAATCCAACAACACGCACTGATGAAATCCAACATAATAAAGATAACTTTGAAACCCTGTTTGTTTATGACGGATTAGGCCGGTTATTAGCTGCAACTAATAGCCTGGGTGAAACTACACGCTATCAATATCAAGACCAATTACAACAGGTATTAAAAACCGCTGCCAACGGCTTACAAACCACTGAGTTGTATGACTCTGTGGGTCGTATTATTAACCGCACACAAATTGACTTAAATGCTACAGCAGCCAACCATTCAACAACGACCCACACCTTTCTTTACGATAAACAGGGTCGAAAGATTGCAGAACAAGACCCAAGCGGTGCAATTTCACTGAAGTTTTATCATCACAATGGGCAGCCTGTCGCCACTGTCGATGCGATGGGCTACGTTACCGAGTATTTTTATAACAAGACGGGTAAGCAAGTTGCACAACGACGCTATGCAACAGCACTATCAGTCGATACGTTTGCAGCATTACAGGTCAGAAAGAATGAAGGCACACTCACGGGGATAAAACCAACACCCTTCGAATCTATTCGCCCACCACTCAGCGAACATGATCGAATAACACGACATGTATTTGCTAAAAACAATCAATTACGATTCAGTATTGATGAAGAGGGCGCTGTCACTGAACACCGTTACGACCAAGCGGGCCGTAAAATACTGACCATTCAACATGCTAAAACCTTAAACACTCCAGCAGACTCAAACACTCCGTCTAATTTTGCACTGACCATTACTGCCGTTCAGCAACAACTGGGAGAAACGCTGACGGCTAACGACCGCGTTCAACGCTTCTTCTACACAAATAGTGGACAACTGTCGGGCATATTAGATGCCGAAGGTTATCTCACTCGTTATGGGTATACGGCAACAGGGGAGCGAAGCGATATCAGCCAACTGGCGTCCCGTGTTTTAAATCCTGAAACAGACATTCGTCAGTGGTTAACCTGCTCCCTGAGCGAACTACAAGTAACACCCAGTGGTCAAGACCAGCATGCGCTCAATTTTTATAATACTCAGGGCTGGCTAATTGCCAATGTTGATGCCGAAGGCTATCTCACCTTTTTTGCCTATGATGCGGTTGGTAATAAAACCCTTGATCGCCGTTTAGCAACCCAACTCACCCCTACCGAACAAACTCGACTTATCAACTGGGCACAAGGTAAACCTGGACGCTTTCAAACAGGTAATGATTTACTGTTAGTGCTGATTCAGCAAAAACAAACGGAACAAGACCAGCTCCATAGTTACAAGTACGATGCGGCCAACCACCTGCGAGAAGAAACCGATGCCCAAGGCAATACCCATCGTTATCAATATAATGCGGCTGGACAAGTTATCCACACAACCCAAGGCATTATGCTTGCTCAGCAGCATGAGTTACTGACTCAAGCTCGTACCTCGCAGGCAGAATATGATGGCTTTGGTCGACTGATTAAAACCACAGATGCCTTAGGCGCAGAAACTCTATTTCGCTATGACAGTGCAGGTCGCAAAATCCAACAACAGGATGCAGCCGGTCATATTACCCGTTTTTATTATGATCAACGTGGGCGTTTAACTCACACCATTAATGCCTTAGGTGAAGTCTCTGCGGTTATTTACAACACCTTTGATAAAGCAATATCAAGCCGTGTTTACATCACACGACTCACACCAGAACAGCTCACTCAGCTTGAAGGTGGTGTAATTACTTCGGCAGTTGCTACGCTATTTAGTCAGCTAGCAAAAGACACAGATGCGGTAAAACGTAACCAGTATAATCGACGCGGTCAGATCACAGAAAAAATTGATGCTGAAAATAATAGTCAACAACTGAAGTATAATGCTTTTGGCGAGCTCAATAGTATCACCCAAACCATTCGCCAGTCAGTCGGCATCACCCAAACCCAATATTTAACGTATAACCGACGCGGGGAAAAAATAGCAACCTCGACGTCAGTTATGCAAGGCGATGCACTTTTACCTGATATAACAACCCACTATACGTTGGATGCATTCGGACGCACAATCCAAACAACCAATGCCTTAGGTCATACCACCACCTATGAGTATGATCGATTGGGTCGCCAACTCAGTATTACCAGCCCCAATCAGGCTACATCACATACTACCTATGATGCCTTTAACCGAGAACTATCAACAACAGATGCTCGGGGTAATACAACAAATTACCAGTACCAGAACATCACGACTAAAAATGCTGAAGGTGTTGAGTTTATCGCAGGCCATCAAGTCATCGTTACTACTCCAACGGGTTTGCAAAAGATTACCGAAAAAAATCTACACAGTGAAAATGTTCGGATTATTGCCCCCGATAACAGTACCAGCGAATTTTTCTACGATAAAATTGGCAATCTCATTAAAACTGTTGATGCCTTAGGCCAGGAAACCACTCAAAACTTTAATCAATTAGGCTGGAAAACGGCTGTCACACAAGCCGATGGATTACAAATCCACTATGAGTATGATGCCGTTGGTCGCCAACTCACACAAATTACCGATCCTAATGGCTTAGCCCTCAAAGAGCACGTTCAATACGATGCTTTGGGCAATAAAATTCAGATTACTGATGCCAATAATATCATCACCCAGCATCACTATAACCGTAATGGACAACTGACTAAAACAATCGTTGATCCAGAGGGGTTAAACCTTATTACCGCTTATGAATACGACAATGCCGGCAATCAAATTCGTATTCAACAAGGCGATGCAAACGGCTGGCAACGTACTACAGAGCATCGGTTTAATGGTTATGGACAACGGGAAGCGACCATTATTGATCCCGATGGGTTAAAGCTGACCACGCAATTTTACTATGATGATGCCGGCCAGCTGATTAAAAAAATTAATGCTGAAAATCATGCTACACAGTATGTATATGATAACGCTGGCCGTCTACGTTTTACCATCAATCCTCAAGGTACTGTTTCAGAAACTCAGTATGATAAAAACGGTAATAAAATCGCTGAAATTAATTATAAAAATGCGGTGGATGCCAACCATACATACACCGAACAAGAACTCACTGCGGCATTAAATTCGAGTGCTGAAGATCAATGGCAGGGATTAATTTATGATACCGAAAATCGACTCACTTTTAGCATTGATGGTTTAGGTTATTTAACAAAAATTAACTACAATAAAAACAGCCAGGTTATGGCTAAAGCAATCACTAAAAACTCGCTAAGCGATTTGGTCAATCAATCTAATCTCACCTTAACGGATGTCGAAAACCGTTTAAATAATATTGATACTACAGAGTGGATTACCACTGAGCGTGTTATTTACGATGCACTAGGTCAAACCAAATTTAAGGCCGATGCTAATGGTTGGCTAACAGAGCTTCAATACGATCAAGCAGGCCGTGTTATTGCAGCTAGACGCTATAATGTCACTTGGCAACAACTTGAACTAGACCGTGATACACCAATAAATACTGTCAGTGAAAAAATAAACCAGTGGCAACAAACGACAAAGCCAGAAGATATTCATCATGAATTTCACTGGTATGATAATGCAGGACGAAGGCTGTATACACAAGATGCGGCAGGCTATTTAACCGGTTATCGTTTTGATGCACTAGGTCAGGTTGTTGCTAGTTTTAAATATAAAACACCTGCCACACACTTGCTCCAGTCACACGCTGACATTAACCAGATCACCCAGCATTTATCCGTAAATAATATTATCGCTAAAGCCAATTACAATGTTTATGATACAGCAGGACGTAAACGTTTTACGGTCAATGATTTAGGCTATGTCACTGAATATCGCTACAATGCATTAGGCGAATCCATTACTACACTGCGTTACCCACAACCCATCGCGAAAGAACATACACAAAATTTAACCGCTATTAGAGAAGGCTTAAAACAAACACCGATTGTAGTGCATGGTACTCAACTGCAAGAAAAAAGCCGTCCTATTCTGGAGTCAGGTTTATCACTGGTTAATGGCACTTATGGACAAACCTGGGAACCTCAAGAAGTTGGCTCAACTTCAGCCACATCGAATTGGGTTTCCAAAACCATAAAACCTAATCAACCGTATAAATTAATTAATTCAACGTTAAAAACGTGGAGTGATAAAACTGAAGAAAATATTTCCATTACTGTCCACAATAAAAAAATCGAGCAAAGTCCTTTTCTTACACATCATACATGGTACGTTAAAGGTCCAGATCGATTCCCTGTTCTTGCAGCAGGCGGTGAAGGAATTAGTTTAAATGGTGGAGTTATACAATTTAGGGATAGTACACCGACATCGATAGTCACTAAACTATTTAGTCAAGATGGTTCTCTTATAGAAAGCACAACCACTGATATAGGTAAAGCCTATCTAAGAAAAGTAAGACATGGGGGGTCAGATGGAGACACTCGATACTCCTATAATTTTTACATGGCCAAAGGCTGGAATGGCCAAATAAATTTATTTAAAGGAAAACTTGCAACAGGTAATTACACAGCAGAAATCACTATTTATGATAATGCAGGTAATCAACGCCATTGGCATAGTAAATGGGAGCATGCACTTGGTGACTTGCGCGATGGAGACCCTAAATGGACGCAAACAGAAAAAATATCCTTCCAATTAGGTACTATTATTGACCCCACAAAAATCACCTGGCCTAAAGAGCAACAGCCTGAAGGCACCGTTGCAAAATTTTATTATCGCGATAAAGGTTTTACCGGTGGTTTTCTACAAGGTGATGTTAAGACTGAAAATAATCAGCTTTCAGTCACCTTTGAGCGCGCATTTATTGGTGAGGTTGAATACCGTATTGAATATATCAATCCTGAAACCAATGAAGTTGTAAAAAAAGCCAGCGGTATTTTTCTTTCTGAAGATAATAAAACAACAACATCATCTTCCGTATTCCACAGTGGTGGCGATTGGGCAGAAAAAACCACTGGCACTGCGATTAAAGGCTATATTTCACGGTTGGATGCGGCTGATATTCAATACCTTGAAGCTAAAGTCGTTAATAAAAATGGCGAAGTTGTTTCTACAGCATTAACCCACCCTAATTATATTACTCAACAATTAGGGCTATATGATGGCTCCGTTAATTTAAGTGTAAGTGAACCACTTACAGAGGCTGATTACCAAATTACGATTACCCGACACTTTAAGGATAATCGACCTACCCAAACTGAAACCTTTAATTATCAACTCGGTGAACAACCTTATCAGGCACAACATATTACCGTTGATGCCAAAGACCTTAACCCACAACCCGGCGAAAAACTGGTTGCCCATTACCGATCAGCCAACTCAGAAGACTGGCATGCTATCCCCCTCACAGCGCAAGGCGATAAGCTACAGCTTGCGATACCAGCCACAGCACTGACCAACGGTGAGGCATATCAGTTAAGAGTCCAAAGTCAGAACGCTGCAGGTCAACCCCAAGCCCAGTTGTTGGGGAGCTTTGGAGCAGGGCAAGATGCCAATGTGCAATTATCACGTAGCCAATTTAAAGCCAGTGCAGCACAACCTGGCACCAGTATAAATGGGTTAATTCCCACTAATTTACTTCCACAATTACAAGCTGTCAGTGTTCATGTCAAAGAAGCAGCCTCTGGCGCGTTGCTTACTTATGACAATCCTATTTGGACGTGGCTAGATCAACAGGCAAGTGGGCAGGTTAATATCAGTGATAACACCCAACTGCCAGCAGGTGCTTACCAACTCACTGTAACGTATCACTTTAAGGACGGTACCACTGAAACTGCTGCACCGACCACTGTCACCCTCAGTGACCAAACAACAACTCGCTCTGTCACAGCATTTACATTACCTAAAACTCTGGCAGGTATGGCGGTTCGCTATCGTCCAGTCAATGCTGATACCAGTCATTCAGTACCTGAATGGCAACAAGCCTTTATTCAGCTTGAAGGTGATCAAGCTCAATTGAAGCTCAATGAGCTTCAGGATGCAACAACCTATGAGGTTGAGGTGCTGGCAACAGGGCAACGACTGATAGCTACCACTCAGCCAGAGACTACAGATGGCTCAGCACTAGCAGGTACGCTCAAAGTGGATAGCCAAGGGAAAACGGAATTACAACTTAAACACTTGCTCACTAATGAGCAGCCACAAGTTACCCAACAGTTAAGGGATAGCGCAGGGCGGGTTATTTATGCTGTTGATGCTATGGGCTATGTCACTGCGTATCGCTATGACCACTTAAACCGTGTTATTCAGCAAACCCAACATGCAACACCATTGGTTAGCTCACTGTTAAATTCGGACACCCCCTTAACCATCTCTGCAGTTACTGAGGTGCTTAACAACCAAACCCCAGCTGAAAAGGCGACCAATCGAATGGTGGCTACTCGCTTTGATGCAGCGGGTCAACAACAAGCTCAAGAAGTCTGGCAACTGGGTGAAGCGGCTGCAACCGGCATTTCTCCCGTGGTATTAACGGTTGCCAATAGCTTGCATCAACAAAGTGCCGAAGTTGAAAACCAACACTGGGACATGCGCTGGATTAAGCCTGACCCCTTTACGGAGCCTAAAGTCGAGCTTTACCCCGTAGAAGGTGGCTATGCCATTAAGCCCGGCCATATCAAAACAGTTGATGACAGCCCTGTTGGTGTCTATGTGGCCATTTACGATATGGCAGGTAATGTGGTTGATGAGTATGAATACACACCCATGGGTGGCTTTGAAAACTGGAAAGAAAAGCAGCCCGATGGCAGCATCACTGAAAAAGGCCGCTGGATCGTTCCTGAGTGGCAAGGACAAGTCAACCTGGCCAGAAAACATCTGGCACCAGGGCAGTATAAAGTCAAACTGTCGTTTATCGATAATCGCCATGACGAAGGCGATGCCGACATGTGGAGTGAAAACCAATGGACGACACTGGTCATTGGCGAGCCACCTAAAAATACTCAGGTTAGCTGGAACACCCCCAAACTCACTGGTGACTTTACCACTTCCTTCCGCTACCGCCCCGCGAATACTGAAGAAAACTGGCGAAACAGCTCAGTGAGTCAGCAGAATGAGAAAATTACTGCTGAGCTTGCCCAGGCAGAAGAAGGCCGATTTGAATACCAGCTGGAATATAAAGATAGCCAAGGGAAGCTACTAAAACAGTTCACAGGCACCTTTGTAAGCCGTCCGAATAGCGTGCTGGTGGTGGAAAATATTACTAAGGCCCAAACCCTTAACCACCATAATCACCTAGGCCAACGAACCGCAGTGACAGATGCGAATGGTCATACCACCTTTTTTGCTTACGATGCTAATGGACAACTAACTCGAGAATTGCGGCCTATCGCTGTTGATGCTGAAGGATTAGCCACCCATGGCCAACTTGTCGAGTACCAGTATGATGCGTTGGGCCGTAAAGTGTCGCAACGAGAGTTCGTTGAGCCTGTATCGCTTACCTCAGGCATTGCGCAAACCATTCCCGATACTGCAAAAGCACGGATCACTCGTTATCAATACGATGCCAGTGGCCAACTGTTAAAAGTTATTGGACCAAGCTGGCACCCGGCAACAGATTCCAAGGATACTACCAGCAGTACATCAACAACCGCTCCAGCAACGGGTAATTCAGCGAATTCCAGCGTTAAATTGACGATCAGTAATAGTGTATTGCCCCAAAGCACTGAGGTTGAAAATCAGCACTGGGAAATGCGCTGGCATAAACCCGATCCATTCACTGAGCCTACTGTCGAGCTTTACCCGGTCGCAGGGGGTTACTCAATAAAACCAGGGCACTTAACCACCACCGATGACAGCCCTACTGGGGTCTATGTCGCCATTTATGATATGGATGGTCAGGTGGTGGATGAATATGAACACACCGGTATGGGTGGCTTTGAATACTGGAAAGAAAAACAACCTGATGGCTCTATGGTTGAAAAAGGCCGCTGGATTGTGCCTGAGTGGAATGGACAGGTTAACCTCGCCCGCACTGAGCTGCCCGCTGGACGTTACCGAGTAAAAGTATCCTTTTTGGATAATCGCCAAGATGAAGGCGATAAAGCCATGTGGGGTGATTCACAATGGGTAGAGCTGGTCATTGGTCAACCGCCCACACCAACCAAAGTGAGCTGGCAAGCCCCAGACCAACTTACTCATGCCAGTGTTCAATTTCGTTATCGCCCTGTTGGCAGTGATCAACTTTGGCAGGACAGCCATGTCATGCTATCAGATCAACAGATCACTGCGGAGTTGGCAAAAGCAGAGTTTGGTGAATTCAACTACCAGTTAACCTATGTTGATGCACAAGGTAAAACCATCAAACAGCTTACGGGCACTTTTACCAGTCGCCCCAATAGCACACTTGTGGTAGGTGAAAATCAACCAACACCGAGTCCACAGCCAACCCCTACTCCAGCAGATCCCTCCGGTCCCGTTATTACAACCCATCAGTATGACTTCCTGGGCCAACAAGTAAGTACCACCGAGGCAGTGGGTACAGCTCAACAGCGCACCACTCAGCGACAGTATGATGCCCGAGGGCTGAAGGTTGCAGAAACTAAAGCTGCGGGTCAAACAGAGGCAACTACCCAACACTTTCACTATGATGCGCTGGGCCAGCTCACCGCGACCACTGATGGGCGTGGCAGTGCACTGGTTGATAGTGATAGTGCATGGGCATTGGCAGAACGCGCACGCGCAGGTATTGTCGATGCACAAGGCTATGGTAAACGCGCCTCTGCATTGACAGCTTCAGAGCGTGAGCAGCTATTAGCCCAGTACACCCAGCACCAGCAGCTGGATAGCTTAGGTCGAAAAATCAGTCAAACGGATGCGAACGGCCATACCATTCATAGCCAGTTTGATGCTTTTGGCAACCTGATCCAGAGTACGGATGCCCGTGGTGCCGTTCGCCACTTCTTTTATGATGCCAATAACCGACTCCAGCTAGAGGTTGATGCGGCAGGTTATGCCACCCACTATACCTATACGGCCAGTGATCATGTGGTGCAAAAGACGCGTTATCAGCAAGCACTGGATTTAGCACAGGTTCATCCACAAGCCGATGTCAATAAGCTGCTTGAGCAGTTGGATAAAGCCGGTGTGCAGCAACAAACGCGCTTTGAGTATGATGCGGCAGGACGCGTTACCCTGGAGCATGATGGCACGTATCAACAAACCTACCAGTATGATGGTGTGGGTAATAAAACCGCCCATACCGATAAAAATGGTTATACCAGTTACTTTGAATACAACGCAGCAGGCCTGCTGACCCGCAAGCAATCCCCTAAGGTGCAGGTCGTTACTGATGCATTAGCGGGTAAGGTTGAAGCCCTAAACGTCATTACGACTTATCGCTATGATGCCCTGGGCCATAAAACCGCTATCACAGAAGCTGCAGGTACGGCACTGGCCGCAACGACCTTGTATGAGTACGATGCCCAAGACCGGCTGATTAAAGAAGTATTACCCTCTCGCAACGTGCTCCAGCTTCAGACTAATGGCGACTCTCAAACACACGCCGTAAAACCTGAGCTAAGCCGAGTGTATGACTTAGCAGGTAACCTCACTCAACAAACCGATGGCAACGGTAACTGCACCACCTACTACTTCAATGCCGTTAACCAAAAAGTCGCTGAAGTCTCTGCGAATGGTGTGCTTACCCAGTTTGAGTACGATGCGGCCGGCAATATGATTCGCCAGCGTGTCTATGATAACCCCGTATCACTTCCGGTCGATCGCCATCAGCCACCTCAGCCCAATGCGAATGCTAGCTTTCGGGAAACCCACACCCAGTTTGATGCACAAAACCGACAGCTGGCGTCAACTGCTCAGCGAGGGCTATTTTACAGTGCTGAACAAGGCTACTTTGAAGGGCAACAACGTACGCAAAACCAGTACGATGCGAATGGCAACCTGACGGTTAAGGTTGATGCTAATGGGCAACAGCAGTTCACCTGGTACGATGCCAAAAACCAAGCCGTATTGGTGGTTGATGCAGCGGGTTATGTGACGCAGCAAACCTTTGATGGTGCAGGTAACCTCATTAAAAGCCATAGCTATGCGCAACCATTACCCCAAACACGTTGGCGATCCTTAACCGCAGACACTCCTTTAACGGCTATAGAACGGGGGCTAACCTCCTCAACCAACGACCGGATTACCACCCACCGCTATAACGCCCAAAACCAGCGTGTTGAAACACGGTTACTGGGCATTCAACACAGTGAGGTCTTAACGGACGGCCAGTTACAGCAGGGGGTTGCTGACCAGGTCACCACCTATGGCTACGATGCCCTTGGTCACCAGGTATTGATCCGTAAATTTGGAGAAAAGACCACTGATGATAGCCAAAAACAAGTCATCGGCAACGTAGAACAGCGCCAACAGCAGTTTGATGCATTAGGTCGTCAAACCACAGCCCAAAATACCCACCTTACCGATGCATCGGGTGCCCAAGTCACACCTACAACTGTCATTGGTTACAACGCCTTGGGCCAAACCGCACTCCAAGTGCAGAAAACCAATGTAAATACTTCAACCTATGACTTTATTGATCAAGATCTGATCACCCGTCACCACTATGATGCCGCAGGCTTACTCCGCAAAACGGTGGATGCTAACGGCGCCGCTATCGACTTTCATTATGATGCTCAAGGCAATGTGGTGCGTAAAGATGAAATTCGCACACAGGCGGATGGTGCTCAGCACACTATTCAAACCCGCTTTGGCTACGATGCTCTGAATCGTGAAGTGAGCCGAATAGATGCGGAAGGCACAACCTATCAAACCCACTACAACAGTCATGGTCAGGTCACTGAAAAAATCATCAATGGTCAACAGCATGAGTTTTTTGAGTATGACCAGCTGGGTCAGCTGGTAAAAACCAACCAGCAAACTGGGGCCACGCGTCTTTATGGTTATGACCAAAACGGCAATATGACCTTGCAGGTGACTTCAGCGGGTGCCGATCTCAGTCAATTATCACTCGCTCAGCTGCGCAACCTGGACTTAAAGAGTGAAATGGCTGATCAGCTAGCGGTAACCGTGCAACGTTACGATGCGCGTAACCAGCTTACAGACGTGATTCAGCCAGAAATGACCACCCTGATTAAAGACGCTGAGCTTACCAAAGTGGATCAAGTGGTCGAAGCTAAGCCCTTTACCCGGGGGTCACTGGATATTCAGGGGGGTGAGCGATTCCAGATTGATATCAAACTCTATGGCCGAGCACGACGCAGTAATTACCCCGCTATTCACTACCACTTACAGGAGTTTCATGTCAGCTGGCAAGGGCTGGAAGGCTACACAGGCAAACTTAAGGTTGACTGGAACTCAGGCTTTAACCCCAATGCCAAAGGCAGCTGGACAGTGGATGCCACAGCAGGCACTGCGGGCGTCAATATGTATAGTGGCCACTGGTGGCGAAATGCCACAGCTGAAGGCATGCACAATGATGGCATTTATTATCACATCAATGTGTATAAGCAAGATGATAATCAGCAGTGGGAGCTACTTACCAAGCTGGATGATCGCTACCAATGGCAAGGTGCTTACCATTCTCGTGGTGGAGAAGAGCATAGCTATCGTGACCAACAAATACACCAGCTACCCCGCTTACTTACGCTCAAAGACCAGCCTCGCGATGCCAGCCGGGTTCGGCTCTATTATCGGCCCAAGCAAGAAGCTGACTACGCTGCACGCCCTTATAACGAGGAAAACTACAACCCCGCTAAATACACCCACTATGTGGATGGCTCCCGCCTTAAAGTGAATGAAACCACCAGTCGCTGGGGCTTTGATTTAACCAATGCCCCAGGCTTAGAAAAAGGTAAAGCCTATGAGTATTACTATGAGGTGCTGGATCATAAAGGCCGTTTAGCGAATCGAGCTGAGGGCATTATCAACTGGGGTGGCTCTGATAACACCTCTGCCACGCACAGCAATACCGGTCGCCCCCCCGTTAAGCGCAGCACGATGGACTACCTGATTGGTGAAGGTAAGCTGGAGCAGCATGCCATCCACCGCCAACAGCGCTTTAATGCCTTTGGTGAAGTCATTGCTGAAACCGATGGCCTGGGCAATAAAACCCAGTTTAGTTACAACAAACTGGGCAAGCTGACTGAAAAGCAAAGTGCAGCAGTCAGTGTCACCCATGCCAATGGATTTATTGAACAGCTACGGCCTACAACCCACTACCACACTGATCTACAAGGGCGAACGGTCGGTGTAACCGATGCCAACGGCCATACCAATACCCAGCAGTGGTTGGAAGACCGGGTGGTAAAAGAGTTTCATGCTGATGGCGGCGTTAAACAGTTCCATTACGATGCCTTTGGTCGTAAGCAGCAGGAAACAAATGAGCTGGGGCAAGTCACTCAGTTCCACTATGACCATGCGGGGAATCTGCTTCATATCGATCGCGCTGGGAGCAATGATGACCATTACACCTACGATGAAGCTGGCAACCGCACTAGCCATACCAATGCCTTAGGCCATAAAGAAACCTACCGTTACGATGGCATGGGTCGCGTACGTGCACACACTGATAACCTAGGCCATACCACCCAATATGATTATCAGTGGGATGCAGACATTGGTGCCGAATGCTTTGATGAAGCGGCAGATACTTATAAAAAGCAAACGGAGCATGCCGTGGGTGGCTGGCGCAAAACCACTACCGATGCGGAAGGCAACCAGCGTGTTGACCACCATGACCTGTATAACCGGATTCGTTTTCACCGAGATATGGGGGGCCGACAAACCTGGTATGACTATAACCAGGCAGGCTGGTTAGTCGCGCAACGGGGTGACACCAAACTCAATAATGACAAGCATTTTGACCAGGAAATTCACTACCGCTATTACAACAACGGATATATCAAAGGGATTGATGATTTAGGCATTAATGCCTTTGCTGAATTTCAGTACGATGCAAACGGCAACCTTACTTTTGAAGGTTATAGCTACAGCGATGCGGAGCGCGGTCATGAAAAAGTCTACACCCAGCGAAGCTTTATCAGTTATGACGCCGCTAACCGCATTGACCATATTAAAGATGAGCAGTATGAGCTGCGCTATGAATATGATGCTGTCGGTAACCGACGTCGGGTCTTCAGCCGTTATCTACAGCCGAATGGCCTAACCGCATCCCAGGACTTCTGGTATGCCTACGATGCGATGAATCGCTTCACCATCACCCAGGGTCAATTAAGTGGTGAGCGAGCAACGGATAAAGGCAGTCATGCTGTTAACGTGGTTGCTGGCGATAAAGGCTATGCCGTCACCTATAACGCGCTGGGGCAACGGACTTCTGCCCAGCATGGTCAGTATCACGAAGCCTATGCCTATGACGCCAATGGCTTTTTAACCACCACCCATATCAATGATGAACTGCGGGCTCGCCGGATTAATGATGCCGCAGGTAATGCCGCAGAGTATCTTGAGTACAAGTCTGACGGCAACCTGCTCAAGCATGTTCGCAATACCTACAATGCCAACAACCAAAAAACCCAAGAACATACGGTTACTGATGGCAATAACACGGGCGTCAAGTACAGCTTTGATAAAGCGGGCAACTTAAAGCAGTCCATTTCTTATGGTCGTGATCCTGAATTAACCACTCGCTATACCTACGAACTGTGGGATAACTACAAACAGAAGCAAATTGAGTTAAAAGCCAGCACCGATGCGGATCTGCAATATGACTGGGCACCAGGTTTCAGCTTTTTTGAATATGATGCAAATGGTCATGTCAGTATGGCGCGGGATGATTACCACCAGCGTATCTTCCGCTATGTGAATAACCATAAAGGCCAAGTACTGCGCCGTACGGAAAAAGGCGAAGGCTACCTAAAAACCCATAACTATTACTATGTGAATGGCTTAGGGGTCGGTGATGTTGGTGATGATGGCCCCTCTTACACCGACTACGCAACGCAACTGGCCTTATCCGAAGGATTGCAACGCAAACCCGATAAAATTACTCCGGTTTACAGTGCTGATTTTGATGCTAACTACCAGCCGATTAGCGCTGACTACCCTGCCCAATCGCCTGGTAGTTACACCGTCAACAAAGGCGATACCTTACAAAGTATTGCCCGAGCCTTATGGGGTGATAGCAGCCTGTGGTTTTTGATCGCCGATGCCAATGGTATCGAAGACCCACAAGCGCTAAAGGAGGGGTTAGTACTTACTATCCCCAACAAAGTCACCAATATTCATAACAACAGCTCAACGTATCGACCCTATCAACCTGGCTTATCCCTGGGTGATACCAGCCCTACCCTGCCGGATATGCCACCTCCCCCTCATAAAGAAGGTGCTTGTGGCGGAGCTGCTGAATTCATCATTATGGTCGTGGCGATTGCGGCAGCAGCTTTTGTTGGGCCTATGGTTGCAGGCATGATGAAGGCTGCTGAGTTTGGGGCATTAGCGATTGCCGTTGGATCTGGTGCGGCCGCCAGCGCAGCTGCCAGTGCTGCAGGTCAAGTAGCTGGAATCGCAATCGGGGTTCAAAATGGCTTTAGTTTTAGCCAAGTTGCCAAAGCCGGTATACGTGGAGCAGTAAGTGGAGCTGTGAGCTATGGCGTTGGCCAAGGCTTAGCTGAGCTTGGGAAAGGCTCTGATGGCTTTCAATGGGCAAAACAAGCCAGCGACTTTTTGAATAATGCTGACAATTACTGGGCGAAAGAAGTAGTCGGTGATATTGCGAGTCAAAGTGTTGGCATGGCTCTAGGCTGGCAAAAGAAATACGACTGGCGTCAGACGGCAACTGCCGGCATTAGTGGTTACATTGGGCAGAAAATTGGCTTACCTGCAGAGATGGATCGTGCTCAAGCTTCATCATACGTTGAAGCCCGTGCTCCAGCCTACTTCAAGAGCAGTATGTTACATGAACTGGTGCAAACTGCTGTATATGGGGATGGTTTTGACTTTGCCAGTGTTGCAGCTCAAACCATAGGTCATAGTGTGGGTGGTGCGTATGGGAAGGATTTGTACGATTACGAGTTAAGCAAGCGCCAAGCCGACACGTTGTTAGCCGATATCAATGAACATCCCATTATCCAAGATCGACTTAAAAATGCGAGATACATTAATGATCACCTTCAACCAGCACCATTTAGTGATCCCATTAATAAAGCCCGCTACTTGTCTCCTAAGCAAGAAAATATTATGGCAGCTAATAAAGCCTTTTTAGGCTCTAAAGGCAGTGATAGAACAGGGTTTACTTGGGAAAAGATTACTAATTGGTTTTCTAATGTGTGGGATACCGGTAACAGAGGGCCTGCTACGCATGACTATAGCTTTCGCTCTACGCTGGCTGATGTACTAAATGAGTCGTTGAATTATAGTAGCACTCAATCTGATAGTGATTATGGTATCAATAATTACGTCTCTCATAACATGGGAGAACATAAATTACGATATGATACGAGCGCTGCACCGTTCTTTGTGCTGAACAGTAATGATTACGCTATCGGTAAGATGTTTGGGTTAGGCTCGATATTTAGCCCCCATATGGAACACTATAACCGAATGGCGGCAAGTTTGGGTGGTGAGGTCTTAAGCTCTTATAATGAGTTTCAGGAAGGACCCGCTCGAGGAATAATCATTGCTGTAGGATCTGCGCTTGGAGGGCTTGCTTTAGGGCGATATGGGTCAGATATGGGGCTGAATTCGGCTAAAAGACCCTTAAATAGTAGGAACAATGTTCCGTTTGATGTTTCAAACAGCACCGAATCATTTAACCTTTCAAAAAATATAGATGCATGGAAAGATACGTTTGGTCAGCCTGGTGAAGGTTTGGCTATGCGACTTAAAGATCTTCCTAAATGGGATCCTATGAGAACAAAGTGGGCTAGAACTTTAAATGAAATGAGAGCGAATGGAGTTCCTGTCAGAAGAGATACAAACCTTGGCCCTACAATTGGTGTTTATGGTGGAGAAAGTATCGAAACCGGACTTTGGTTTAGATATGACCCTAAAAGAATTCGCACTGTTGATATGCTTGAAGAAGCGATTCATTGGGAGCAAATGAAAAAGGGCTTACCATTAAAAGGTTATACTCCTGAAACACTAGAAACTCTGGCTAAGCGAGCCATCATAGATAATTATGACTTAACTCCTGCGTTAAAAGCTGAACTTACAGATGATTTAAGAAGAGTAAATAGCGGTGCTTATTTTGATATTTGGAATGGGGCTCAGTAATGAAAGCATTTAAATTATTAGAGTTTGATAATCGTCCGCTGAAACTTAAGGGAAATAGAATATTTCCAGGTACAGCGATTCCTTTGACAAGTGACTCTTTATCAAAGGGCATTTTTATCGCTCTTCCATCAGGAGCAAGTGTTGAGCTAGTAACAGGTGGAATGCTTGCTAAGTCATTACCAGAAGTGAAGGCAGCTTACGCATTAATGAAGCCAATGGGGGTTAGTCTTGGTGAGGGCCTTGCTGATGTACCTAATCAATTGGAACAAGTTTATGTTGAAGAGTCTTTAGCTGGTAGCATATATAGTGCAACTGTGAATGCGAGCATTAAAAATGATGAGCTTTTAAACTTTTGGATTCCAGGTGACTTTAACTTTCCCAATGGAGAAAGTTTTGAAGGTTGGTTTATGTTAAAAAATTCCTCTATTGACTTATTAATAATAAACTATTCAGGAAATAAATTTAGTAGCTTTGAAATAATAGCAAAAAATAACAAAAGAATAAATTTTGAAATTTAAGCTAAAAGGGACACCCACTATTTAACTGACGTTAAACAATAGGCAGCAGCAACAAACCATCCTGCTGCCAATAATTTTATTAAACCTTAGTTGGATGTGGAAGAATGACGATCCCTCGGAGTCAGCTAGTCAATAAGACAGATACATCACCCAGTATATTCAAGAAAACCATAGAAAAGGAACACCCATAATTTGATCATTATGTTATGAATAAAATAGAAGTTGATTTAATGAGCGCTTGGGAAGATGGTGCATGTCATGAATATGATATGGCCTTCATCCGAGACTTGCTAAAAGAAAATCAAATATATGTAAAAATATTTATAGATATTTTTGATACGCAAGAAGATAAAAGAGATGCAACATTTCTAATCATATTAGATATTATACCCTATGATAAAGCCATTAAATATGCTACTGACGAGGAGGGCTGGGAGTTAACCGATTTTCAAGACTATGAATGGTTTGAAGAAAGGTTTAAGCCTGTTAAAAGAAATGAGATTGATAACTGGTTATTAGAAAAGGGACACCCATTATTTGACTAAAACTAAACAATAGGCAGCAACAACAAACCTTACTGCTACCTATAATTTAATTAAACTCTAGTTGGAGGTGGAAGAATGACACACCCTCGGAATCAGCTAGTCAGTGTCGCAGATACCCCCTACTACCACTGTATATGCCGGTGCATCCACCGCGCCTTTTTATGTGGTGATGACAAGGTTACTGGGCTTAACTTTGATCGTAAGCGTCTAAGCAACGTAAGCTTCTTCACCACAGTCACTTATTTCTATAAGCTCCTGTGGCTTCATCACTTGACGGCCGCCCCCTTGTGCCCTAGGGGTATAAAAATCCTTCGCTATGGGTATAGTTGATAGATCATTTATAAATAATTTCACACCGGAATAACTAAAATATAAATATATACTATATTCAGTGCATCCAGCATAGATGATCAGTCATTGAGGCAAAGCATGAATAGCAGTGATCAAGAGTATATTGCTGTGTTGATTAACTACTTTTGGGGTGAAGGTGCCGCTACCCCAAGTGCAATTAATGGTAATGTTATCAATACAGTGTATGAAGTTCTTTTAGAAGCCCAATCTTGCTCCAGTTCGATGGATTTAGTACCACGTCCAAGCGGAAGTGTAGCAGGTATTGGTTACTCTGTTTCGCAGTTAGTGAATATTGGTAAAAGAATCGCTTCAGGTGATACTCGACTATATATTACTTGCAAAAATGTCGCTGCCGCTCGCTATAAAACAAAAGTAATATTAGTTTTACGCAGCGGAGGTTAATATGAAAAAAATGTTAATCCCTCTTATCCTAATAATTATTACAGGCTGCTCAACCCCCAAAACACTTAGAGTTGCCTATTCAGGCCATAACTTCTATCTACCGCCAAACCCAGAGATGGTTATATCAGAATATGGTATAAATAATTTACTAATCATAAAGTATGGTAGCAACACCAATAAGAATTATATCGGTATTACTAAAGAAAGTGATTTACATACAGGAAACTGTGATTATAAAACTTTTTTTAACGATGTTTTGAACGCCATAGACAATAACTTATGTGATGATAAGGCTGTCAAATTATTCAGAGATATATACCTTAATGGATCTGTTTGGCGAACATCAAAATATTTATATTATTATTTTACAACGAGTGACAACCAAAGCTTTGTCTTCTTCACTAACAACGATTCAGAGTTGATCAAATTAGATTCCGACTTTTTAACGGTAGAAGACTGGCAATCTATGTTGTTACAAGTTGATTAGGTAAAGCTATCTGCTATTTATGACATAGAAAAAGTACGTCAAAACTCTTATACCCAATTGCCTTGCCTCCTGCTGGGTGTAATTTAAATAGAATAAAGGCTGCCATTAAAAAATAGCAGCCTTTAACTTTTAATACTTTTTTGTAATGCCCTCTCTGGGATAGGAGCTAATAGGTATTAAAAACTACCGCCAAGACCAGGTCATATTATGATCAGGTTTGATCATAACTTGCCAGCTAGTTGGATCATAGGTTAAGGATAAATCGAAGTTAGCTAAGTTGCGTAAATAATTGCCATTCCACTGCCAACGCTGGGCACGGCTATTATTGCAACGTTCAATCACGAGTTTTCCACCTTCGTTTATTTTTGCTGTGGCACACATGTTGGTTGCATGAGCAGGACGTAAACGACCATAACTGTCTTGCCACCATTTTTGGTTATTGCCTGAATGACAACCCCAGGCAAGAATTAAGTTACCATCAGTCGTGCCACTATCTGCTACATCCATGCAATATCCATCGCTAGATACTATTTCCCGCCAGGTGTCACTTGGTGTATTATTATCCCCAGAGGCCCGGGTAAACAATTCGCTTACTACTGACGTTAGGGGCTGGCCATAACGAGAGGCTTGTTTAGCTTTATTTTTCCAGTTTGCTGGGACGGATTGGCCTACACTCCATTTACCTGAACCGTTCTGCCAGGATTGTGCCATCGCATTTGGTGTTGGTGTCCATAAGAAATCGGGATGGCGGTTACTATACCACTCACCACCTAAGATTTTACCTTGGTTATTTAATTCTAAGTCATAGTAATAACTGATTCTGGTAATACCATCATATTGAGGACTATCAGTACGACGATGAGAGGGGCTGGTTTCAACTACATAAGACACATCCATCCTTACCCCAACAACATGGGTAGATTGATTGCCACGGTAATTGCTAAATTTATCTTTGGTATAGCTAGATAGTGGAATAGTGGCTGCTTGAGCAGAAGTATAAGTCGCGTTGGTCTGGGGATTGAAATAAGTGACTTTATATGACTGAATAGGTTGGTTCCAAACCTGATAGTCATAAGTAGCATCCATAATTAAACTACGGCCAGAGACGCCTATTTGGTTCACTACTGAAATATGCCAAGTCCCTGGGTTAGTGTCAAAGCACACATTATTAATTATTCGACCATTACTATCCCGCTGAGGATTTTTTATATTACAGCGGCTACCGATAAAACGGTTATCAAACCTGGCATTAGCCCATAGCAAGGTGGCTAGAGCTTTTATGTCAGATGGGTAAAAAGTGAGATTTTCTCCATTAGCATCTTTAACATTTAACGTTTTTATTGGTCGAGGTAGCATGTAAGCTGCAGGAGCCCAGCCATGACATAACCCCATCCACCGTTCCACTTTGCCGCTACGCTCATAATAGCCTTTACCACTATTCCAGGCATTTGTTGTCAAAGTGTAACTGGAATCGCCCATTAGCAGGTCATATTTTTCAGCGGGAGACAAATTATCCCGTGCTTGACCGTAATAGGATGAAACAGGTTTAGTCACATAGCTGAAGTCCCAATAATCTTTCCAATTATCGGGTGATGCGCGCCATAAGTCACTATCCGCATAACGCCAAGCCGCAGCACCAGAGTAAAGAGGCCAATAAGTATCTGACCAAGGTTGTACTTCAAGTGCACGTTGTTTTGGTGCTTTGTTATCAAGTGTATATAAGTTACTAACAACATTATTACCTAAGTCAACTAATCGTGCAGGGTTATCATTGCTATAATTTATCGGTGCCCTTGGAATATCTAGTCGATTACTATTTCCTCTCATAATTTTTTGTCGGGCTTGATCTTTATATTGAATATAATCTTTGTTATTAATCGCTGTATTAGAAAATAATGTGTTAGTATGCCCTGTTTTAGGGGGTAGTTGATCCATTACGGCCGCAGGATCTTGATGAAACTGATCCATATAAGCTTTTATTTCTTCATTCACTCCTGCAAATGACCAGGTAGGGCACATCGCTAATGTTAAAGCTGCCAGAGGTAGCGATTTGTTACTCATAAATATTCCCTTACTTACTTTCTTATTTTATTTAGGTCTATCTAAAACGATTGGTAATCTTAGTGAATCAAGATTACATTTTTATAGTCACAAATTAAAAAACAGAAACACTTTAAATTAGCATAAAATCATTTAACATTCATGGCTAGTATGGGAAGAAGTTGTTTAAGCAGGGACTATTGATTAAAAATACTTTAGGTATCTCTTTATATAGCGATTTAGCAACTCTTTATTTTTATTTTAAATCATACAAAAAGTGTATTCTTGGCTTCTACTTCTTTTGTTGTTTACTAAACCTATTTCATAAACTAGTTCAGTTATTAAAACCCGTGCTTTTCTTTACCCAGAGCGAAGGATTTTTAGCTAGGGCTTGTTATAGTAACTGCAGAGTTTTAGAAAAAAATATATATACCCATAATGAATCATTTTTAGGTATCAAAATAAAGCGGTATATACTCACAGCGAAGGGTTATTTAGGCGAGGTCACCGAGCGATGAAGCCCCTGGAGTTTAGATAAACTAAATGACTGGGGTGAAGAGCAATGGTAACAAAGCCTAAAAATCATTCGCTAAGAGTATAGCTACTTTGGAGTACCAAGCTATACATTAATAACCTAAGCTTCACTCAAGAGTTTACGCTTAAATACAGTTAGTTTATTTCTTAATGGCTTAACAAGCCAATAATTGCCGACAACAAATAGCGTCAACCAAATCATATGTCTTCTTGTTCCGAAATACATTGAGCACCAAGGAGCATGTTTAATGGGTCCCTCATATACAACATTTGGAATTACTTTTTTTTGCAAACTAGCTACTTTTGGTTCTACTGAAGCTCCCATCATAAAACGCTTACCTAGCATACAATAGTCGTAAAATGTGACTATATATATTATACCGCGTCCAAACGAATTTAGGCCTCTATTCATCCAAATACAACATCCTTCAACCATATTATCTTTTGGAGGAATATTACATGTATCATAACGTTCTGAAGGTATGTCTAATAAATAGCGATGAGGGATATTTCCGTTTAATACATAACCTGCAATAGGGTTTCCATGCTTATCATAAAAAAAGCGTACAATGGATGCCCTTTTTAGATAGTCAATATCAACGTGATTGCTAGAGCTTTCATAATAAAGCTTTTTAAAAAGTTCAATTTGAGCATTATCCTTTGCAATTTTTGTTGATATCACTTTTTACTCCTTAAATTCATAACGTCCTGGTGAAATGATATTATTTTTATCCACAGATTTTTTAATTATTTTTCGTAGCCAAACCGCACCAGTCTCATAGTGATATTGGTCAAGCGGCATTTCATCGACTGCTCGTCGATATGGTATCCATTTATTTTTAGAGTAAAGCTCCCTTAAACTCTCTACTAGCTTTTTAGCTTTTTGTGTTTCTTCTGCACTGCTTGCATCATAATAAACACTGATAATTGCCTGACAAAGCATTGATGTTACAGCTGTAAGCGTAACGGCTAGCTCAAAGTTATACTTGTTAAACTCTTGTTCAGTTAAGTCCATGAACTTTTCAACGTCAGCCCCTAGCATTGGTAATGAAGGTGCTACCCACATAAATCCACAACCATTTTCAATTGGGTCAACATCTGTTCTGGGTGTAGACTGTTTATTACGCCAATAACATCCCTTGAGAGCAACATTATTAGGAATTCCTTCAAAGATTCCCATAGCGTGGTATATATCTTCAACATTACTATTTATAGTATTTATTTTCGGAAGCCATTTTACATGTTTAGCCAGCCAGTTTGTTATCTTATTAATTTTATTTAATGTTGAGTATGAGATAATATAGACTTTAGCAATATCTTTTAATTGTCTTTTTATCCTTTTTGCTTTTGCTTTTGCTACCGAAGAGCTTCCTAAAATTGCAAATGAAGACATCCAAGGTGATAATTTATATTTTTTCAGGAGCTCTGCTAACTCTTCTTCAGTAAATGTTGAGTTCGAACTTTTCCGGTCAAAATCAAACTGATGGAAAATCCCTAACATTCTGTAGTGATTACCAATATGAGGTAGTGCCGTAATAGTTTGTTCAGCTTTTAATAGCCGCATTGCATCAATATACTTTGATATTGATGATTTGTGGTTAAGCTTGATAATACACCTTAAACTTTCTTCTTGTCTTGCAACTAACTCCAATCGTATACCAACAACAACACCAATATTATTTTGTGTAAATAGTTCATGTAGACCTGCACTGAACCCCACTCTTCCAATGAAACGTCCTGGTGTTGTCAAGTCACACACTTCTCCATTAGCCATTACTACCTTAGTAACAGCAAAATGTCTTGTTCTGTATCCTAATGGAGAGTGTCCAAATCCTCTTTCCAATACATTACCGATTATACTTGTATCAGGCCCAGCCCCTGTACAATCCATCATCCAATTGGTGTTTTCGAGAAATTTCGCTAATTGGCCCTGGGTTACTCCAGGCTCCACCTCAACAGACCCAAGCTCAGCATCAAAATTACTAATCTTATTCAGCTTTTTTAAATTAATAATTATGCAGTCATTGACTGGAGGACAACTTCTACCATAACCCCAATTATTGCCACATGAAACAGGGTAAACCGATATATTATTTTTATATGCATCACTTATGCATTTTCTTAATGACTCTACACTCTCTGGATAAATAATGCCTTTTATAAGTCTGCTGTGTTCCGCAATACCACTAATACTTACTTCACGAATAGCATCATCGTTATCAATAAGATTTTTACCGAATATTTCTCTTATACTGTGAGTACTATTACTTCCAACCAAGATAAATCCCTTATCTACTTATTATTAAAGCTTTTATTAAGTTACTACAAAATTAGTCACGAATGTATTCTAGTTTTTTTATCTGTGCACCTAACCAAAACAGCAATTTATATAGTCACTATTAATCAACTACAACCACTATTTATAGATTCACAGTTATTCATTAATCGCTGCACCAGCAAAAAACCTTGCTAAGAAGCACACTTCATTAATTCAAAACAAACTTAATTAAAAACAACTAAAATATCACCAAACATCGTAGTAACCACTATACTTTATTAATCTATATACTACAATTTTGAGACACTACAGTTCCTATCACATCTGAAAGCTATCAATCATATAACATAAATTATTTTTAAAGATATAAACTTAACCAGTACTGACCAACAATCTTACTAAAGATCATATCACCATAATTGGTATTTAGAATTTTTTATAAGTGACTAATAATTATTCAGAACAGAGTTTGTGTTCAAAGCGCTTAAACTATGAAAATAATCTGTATGATGGGCATTGTAATAAGCATCTAATGCATCAAGAAAGCCTTGATATTGAACAAAATATACTCTAAAGTTCGCGCTTATGTTTTTGGCTATAAACTGATCAACCTATAGAGTTTAAATTGTGAAAATTGGTGTAGTTGGCTTTAGTAAGCAGCAGTTTGATCAAAAAACTGCTCGTATTTTACTTAAGAATGAAATTAGTGGAATCATGAGTAAAACTGACTCCTCAAATATTGAAGTAGTCAGCGGTCTTACAAATACGGGTGTACCCAAAATAGCTTATGAAATTGCTGTCGAGATGGATCTGACAACAGTTGGTATCTCAGCTAAAAGAGCTTTAAAAGTGAGAAGTGGCGTCTTCCCTTGTAATAAGCAAATTATTGTGGGGACCAACTTTGGCGATGAGTCTGACTCTTTTATCGAGTATATTGACTATTTAATACGAATTGGTGGTGGCCCTCAAAGCCGGATGGAGGTTGCTATGTTCAAGGAATATAAACAGCTTTCCATTTCTGAGCTTTCCTATCGTCTCATTGAGCACGAAGTTGATTGGTACGGTTCCAAAAACTAATACTCAGGCTAAGACTATTTTCAATATAATAGTGCTGAAACGTATCACCTTAATTTTAATAGATAACTTAAAATCAGGTGATACTTTTCAAACTTAACGGCAATGATAGACTTGGTAGTTTTCCTTAAAGACTATATCGGTACGTGGATCTGCAGGAATAAGTACAAGTTTAGCTGGTTGAGTAAATGCCATGGTCACCATACAGTTAGGACCTGGAACTTTTGATTTAACAGATACTTCGATATATTTTCTATTGTTTGTTTCTTTTTGAACGGCTTTAACTACATCAATGTTATAGCCGCCAGTTGATTTGCTTCCCATGAATGCCCCAATGACAACATGCTTATTAAAATCAACTTCATCAAAGGCATTATTTCCGTATGGAAATAGGCTGGCAAGCTCTTGCAGTTTTGCAGAATTTCTCGCCGCTTCAAGTCGTTTCCCATATTGAAGCGAGTGCAAACCTTTAGCAATCACTTTTATTGGTAGAATGCTCTCCGTAGAATTGGGTTCAACATCAGCCGATGCCGTTTGTGCTACAGACAAAGAAAGTAATGTACAAAATAAACTTGTTGCTAATCCTTTGATTAGAGGTTGCATACGACGCTCCTTATGTCGAATGAACTTGCTGTAGATTATTTTTTACCGAACAATTGTACTTCTAATGCCGTATTTTTTATTGATAAAAATCAAGCCATATTTAAAGACTTTAGTTTGACATAAATTTGAATAGCGCTACCAGTTATTTTTCAGCTAACAGCTATCATGACTTATTAGATGTTGTGAAAATTTGCTTATTGTAAGCTATTTTAGTGACATTCTGAAATGTAAAACTAGTGCAAAAGGACACCCGAGTGTGACTAGGGTGTCCTTCTTACTGATATGACAGCTCACTGAAAGCTTACAGGACTAACTCGCTTATGTATGCTATTTCTTAACTGAAGTTGTAATAAGTTTCTTTGTTCAGTGGGTATAGTCTCTGCTGGTGCTATTAACATGAACTGCATGCGTTCTTCAGTGGGAGCATAACGATAAACACGTCCACCTTGCCCTTCTGTCATTATAGAAATATCACTTAACTGACTATATTCATCATTCCAATTTTCAATAGCATCCTCAGTAATCACCACTAATGGTTTTTCCATAAACCAACCAGGTAAATATAACTCTAATCCAGCATTTAATGGCTTGCCATGCCAAGTAAGCCATACAAACGGTTTATTTTCCAACCATACTTGATCATCTAGTGTTATTGAAGCCCAATAAGCTTTTTTACCTTTTGCATTGGGAACACCTCCTTCAGCAAAATAAAAATGCTGCAGTTGTCCTGGAATACGGCGAGGATAAGCCCGCTCAACAAGTTTGTGAGCAATATTGTATCTTTTACCCCAATCCGCCACTACAGAGAAGTCTTCATCATTCCAGGCATCTTTAGTTTGCATCAACTTTTCTGTATTAAAATTTTGTAGTTCATGGTGGTTTCCATAGTAATAGTCCCAATGCCATTGGGTGGATGATATAAATGGACTATAAAATGCCTGACGAGTACCCTCTTCTGTCACTTGGGTTGATAACCCTTGATATAATCCTTGCAGCATACGATTGGTATCTTTACTACCCTTTCCATGTAACCACATGCCAAACTCACTCACAAATGGTGGTATCTTTAAAAAGTTTGCTTCTTCTACTATCTCCTTAAATGAGTCAGTATATGTTTTATTTTTTACATTAGATAAATTCCAACTCATTCGCGCAGCATCATAAAAGTGGCTATTAAAAACAAAACCCTGACCAGGTGACTGCCACAGATGATGTCCACCCGTCGCAGGTGTTACAAACCCAACATTCGTATTCCAAAATACTAATGGTTCAGCAAACACCCAGCGAGCTTGCCAGCCTGACTCATCCATAGTTTCTCTTACACGTTGGTAAAAAGGCCACAAACGTAGATTATCCCATTCTTCAGCGGATAAACCATTCATTCCACCATCAACAGGTTCATTAAAGGGATCTATTCCAACAATGTATCCAAATTCTTCATTGGATAAGTTTTCTCTAAAAAAACGAAGTACCTGCCCTAACTGCCACAAGTATTCATCTTGAACATATCGCTCACCTTTTTTAGTATTGACTACAGAGTTTTCCCAGAAACGTCGAAAGGCCAAACGTACAGCTTCATTGGTTAAATTATGTTGACTCCAACTGACACATACTATTCCACAATACTCGGTGGGGTACTCATCTGAGGGCACTATCCATGCTGGTGCTCCATTTCCAGTATGCCATGAGTCTGTATTAAATAAATGTCGTGAATATAAATCTTGATGATAATCGACCAAAACAAAAAATCCGTTGTCGATTGCCACTTTAACCTGGGCCACTACATCAGCAAGGTATCCATAATCTATACGATCAACTGCTGGATGCACGCCTTCCCAAGCAATTAAAAATCGAATTATATTTGTACCTGTTTTATCTTTTAATTGCTTCAGTGATTTTTTTGCATCACTTAGTGAACGAAATGGCTTAAAGTCTTTTTCGACATGTTTAGTTGATCCTGAAACATTAAACCCTCGCCAGTAGACCTCACGCCCATAATGATCGGTAAATACCCAGTGACCTTGCTCACGTTGAACTACATTAAGCATTGAGTCAGAAACTGTCTCAGCATGTAATATATTTGCAAGAAATGGTAAAATCATATATAAAAGTTTATTCATACAACTACGATACTTATACATCAGCTCACCTTTGTTTTAGTTATAAAATCTATAAAAACACGAGATTACATACAAATAATGACAGAAAAATATTTCACATAGAGTTAAAATCATTGAGACAAATTGATACAATATATTCTTCGCAAAAATTCTTCAGAGTGTACATACAATTATCCAATATAATAAATACCTCCCTCCAAGACAGCAGAAACATAATAGAAATTTAAATATCCACAAAAACTTATTTAATGTAAACCATCTATACGAATACAATAGCCTATATTACTAAGCTAACTCAAAAATGGCTTATTTTAATCCGCTCAACTGACATCATGTTTACTCTTAATGATATAGATCAATCCTGTATCGCAGCTATAACTTGAAAGCAAATCCTTTATTACTAAATACTTATTTAAAATCTACTTATCTACAGCAGGTAAAATAAAACGTAGAAGTCATATTATATGATTGACAATAAATAATTAATGGTTCCTACTTTATGTGTTTAATATTTTTTTAAACTTAATTCGCGAAGCGAATTATTTCGTTATTTTAGTCACTATAGAGGTGATTCAGCCAAATAATGAACAAATAGTTCAACAAATAGATCACTCAATATTTTTAAAACAACAAATTCTTTACCACAGTTCATGTGGTCAGTATTTTTTTGCCTATAAAAATGTATAAAGGAGAGAATATATGTACTCCAACACAATCAAACATAAGCTTGTAAATACATTTATTGCCAGTCTAGCCCTAAGCTTAAGTTTCTCTTGTTTTTCAAATACAACAGTATTAACCAATAATATTGAACATACTTATATAAGCACTGATAAAGTTATTGGAACCTATTTTGTTGAGTGGGGTGTTTATGGCCGAAACTTCCATGTTAAGGATATTCCAGTTAATAAACTAACCCACATGCTCTATGGATTTATCGCAGTTTGTGGTCCCAATGAATCACTAAAAAAAGAAAATCCTCAAGGTTATAGTGCACTTAAGCGAGAATGTGCTGATCAAGCTGATTATACAGTAACGATTCATGATCGTTTTGCAGCGCTTGAAAAAAGTTATCCTGGAGATAAATGGGACGATCCCATTCGTGGAAACTTCGGCCAACTGATAAAGCTAAAAAATGAAAATCCTCATTTAACCATATTGCCTTCAATCGGTGGCTGGACATTATCAGATCCGTTTTACTATCTCGCTAAAGACCCACAAAAAAGAGCTACCTTTATTCAATCAGCTATTAAGTTTTTAAAAACATATACTTTCTTTGATGGAATTGATATTGATTGGGAGTTTCCCGGCATCCCTGGAGCAAACCCAAACCTTGGCTCTCCAGAAGATAAAATAGCTTTTACCGCCTTAATGAAAGAACTACGAGAAGCGTTAGATACACTGAGCCAGGAAACAGGAAAACAGTACCAATTAACAGCAGCTACTAGCGCTGGGCCAAATAAAATTAACAATATTGATTATGCTCAAGTAAGTAATTATGTTGATTATATTTTTGCAATGACATATGACTTCTATGGTGCATGGGATAGTGTCCTTGGCCACCATACAGGACTATATGCCGCTTCACATGAAAAAATACCAGAGTTTAATGCTCATGATGGTATACAAAACATGATAAAGGCTGGCCTACCAGCATCTAAAGTTGTGCTGGGTGCAGCTATGTATGGTAGAGGATGGACAGGTATACAAGGAGGGCAAACTCATTATCCTTGGGACGGCGAAAACGGTAAACCCATTCAGGGGTCATGGCAGCCAGGGGTCATAGACTATAAACATATAGTCAATAAATACCTGGGGGGCACCAATGGACAAGGTATTAACGGCTTTAAATATTATTACGATGAAACAGCACAAGCTCCCTATTTATGGAATCCCAATAAAGGAGAACTAATTACTTATGATAATCCACGCTCAGTTAAAGCTAAAGGTCAATATGTGTTGAATAATGATCTTGCAGGCATGTTTACTTGGGAAATTGATGCAGATAACGGTGATATTCTTAATGCTATCCATAAAGGGATGAATACTGCTACAAACAGGAGCCATTCTAACCGTTCATTAATGACTGTAGATTTAGAAATTGTTGACTCAAATACACCGATAGATAACGGCTATGTGATTCCACTCAGCAAAATAAAAGAAAGAGAACAAGAACTAACCAATACTGACCTTATGCAAAAAGTTAAGGCAAGTATTACAACCGTTGATAATACAATAGTAGAACAAATTAACGCGGGAGATTCAGTCAACCCTGATAATGTAAAACGCGTAGAAGCCATTATCTCTCAAGCAGACTGGGAATACCTCTTTCCCAAAAGAGCTCAGGAATATACCTATAGAAACTTTTTAAAAGCAATAGGAAAATTTCCCGCATTTTGTGGCAATTACGGCGATGGTAGAAATGCAGAAGCTATTTGCCGTAAATCATTAGCAACCATGTTTGCCCATTTCACTCAAGAAACTGGTGGACATAACCCTCATATGGATGTAGCAGAATGGCGACAAGGATTGCATTATGTGAGAGAAATGGGATGGGATGAAAATATGAAGGGCGGCTATAACGCTGAATGTAGTCCAGAAACCTGGCAAGGGAAAACCTGGCCATGCGGTAAATTCTCCAGCGGGGAGTACAAAAGTTACTTTGGGCGAGGCGCTAAACAGCTTAGCTATAACTACAATTATGGCCCTTTTTCAGAAGCTATGTTCGGTACCACCCGCACGTTATTAGATAACCCAGAAAAAGTAGCTGAAACATGGCTAAATCTAGCCAGTGCCGTATTTTTCTATGTTTACCCACAACCTCCAAAACCAAGTATGTTTCATGTTATGAATGGCTCCTGGCAACCTAATGAACATGATAAAGCGGGAGGATTAGTGCCTGGATTTGGCGCTACAACACAAATTATTAATGGTGGTGTCGAATGTGGTGCAGCCACTGAACATCGACAATCCATTAATCGCATTAACTACTACAAGCAATTTAGTCGATATCTTGAAGTGCCCATTCCTAGTGATGAAATATTAGGATGTGCCAATATGAAGCGCTTTGATACTAAAGGCAGTGGAGCGCTAAATATTTACTGGGAACAAGACTGGAGCTGGGATCAAAGTACACCATCGGGAAAAAGCTACAAATGTAAACTTGTAAATTATCAAACATCATTTAGCGCTTTTAAAGAAGGTGATTATATTAAATGTGTCACTCACTTCTTTGATGATATGATTATTGATGAAAACAATTAATAATATATACCCATAACGAAGAGTATAAGTAACAGGGGAGGCATCATTACTTGATGGCCTCCCCTCTAATACCTTTCTCACTCAGCAAACTCTTTTGATACATCACAATATTTCTTTCCCTCTATGAACAATAATTTACCTTAATATATTTTTATAGGATCTATTCATAAACGAGGGAAGTTCAAACAATGAACGTTAAAAATATAAAATATAGCCTTATCCCTATTTTTCTTATTCTAATCTCATTCAATTCCTATGGATCACCGCCCTTACTTAGCAAAGTCGTTAATATTCTTAGTGAAACTGTTAATAATATGGCGGACGATACACTTTATATCAAAATGCAAGAGCACTATCAAACATTACGTTTATTAGATGCAGAAAATCAATGGGTTACACCAAGACTCAGTTCAATTTCAAACCGGCTATTACCTAAAAATATAAGTAAGCAAGATGCAGATCTACTTATTAAAGAAACTGCAAATAGTCTGGAAAAAAATGAATACCTTATGAGTTTTCTAGAAAAAGCAGAACGTTATACTTTCAAAGATCTCATCAATAAATCTTCCCATAATCGCCAACAGCATTTAACTGATGTTATTGCTTATGCACTTGTCCAACAATATCTAACCACAGCTATGTATGATGATTGGAAAATCATTGAGGATTGTAAAACAATCTGGACTAAAGCCCGTACTGAAACTGACTTTTATAGTCATATGGGGCTTTTTTCGAAAGTAAAACTCGTTTCTGTAGAGTATCCAATTAGCAGAATCATTTCCTTTCATAAAGAGAATTATGTTCCAGAGTATTTTACTAAACTTTTACTGCCACTCAATATTCTTGAAGCTGTGGCTGTTGATACTGAAAATGGCTATCTGGATAATGCTATAGCAGGATTAGTCTTGACTGCAAATAACCCAGGTGAACTACCCAGTCGCTTTAATGACAATCATAAATCCATTCTTATTAGTATGCCATTACCTAAAAAGTGGGCTGATCTTTACAGTGTTTGGAATCTTGCCTTTGTATCACACTATGAACATTTTCCCTATACAATGGTTAAGTTATTAATTCCTAAAGTAAGTAATTATTATGCTGAACCCGATGAGTATATTTATAACCGTGCTTTAGCATTATACACCCATATTCACTTTACATTTCTTGGTAGCGCTGACCGGGCTTTAACTGGAGAAACTACATTTGACTGGAGTGATGAAGCATTCACTAAACTTTTTGGGGAAGTTAATCGTAACAGTGCTTATGATTATGAAAAATCAGTAATAAAGTATAGACTCTCACATTCAGAAGAATAGTATTTTCCTTTCACTTGGGGAATTTCAGATATAGTACTAAGGAGTCAAGCAATGGGCTGTATAAAATATCAAAAAGAAGGTCCACTCGCTAAGGTCGGTCTTAATCGACCTGAAAAATATAATGGTATCAATATGGCTATGTTCAATGAACTCATAGCCACAATAGAAGAAATTGCTGCAGATAAAACGATTCGTGCAGTGCTATTATATGGTGAGGGTAAAGGTTTTTGCTCAGGATTGGACTTTATGGAAGTTGTCCAACAACCTAAAAATATACCTTACCTGATGAACTTTTCCGATGAAAAAATAGCCAATAAGGCTCAACAGGTGGGTTATGCCTGGACTGAGTTACCTGTTCCTGTTATCGCAGTGCTTCATGGCCCGGTGTTTGGTGGTGGCTTTCAAATTGCGATGGGTGCCGATATTAGGATAGCTTCTCCTTGTGCAAAATTATCTATTATGGAAATCAAGTGGGGGCTAATTCCTGATATGTCAATTACGACAACATTACCCTATGTAGCCCCCTTAGATGTCATTAAAGAACTAATGTGGACAGGTCGTAAAGTATCTGCGGAAGAAGCGAAGGAACTTGGCTTGGTAACCTTTGTTGATGAACATGCAATGGAAAGAGGTTTATCTTTGGCGCAGCATATTTGCCAACAATCACCCGATGCGATTTCACAAAGTAAAAAAATGCTTAATGAGGCCATTCAACTTAAACATGCAGAACGCTTAAAACTTGAAGCTGATTTGCAAAGCAAGGTATTGGGTAAATCCAATCAATTAGAAGCCATGCAAGCCAATTTCCAAAAACGTACTGCTAATTATAAAGATCGTCAGTAACATTTTTTAATTTTTAGAGCAAAGGTTGACTAGGGCCTGTTAACAGGCCCTAACATAATATTAGTCAAACCAAGTCCCGATAGCTTTTCATGAAAACAATTCAGATCCTCTATGGTCGCTGTTCTATATTTCTCATTATAGGGTAAGCGTACTCCGTGCGGCTGAAACCCTATAAGTTTTAATTGTACATTAAGCTCATGAGATTTATAAAAATCAACAAGCGAACAAATATCTGTTGTTTTATCATTAAGCGTTGGAATTAGTAAATAGCGAATTTCATACAGCTTATTTCTATCTGCTAAATATTTAATTGCCTTACATACTCTATTATTTGACCTACCTGTTATTTTTTGATGCAACGCATCATCAAGTGCTTTTAAATCAACCATCGTCTTATCATAATAACCATGTAATAATTCCCACTTAGCAATAGGTAAGCTTCCATTACTGTCAATGTAAATTGATAAGTGCTTTGTCGCAGGATCATGCTTTATTGCTTTCGCAACTTCAATAATAAATGGGTATTGGAGGGTAGATTCACCACCTGAAAAAGTAATGCCCGAAATAAAAGGCGTTACTTTTAAAATCTGCTGCTTCATTTCGTCTACTGAAAAATATCTGATCGTAGGGTTAGCAGACCGAGGACAACAATCAATACACTTTTCACACTGGATACAGTCAGTAGGATTATAAACTAATTTACCATTTTTTATTTGTAAACAATGCTGCTCACAAACTTCAATACATTCACCACAGTGGTCACAATGACCAATAGTATGTGGATTATGGCAGTTAATACAATCAAAGTTACAACCTTGTAAAAAAATCACCATACGGCTACCAGGTCCATCTACACAGCTGAATGGTATAATTTTACTTACTCGTCCAGTGATACTACTCATCAACTATATCCTTCAGGTCAATAGAGATATTTACTTTTTAGATCATTACTACTTATATTTTTTTTATTGACCTGTTGATTACCTTATCATTATCAATTGCCTCACTCCCCAATGCTGTGCTGTTTAAGCGTGAACCTTCTTTTTTATACTTTTCAATATCAGAACGTCTTACCATGTATCCTGTAATTCTGACTAAATCACGATTAGCCACATTAGCGGTAAACATTCTTAACCCTTGGCGAAGGGCTCCCTGACATACCTCTAACAATGCCAAAGGATTCCGTTCGATGGTTTCATCAATATTAAAAATATCACTGATACCTGCAGGAAAATATTGATGCATGGGCAAAACAGCAAGAATATGAGTAAATGTTTCAGGCTCCTCTCCAGTAGTCACCCGCGTACCTTCAGTCACATTGATATCAGAACTAATACCTGATTGGGCATGAAAAAGCACTTGCTGGTTTCTACAGTAACAAACTTGCTTGTTTTGTATTAACTCTGCATATGCATTTATAATACGCTTACCCAGATTATTTGCGACCTCATCACGCCCATAACGTCCTCCTTGACCTTTCAATTCCATTATACTATTAACAAGTTCAGCTAAACCAAAAACACCAAACATTGCAGTAAATCGGTCAGCGGAAATAAATCCTTCTTTCACCAGAAAATGGTTTTCAAAAAAACCAGATTGCTCGACTAAATACTTTATTCTTGCTTCTAATATTTCAAATAACAAGCCAGCACATTGGGGAATAATGTGTTGTATATAATGCTTTTCAATATCTTTTTCTTGGGGAACTTCTTTTAGTGCAAACTTAAAACTCTCTGCCAAATTCAATCGGACTAATGAAAAGGCTCCTCCTCCCAAAGGCAATGAGTTATAGCAACTTGCAACGCCATAACCCTCAGCAAAATCTTTATTGATTAATTGATGATTTGCCACATGAGGTTTATTACACTGAATAATGCTGGTAATAGCTTCTTTCAGCAGTTCATCACTGCTACTATTTAGGTAATCATATTTAAAGGTTAAATTAGGTGTTGCTTGTTGTAAGTCACGATCAACTTTCAATATTGCTTGTGCTACACGGTTGTTTACTGGACCAATATTCGCATGCATAAAAGCATCAGGTAACGTCCGATCTAAATATTGCCAAAATAAACGCAGCTTTTTATACAGATAGTCCTCAGACATTTCATCTGTAATAAAAGGTAGTAACAACTGATCAATATCACCAAGATAAACAGGAAATCCTGTCACGGATGGCACATGATGATACATGATCATCAAAAACTGGATGGCTTCATCAAGATCTCTTGGAGGTTCTAATTCAAGGTATTCACAGCCATTACGCAGCGCTTTTTGATAATCTGGAAGCACATAACGTGGTTTGTAAGGGGCATGCCCTTCATAAAGATCACAAATTAAACCCGATGCTAATGCTTGCTGTGCCTTTGCTGAAATCTCAGGATAGTCAAGGCTTTGATCTGCTAATTGCGCTATCTGCATTTGCTTTTGTGCAGGACTTAAGTGAGGATGATTAGCAATCTTTCTTACTTGTGCTTGAAGGTTCACGCCACTTTCCCCTCATTAATCTGGTCACGGTGTGCTTAAAGGTAATGAGTATACGCCGGTTTTACCTACTCATTATTAACAAACATCAATATACTCTTCGTGATTGGCTATAATTCTCACCTTTACTTTTCTCGTTCAGCTGGTCACAAAAACCACCATTAGAATATGCTAAACTATTGGCTGTTCCCGAATATCTATTTACCCCTTCAGTACAGGAAAATAATGAGCTTAGTTAGTTATACCTCACCCCTTTTTTCATTTAGTCCAACCATTAAGGTAGAGGGCGACTTACTTATAATAAAAAGTTCGAAAGCACTACAACTTCTTACACTTTTTTTATTATTAGAATCTGTATTCATAGATAGAAAAAAGAAAAAAATAATTTTCTTCCACCGTTTTTTCTATTTTTTTACTTCTAAAAAAGTTATTTCATTTAATGAAATTGAGTATCTTGATTACGGTTTTAGTGATTTCGCAACAGGTTGGGGATTATCCCTTGATGAGGGTGGTATTACTAAAACTGATACTATTGAAAAATACACCCTTTCAATTTCAACCAAACGAGGTGAAAAATACAAGCTCTGCTCATTTAGAGGTGAAGGTGCCAAAATGACAGGTCTGCTTGGTGTACTTACAGGTGATGATTTGATTGATTTTTCAGGAAATCAAGGTGAAGAATCTAGACAACTCGCTCTTGCCTTCTGCAAAATTTTTGATGTACCACTAGGCAAGCAGTTTGAGTTTTCTAACGCTACTACTTGTCCTCATTGTAACAGAAAAATATCAAACCAAATTAACCGTTGTTACTATTGCAGTAATCTGATTAAAAATGTTGATAAATAATTATTTTATCTGTCTTGAAATAAAAAAGCTAAATGAACAAAATTGTCCTCTCCCTAACTAAAGAGAGAGAACTTTTTTATACTAAATAACCACTAGGCTGATTGAACAATTTGCTGAAACTGTGCTAGAAAACGTGCACCTAACTCTGGTTCAACCATACGAATAAAGTTAATTTTCCCTTGAAGGTGTGACAATGTTTCATCCTCATGGAGCGATTTCCCTTTTGCAAGGTTATGCAGCATTGCTCGTACCTGACGCTTCGTCGCCCTTGGCACTCGCGGGTAAGCATGCTCATTAACCACTAACCCTGTTATTTGTTGGCAACTTCCTGGCCGCAAAATACGCGTTTTTTTACTGTTAATATTAAACCCTTCATCTTTAACAACCTGGTGCACAATACCCATGAGTTGTTTTATATTTGGTTCCTTCTGAGAGCCTATCCAGCTAAATGTTAAATCATCGGCATAACGGCTATAACGCCATCCATTTTTTTCAGCAAATGCAGTTAAGCGACGATCCATAGTCTTACATAATATATTCGTTAATGATGGACTTGTTGGTGCTCCCTGAGGCAAACAACGATCTGCTAACGCAATAAAATAAGTTTTGTTCTCATGCTCAATTCGTTCGCGAGGAGCCTCTGTACATAACAAAGCTAATAACGTTGCTACTTGCTCTTTATAGCCAGCTTTACGAAATACTCCTTTCACACGTCGCCAAGAAACTGATGGGAAAAATTCTGCAAGATCAAATTTAACCACAAGCTCGCTTTGTGTATGCTGTTGAGCATTGGTCAAAATAGAACGACCACCCACAAAGCCATGAGCAGCACCATGAATTAACATACGTTCTACGATATTCAATAATATCCAGCGCTGTACCGCTTTTAATTTTGGCTTTGGCGCCCAAATGCTGCGCTCTCCTCCACTTCGCTTAGGAATAGAAAACGCTTGATAATGGCTATACTCTGCGGCGTTACGGTGATAGGTAAACCAGCGTAACTCACTGATAGATAACTTTAATTGCTCTGCCAGTTGAGCTGGGGTTCGAATAACGGGCAATTGATAACCCACCAATGCTTTATCTGCATCTTCTCGATCATATTTATCCCAGTCATCATTATCATGCCAATAAACCTGATCACCTAAATAGACAATGTTATTTTGTTTATAAGCCTGCCAGGCCTCCTGGTTTAATTTTCGCTTAGCTTCTGCCTCTTGTTTGAGCTGCTGTTTATAACGCACAAGCTCTTTAGCCGACAGTTGTTTTGCATCCAGCCGCTTAACCAAATAACCTTTTTCCTGCAGCTGCTTATTTACATACGCTTCAATACTGCCAACATGCTGTATATCCTGCCAAAGTTGCTGAAAATCAGTCATTGGTCATACTACCTTGCTGTTGCATCAATAAAGCCACGCGCTATTAAGCGTTGCTTTTGCTCATTAACGGCCGACTGCGCTGCTTGCTGAGTATTAAAAACCCACTGCTGCATTCGTAATGAAGTACCTGCTTTTCCCCAACGAAGTGTTACGCGTTGCTGGTGGCGTTGCACTAAGTAAATATGCTCACTCTCAACATCACGACGGGTAAAATAATGACGTTCGTAAATAGGGTCGCTTTCAGGTTGTTGGAGCTGTTGAAAGTGTGTCATACGTAGCACGACAATATGTGCGCATGGTCCTTGACTCATACCTTGCTTAACGAATGTGAAGCAACTGCACTCTGCTTTACTGACATGACCTTCTTCTGCTACCTGAATCATTGTACTGATAGGTGACTTGCTTGAAGCATTCAACGTTGCAGTTAATTCAACCGTGTCACCTGGCAACCAATGCTGTTTCACATCAGAAACGGCCTTGTTATTAATTAAATTCATGGCTTCAGCAAATACATCATCACGATAACGAAGCTGCTGACTATCAGGTAATTGATCCAATAAAGGCCGATAATAAAAACACTGTTGAAGCCTGTTAAAACTAATTAAACCATGTTGTATGCCATGTTGAGTCAGTGCCAGTGTATCAGATGACGATAAGTTTAATTTAGTGGTCAACGCATCCAGATTACTCGGCTGTTTTTGTAAGCATGATAGCAATGCATCGAACTGTTCAGCGTTTATGTTTTGATGTCTTGGTAACAATAAATCAAAACGTGCAGCTTGTGACCAATTTGCCGCAGTAAAACCACTTAATACCAAGGTTAATCCGACACCTTCACCTTGAGCCTGCCAAATACTGGGTAAACCACTATCCAATAAATGTACAGAAATATATTCAGCATGTGATAAAAATGCCTGCAAATGCTGTAGTCTACGACGTCCCCAAATGCGTATAACCTTGGGTTCTGAACCACTCCAACGCTCGGCAGAAGACTCAATGACTTTTTCCCAAGGTTCTAAAACAAGTTTTGGGTATTGATTTGGCACCAGCTCAATTTTAATTCCACGCTTTTTGCCTTTAACATCACGATTTAAACGTAAAAAATGCAGTACGTTATAAAGATCAATGGGTGCCAGCTTAAAACTATCACCAGGCAACTGCATAGCTGATTGAATCTGCAATAACCCTCGTAACCAACTATCAGGCAAGTGCGTTTGCTTTGCTAACACTTCCCCTTGCTGTGCTGTTTCCAAGCCAACAGCTTGCTGGCCTATATGGATTTCAGTGGTTTTATACTGCCGTAACTGTTGAACGCCCTGAAAAAAATGTGCTGAAAAATCAACATTAGTAGTACCACAACTCACAGGAGCTAATAGCTCTAACTGATTATGGTCAACTGTTAACTGTGCATAACAACTTTCATCTTTACTAAATACTTCAAAGGTCGTGCAGTCAGGATGAACACTGACCACAGGATCTAACACGCAATAAGCTAGCGGATCATTTTCAGCCAACCAGTTAAAGTAAGCTTGTTGTGCAGATAAAATATGACGACGTTGATTAGTACGCTGCAGTTCCTTAAAAGCTAAATATTGAGCACGATCTTTTGGTTTATAACGTAAATCACTGCTTACAACCTGATATAGAGCAGATAAACCACTACGCATGACGGACGAATGAGTTAATCGAGCATGAAGCTTAACAGGTTGCCGAGCCAATGCACTAAACAGCGACAATTGTTGCTGACTCTCAGAGGTATGTACCTCACTAACCTGCTGATAGGTTAAGTGAACAGAAGTCGTATTCATGCCCACCACTTCAGCATTTTGATTATTTTGTGGGGATAATGACTGTTGTGCCTTGTCACTCATACTGCTCTCCTATTTCCAGTGACTTACCACTGACGTCATCACCTAACACATCAGCAACGTTCAACTTGATTGTTTTACATTGGCGGGCTCGTTGACTACTACGCAATGCGCGATATGCCGTTTTTTGCAAAGATGGTGACAATGACTTAGCTTTAATGAGCTGTTCCAGTGCTTGTTCAGCTGCTTCGACTTGTAAATAACCTAATGCCAAGAGGGCATCGGCACGCTGCTGGGTAATGAGTTGCTCATTGTTGACTAACGATAATAGAGACTCTATTGAGTGTCGTTGCTTTCCTGCCAATGCTAACAATGGTTGTTGTGTGTCTTCTTCCAGTGTTTGCAGTGACTCTAAAGAAGGTTGTCCTAACCAGTGCTCTGCTAACGTATCAAACGAACTTATTGCAGAATCAGATAAAGTGGATGCATTTTCCACTTTACTCAACAATACACGTACTTGTTGCTGTAAATTGCCTTGCACATGCTCTGAGAGTGATGTCAACAACTCAACGAGTTGTTCACTTATGATGTACGACTGCTGTAGTTGAAGCTGTATTGCTTGTGAAATTAACGACTGTACAGCCAAATACTTAGCAGGTAACTGGTAAACAGCAGCAAGCACTGTTTCGGCTGCTTGGTGTTTAATTAGACACCAGATACCATCTCGTAAACAGTTTTGTAACTGTTTACTCTCAAATATTTTCTGATCAATTTCTATTACTTGCAATGGTAATACTGAGTGCCGAAAGTGTGCTAACTGACGCTGACACATGGCTTCCACCGCGGCTAATGCGGTACTCGAAGGCTCGCTCAAACGCCCTATAAGCCTCGCGGCCATACCATTTACATCAGGATGTTCGTGAGTAATACCTTGCAATAATATTGATTCGTCATTAATTGGATTGGCTAAAAAGCCTTGACTTAAGAACTGCTTAATACTTGAGCTGCAATTTTCCAATAAAAGTAAACGCTGTAGCCCATCCCCATAACGCGCAACACGAATTAATAATTTTTCATTCCAGTAACATGACTGATTTTTAAGAAATGCATAGTCAATTTTACGCACCTGATTATCACTAACAGGCCAGATATGATCAGCCACATCCATTGCCACACCGACAACATGTGAATTGGTCTCATGTTCAACTAGCTCAAACAACACACTCAAGTGTTGTGTATCTTGAGCAAATATCATTTGCCTTAACGCTTCAATACGATAGCGTGGAAAAATCTCTTTATTCTTAATACAGGCAACCAGTGCTGACCAAGATTTGGAGGAGTCAAACCACCGTAATGCTTTAATGGCTCGATCAATTTGTGAGGCGTACTCATTCTCACCATGCTTCAGTATTTTGGTTAACAAGCTAAGCACTTTATCGGCCTGGTCTGTTTGCTTGAGATAACCAATTGCTTCTATAGCATCATCTTGTAGAGCATGTTCTTCATTGGTAGCAAGATCCAATAATAGGTCTACGGTATCTGTATCGCCTAAACTACCTAGCGCTACTACCGCTCGCTGACGATTTTCAAATAGTGGATCCAGGTCAATAGCCGCGAGCAAGATACTTTTACCTGCTCGTTGACCCACCATAGCTAAACCTTCTGCAGCGATAAAACGTACTTGGGCCTGTCGATGTGCAAGTAATTGCTGCAACAGTTGTACATTCGCCCCGCGATATCTGACACGCCATGAATAATGTTCAAGCAAGTTATAAAACATGGCATCAGGCAAACAAGGCATGATATTCGCGAGCAACGTATTAATGTCAGCAGACTCAGCAAACTTTAAGGGAATCAGGAGCTTATCTAAACGGTCAGAATGACCTAAATTCACCAGCGTTTGTACTAACTGCACAAGTAACTCATCATGTAATGGATACTTCGTAGCTTGCAGTTGTTGGGTAGGCGTACATTTTAATGTTTGGTCATAACCGCTGATAACGGTCAATGCATCAGTTACAGCACGTGTATGCTGATGTTTATTTAAAAGTTTGAGTAGCCGTGGTGCTAAAGCTTGTTGTCGATATTTAGCGACGATGTTTAGCAGATCTGCAACAGGAAGTGATTTTGAGTGGTTCACTTCAACCATCTGCATAACAGGTTCAACGAGTTCAGGCTGATCAACCTGCCGTAATGCATTAACAATGGCTCGTGTTTCACTTTGCTGCTGACTATCCGCTAATAAGCTTAACAACACCATCATGGCTTGAGATTGCCCTTGTGAAACAAGCATACTACCCGCTTGTAAATGAGCATCTTTTTGAGAAGGTTGCTGTCCTTGTTGTTGATAAAGCGCAATGGCAATCTGGAGTGCAGTATCCCGCCAAGCACCCTGCATTGCTTCCACTAAAATATTGAGTAATTCAGATTCACCCTCATCAAAGTGTTTTAGTAACCATTGAACCGTATTTGTCCTCAACTTGGTTGAAAAGGCCCTTGTGCCTAATCTTGCCGCTTGAACTTCGCCTTTAAACTGACTGTATAAGCTAAAAGCCTCAAACTCCAAGCCATCCGAACGCTCTTGCAAACATTGCTGCAAAACCATGATTTCAGCATCACCAGCCTCTCCTGCAGCCAACAACTGTAAGCCTGCTTTTGCAATATCTAAATGCTGACTTTGGAGTGCCTCGCCAATCAACAATGACTTTTGTTGAGTTCGAGATGACAATAACGTCCACGCACGCTGGCGCACATCGGCATACTTATCATGAAGACACTGAATTAATACAGGTTCAGCTTGTTGCCACCATTGACCAAACTGATCTGTTAATTTAATGATGGCTTGCAACGTATTTAAGCGTAAAGCAACCCCCTGCGATGTCAGTAACTGTTGATGACTTAATAAGCCATACAAAACACCTAATGCCCACTGCTGTAAACATTGCTCACTGGTAGGTTTATTTTGTTGAGATTGCATATCAGCATTAAGCGGTAACTGCTGAATTTCGCTCTGATAGCGTTGTTTAAATCGCAACCAAACTAATCGCGCACGTTTTGGCTCTTCAGATACCCATGAAAATAACTGGTAAGCAAAACGTGCCTTTAATGGAAGATTATCCGCCAAAAGAATAGACGTCATGACAGCAAAATCATCCACCGTTAGCAGTGTTTCAGTGGTTAAACCTGCCTGGCTAGCAAAGTTATCATCAGCTTTTTTACTATGAGGCACTGACAATTCATTACTTTCTTGTTGAAGCCAACATGCAACGCTTTGCTCAACTGTTTTTTGCAGCGCAGATTTATCATTGAATACCGCTAAGGTTTGAGCAACATAAAGATGAAGCTCTAAATCTTGCTGATTTAATAAATCTAATAAAGGGGTAGGGTCTACTGCATGTGGATGCATATAGGGTAAAACACCCAACAAATAACCCAGAAGTGGTTGGTTATGAACAATATCAGGCAGCGTATTTTGAACAGTAATTTGTTCACCAGCTCCAGCGAATGTTTTGTTCAAACACAGAAATACCGCCAATTGCTGCCAAGAAGTTAAGGCTGCGTTTTTCTGTTCAAGAATACCTGCAGCCTCATGCTGCCCCAACAATACCAAGCCCAGGGCAGCATAAGCTTGTTGTTGAGCATTATCGACTTGTAACAAGCGTTGCAATAAACCTTGCTCTGCAGTTGATGCACACCAACTTAACGCATAAGTGGCAGCAGTCGCTAATGGCTGGTGTTTATGCTGCAAGTAAGGGTGAATATAAGGTACAGCGTCTGTAGGTGCTAATTCAGCAAGCACCTCAAGCACTTCTTTTTGCCGACTTCGCCATTTGGTTTTTTGTTCTTTATTCTCAGGTTCTTTTTCTGCCAGTAATTGGAATAAAGGTTGTTTTGCCCGTTTATCCCCCACTACTGCTAGCGCTTTTGCCGCAGCCAGTACAATATCTTGATGAACCGCACTTAGTGCAACCGCCACTTCATCCCAAGCCTGAGCAACAATAAGCGAATCAATGGCTTGTCGACGAAGTTCAGGATCTTCATCCGCAATAAACGACACCAGTAGTAATTGTGCCGCATCTGAATTTAAATCAATCAGCTTATTTAAAGCTTGTTGACGGAGATCTCTATGGAGTGATTCAGACGCGTGCTGTAATGGTTTTATCGGCTGATCTTCAAACTGTTTTTGAGCTGCTACAAATGCCTGAGAACGAACCTCATAAAACCCATCATTAAACATCTGCATCAACAAAACTGGTTGCCAAGCACTTCTTTTATGCGCTAACAATTCCTGTAATGCGATAAGATGGCAGTCTTCAAAATGACTTTCCAGCAATAACACTACACCGTCTGCTTTACCTTCAGGCCAGACTGTATTTAAGCACGCCTTTGCCGCTTCTTGTCTTACTCGCTGATGAGGACTGTTAATACCTTGTAATAGCCAGTACTTACGATGTTGCTGTTCTACATCATCATCTAGCATAGCCATTAATCGTTGTAAGCCCTGAAGATGAACATCCTCTGCGGTAGACTGCCACGCCATAGCAACCACTTGATAAGGCTCATCGCTTAACAGCTGCTCAATCGCATTTAAAGCAGCCATACGCACACCACCGTCTTTATCGTTTAGTAACCACTGCAGGTGAGAGAGAGCATGCTGATCTTTAAGTAATGACAAGGCATAACACACATCCAGTCTAATGGGTTGTGCCTGATGGTTAGCTAGTTGTAATAATACAGGCAATGCACAGGGGTGTTGCTGATGCGCTAAACATCGAGCAGCTAATAAAACGATATCGGTATATTGAGAGACAGTAGCAGGCAGTAAAATGTCTATATCATGCTGTGTAAGTAAAGGTGCATTCGCAAACTGTTTTTCCAGAGGCTGATGATTATTTTGGCCATGGAGCGTAAATTCATTTATATCGGTTAATCGCCGGGCAATATATTCATCCGCCTGATATAAAAAAGCAGCAAGAGCCTGACGGCTCAGCACCATAACCCAAAATGCCGTGTGCCGAACATCATTATCCTGGTCATTTAAGCACTGTCTTAAAGCAATATTGACTGCAGTATTCATTAATTGCTGCTGTTGATAACAACGAATAAGTGCTGCGCGTCGAATATCAGAAAAATGTGTATTTAAGGCATGTAAATAAATTTCAATTTTTTCATTGGTCACTTGCTCAAGGCAATGCAAAGCATAATGTCGTATTCGATTATTATTGTGATTTAATGCTTCCATTAAAACACTTTTTGACTGCCCCTCTTCATTAGCATTAACCCATTCTGTAAGTAAAGTTAATGCTGCAAAACCAATATTTTCGTGTTCAGTTTGTAATGCTTTTTGTGCTAACCGAATATCACCACGCTGGGTTATGGCTTGCAGAGCAGTAAAGGCCTTGAGCCGCACATCATCATCACTATGATTAAGCTGCTTTGTCCATAAATTCAAACAACTCGGGTGTCGTGCCTCAGTGAGATATTTTGCAGCTAAGCGTCTAAGTGTAACATCCCGTTCTCGATCAACGACACCTGCTAACAAGGTGAGCGATTGCTGATCAACATGCTTAGCTAGCTGTTCAATACCTTGCTGCCGATGCTTAATGTCATTTGCAGAAAGATTAAATTTTGCTTCAGCAATGTCGTCTTTAATTACCTTTTGAGATTGCCCAAAGCGTTGCTCTGCCGTTAGCGCTAATAACTGAATGGAGTGATCTTCACCTGCAACTGCCAACCAGTCCTGTTGTGAATCTTGTACATGCGCAAGCCCTACAGGGACTGGAATTTTTCCTGTATAAGTCACTGGCTGGCCTTTTGTCATAGGCCAGCTTTTTAGTGTTTTATCACCTGCAGCCGTTATTAGTCGATTGCCAGCAATTAATAATTGTTTGACTGCTTGCTTATGCATTGCGCTTTGCCCTCGATCAAGCAGCGCAACTTCATCATGCCCAGTATGAATATCAATACAATAAAATGTCTTATCTTGACCACAGCTGTATAAGCGACCATCTACATCACTAAAAGCCAAAGTAGTAACAGCTTGCTTATGCACTTCTTGCTGGAGGTATAACTGCCAACCATTTTTTTCAGTAGCAGCATAAATGGTGAGTAAGCCTTGTGTACTACCAACCGCTATGTATTTGCCTGTTTTATCTACAGCTAGTTTGGCTCCCGGTTCCATAAGTGTGAGCTGTTGCTGTAACTCACCATTTTGTATATCAAGCAACCAAATATACTGTTGCTGCAAAATAGCTAACTGTTGCTGTACGACGGCAATCGCATCAATATCTATTGATTCAGCCGGTGAGAATGGTACAAGTGTCAATGCATCTTCTGTTAACGTTTTCTTCCATAATTGATGCCGACTATCAACTAACCATAAGTTGTCATCCTTAATAACAATATGTTTAGCACCGCTTTCTAACGAATTACATCTAAACTGTTGTGTTTTTAGGTTATAGCAATATAACCCTGTAGCGTGTCCTTCTGCATGCTCAGTCACCCAATACAATTGATTGTCATGACCTAACAGAGCACGAATGGCACCTCGATAGGGAAAATAAAGTGTCTGGCTCATAACTTCTTCCTGCTCTTTTTTAATTAGGCAAACTGCGTTGGGTGTGCGCGACGAATACGTGTCAAAGCAACCAGACACGCTTCTCGTTCCATTTTACTTAAAGAGCAACTAAAGCCTTGTAGTAATGACCAAATTGCCTGAGCAAACTGTAGATCACGCTCTGCAAACTCCTGAATGGTCGCAATTAACGCACATTTACTTTTTATTGAGGAAAATGTTGTAGAAAAGGTCTCTTTATTTTTACTCATACGGGTAGGGGGAATGGTAAATAACTCACTACAGATTAATTGCTGCCAGTTCTCTAGTGATATATTAACTGAGCGAATATCATTCACTTTTCGGTAGTGAAGCCACATTTGATGTATTGCAAAATAACGCAACTGTCGATCTGGACTATCCAACAGTAATAAAAGAACATCTGCAGATAACTGACCAAGTTGTTGCAAAGCATAAAGGCCAACTGTTCTTGCTGCTTTATGGTTTGATTCACATAACACTAGCCAATCTGTAACCGTATACTGCGTTAGGTCTAAATGGCAGGCGTTTAGCTTTTCGGGCTGATTTACAATACTTGATTGAATAAATACATTCACATCATAATAATTTTGCTCAAGTAATTGAGCTAAGCATTTGGTGCTTGGTAACCAAGCCTGCCACTCATGCTCTACAAACCGTAACGCAAAAGCTCTTAACTTGCGGTTACTATGTTTAAGTAAAGGGAAAAAACGCTGTAAAGTTAAAAATTCAGCTGGTATTTCTGCTCCAGGATCAACGGGACGATCTGTTTCAATCAAGCAAAGTTTTTGATGGTGACGAATTAAATAATGTCGGGCAAATTCAGCTAAATTCTGCTGCTCAGCTTTAGCTTCTGTAGCCCATAGCCATAACCTTTCACAGCCACTCATGACATCTTCAGATGAAGACTCAGCTTCCTGTCCTGATATTTTTTTCAAAAATGCAGTTTCAGAAATAATTGCTATGTCTGCACCCTGAGCCTGTAACTGCTCGGCTTTTACTTGCTTACTGCCTTTTTTGCCATTGCCATATAACGGCGAACCGTCATCACCAATAACCAAATAATTTAATTTTGCACTGACGGTACTTACAATAGCACCACCTCGTTGCTTAACAAGAGCTTGAGCTTCACTACGGGTCATTGTTGCCAGCTTACCCGTGAACAAAAAGCGCTGACCGTCAAAACTCACAGACTCTGCAGCTTTTGTCGATAAAGTTGATTCTGTCTCAGATCCACTTATGGTTTGAGATGATGAATTACAGGCAAAATCAGCAGGAAGATAATTAAGCGTAAGAACATCAACCGCAAAAGAATGATAGTCAGCGTTGGACGATGCGGCTAAAGTCAGTAACCAGTCCAAACCCAATGTTTTAGCAGAGAACTGTCGTACATCTTTAAGCCAATAACGGACCTCTTCTGCTAAGTCTTCAGCAAAGTGAATCACAGCAGGCCATGTTTTACCTTGGGTTAATAGCTGTGTTCGCCATTCAGCTTGCTGCCAATCTGGCTCATAAACCAGTGATTGACAGAATGTAGCACCAAATTTTTCTGCTTGTAGTTTACCTTCATTGACCCAGTCAACAACGGTTTCACTGGCTAAAGGGTGGAGTAACAGCTGTTGTAAATGATCTTGCGTTAAACTGGACAAATCAAAGCTTTTAATATTTGATAAAGCAAAGTCAGCAACATAAGCACCTAATGATTGCTCTTCATTCGTATTAACCAGTAACAAATCCAGGAAAAAATCCAAAGTAATTTCAGATAAGCTGAAATTATCAACCAAATAGTTAACAGCAAAATTAAAAGCTTCGTAATTATTTGCAAGCAACAGTTGCTTTAACCATGTTAAAGTAATTTCTTTACGCGTATATAATTTTTTTATCTGCGTTGCTGCAAACTCATGGGCGTACTTATCAACCAGCAATATACCCCATGTTGTGAGCAGTACACTTTTACGAAGATTAAATTTTTGAACAGAAGTCTCAGCAAATACTCTAGTATTCTTGTACTGCGACTGTATAAGTTCGAGAAATTGATCGCAGGTTATTGCTTTGTTGTGCACCTGAAAAATGTCAATTGCAAACTGTCGAGCATCTGCAACTTGAGAGTTTAATAATCCCCACAACAAGTCAAATAAGCCTAGTTTTAATAATGATTTTTGTTCATAAACAGGAGCATGATGTATTAGCCAAATGACAAACTTATCAATTTCTTTACTTTGCCCCGTAGGCAAACTCTTTAACCATTCGCCAGGCAGTGAACGTAAACCAGTTAAAAAGTATTTCTGTAATAATTCAACAGTAAATCGTCTTACCAGTTCAGCATTTGCTAATGACAATATTTTAATGAGGGGTTTTAAGTGTAATTGCCAAGCATCAGGAAAAGCACAATGTTTAATGACATTTTGCCGGTCACGGATATGTCGAAATTGATTTCGTGAATATTTTTTAGTGGCATGGTAAAAAATGTGGTTAGCAATCCAAGTAGCAGCCCACTTAGTATCATTTCGATAATGAATTAATACTTGCCCAGCAACTATAGGATAAAGTGATGGCCAACGCTTACCTATAATTCGTAGGGTACGCCACGCTCGGCGTGCGAGATACGCCAGTGTTTCCAGTTTTACCTCGTGCTGTGATGGATTTGCCAGTGCCATATCAATTCGAGCAGCTAACAATCCATAGACTTCATAATCTTGTTCTGACTCAGCCAGCTTAACAATGAGTTTAATAGCCCGCCAACAACCATAAACAAACGGTAGTTCTGCTAAAATCTGTAAAAGTATTTGCCGATCTACGACACATTTGCTATTCCAAAGTGGTAATAGCAACTTAAATATCAATAAACGCCCATGAGTCTCAGGTAATTTTGTCGCTTGTTGAAAAAAATCTTCTCGAAAATGCTGTTGTTGCTCTACTGTTAGCTGCAAATAAGTTGAAGAACGTAAATACTGAACAAACTGCTCAACTGTCATTAACTCAGTTTGTTGTTCCTCACTTGGAAACTGTTCGATATCCTGCTGTTGATCTATATACTGATTAAGAAACGTAGAAAACTGAGGATCTTTTGAATGGAGGGCTTGTTGAAGTGTGCTTAACGATAATAATGCTGACAAGGTAACACCTTTATAATACTACTGGCTTGTCCATTTTAGTTTTTATCACTTACTTATATCCAACATGACACAACTGATATATATACTTTATTAACTTATTACCTCAGAATACTCAACGCGTACATCTTTCTTAATTGGGAATTCCTCGTTTCATTAAATTTATTATTATCAAACTAACGTCACAATTTCTTATACCCAGAGCTTAGGTTAGTTATTTAGCAGAACTAAATCTGCTCACAAATATAATACGCGAGAAACAGTTAATCATCATGTGGGAATAAAATTAAACCTAACAACTCGGCTTATGTATATATCTTCTAAAAACAAGACACTATAAGTTAAGTTGTTAGGTTTTGCTTGCTGTGTGTCTACTTCATGACTTGGGACATGGAAGGCTCACTGGATCGCGCCACTATATACCGTTATGGTAACTAGCGAAACCGCGATTGCGTGGTTGGCTCAGGTCGCTGGTTACCATAACGGTATATAGTGGCAAAGCGAGCCTGAAATAGCCTTCCTTGTGTACAGTGCATAGTAATAAGCAAGAACGGCGCATCACCGCTCCGGTGTTTCCACCAAGCTAGACCATGACCAGCAAGGACAATACTTGTATACCAATTTAAGGAAGAGACTGCAAGCATTGTAAGACAAGTTGCAAATGAATTGACATAAACAATATAAGGAAGTAGATGTACATCACTTACTGCAGTGTTTAAAAAAACACTGCTACAAAGTCCATAGTCAATCGAGTATTAAAACTCAATCAAACATACACAACACATCTACTGTTGAATAACTCGACAAATCTCATTAACCACAGTGCGAGGTATTTTGTTATCTGTGGTAATAATATAGTCAGACACTTCTCTATACAATGGGTCACGAATTTTCATCAATTTCGCTAAAACCGCTTGAGGGTTCTCGTTTTGTAGTAATGGACGTCGTTTATCTCGAAATGTTCGTGCTAGTTGTTGCTCAACACTCGTATACAAGTAAATCACCGTACCAGTACTCTGTAATAACATACGACGATTTTTTTCCCGTAAAACAGCGCCACCACCTGTCGCCAAAATCATTCCATTCTGTTGAGTAAGCTCTTCCAACATAGCTGATTCTCTGTCACGAAAACCTTCTTCCCCTTCTACATCAAAAATCCAGGGGATATCAGCACCCGTTCGCGCTTCTATTTCACGATCAGAGTCTTTGAACTCAACATCTAAAGCTTTAGAAAGCAAACGCCCGATGGTGCTTTTACCAGCACCCATCGGGCCAACTAAAAAGATACTCGTTTTAATCATGGCCTATACATGTCAATTAGCGTTTTGTTAGCGCATTATCAACAATTCTAGGCGTAATGAAAATCAGCAGTTCTTCTTTCTTATTATTATCTGTTGTTCTACGAAATAATCGACCGATTGCAGGTAAATCACCTAAAAAGGGTACTTTACTGTCTACTTGTCTATTTGTTTCTTCAAAAACACCACCTAACACTAACGTTTCACCATCAGGTACAAGTACTGTCGTGTTTACTTCATTGGTATCAATAGCTGGCGCACCATTAAATTCAGTCTCAGCAACAGCATCTTTCGTCACAGCAACTTTAAGAGAAATATGTCCATCAGGTGTAATTTGGGGCGTGACCTCTAGAGATAACACTGCTTTTTTGAAAGAGGTTGATGTTGCACCACTGGAACTTGCTTCTTGATAAGGAACCTCTTGGCCGGTCTCAATCCTTGCTGTTTGCTTATCCTGAGTTAAAACTTTGGGCTGAGAAATCAGCTCTCCTTTATTTTCAGACTCAACGGCACTCAACTCTAAATTCAATATTGCACTATTAGATACAAAACCAATACTGAATGTACTTGTAGCAGGAGAGAGAGGTAAATTAACTAAGGTGTTATTGCCAGGAGTAGTTGATCCTGTAGTATTTTCATCTCCAGTCCCGCCTAACCGCCACTTACCACCTTTCTTAACCTTACCACCACTCCATTCAATCCCTAAGTCACTAGAAACATCAACATCAGCCGTAACAATCCGAGCTTCAATCATCACTTGCTTGATAGGAATGTCGATTTTTGTAAGCAAATCCCGCATTTCATCCAGCTTGGCCCGCGTATCTTTTATTAAAAGACTATTAGTGCGATTAACAACCTGCACCGTACCTCTTTCAGAAAGTAACTGAACACCACCTTCTCCAGAAGAACCTTGTAAAATACCCGCTATTTCATTCGCATCAGCAAAGTTAATTTGCACTAGCTCCGTGTATGTCGGAGCAAGCTCTTCTATTTGTTGATTATTTTCCAGCTCTTGCTTTTCTCGTGCAGCAATTTCTTCTGCTGGGGCAACCATTAACACGTTACCCACTTGCCGTTTATCCAATCCTTTCGCCTTTAAAACAAGATCAAGCGCTTGATCCCAGGGAACATTTTGGAGACGGAGTGTAATATCACCTGCAACCGTATCACTGGCCACTAAGTTTAAATCAGTGAAATCAGCAATTAATTGTAATACAGATCGAACATCAATATTTTGGAAATTAAGGGATAACTTCTCTCCCGTATAAAGCGCACGGTCTCTCTTTAATTGTTCAACTTCTTTAGCCGTTAAAGATTTTACACTGATAGTGAGTGTATTATCTGTTTGGTAAGCCAAATAATCATATTCGCCTTCTGGCTCGATTGTGATAACGGCATTACCACGTTCTACCGTAGCATCGATGTAGTGTACTGGTGTTGCAAAATCAACTACATCTAGACGATTACGTAAATTTGTAGGGATTTGCGTTTCAGGAAATTCTAAACGAATCCGTCCACCTTGTTCATTCATATCCAAGGGCACATTAGGATTCGATAATTGAATAACAATATTTCCCTCACCTTCTGTACCGCGTTCAAAGTCAATACTACTAATAGCTTTGACATTCCTGTTATATAATTTTTTTCTTGTTTGTTTATTGCTAACTGCTGGCGGAGTTTGAGTATATTTTGCCTGTGTAGCCGGCCGGGAAGTCTGTTGCGCAGCAGCCAGATCCTGCCCTTCCGTCCCAATTAAAATATATAAATTATTGCCATCAATCCTAGTCGCATATTTAGCCGGTTGATTTAAGTTAACAACCAGGCGTGTTTTATCTTTTGTTTCTAAGACAGTAATACTTTTTGTATTACCAAAACCAATTTCATTGAATTTCTTCGCCAGGCCACTCTGTGTACCAGGTAAATCAATAGAAATTCGTGCAGGGCGTTCAACTGTATACCCTTTCGGTGTTGGCACTGCACCATCAAACTGCAGTTTTAATTCAACTTTCTCCCCCGGAAGAGAGGCTACATCCAGATCTGTAATGACTGATGCCAACGCCTGCCAGGAGTTGAAAGCCAAAACAGTGGCTATTGCCAAACCAGCTTTTTTTAAGCGTATGGTGTTCATACTTACCCACCAATGTTATTGAATACCACGATTATCACTGAGTCTTGAATAACCTTAACCAGAGCAGCTCAACATTAATAAACAAGCGAATTCATTCCGCAATCGCCAGCATATTTATAAAAAAATATGCATTAATGTTTCCAAGCCAATCCTTAAAGGCGGGCGATTCCATGCCTTACACATTACTGTGTAAAGTTCGCACAGCCAGCACTGGAGTAGTGAATTGAATAAAACAGACTTCCCCCGAAGATGTGCTTTAATGGCCTACCCTTCATTTAATGCAATTGTTCTAGGGCGTTCTACCCACTTATCTTTACCACTTGGGACAATTTCCGTCACTTTTATTTCTGTCTCCGAAATTGAAATAATTTTGCCGTGATTTCGTCCTAAGTAATCTCCCTCTTTGACTCGATGGACACCTCCCCCTCCTCGAATCAAAGCCCAAAAACCATCATCGTTACTGATACTGCCAACCATCTGGAATGTTTCTATACCAAAATTTTCCAAATACTGTTTTGGACGGTTAAAATCCGGCTTAACCGACGACTCCTGTTGATCTTCCTTTTCTGTCACCTGAATAGGTGCTATAAAAGGACTTCGTAACCCCGATGCACTATAAGTGAATGCTTCATACGGTTTAACGATTGGAATAGGTGGTATATTCCCTTTTGGTCGAGCTCTCACTTCATCCATAAATGATTGTAAATCTTCATACTCCCTACTCGTACAACCAGCCAGTAACACAGCACTGCTCAATAACGCTACCAGGGAAACTTTAGTGTAACCGCTCATATCCAGCCCCTAGTTTCCTTCAGTCTTATCGTTATAACGATAAGTCTTAGCAGTAATTCTCATCGTCAGTATTTCAGCATTATTTTGCTGAGGATTAATTTCAAAGTCATTTAACGTTACAATTCTTGATAAACTTGCAACAGCACTTACAAAGTTCCCTAAGTCGTGATAATTACCCTGAACTCTTATGTCAATGGGTAGCTCAATGTAAAACTCTTTTGTAACTTCTGGCAGCAGGTCAATTGAATTAAAGTATAGACCACTTCTTAAACCTGCACGGCTAATGTCTTCTAAAAGACCAGGAACTTCTGTATCTGTAGGTAGTTGTTTAACCAAATCACCTAATGTACGCTCCATCTCCACCATCTGAGTTTTATAAGCATCAAGGTTTGCAGCCTGGAATGCTTTAATTTTGAACTGTTCTTTTAACTGATCTTCTTCTTTCTGAACCGTTTCGTATCGATTATTTAATTCTTCTAAATGAAATTTATAGCCTAAAAATAATACAGCGCCAAAAAGAATAATTGCTGCAACGATTTTTATCGGCGCTGGCCATGATCCAACATTTTCAAGATCTAGCTCATTTATATTTTTAAAGGAATCAGCAACACTCATAGTTACTCCTCCTTATCTTTTTTATCAGCTTCAGGCGTTGTCTTTAACACCGCCATAACGAATTGGTTCATAGACTTATTCGCAGGATCTCTTTTCACTGATGTTAAATTAGGCTCTTTAAACCATTTAGAGCTATCAAACTGTCGCATCAGAGCTGAAACACGATTATTAGACTCAGCTATTCCTGTAATCGCAAGTTTATTACCTGAAAGCGCAAGGTTGTTAAAATACACACCATCAGGAATAACCCGAACAAGCTCGTCAAATACTCTGACAATAATGGGACGATCTCCTTGCAAACGTTTGATAACATTCATCCGCTCAAGTAATTGCTCTCGCCTTTTTTTCAATTCTTTAATTTCAGTAATTTTTGTATCCAGTGCGGCAATTTCTTTTTTTAAAAAATCATTCCGTCCCTGCTGGTTTGAAATGGCCCCATTAATCTGTCGGTCCCCTAAAAATACCAATCCAGCAGCCACCGCAACTGTTATCCCCAGCGCAGTTAAAAAGTGTTTTTTCCGCTCTTCTCTTCGCTTTTCCCGCCATGGAAGAAGGTTTATTTTTGCCATCAGTCAAAACTCCTCATGGCCAAACCACAGGCAATCATCATTGCAGGTGCATCGTTACTTAAAGCCGTTGCATTGACTCGACTAGCAACCGCCATATCCGCAAATGGGTTTGCTATCGTTGTTGAATTACCAATTTTTTCCTGAACCAAATTATCCAGATCAGTTAAACACGATGTACCGCCAGCAAGGACAATATAATCAACATCGTTAAACTGGCTAGATGAGTAGAAGAATTGCAATGACCGGGAAACCTGCTGAACAACAGCTTCTTTGAAAGGAATTAACACCTCAGACTCATAGTCATCAGGCAAACCACCCTGTTTTTTTGCCAGCCCTGCATCCTCAAAAGAGAGTCCATAACGTCGCTGTATTTCTTCTGTAAGCTGTCGACCACCAAACAACTGTTCTCGGGTATAGATGGTTTTCCCTTCGTGCAGTACACTCAACGTCGTCATTGTGGCGCCTATATCCACAATGGCTACAGTCTGATGCTCATCATCCAGATTTAATTGCTTGGCAATTTGCTCAAATGCTCTTTCCATAGCATAAGCTTCAACATCCACTACTCTCGCAGTCAACCCTGCATGTTCAAGCACAGCCTCACGCATCTCCACATTTTCCCGCCGACATGCTGCTAATAACACGTCAACCATCTCAGAGTTACGCTGTGACACACCTTGAACTTCAAAATCAATGGCTACTTCATCAAGTGGATAAGGTATATACTGGTCAGCCTCTACCGAAATCTGATTTTCCATTTCATCTTCAGAAAGCGAGGCATCCATTTCGATGTGTTTGGTAATGACTGCAGAGCCTGCAACCGCTACCGAAGCGTCTTTACAGCTACTGCGCGACTTTTTGAGTGCTTTGGCAATAGCCTCGCCAACAGCATCAACGTCGTTGATGTTTTTTTCAACAACCGAGTTCTCCGGCAAAGGCTCTACACCATACGCCTCTACTTTGAATCGGTTACCACTTCGACTTAGCTCTAACAACTTGACAGATGTGGAGCTAATGTCTACCCCCAAAACGGGCTTTGATTTCTTATTGAGGAACCCTAACACGGATAATTCCCTATCAAGACGGCCACTTACAGTTAAAAGCTCATTATTTACATTAAATACCAGACTTTACATTCGCGCAATTATATGAAATGCAAAAAAAGTCCTTATAATCGATACTAAAACAATGCAAAATTGATTAACCACTTCGCTAACTCCTTAATATGTCTAGAAAAAAACGAGGAATACTGTGACACTGATCAGATTTTTTATTTGGACCACTTTTCTCTTAATATGTGGCACATTCCTCATTTTGACGGGTGTATACCTATACCTTAGCCCAGCATTGCCATCTGTTGAAAGTTTACGTGACATTAATTTGCAAACCCCATTACGGATATACTCCAGCGATAACAAACTCATTGGTGAGTTTGGTGAGCAAAGGCGCGCACCTATTGCTTTCGAAGACACACCCAAACAAATGATCAATGCGTTTGTTGCTGCAGAGGACAACCGTTTCTTTTCTCACAATGGCGTTGACCCAAAAGGTCTGGGTCGAGCCGTTGCTCAGCTCTTAAAAAGCGGTGCCATACAATCTGGTGGTAGTACTATCACCATGCAGGTTGCCCGTAACTTTTTCCTCAGCAGAGAACGGGTCTTCTCCCGTAAGTTCAATGAAATCCTACTGGCCTTACAGATTGAAAAGGAACTCACCAAAGGTGACATCATTGAGCTCTACATGAATAAAATCTACCTGGGTAACCGAGCTTACGGTATTGCTGCCGCTGCTCAGGTTTATTATGGCAAACCCATTGATCAACTCAGTTTAGCTCAATTTGCAATGATTGCAGGATTACCTAAGGCTCCTTCGGCATATAACCCCATAGTAAACCCTGAACGCGCTTTAGAGCGCCGAAACTGGATTTTAGGACGTATGCATTTCCTCAGCTTTATAAGTCAAGATGAGTATGATGCTGCGGTCGCAGAACCAATCACCGCGAGTTATCATGGACTTAAAATTGAGCTAGAAGCACCCTACTTAGCAGAAATGGTTCGCCAGGACATGGTTGAACGCTTTGGTTCTCACGCTTACACTGATGGCTACACCGTTTACACCACCGTATCCAGTAGGCTTCAAAATTCTGCTCAGGAAGCCATACACTTAGGCTTGTTGGAATATGAGCAGCGCCATGGCTATAGAGGCCCTGAGAAGCAATTACCACCCACAGAGTACAATGAAGAAGCCTGGCAAAAAGAACTAAAACAAACATCAACTGTTGGCAATCTGGAACCTGCCATTGTAACGCATATCGGTCCTGACTCAATTGATGTCATGATGAAAAACGGTCCTGCCAGTGTTAGCTGGGAAGGACTGAAATGGGCACGTCGCTATCGTAATGTCAACTCTCTGGGTTCTCAGCCAAAATCCCCAGCAGAAGTTGTGAATGTGGGTGACCTGATTAGGTTATTTAAACCAAGTGGTAAGGACACTTACGAGCTTGGTCATACTCCTGAGGTACAAGGTGCGTTAGTTTCTCTAAATCCCTCTGATGGTGCAGTTATCGCGGTAGTAGGTGGATTTGATTATAGCCACAGTAAGTTTAACCGAGCAGCACAAGCGGCTCGTCAAGTAGGTTCAAACTTCAAACCCTTTATTTACAGTGCAGGCTTAGAGAATGGTTTTACGGCTGCAACAACCATCAATGATGCACCTATTGTTATGCCTGATGCTAACTTGAAAGTTTGGCGCCCAGAAAATGCGGGAGGTAAGTTTTTTGGACCAACCAGATTACGCAAAGCACTTTATTTATCTCGTAACCTTGTATCTATCCGCCTCTTGCAAGCAATAGGTGTTGATAAAGCGATTAACTATGTAACGCGTTTTGGTTTTGATGAGAAAAAGCTAGTGCCAAACCTATCACTTGCATTAGGTGCAGCAGACTTTACACCAATGGAACTTGCCACAGGTTATGCATCATTAGCGAATGGCGGTTATCAGGTAAAACCCTACTTTATCAGTCGCATTGATCACTTGGATGAAACTGTATACCAGGCTACGCCGTATAAAGTCTGTAAAACGTGTCCACCATCACCGGACCCATCAAAAGTAGCGGATGAAGCAGAACTGCTTGTGACTGATGATGATGGTTCCAGCTTTTATCCTGCACAGCAAATTATGGACCCAAGAGTGAACTATATTATGTATACCATCCTGCAGGATGTTATAAAACATGGTACAGGACGCCGAGCACTGGCATTAAAGCGCAGTGATCTTGGAGGGAAGACAGGCACTACAAATGATCAGAAAGATGCCTGGTTCTCTGGGTTTAATGCCGATATCGCAACTTCTGTTTGGGTGGGCTTTGATCAACCAAAAACCCTAGGTAGAAGAGAGTATGGAGGTACAGCCGCATTACCTGTATGGATTCGTTTTATGGCTGAAGCGCTAGCTGATAAACCAGAACATCCACTACCACAGCCTGATGGCTTGGTACGTGTTCGTGTTGATCCAGAAACGGGTATGGCTGTGGCTGCAGGAACCCCAGGAGCAATGTTTGAAATTTTCTTAAAAGAAAATGCACCCGAGTATGATCCATCAGTTGCAATGCCAAGTATCAATGATGATGCTCTCAAAACAGAAGAGATTTTCTAGTAAGAAAAAAGAAAAGCGTTAGTCACAAAAAAGGCACCGAACAGGTGCCTTTTTATTTGCTCTTTTTTTAGTCTGTATACGTTAGCTTCATTAACGAAGACTACTTAATATCTTCAATCGCCTGCAGAGGATAGTGATTTGGGTAAGGAAGCTTGGCCACACCACTATCAACGGCTGCTTTGGCTACAGCAGCTGATACCGCGCCCAACAGTCTTATATCCATTGGTTTGGGGATAATATATTCACGTCCAAAGCTGAGTGACTTACCACCATAAGCATTAACAACATCTTCAGGAACAGGCTCTTTAGCAAGATCTTTTAACGCATGAACTGCAGCCAGCTTCATTTCTTCATTAATAACAGTGGCTCTCACATCTAGCGCACCACGGAAAATAAATGGAAAACCTAATACATTATTAACCTGGTTAGGATAGTCGGAACGACCAGTAGCCATAATGGCATCATCACGCACAGATAAAGCAAGCTCTGGTTTAATTTCAGGATCAGGATTTGAACAGGCAAACACAATTGGGTTTGGTGCCATTTTCTTAAGTTGTTCAGGAGACAGCAAATTAGGTCCAGAAAGCCCTAAAAAGACATCAGCGCCTTCGATAGCGTCATCTAATGTACGCTTTGAAGTTTCATTAGCAAAAGCTGCTTTATACTGGTTTAAGTCAGTTCGACCACTGTGTATAACACCTTTACGATCAAGCATATAAATATTTTCAGGCTTCATGCCACAAGAAATAAGTAACTTAGAACAAGCAATCGCTGCAGCACCCGCACCTAAACAGACCATAGCAACATCACTGATTGACTTGCCTGCTAGCTCCAACGCATTCAACATACCTGCAGCAGTCACAATAGCCGTTCCATGCTGGTCATCATGAAACACAGGAATTGAACAAAGCTCGATCAACTCACGCTCAATATCAAAACACTCTGGTGCTTTGATATCTTCTAAATTAATGCCACCAAAACTAATGGCAATGCGCTTCACTGTGTCGATAAATGCCTGTGGGCTTTCGGAGTCAACTTCAATATCAATAGAGTTTATACCTGCAAAGCGCTTAAACAATAAGCTTTTTCCTTCCATAACAGGTTTGCTCGGCAAAGCGCCTAAATTACCTAACCCTAAAATGGCTGAGCCATTACTAATGACAGCAACTAAGTTTCCTTTACCAGTGTATTTGTATGCATTTTCAGGATCTTTGGCGATTTCGCGAACCGGTTCTGCAACACCTGGACTGTATGCCAGCGCTAAATGTCGTGCAGTTTCAGCAGGTTTAGTCAACTCAATACTGATTTTTCCTGGTATAGGATTGGCGTGATACTCCAGTGCAGCGTTTCTCAAGTCCTCGGACATGGCGTTGTTTTCCAATTATTTGTTGTTAATTTAAAAGGCTTAAAGAAAAGGCATTTCTCCCTCAAGCAGGCAATGTTGCATAAACACTCACAAAATTTAATAGTCAATTTTACTTAATCATGTGTCAACGTGTTACCAAGCTTATATGTTAAATTTGCTACTTTAAAAAACACTTGTTTTATTTTATTACCTTCAACCATTGGCCCACCTTCGGTTCGCCTCTAGGATACATGTCATTGATTAAACGTAGTTGAAGCTCAGCATGTTCCTTCAAAGGACTGCTATTTGCCAATTTAGAAAATGTTATACCAGGCGTTACTTTGATAAGTCTAAGCTTTTTCCCTTCTGCGCGTTGGTAATCTTGTCGAGGCAGCGGTTGAAAGCTCTTAATGATTTGCAAGAACTCCACATCATAGCTGGTAAATGCTGAACTCTGTTTCACTTGCCCCTGTAAAATAAATACCTTTCCCTGGTGAAACAAAATCGCCAAACGTATATAGCTTCCACCCAACTTAGGTTGAACAACTGCCGTGTAACCAATGGTATTGCCTATATGAATAGACTCCCCTCCTCGTAATCGATAACGCTGGTCAGCCAGCGATTTTAAGTAAGTATCAGGTCTAAAACCATTTTTGATTGGGCCTTGCTCCATAACAAAAATGGCTTCTTGTTCAATAGGATGAGCGACTAAGTGAGCATGTGTATTAATAATTTTCCAGTGGTGGGGAAAACGTAATTTAAAGTTCATCGGTTTATGTAAAAACTGGCTATCGACAGTTACACCACTGTTGACGCTTTCCCCAAAAGCTAAACCATTTATTTTCTGCAGGTATCGCTCAGAAAACATATGTCCTTGAGATGTGGTGGCTACACTTGTCACTACTTCATGTAATCGTGTGTCATTATCAGGGTGTGTTGAAAAAATACCGTGATAAGTACTTACCTCTTTACCCTCAGCTTCAGCCTGCTTTTTAGCCCATATTTCATGGTGTTTCAGTATTTTCACCACGCTAATCATGGCTTGAGGGTTATAGCCAGCTTTAGCGAGATAAGCAGCGCCTAAACCATCGGCTTCAAGCTCATGTTCTCGACCATATCCTCTCACGACAGCACTACCTAAAATATTAGTTAAATCGCCTGCGACACCTATTCCTGTATAGGCTGCAACCACTTTACCAAATACATTACTGGCAGTGCTCATGCCATGCTGTTGAACACTGTGCCTTGCGGTTACATGCGCAATTTCATGCGCCAATACAGCGGCCAATTCAGCCTCTGAATTCAGATAAGCCAGCAACCCACGGTAAACATAGATATAACCACCAGGCAAAGCAAAGGCATTCACTTCAGGAGAATCAATCACAGCAAACTGGTAAGGCAATGACGGACGGTGGCTTACACGGGCTATCTTAAGTCCAACTTGTTGGACATAGCGTTGTAACTCTGTGGTTTCGAGTATGGCAAGCTGTTTGCGGATCTGCTGGTTATTTTGGCGTCCAACCTTCTGCTCATCCTGTTCACTCATTAAGACAAAGTCATAGTCACCCGTTGCAGGGTTAACCGCACAGCCAGAAAGATAAAAACAGTTCCCTACCAGCAGAACCAAGATCAAATTCTTATAAAAAGAGAGTGAAGGTATGATACGTTTCATGAGCATTTACAATTTCATGCATGTTGCCAGACATTAGCACAATAAGACTAGTGTACACTTATTGAGGATTTTTTTAGCTGAATCACTGCGGGATGCCTCACAGGCATCAACCAACGAGCATAGTGCTTTGGCAGTTTACGCCCTTTTTTTCGCCGATCAATTAACCAGCCACGCACTTCTATTGTTGTATTCGCTAACTTTTTGACCCACTCCACACTGAAAAAGTGTTGATCCTTCTGCTTAATATTTAATGCCACATTATTAACACCCAAAATTACCCACCAATGATTTCGGGTAACAATGACTTGCGTTACCGTGCCATATATAAGCTGAAAGCCAGATTGACGAATATGATCTGCACCTGTTGGTGACAAATCCTGCCAAATATTTTGCTTGTTATTTCGAGCATGCTGCTCAGCTGCAACAAAACAAGACAACAAGTCAATATTAGGTGGAATGGCTATATAAAAACCTAATCCTTTAAGCAATAAATACTCAGAAAGTAGCTCTCCCTGCAGATTAACAACATATGCCAACCTTCTTCCATAGTGATCATATTGCTGTTTTCCTGTTATCAAAACCAGGTGTTTTGAGTATTTTGCTAACCAATGCTTGGCTTCTTCTTTTGCCGTGAGTGCATAAGGCTCTGAGGGGCGGCCATCATAGCCTATCTCAGGTGTATTAATGCCTATTAGACGGATTTTTTGTTTATTCGCATAGAGGGTATCACCATCAATCACCACAGGATTATGGAGTAGCTGTTGTTTTCCTTTGGGTTTAATACAACTGGGCTGCGTTGTTGATTGATAAGAAACTGCAGTAGAAAAGGAACTTGGAGGAGAAGTTGAAGCAATTGAAGGTGATAGATAAAAAACGGTTAAAACAAAAAAGGCGCTGATTATCAACGCCTTCTCAGAAAGTATCTGCTCGTTGGTATTATGCTTTACGTGTAGTGCGCATACCAAAACGTTTCTTAAAGCGTTCAACACGGCCACCAGTATCAAGAATCTTTTGTTTACCAGTGTAGAACGGGTGGCAAGCAGAGCATACTTCAATGCTAAAATCTTTGCAGACAGTGGACTTAGTCTTGATTACATTGCCACAGCTACAAGTGATGTCAACTGTCTCATAATTTGGATGAATTTCTGCTTTCATGACATTTCCTCTTGCATCATGTGCCGCTACCCGAACCATCTACCTAAACGCTTTGTCAGGCACCGCACTTATGTAAATAATATATTTAGCACTTAAAGCATGCTAGGGTGGAAATGCAAGCGTACATTGCCACCTAAATAAAACTGACCGGGCATCTTACCAGAAAGTATAGTAATGGCAACCTCCAGCAATCACTGGTCATTATTTATCCTATAGTGGATATCTATAGCAAGCGCTAGAACACTACGCTTAAACAGAAATTGCCTGTTATGATGTGCTATTTTGAGCAGCCTTATTAAACCTTTATTGATCGCATCATTATGGGCAACTACGCCAAGTCAGAGCCAACACATTACCTTCAGGTGGCCTTGCCAACCCCGTTACGTAGAGTATTTGACTACCTTCCTCCTAAATCAGGTATTGACTCTTTAACTCTTGGTATTCGACTCAAAGTACCCTTTGGTCCCCGAAAACTTATTGGCGTTCTTATTAGCATTACCACGAAAACAGATATTCCTCTAGCCAACTTAAAGCGTGTCGAGCAAGTGCTCGATGAACACCCCATCATCCCCAGAGACTTGCTAGAGCTTTGCCGGTGGGTTGCCCACTACTATCACCATAGTCTTGGGGAAACAATCAGTACTGCCACTCCCACGGCGTTACGACAAGGTAAACCCGTTGCTCAACAAACTCGAAAACTATGGCGTCTTACCTACCCTCATGCAGAAGCCCCTAGCCATATAGCACGCAATGCTAAGCTACAACTGGCTGCCTGGCAGTTATTAAAACAACATTTAAAAGGCTTACATGAGCCCATGCTAAAAAGCTTAGGAGTCAGCGGCCAAACGCTTTCAGCTTTGGAGAAAAAAGGAGAAGCAGAGTGTATTTATGAAAATCTACCAACGCTTCATACCATGCCTCAAAGCATACTGCATGAAGCACCCTTAACTCTGAACCCCGAGCAGGCTCATGTTGTACAGCAGGTACTGCAAGCTACACAGCAGTTTCAGGTATTCTTGTTACAAGGCATTACTGGCAGCGGCAAAACAGAGGTCTATTTACAACTGATTGAGCAAACGCTAAAAGCTGGTAGACAAGCGCTGGTACTCATTCCTGAAATAGGCTTAACTCCACAAACATTACACCGCTTTGAGCAACGTTTTGCAGTACCCATCGCTGTTATTCATTCAGGACTAAACGATAGTGAGCGTTACCTTGCCTGGCAAAAAGCTATTGATTATCGAGTGGGAATTATTATTGGTACACGATCAGCCGTATTCACCCCCCTCGCTAAGCCTGGTTTAATCATCATTGATGAAGAACATGATGCATCCTATAAACAGCAAGACAGTTTACGCTACTCAGCCCGCGATATTGCTATTTATCGCGCCAGACAAGCCAACATTCCTATTGTACTGGGTAGTGCAACCCCATCCCTAGAGTCTATTCATAATGCTAAAACCCATCGCTACCGACAGTTACATTTAAATCAGCGAGCAGGACAAGCTAAACCTCCCAGCATAGAGCTGCTTAATATTCGAGGGGAAACGTTACAGGCAGGCTTATCTTCAGCATTACAGCAAAAAATAACGCAACACCTGGAAAAAGGTCAGCAAGTACTCATTTTTATTAATCGTCGAGGCTATGCACCTACTCTACTTTGCCATGAGTGTGGGTGGGTTGCAGACTGTCCTGACTGTGATGCTCACCTCACCATTCACCGTCAGCCACCTCATTTACACTGCCATCACTGTGACCATCAGCAATCTATTCCTGTACGCTGTGGGCACTGTAACACTTCAAGTCTATTTCCTGTGGGTGCTGGCACTGAGCGTATTGAAGACTTTCTACTGAGTCAGTTTGACCCTATTCCCATTATTCGCATCGATCGTGACAGCACACGAGGTAAAACCCGTTTACAACAACTCTTTAGTGATATACACCAAGGCAAGCCCGCCATCCTGGTAGGTACTCAAATGCTGGCCAAAGGTCATCATTTTCCTAAAGTGACGCTGGTTGCCATTCTGGATGCAGATTCAGGGCTGTTCAGTACTGATTTTCGTGGCTTAGAAAGATTGGGACAACTCGTGACTCAAGTAGCGGGGCGAGCCGGTAGGGGAAAACTAGCAGGGGAAGTGATTATACAAACTCATCACCCTGAAAGTCCGATACTAAATAGCTTAGTCACAGAAGGGTATGAGGTTTTTACAAAAACACTGTTAGCTGAACGAGAAAAGCTTAGCTTACCGCCCTACAGCTATTTAGGACTATTTCGAGTCGAGTGTAAAAACCAAGAAGATGGTGAGCAGCTATTGCTTCAACTTCGAGAATTAATTGATCATTTCCTGCAGTACAATAACTTGAATGGTCCTCTAGGCGTTACGTTGCTTGGCCCCCTTCCAGCCCCCATGGAAAAAAGGCAGAGTTGGTATCGATGGCAACTGCTCATCAGCAGTCTCTCCCGACAACCACTGCACTCAGCGATTACTTTTGCCACCCATCAACTTGAAAGTGGAACTCAAGCGATGATTAAACTTGCTCGTAAAGTACGCTGGTCTGTGGACATTGACCCTCAGGATATGATGTAAAACACAACAAAAAAAGGGCTTTAAAAAAGCCCTTTTTTCACAACCAACTACAGTAAAAAATTTTACATTTGCTCAACCGTATCAATACCCAACACATCAAGCCCTGCTTTAAGGGTATTAGCCACTAATGCACAAAGCAGTAAACGACTCTGTTTAGTTGCTTCTTCCACACCAGGCTTATTCACTGGACAAGCTTCATAGAAGGTCATAAATGTACCCGCTACATCATATAAGTAGCCACATAACAGATGTGGCTGGCCTTCAGCGACCATAACATCAAGGGTTTCATGAAACTGCATCAACTTCATTGCCAACGTACGCTCTTCAGACGTGGCTACCATCAACTCACCTGACAAGTCTTCCATTTGCACGCTGGCTTTCCGGAAAATACTTTTTACACGAGTGTAAGCATACAAAATATAAGGCGCTGTATTACCATCAAACGCCAGCATATTATCCCAGTTGAAAATGTAATCACTGGTACGATTCTTAGAAAGGTCAGCATACTTAATCGCGCCCATTGCAACAGCACGAATAACGTCTACTTTTTGCTCCTCATCTAAGTTAGGACTTTTCTGTGCTATCAATGTAGCTGCACGATCTTCAGCTTCATCTAATAACTCTGCAAGTTTTACAACCCCACCCGCTCTGGTTTTAAAAGGCTTGCCATCATCACCTAGCATCATGCCAAAAGCATGGTGTTCTAGCGAACAGCGAGGTGTAGAAAATCCAGCTTTTTTACAAATTGAGAAAACCTGCTCAAAATGCTGCGCTTGTCGTGCGTCAACATAATACAGTACACGATCAGCATGCAGTGTATGACAACGATAACGTATAGCTGCCAAGTCTGTTGTTGAATATAAAAAGCCACCATCTTTTTTCTGAATAATGACACCCATTGGGTCGCCGTCTTTGGTTTTAAACTCATCCAAAAAGACAACCTTAGCGCCCTGGTCATCAGTTAGTAGGCCTTTTTCCTCAAGTAACTTAATCACGTTAGGCAAATCATCGTTATAGGCACTTTCAGCCATAACATTATCACGTGTCAGTGACACGTTGAGCCGACGGTAAATTTCTTCACTATGGTTCAATGAGATATCAATGAACTTTTCCCATAGCTTTTTGCAATGCTCATCACCACTTTGCAGCTTAACCACATATTCACGAGCCACTTCAGCAAATTCTGGATCTTCATCAAAAGACTTTTTAGCATCGCGATAAAAAGTTTCCAGATCAGACAGTTCCATAGAAACCGCATCAGGGTTTTCTGCGGCTAACCGCTCCATATAAGCAATCAGCATCCCAAACTGGGTTCCCCAGTCACCTACGTGGTTTTGCCGAACAACTTTATGACCTAAAAATTCAAAGGCTCTAGTCACGGCATCACCAATGATGGTGCTACGCAAATGACCTACATGCATTTCTTTTGCTAAGTTAGGCGAAGAATAGTCAATTACAATCGTCTTTGATTTATCTGCTTTAGGCACCCCAACTCTAGGATCTGTTGTCCAATGTTGGAGTTGCTGCTGCATCCATTCGGGCTTTAAAAATATGTTAATAAAGCCAGGGCCTGCGATCTCTATGTTTTCAGCCACATCAGCCAAACTGAGTTGTCGAATTACATCTTCAGCCAGTTCACGAGGATTCTTGCCAAGCTTTTTCGCAGCACCCATTACTCCATTAGCCTGATAGTCACCGAAGTTGGCTCGCGCGCTGGTTCGTACCATTGCTTGAGTTCCTTCTGGTGCCCCAGCGGCAACTAACGCCCGGCTAACTTCGGATTCTAAAAACTGGCGAATGTTCATCAGATTTCCTTTGTTTGCTGTTACCAGATGCATAAGCAAAAAGCCCGATTAGCAATGCTAATCGGGCTTGTGTTACATTCTACGAGCACAGACCGACAGGCTTGCCATCATAACTGCAGTAATGAAAAGCCTCGTCGGAATGGTAATAATGCAGATGTCCCCCAATAAAGAGTTATGGGCGTAACACCTCCATAAAAATTCTGTACTGTCTTACCTAAAATATGTTTCATAGCGCGTGCATACTAGCCGAATCTTGACATCAAAACAACTTTAGTGTTCGGCTACTGATAATTCAAATAAGCTTTGGCATAATACACATCAATTGCTGCCTTCAGAATACATCTCAAGTGCCATATCTAAACAATAAATCTCAAACTTTTAATGACTAAACTGAATACACCTGCAATATATATAGTCTATTAAATTAACAAACTATATATACTACTAATAGATGTTAAATTCAGCATGTGGCATGTAATTCAAAAACGAAGGAAGACATTTTTCAATTTTTTGATAATCTTTTCACATAGGTAAGTAAGAAACATAAAACTATGTCTAAACGCGGTGCAAGTCGTAAACCCAAACAAACTCAACAAGCACGCCCCTCTGGACTCCCTTGGTTAGTCACAGGTGTTGTGGTTGGACTCTTTTTAGCTTTTCTGATCAAGCTCGTTCCTAATGCGAGTGATATTCGCAAAAAGGTCACTACCAGTAATAAGCCTGCTTCAGAGCAGCAATCAGGTAGTACATCTAAAGCTGTCTTTGACTTTTATACGCTATTAACGGAGTCTGAAACCGTTGTACAAAATGTTGAAGACAATGAAGTACTACCAGCCAAATTAACACAGCCTAAAAAAGAAGGCCCAGCCCCTACCCCCCCTGAAAAAGCAGCTCAAACTCAGTACGCGCTTCAGGCTGGATCGTTTAGGAGCCGACAGGATGCAGACCGTCGACGCGCAGAACTCATACTGCTCGGTCTAACTGCACAGACCCAACCTGTTAACATTCGTAATGGAGAAACCTGGTATCGTGTGCAAGTGGGACCATTTGCCAATAAGCAACAAATGGTGAGTGTTAAGGGCAATTTAGCACAGCATAATATTGACGCTATTGCGCTTCAGCTTAAGTAGCATTTTCCCCTCGCCTGGTGTACTTGAATTATTCATTAATTACCCCATATTGAAAACATACCTGAGCCTGTTACCAGGCTCCATTATGACGCACTGAACCAACCGAACTCACCAGCTCACTTTTGGTGCAGACAAGCGTATTTTGGCCCATGCCAGTATTGTCTTCTTAATACACAGAGAGTTAGACAATATTTCGGCAAACTGAATATGTTCAGACAGCGTTATTTCCAAGCAAGATCAGAGGAGTTCACATTGGAACAGTATCGAGGCACAACCATCCTGTCTGTACGTCGTAATGGTAAAGTCGTTATTGGTGGTGATGGCCAAGTGACCCTGGGTAATACCGTCTTAAAGGGAAATGCTCGCAAAGTAAGACGGTTATACAATGGCAACGTGATTGCGGGTTTCGCTGGTGGAACCGCTGATGCATTCACCTTGTTTGAACGTTTTGAAGCACAACTGGAAAAACATCAAGGTCACTTAGTACGAGCGGCCGTCGAACTAGCAAAAGACTGGCGTACAGACCGAGCCCTTAGACGCTTAGAAGCCTTATTGGCAGTTGCAGACTCAAAAGCCTCGCTCATTATCACAGGTAACGGTGATGTTGTTGAACCTGAAAATGGGTTAATTGCTATTGGCTCAGGAGGTCCATTTGCTCAATCTGCTGCTCGCGCTCTACTAGAAAGCACTGAATTATCCGCTCGCGACATTGTGGAAAAAGGCCTGGAGATCGCTGGAGATATTTGTATCTACACCAACCACAATCGCACCATTGAAGAGCTTGATTGTGAGTAAACGCTGAGCCAGGACACAAGAGCACGACACGTCGTATTGTGAGTAAGATTTACCTTTTAGATATCACAGGTTTACCATGTCAAATATGACTCCACGGGAAATTGTTCACGAGCTGGACAAACATATTATTGGCCAGGCTGAAGCCAAAAGAGCTGTAGCGATCGCATTACGTAATCGCTGGCGTAGAATGCAGGTCAATGCTGATCTGCGTAATGAAATAACCCCTAAAAATATCTTAATGATTGGCCCTACAGGGGTGGGTAAAACTGAAATCGCCCGTCGCCTGGCTAAACTGGCTAATGCTCCCTTTATTAAAGTTGAAGCCACCAAATTTACTGAAGTAGGTTATGTAGGGCGCGATGTTGAATCGATCGTGCGTGACCTGGTAGATGCAGCTATCAAAATGAAGCGTGAGCAAGCTATGGAACGCGTAAAACATCTTGCGTTAGATGCTGCCGAAGAACGTATTCTGGATGCGTTACTACCACCCGCTCGCAGCTTTGAAGACAGTGCTCAAGAGCGTGAAAGCTCAAGCACTCGACAAGTCTTCCGTAAAAAATTACGAGAAGGCGAGCTTGATGACAAAGAAATTGAAATTGAAGTCAAAGATTCCCCTGTAGGCGTAGAAATTATGGCTCCTCCAGGCATGGAAGAAATGACAAGCCAGCTGCAAAATATTTTTTCCAATATGTCCTCAAGCAGGAAAAAAGCACGCAAACTAAAAATAAAGGATGCGTTCAAACTGGTTCAGGATGAGGAAGCAGCTAAGCTGGTTAATGAAGATGAGCTTAAAGCCAGTGCCATTGAGTCTGTTGAACAAAATGGTATTGTCTTTCTTGATGAAATTGACAAGGTTGCCAAGCGTTCTGCTGGCAGCAATGCGGATGTGTCCCGTGAGGGTGTACAGCGTGACTTGCTACCTTTAATCGAAGGCTGCACCATCAACACTAAATTTGGCATGATCAAAACAGATCATATACTTTTTATTGCCTCGGGTGCATTCCACTTGTCCAAGCCTTCAGACTTAATTCCTGAATTGCAAGGCCGTCTACCCATTCGGGTTGAGCTTAATGCACTGACTGTTCAGGATTTTGAGCGTATTTTGACAGAGCCTGATGCATCTCTCACAGAGCAATATCAAGCACTGATTGCGACTGAAAGTCTGAATGTTGAATTCAAGACAGATGCAATCACACGTATTGCAGAAGTAGCATGGCAAGTCAACGAAAGTACTGAAAATATTGGTGCTCGCCGCCTACATACGGTGATGGAACGACTATTAGAAGAAATATCTTTCAGTGCTGCAGACTTAAGCTCAGAGTACAATGATAAGCCACTTGCAATTGATGCCAAATATGTTGATGAGCATTTAGGCAAACTGGCTCAAGATGAAGACTTAAGTCGCTACATTTTATAGTAACTTAGCAAAACCAAACTCTATGTTGTTTCTGAATGAGCTTTATCACTTTAAGCTCATTCAGATCCTTTATGATGTATTTCTTCTCTACTTTAATTCTCAAAATAGCGCCCTTCCACTGCGTCTATAGGCTTACCAGCTAAAACCTCTCTCCCAATCTGCCTAAGAGTAGTCTACAATCAACGCGAGCTATCATCTGAAACAATCACGATCACCAGCAACACTATGAATACACCTTTGCTGACCGATATCAAACTCCACAAAAAATCACGTAAGATAAGCCTCTCATACGGCAATGGCGAACAGTTTGAATTATCGTGTGAATTATTAAGAGTATTATCTCCCTCAGCGGAAGTTCGTGGCCACGGCCAAGGCCAAGCTGTATTGCAAACAGGAAAGCGTTTAGTGAACATACAACAGGTTGAGCCTATTGGTCATTATGCGTTAAAAATCACCTTTGATGATGGCCATGATAGCGGACTATTTACCTGGGACTATTTGTACGACTTATGTTGTCATCAGCAACAATACTGGGATAACTATCTGCAACAGCTTCACCACGCTGGAGCAAGTAGAGACCCAGATGTGAGTGTTATTAAATTTATTGAGTAAAGGCTGATTTCCACGCTCTATACCCAATACCACTGTTTTTTCTGTAAGGCCCCATAAACCTGTAAATAATAGGTGATTGGAGTGAAGATCAATGATCACAAAGCGGTAAAGTCATTTGTGAAGGGTATATTTCTAAACATCATTACATGGATAGGCATCTTTCCAATAGGAAAAACCCTACCTTCACTCAAAAACTATTTTACTTTTTCCATTGATAGAGGCGCGTATGTCTGGAAATAATAAGCCATCAGATGGCCATCAGAACACGACCCATTTTGGATACCAACAAGTTAATGAAAGCGAAAAAGCCAAGTTAGTCGCTGATGTTTTCCACTCTGTAGCGCCAAAATATGATCTGATGAATGATCTCATGTCGATGGGCATTCATCGAATCTGGAAACGCTTTACCATTGAGCTTAGTGGTGTTCGCACAGGCAATAAAGTATTAGATATTGCAGGCGGCACAGGTGACCTCACCCTTAAATTCGCCAACCTTGTAGGAGTGGATGGCCAAGTCGTTCTCGCCGATATCAATGACTCAATGCTGAAGGTAGGTCGTGACCGACTCATTGATCGAGGAGTTTGCGGTAATGTTGAGTATGTACAAGCAGATGCAGAAAAACTGCCCTTTGCGGATAATACCTTTGACTGTATTACCATTGCTTTTGGTTTACGTAATGTGACTCATAAAGAAGAAGCACTTAAGTCCATGCACAGGGTACTAAAGCCTGGCGGGCGCTTGCTGATCCTTGAGTTCTCCAAAACCAATAACCCTATAATGAGTAAGATGTATGATGCTTACTCATTTGCGGTACTACCTTTGCTGGGCAAGTTAATCACCAAGGACAGTGACAGCTATCGCTATCTTGCTGAATCTATCCGTATGCACCCTGACCAGGAAACATTAGAACGAATGATGAAAGATGCCGGGTTTGTTCGCACGAGCTATCACAATATGACGGGAGGTATAGTCGCACTGCATAAAGGAACGAAACCATAGTGTCATGCTTTCATTAAATTTATAAAATCAACTTGAGCTACCGCTCCGTGTTTAATTAGCACGCATTTATCAAGCTAGCACTTTTACCCTGACTAGCACATTTATAAATAAGTTGCGAAGTAGAAGGGAGTCAGAAGTATGAGCATTACTGTTAATACAGCTTTGTATGCCGCCATGGAAAAGGTGGTAAATGAGTTACTGGCGCTTGATCCACTCACTCAGCAGCGCCTTGCACATTTTAGTGGTGAAACACTGTGTATCCAAAGTACACAACCTAAATTAACTTTTTACATATCATTTACGCTGCAAGGCGTTAATCTGCATAGCCATCACGAAAGTAACCTGACTGCCTGTATCACCGGTGAAGGTGTTGATTTACTGCGCCTCCTCCTCCACAAATCAACGGCAGATAACACTTTACATGAGCGCTTACAGTTAGCTGGCAACACTGACTTTATCATGGCTATTCATCATACCATTCAAGAAAGCGAGCTTGACTGGGAAGCCATGGTTGCCAAGCTCATAGGTCCACTTTTAGCGCATAAAGTCACTAACGGTTTGAAAAGTGGTCTCCATTGGCTGCAATATACCCGGTTAACATTACAGCAAAATATCACAGAATATTTACAAGAAGAGCTGAGAGAACTCCCACCTCGAAATGCGGTAGAGATATTTCAAGAAGACCTGGCTCAACTGCAATCAGATACAGAGCAACTTGAATATCGGCTTGCTCGCCTCCAGCAACAATTTAAAAACGCGCCTCAACAGGACTAGCCGTGGTTCAGATTCCCCGCCTGCTCAAAATCATTTATGTTACTGCCAAGTATCGTTTAGATAACTTGATAGACGATGCCCCACTGCCCTTTTACTTGCGATTGGCATTTTGGTGCTTACCGTGGCGCTGGTTCGTCCGAAATCAACGCCCACGGGCAGAGCGTTTACGCTTGGCTTTAGAAGAACTCGGTCCTATTTTCGTTAAGTTTGGCCAGTTATTATCGACTCGCCGAGACTTGCTCCCAGATGACGTTGCCCAAGAACTGCAAAAGCTGCAAGACCAAGTCCCACCTTTTGCCAGCGAAGAGGCTATTAAAATTATTGAAGCAAGCCTGCAACGACCTGTTTCAGAAGTGTTTACCTCATTCTCTGCAGCACCTATGGCTTCAGCCTCGGTGGCTCAAGTACATGCTGCAGAATTACCAGATGGACAACAGGTTGTTGTAAAAGTCATTCGCCCTGGAATCAACAAAGTTATACGACAAGACATTGCCTTACTTTATCTCTTAGCACGCATTATTGTTTTGGTCTCTCGCGAAGGCCGACGACTTCGTCCCCTGGAAGTTGTGCAAGACTATGAAAATACTATTTTTGATGAGTTAGACCTGCAACGTGAAGCCGCAAATGCTTCACAGCTCCGCCGTAATTTTGCGGAGTCAGACAAACTCTATGTACCACAAGTGTATTGGGACTTCACGTCTACCCAGGTCATGGTGATGGAGCGGATTCACGGTATCCCTGTTGCCAATGTTGAAGCATTGTTAGCGCAAGGCACCAATATGCGAAAACTAGCTGAGCGTGGTGTAGAAATTTTCTTTACTCAGGTCTTTCGGGATAGTTTCTTTCATGCAGATATGCATCCAGGCAATATTTTTGTGGCAACAGAAGACCCCAGTAATCCCTGTTATATTGCGATCGACTGTGGAATATGTGGCTCACTCACTCCTGAGGATCAAAGCTATCTGGCTCGCAACCTCATTGCTTTTTTTAAGCAAGACTACCGAATGGTTGCTCAACTACATATTGATTCTGGCTGGGTACCTAAAAAGACCAGGGTGAATGAACTGGAAGCCGCAATTCGTACTGTATGTGAGCCTGTATTCCAAAAACCCCTTAAAGATATTTCATTTGGCCAAGTGTTATTACGCCTATTTCAAACAGCACGCCGCTTCAATATGGAAGTCCAGCCTCAACTGGTACTGTTACAAAAAACACTGCTCAATATAGAAGGTCTTGGTCGACAGCTATACCCTGAGCTAGACCTCTGGTCAACCGCTAAACCTTTTCTTGAACAATGGATGAAAAAGCGTATTGGTCCAGTGGGCCTATTAAAGTCACTGCATACAAAAGCACCTGACTTACTGGAACAAGCTCCACTGCTCTCACAGACAGTCGTCAAAGCCGTTGAGGGTTATGTTGCTCATCAACATCACTATCAGCAACAACTTGAAGAAGCACGGCATAAGCAACAACGCCGTAGAATCCAGCAGTGGGTTGGCGGTGCAACACTCGCGGTTGGCCTTATTGGTTTGTGGATTCCTGATTGGTATAACGTCATACTAAATGCAAGTGAAGCCCACTTAATACTTGTAGCACTGGGTGTTGTATTACTGGTTAAGCAGGACTAAGCACAGTATGGCAAATAGAGAACAAAATGATTGGCTAAACGATCTCAAATGGGATGCTAATGGGCTAATACCCGCTATTGCTCAAGATGCCGCCACTGACCAAATTCTCATGATGGCGTGGATGAATAAAACCGCCCTTCAACAAACCGTTGCAACAGGTGAAGCTGTCTATTGGTCAAGGTCACGCCAGAAACTATGGCATAAAGGTGAGCAGTCTGGTCATACCCAGCAAATCCATAGTATTTTTTTGGACTGTGATAGTGATGTCATCATTCTAAAAGTTACTCAGCAAGGAGGCATTGCTTGCCATACAGGTCGGTTTAGTTGTTTCTATCGTCAGCTGGATACCAGCCAAAAAGAGCCAGAATGGCAAATCGTCACCCCTGTTTTACAAGATCCAGAAACCATCTACTCCAAAAAATAGGTGTTTATCTGGAATGTCTAATTTTTTAAATAAATGCTCGTAGCGCTTACGATGCAAGATTTTCTGACAAAAACCTGTTTACTATGGTCAAACCTATGAGTGATGTATTAATAGCACTGGGCAAAGTATTAGAAGAAAGAAAAAATGCAAGTGCTGATAGCTCTTACGTTGCGAGCCTTTATGATAAAGGACTCAATAAAATTCTGGAAAAAGTGGGTGAAGAAGCCACAGAAGTAATCATTGCCGCCAAAGACGCTGAGCAAACACAGCTGAAGGCGGATGTAGTCTACGAAACAGCAGATTTGTGGTTTCACACTCTTATCATGTTGTCTCACTTGAATATTAAACCGGAAGAAATACTAGAAGAGTTAGCCAGACGCTTTTCAATATCTGGCTTAGAAGAAAAAGCTTCTCGAACAGGTAATAAATAATGACTGACTGTTTATTCTGTAAAATTGTAGCGGGTGACATTAAAGCAGATATTGTCCATGAAGATGAACACTGTATTGCCTTTAAAGACATAAACCCCAAGGCAGCCACTCACTTATTAGTGATCCCTCGTCAACATATTTGTAACCTTTATGATATAAAACCTGAACATGATCACCTGCTAACCCACCTTATAAAAACCATTCCACTCATTGCCAAAGCGCAAAATCTGGATAACGGCTTTAGAACGGTAGCCAATACAGGTGAAGGCGGTGGCCAGGAAGTATTCCATCTTCACTTTCATATACTAGGTGGTGGGCCACTAAATCCCTTATAATACAGCATCATTTTTGCTGTGGAATTTCGTTAAAAGGAGTAACACATGGGTAATATTGGTTGGGTTCAGCTGTTAATTGTTCTCGTTATCGTCTTACTGTTGTTTGGTGGTAAACGCTTACGCAACTTAGGAGGTGACCTAGGTTCTGCAATCAAAGGCTTTAAAAAAGCAATGGACTCTGACTCAGAGGCTAATAAAGATGCGCCTCCTCACAAGCTAGAGCAACAAAATCAGCAGCAGGACAAATCCTCTGAAAGTAAACAAGACACCACCAAAGAGCACGACACTGTAAATAAACAGTAGTTTTGGAGTTCCACACTGAGGAAATAACGTGTTTGACATAGGCTTTGCAGAGCTTCTGCTTATTGCCATTATTGGCCTGATCGTATTAGGTCCTGAGCGACTCCCCCATGCTATTCGCACTGTTACTTTATGGGTTGGCAGGATTCGTCGTGGTTTTACAGCAATGAAATCTGAAATTGAGCGAGAAGTTGGCGCGGATGAAATCAAGCGCCAACTTCATAATGAGCGAATCATGGATGAGTTAAAGCAGGCTCAAAGAAGCTTGCAAGAAAATGTTGAGGGTGTAAAACACGACTTGGACAACTCGATTCACCCTGCACTCTCCCAGTCATCGTCTTCACAACCACCTGAAACTGATTCAAAGGCTCCAACGATCAAGCCTTACTCTATTTCACAACCTGCATCTGACACAGGTAAAAGTGAAGCGCCAACAGAAAAGTCAGTTCACCCATCTGATTCCTAACCGTTCGATATAAGTTGTGACTATCCATGAGCTCGCAAAACTCAAGTACTGAAGAGACCCATAACCGCGATAAAGAACAACCCTTTATTGAGCATTTAACAGAACTTCGAAGTCGCTTACTTAGAGTTTTTATTGCTATTGGGGTAGCATTTGTACTCTTAATTCCTTTTGCCAACGTTATTTATGAATTTATTTCGTTGCCTTTAAGAGAGTTACTTCCAGAAGGCAGCACCATGATTGCTACTGAAGTAGCCTCTCCTTTATTGGCACCTTTTAAACTCACTATTATTGCCTCAATTTTTTTAACGATTCCTTATATACTTCATCAAGCATGGAGTTTTATTGCACCAGGCTTATATCAGCACGAGCGTCGGCTAGCCGTTCCATTACTTGCTTCTAGTGTGCTTTTATTTTACTTGGGTGTAGCTTTTGCCTATTTTGTCGTATTTCCCTTACTGTTTGATTTTTTCACTAAAATAGGCCCCACGGATGTGGCAATAATGACAGATATAAACAAATATCTGGATTTTGTGCTAAAACTATTCTTGGCATTTGGCTCCGCATTTGAAATACCTATAGCCACTGTATTACTTATTTGGTCAGGGGTTGCATCTGTTGATAGTTTAAAGGCTAAGCGGCCTTATATTATTGTTATCTGTTTTGTAGTCGGCATGTTACTGACACCACCAGATATAATTTCACAAAGCTTGCTGGCAATTCCAATGTGGCTGTTATTTGAAGGTGGTCTGTTTTTTGGAAAAATGATTACACAACGGACATCTGAAACAACCAATCACTAAGTGATAATTATAAAAATATGAATTTAATACTGCTGTTTAAAGAAGACTTTATCAGTGTAAGTCATGTGAGGATTACTGACCGAAGACGCTGGCATATCCAAAACATCCTGACGAAGCAGATCGGTGATAAAGTTACAGTTGGTCTAGTGGGCGGTGATGTCGGTCATGGTATTATTACAGAAATCAATGAACACGGTATTGAATTAGAAGTTGAGTTAACCTCCCCACCTCCAGCCCCCTTACCTTTGACCTTGTTGCTGGGTTTACCGCGCCCCAAAATGCTCAAACGTATTTTATATTCAATCACCACTCTAGGAATAAAAAAGATAATACTTATCAACAGTTATCGTGTTGAAAAAAGCTACTGGCAAAGCCCATGGCTTCAACCTGAAAAAATGGCACCCTTTTTACATGCCGGTTTAGAGCAAGCGAAAGATACTCATCAACCCGAAGTTATTCTTGCACGACGTTTTAAGCCTTTTGTTGAAGATGAACTTCCTGCACTTTGTGCAGGTAATCAGTGTTATGTAGCACATCCAACAGCGATTTCTACTCCTCCAACCAACCTGACAACACCCAGTCTTGTTGCTGTAGGTCCTGAAGGTGGATTTATTGAATACGAAGTCGAAATGTTAGCGGAAAGAGGGTTTGAACCTGTTCGATTAGGTGAACGCATATTAAGAGTAGAAACGGCCATTCCTACACTTGTTGGCCGCATGTTTAATCTAACTTAGTAGTAGTGGCTAATATAATTTACCCTTTCATTAGAAACTGCGAACGTCGTGTTTGCTGAAGCGATATTCTTAGCCAAAAAATTTTTTATGCCTATTTAAAATTCCAACATAAATGTAACAGGTCCATCATTGGTTAATGATACTTGCATATCCGCAGCATATATACCTGTTGCAACTTGGGAGTAACGTTGGCGCAAATAGTTAACAAAATAATCATACATTGTTTCACCGTGTTCAGGCGAAGCGCCAGAACTAAAACTAGGGCGCAAACCTTTTTTAGTATCTGCTACTAACGTAAATTGAGAAACAACTAATATTCCCCCATTGACTTGCTGTACATTTAAATTCATTTTCCCAGCAGCATCACTGAACACACGATAATGTAAAACTTTTTCCGCTAGCTTTTCTGCTACAGTAGCCGTGTCCTGTTGTTCAACACCTAAAAGCAGCAGGAGCCCATGATCAATGGCTCCAACGACTTCAGCATTTACATCTACCTGTGCTTGAGAAACACGCTGCAACAATGCTTTCATAATTCATCTTACTTCGTTAACTGATTTAACCTAATTCACATCACTAAAAATACAACTTACAGTGTATTTCATGCATTATTCATCACCCCACTCATGCTTTAACCGCTTACCAATTTCATCCGTTGCACGAATTAAAGCATCCGCAATACTTGGTTCTGCCGCAGAATGTCCTGCATCACGTACAATATGTAACTCAGCAGAGGGCCAAGCTTCCTGCAGCAGTAATGCATTATCCAATGGACAAATCATATCATAACGGCCATGCACAATAATGCCGGGAATATTGGCAATTTTATCAATATCCCGCATGATTTGATCATGCTCTAAAAAGCCTTTATTGGTAAAATAATGACATTCAATCGTTGCTAGTGATGTGGCACGATAAGGCTCAGAAAAAGAGTCGAGTACTTCCTGATTGGGTCTTAACGTTGCACAATGGCCTTCCCAAACTGACCAGGCTTTAGCAGCAAACATACGTGCAAGCTCATCATTACCCGTCAGCTTACGATAGTAAGCACTTAATAAGTCTTTTCGTTCTTCCAGGGGGATAGGTGCAATAAAGTGTTGCCAATAATCGGGAAAAATACGATTTGCACCTTCTTGATAAAGCCAGCGAATATCTATTTCCCGACACAAGAATACACCACGCAAAACCATCGCCATTACATTAGACGGATACTGTTGTGCATAAAGTAATGCAAGTGTTGACCCCCAAGATCCACCAAAAAGCACCCACCGGTCAATATTTAAAAACTTACGTATCGCTTCAATATCCTCAATCAAAGCTTGAGTATTATTAGCGGTCAGTTCTGCATGAGGTGTAGACCGGCCACAGCCTCGTTGGTCAAATAAGACTATACGGTAAGTTTGAGGATCAAAAAAACGTCGGCTATGTTTATCACATGCGGCCCCAGGGCCTCCGTGTAAATACAAAACCGGGATACCATCAGCATTACCACTTTCTTCAAGATAGAGTTGGTGTGGTTCATCTACTTGCAATGTATGACGAGCATAAGGCTTAATTGCAGGATAGAGTGTATACATAGTTTTTCCTTTACCCAGGCCTGACCCCTATATGATATACCCTTCACGAAACGTCTTTAGGAAAAGGTGTGACCAATACAGTCGATGGCTAAGCATTCATTTACATAGACTTATGCACCAACTCATTTAACCTACTCACACACACTCACTAAACGCTTACTTCAAGTTGCTTGCTGACATTCCTACTAAAATTCGCTTTGAGTATAACGAAACCGCTATGAATAGAAAAAGTACCCTGTTTTCACAATTAATAAAAGCATTAGTCGCATTAAGTATCAGTATTCTTTTAAGTGCATGCAGCTCTTCCCCAGATGAAGAACTTATTGCTAATGCTATGAGCGATATTCAAGAAGGACTGGAAACCAAGAATAGCAAATTAGTCCTCAATGCGCTTAGTGATGACTTTATAACAAATAAGAACCAGGATAAAACATGGGCAAAACGCATCATGGCGCTTTATTTTTTTCGTCATAAAAGTATCACTATTCTAATCACTCAATCAGATACACAAATTAATAAACAACATCCCAACGAAGCTGACACTGAAGCCACTGTTTTACTTACCGGTCAGGCAGGATGGATACCTGAATCAGGAAAAATCTATCATGTTAAAGGCCGCTGGGAAAAAGATGACGACCAATGGCTTCTCTCCTACTTAGAAATAAAGGACTAAACAAAATACTCTTTATACTTAGCAAACACCTTGATTTAGCATGTATATGGGTTATAGAGATAGAGTAGAAATCACAAATAGTATATCTATCTAATGCACATTCCTCTGCCAATCACCCAACAAATAAATAAGAAATACTGCTTATTACCCAAACTATCCACTGAGCAGCAAGAAAGGATACACAGCAAGGACCATATTGTTTTATTGGATACAGGCATCAATGCAAACCATCCAGCCTTTAAAAACAGTCAGCTAACGTTAATTGACTTCACTTATCCACAAGGCGGTTGTCGGGATGATATTGGGCACGGCACACACAGTGCTGGCATTTTAGTAGGCCATGATAAGGATGGTTTCCACGGATTAATTCCTGATAAACCACTGATCATAGCAAAAGTAATGGGGCGATGTTTGTCCAAGCAACAAAAGTTTAATGCGATATTACAAGCATTAACATGGTGCCTCAAACATGCCAGTCTCATCATTATGCCTTTAGGCTCAATGGCTAATCACCCCAAAATAGCACATGTTGTGAAGCAATTAAGTTTACGCAGTATTCCCATTTTTGCAGCAGCAGGCAATTATGGTCACGATAAGCTTTTGTTTCCCGCAATACTTCCAGATGTTTTTGCAATATCCGCATGTGACAACCAAGGAAAAGTACTTCCAGAATGCTATCAAGCAGAAAGTGACCATTACGTAATACCTGGATATAACATTGAATCAACTGGCTTAACTCACTGGCATATCCACTCTGGCAGTTCCCAAGCATGTGTTATTGCAGCGGGGTTGACAATTCACAATTATTTAAAAAAATAATTTTTTTTGCACTTTTTGGCTTTAGTGCTAAAACTAATGCAAACACTTCAAATGCATATAATAACAAAACTAACGGATTTTGTGACTTTTCTGTTCTAAGTTCACGAATAACAATTAAAGAGTCGCTCTAAACTAAATAAATCCGTTTTTTAAATTAACAAAAAACCCTATAAGCATATTGGTAGGGTATCAACTAACACAAGGAAAGTGAGGATAAAATGAAGCTTGAACCAATTATTAATGACAATATTACACTTGCCAATAGCGAAATTAAGAAGATTGTTGAGCGTGTAATAAATAGTGCAAAAATTGCTGCAGAAAAAGTAGCTGTTGAAGAAAACTTTCATCCCCTAGAACGTAGCTTTGAAGATATTTTTAAATCACGCTTTGGCGAGTATTCCAAAGAAAAACAAGAAACGATTAGACGCAACCTAAAACCCATTTATACAGCAGATAAGGCTGTTAGAGCACGTTTATACGGTGATCTTGGTGCAATTGATGTAAAATCCATGGAAAGTGTTGAGCATGAAGTGACCAAGCTGCCTAAACTCAAAATTGATCCTCGCTTACTTGGTATTTGGACGCCTACCCCTGAAGCCGATATTAGTCAACCCGAAATAGAGCGTATGCGTTCCACCCAGCCTCAAATTCTCAATAGTCATAATATTTTAACCTCGGATGCTTTATTAGGCGGAGGTCGAGTATTCACTGACTTACAAGGTGAATTTGACCATGATGACTTTGAGCCTCAAGCTGTCACAGACAAACTTGCGCTTTATGTACGTCGTGTTAAGTGTGTTGATGAGACAAACCCTGAATGGTGGGGATCAGATGAAATATCTGTTGCAGGAACATCTGTTGATGAAACTGGTGACACCAAAAAAATAAATGAGCATTTTGTCGGTGGTGGCTTTGATGATGGTGATAGCCGTTGGTATAACCCTAACTGGCGTTTCCACTGGTTCAGTATGCGTGAAGGTGACAGTTGGCCAAAATCCTACTACATCACTATGATTCTTGCTGAAAAAGATAATGGTGGTTTAGCTGCCTTTTTACAAAAACTGTGGGAAAAAGTTGAGTCTCAAGTAAAAGATGCCGTTGCTGCTTATGTTGGTGGTTTGATTGGTTCCAGTTTTGGTCCATTAGGAACACTCATTGGTGCAGCTGTAGGTTATGCCGTGGCTAAAATTATTGATTGGTTTATTGATGCTTGGAATGATGATATTTTCCCACCCAAAACCGTCAGCTGTACTGTTCCTTCTTTTGGTGCGCGCTGGACTATAAATGGTGTTTGGGGCTCAACTACATCAGGTATTCGTCGTAGTCATTTTTATGGACACGGTGGTCATTATTATATTGAATATTACTGGAAACTTTACGCATAATATTATGTAGATAGATGCCTAAAAAAGGAAATATGATAGAAAGCCTGCCTTAAAGGTGGGCTTTTATTTTTTTACTCATCTTATAAATACCCTTCAAATCAACATATCTTCTAATTATATAAAACTGGAATCTAGATGGAGCAGCTTAACCTAAGTCATCATAGTTAGTGATATTCAATAAGATGAAAATTTAAACTATTATAAATACAAAGAGGGGTTATTGTATCAAGGAAGGTACGACAATGAATAAATTTAAGTTTCTCTTAGTTAAATATCTCACTATTTTTTCAAAAATACTACCGCTGTCTCTACTGGCTTTTAATATTCAAGCTGCGTGCACAAATATTGACTGCGCTAATGTCAGTGATACAACCTGGACATTTATACAAAGCACTTATTGTAATAATCCATGTGTTGCCAATATTAACAGCACGTTCGACAATACTCACTGTACATCAAAACAAACTATGATAGACCTTTGCAATGTAATTGTTTCAGATGCCAACTGCTCTGAAACCTCTTTACGTGGAGGAAGAATACTTGGTTCTGCCACAGTCACTAATGACTTAGGCAGCCTTGCCAATAATAATTGTGCAGCAACTAAAAAAGGAAGTATTTTATACAACTCAGTAGTCAACCAAGTAATTACGATGTTTCCTGGACCTTAATATTGATCATATCTTATCACCTGCGATGTACTATCTACGAAAAGGCCTACTATCTCTTAGTAGGTCAATTTTGAGAATGCCTAAACATTTAATCTCCTCCTCCACCACCACAGCTACTTCCACAACTTGAACCACCACTATCAGAACTACAACTAGATGCACCAGAATCTCCACCACACCCCGAAGAACATCCAATATGACTTGCACAATAACCGTCACCAAATTTGTTATTTTTACAGTCCAATACGTACCTAAAACCACCAGGAATATCAAGCATCGTATCTATAGCAAATATCAAAGGTAGCTGTGCTGGATATTTAGGACTTATTTCTTCTCTTGCGCATGCTAAGCGCCAAGCACGCTTAATACCTTCATTGGCATCCGTTGAAGTTTTCATTGCTTCTGTTGGAGTATGATGAAGAAACTGACCAATAGCCATTTTGCAAAATTGACTGTACGCTCGCGTAAATAAAATAAACTCATGCCAAGCATCATCAACCACTTGTGAAGGCATGGCAACCATTTGATTATTAGCTTTATGGCACATCCAAAAATAATCCCTCAACCCTTCAAAAACGAGCTTTAATTGTTCTCTATCAAGTTGAGGGTACTTTTTACTCACTTTCATTTTAAGCGCATTTTGAAATCGGTAGCGCTCAATATAATTTAGCTGTTGAACTTTCTTCAACTTATGATTAATAACAAAAAAAATAACAACGACTACAATTACACCTATAACAAAAATTTCCATACGCTAACCACTTACCAAAGATTCACTAGCATAAGTAAAACACTACCTACAAGCTTTTATGATCAACCATAACTCGTCAAGTTTATAAACTGCTTAATTTTTTATCCCCTAAAACAAACGGCATAAGTTTAACCATATTCCGAGCATCATCAATACCACGATGATGTGTTCCTTCTAGTGGAGCACCAACCAACTTTAAAGCTTTACTCATGCCATACTTTCTCTTAAATCCCTGCGCTATTGAAAAGACTTTTTTAATATTAATATGCCCAGATGCTAAGGGATAACCTACTTGATGAAATTGACAGTCTTGTTCAAACTGACTTTTATCGTAGTCGCCCCAGGAACAGAAAATATAGTTATGATAAGACTGTAACCATTGTCTAAAGTGTTTTATTGCTTCAGGAAAACCTGGAGCGTTATCTACATTATTTTGCGTAATACTTGTCAGCTCAGTACAGAAGGATGTTAATACGGGGTTTCTTACTGGGCGAATAAATGTTTGAAATTCATCTACAATTGTCAATGTATTTGCGTCAACCATGACTGCACCAATTTCAATAATCTCCATTTGATTCCGCGCAATCGTTTTTTGATTACAGCATGTTGCTTCTAAATCAATAATTAAATAATACTTATAGTTACTCATTGATTCCATAATAATACCAAGTTAAAAATACTTACCACTTTTAGAGTCTCATAAAAAAAGCCTGTTGTTATACAGGCTTTTTTTAACGCAATACAATACTCAATTTTTTGTGAGTACTTTATTTTTTAGCGCGTGCCGCCTTACGTCGATCGTTCTCTTTTAAGAATTTCTTGCGAATTCGAATTGATGTAGGTGTTACTTCAACCAGTTCATCATCTTCAATAAACTCAAGTGCTTGCTCTAAAGAATGCTTAATAGGCGGTGTTAATATAATATTTTCATCAGAACCTGATGCACGAACATTGGTTAACTGTTTTGCTTTTGTAGGGTTAACCACCAAATCATTTTCACGACTGTGGATACCAACCACCATCCCCTCATATACTTCAACATTTGGACCTATAAATAAACGACCACGATCCTGAAGATTATAGAGGGCATAACCTAACGCCTTTCCAGATACCATTGAAACTAAGGCACCATTTGTTCTACTCGCAACCTCTCCCACTTTGACTGGACCATAGTGGTCAAAGACGTGCGTCAAAATACCACTACCAGAGGTCATCGTTAAAAATTGAGAGCGGAAACCAATTAAACCACGGGCAGGCATAATGTATTCCAATCGAATACGCCCACGGCCGTCAGGTATCATATTTTTCAGCTCGGCTTTGCGATTGCCCAGCTCTTCCATAATACCGCCTTGATGATTTTCTTCGATGTCAATCATGACATGCTCATAAGGCTCCTGGTGCTCACCATCTACCTCACGGGTAATAACTTCAGGGCGAGAGACACCAATTTCATAACCTTCACGTCGCATCGTTTCAATCAGTACAGATAGGTGTAATTCACCCCGCCCAGAAACGATAAACTTATCAGCACTGTCACCTTGCTCAACACGAAGTGCTACGTTATGGATTAATTCCCGCTCCAAACGCTCTTTGATATTCCGGCTAGTAACGAACTTGCCATCACGACCTGCAAAGGGTGAGTCATTGACTTGGAAGGTCATGCTGACGGTGGGCTCATCTACGGTGAGTGGAGGTAATGCTTCAGGGTGGTCAGGATGGCAGAGTGTGTCAGAAATATTCAAACCATCAATACCGGTAATACAAACAATATCACCCGCTGAAGCTTCCGTTGTATCAACACGCTCCAGGCCAAGATACCCCATTACATTTAATACCTTGGCATTACGCTGTTGACCTTCACGGGAAACCAGCTTAACAGGCATATTAGGTGTTAATTTACCACGAGTAATGCGGCCAATCCCGATAACACCTACATAACTGTTATAGTCCAAAGCAGAGATCTGCATTTGGAAGGGTCCCTCCACATTGACATCAGGGGCAGGTACATTTTTTACAATCATCTCAAAAAGCGGTGTCATATCATCTGCTAACTGATCAGGCTCCAAGCCTGCTTTTCCTTGAATAGCAGATGCATATATAACTGGAAAATCTAGCTGCTCTTCAGTCGCCCCCAGACGATCAAATAAATCGAGCACTTCACCCACAACCCAGTCAGGGCGAGCGCCTTGACGATCAACTTTGTTCACAACAACGATGGGATGAAGTCCTTGCTCAAAAGCTTTTTGTGTAACAAAACGTGTTTGAGGCATAGGGCCATCAACGGCATCAACCAATAAGAGCACAGAGTCAACCATGGACAATACACGCTCTACCTCACCACCAAAATCAGCGTGTCCTGGTGTATCCACAATATTAATATGGTGGTCTTGCCACTCTATTGCGGTATTTTTGGCTAAGATAGTGATTCCACGCTCTTTTTCCTGATCGTTGGAATCCATAATCCGTTCTGTACCCATATCTTTACGTTGCAGCGTTCCAGACTGCTGCAACAATCTATCCACCAGCGTAGTTTTACCATGGTCAACATGCGCAATAATGGCTATATTCCGTAACTTCTCAATCACAAGACAGTGCCTCAATAAGGATTACCCGGTCTTACTGGACTGCAATGAACAAACCAACGGACAAACACTTAGCTTTATACCCAAGAGTTCTGCGTAAAGTATAAGCTCATTACTAACATAACGACTAAATAGTGATACGTTTTTACCCTTCACCTATTCTTCTGATGAAAGAATATGTGACTTTTCAACCGGCAAACAAAATGTGCCATATCTTAACCGCAGATATGGCACCTTCAACTAAAAAGCATTAAAAATTTATAGTAATACCCATCATAGTGGGCATATTTGACGAACAGCGTTAATTATTAAGCAGGACGATATACTTTAACATTTTTGTACCCCTCATCGAGCAAGTGCAGTGCATGTAATTGGCTCATGACGCCCTTCTCACAATAGAGATAATAGAGTCGATTACGGTCTAGTTCAGCAAATACACGGCTCAGCTGATAGAAAGGTACTGTCATCACTTCACGATCCAGCTCAAGCGGTTTATGCTCCTCTTCATCTGGATGGCGAATATCAATAACAATAGCCTGCTCAGGCAGCACTTCATCAATTTCCACTTCATGAATCTGCTGATCATCCTGCATAACTTCATGAATACTCACCACACTTGCATCATCAATCGCTCGTTCAAGTACTGCAAAATCAAATGCCTGTTCTTCCCTGGAAACCTTTTCTGGTTTGGCACGCGTCGTAGGGTTAACAGAGATTACCCCACAATATTCAGGCATATGTTTAGCAAACTCTTCGGTACCTATTTTTGCAGCCGTATCAATGATGTCCTGCTTATCCATGGTAATCAAAGGCCTTAGCACTAACCTGTCAGTAGCCTGATTAATCACTCCCAAGTTAGGTAAGGTTTGACTGGAAACTTGAGAAATGGCTTCCCCTGTTACCAAAGCATGAACATCCAGGTTCTCAGCGACTTTATCTGCAGCACGTAACATCATTCGCTTAAGCACAACACCCATGTAGGAGTTGTCCACTTTGGTGAGTATTTCTTCCACAACACCTTCAAAAGGCACTGTAATAAATTTCACACGGTGGGATGCACCATATTTGCTCCACAAGTAGTAAGCAACCTCTTTAACGCCTATTTCGTGGGCATGACCACCTAAATTAAAGAAGCAAAAATGGGTGAGTACACCACGCTTCATGGTTAAAAAGCTGGAAACCGTTGAATCAAATCCACCAGAAATGAGTGATAAAACCGCATCCTGTGTACCAAGAGGGTAACCACCGATGCCAAGATGCCGCTCACGCACAATATACAGTTGCTTATGATGAATCTCGATACGCACTGTAACATCAGGATCTTTGAGTTTTACTGAGCAATCTTGAACACGTTGTAATAGTCCCCCACCCACATAACGCTCAACCTCAATTGATGTAAAATCATGATGCCCATTACGTTGGCAACGTACGCAGAAGGTTTTGCCTCGAATAGCTTCACCCATCACTTGAAAGGCTTTTTCAGTGATGTCATCGAGGTCAATGAGAGGAAAGTCTACAACTTCCAAAATTTGGCAGATACCCGGTGTATGCTGGAGCTGCTCTCTAATTTGCCGACATACCTGCTCGTCTTGCTGTTCGGTAGATACAATGATTTTGTCCCATGTACCCGTCACATCGATACCAGGATCAATAGGCCGTAATAAGGTTCGGATATTACGCCGAAGCTGCTTAACAAAGCGCTGCCGAACTGGCTTACTTTTAATGGTTATCTCAGGAAAGATCTTTACAACAAAATTCATGGGCAAATTTCATGGATGGTCAATAAAAATGTAGCAAAACATTATACAAAATCTGGCTATTATCAGCACCGTTAATCTATCTTGGATTTTTTAATTAATGCCCAAGATACACACTCACTCTTTACGCAATCGAGCATTGAGCCCCTTGGTAGTGCTCCCTCGATGCCATGGAACTAATCAATAATGAATAGTAAATAGCCAGTTGGTTTAAAAAGGCACTTTTTAAGTGCATAAATCAATATATTGCACTACATTTGTGCATATAGTGAATCAACTCACCCTCAATTCTGGTGCATTTGCTCACCAAATAAGGGTGTTTATCTGTATGGCACACTAATTGCTGTCTAGGTAAACATCTTTTATGGGGGCTGTTCGCGTTTTACTTAAACTGAGTAGCCAAAATCATTACGGGCAACTCTGCAAAATAACAATAGCAGTGTCCCGCTGGGTATACCCCTCTGGAGGAATTGCAATGTCAGAGCATACGCTGAATCTTATCAAAGAACATGAAGTTAAATGGATAGATCTTCGCTTTACCGACACCCATGGTAAAGAACAGCATGTGTCTATGCCTGTTAGCGAAATTGATGATGAGTTCTTTGAGTCAGGCAAAATGTTTGATGGATCATCAATTTCTGGTTGGAAGGGAATCAATGAATCAGACATGATCTTGTTGCCTGATGACAGCAGCTCTGTGCTTGATCCTTTCACCGATGAAACAACTTTAATTGTTCGCTGTGACATCATCGAACCCGCTACCATGCAAGGTTACAACCGCGATCCACGCTCTGTTGCCAAGCGTGCCGAAGAATATCTGAAGTCTACAGGCATTGGTGATACTGCTTTCTTTGGTCCAGAGCCAGAGTTTTTTGTTTTTGATGATGTGAAATGGAAAGTGGATATCTCTGGTTGTAACTATCATATCAACTCAGAAGAAGCACACTGGGCATCATCTGAAGTTTTTGAAGGCGGTAATATCGGCCACCGCCCCAAAGTAAAAGGCGGTTACTTCCCTGTGCCTCCTGTCGACTCTTGTCATGACCTTCGTACAGCCATGTGTTCTGCCATGGAAGCAATGGGCTTAGCCGTTGAAGTACATCACCACGAAGTAGGTACAGCAGGCCAAAACGAAATAGGCGTTAAATTTAATACACTCGTTCGCAAGGCGGATGAAGTACAAATTCTTAAATACTGTGTACACAATGTGGCGCATGCCTATGGTAAAACAGCTACCTTCATGCCCAAGCCTTTAGTAGGCGACAATGGAAGTGGTATGCACTGTCACCAGTCCATCTCCAAACAAGGCGAAAATATTTTCGCAGGTGATGGATATGCAGGCCTTTCTGAAACAGCACTTTACTATATTGGCGGTATTATCAAACATGCGAAAGCACTGAATGCGTTTACTAACCCTGCTACCAACTCCTATAAGCGTTTGGTTCCAGGCTTTGAAGCACCTGTTATGCTTGCATATTCTGCTCGTAACCGGTCTGCATCTATCCGTATTCCGTACGTTAACAGCCCTAAGGCTCGCCGTGTTGAAATTCGCTTTCCAGACCCTGCAGCTAACCCTTACCTTTCTTTTTCAGCAATGCTGATGGCAGGCCTTGATGGTATTCGCAACAAGATTCACCCTGGTGATGCCGCTGATAAAGACTTGTATGATTTGCCACCAGAAGAAGCTGCAGAATACCCAACAGTTGCCACAAGTCTTGAAGAAGCATTGATTGCTCTGGATAAAGACCGTGAGTTCCTGAAAGAAGGTGGTGTGTTCAGTGACGACTTAATTGATGGCTACATTGCTCTCAAGAAGTCTGAGTGTGAGCGTTTAGCACAAACCACGCATCCGCTTGAATTCGATATGTATTACAGCGTGTAATTCAACCGCTCAGCACATGCTATAAAAAAGGGCTACTTGATATACCCAACAGTGAAGGGTATTCAGTAGCCCTTTTTATATGATACGGCTTATCCTCTGTTCAGTTCGCCTCTTCTTTCTTGACACGCCCTTGATATGGTTCATCGTTATAATTATCTGTACAACCCCATCTAGGAAAGAACGCTTATGTATGTCACAAATAAAATGGTGAGCAAAGGACTAATAACACTTGCTTTTCTAAGCTGCTGTTTAGTGCTGCTAACAGGTGCAGATAAGATTTATAAAGAAGTTGATGAGCACGGTAATATTATTTTTACAGATGAGCCTACCACTAAAAACCCCGAAAAAATTGAAGTAAAACCTGTAACGACTATCTCTTTACCTAAGCCTCCTTCAAGCTCAAATGATACATCAAAAGATAATGAAAAACGTTTTACCTATAAATCATTTAGTATTACTGCTCCTGCAAATAACTCTACTGTCCGTGACCCAGGAAACTTCACAGTAACAGCGAAAACCTCTCCCAGCCTCAAACGGGGTCATAAGGGGCAAGTTTTTCTAGATGGAACCCCAATAGGTGACAAACATTCCACCCTGAATTTCCAGTTAAGTAATGTGGAAAGAGGAACGCATACTATTGAAGTTAAGTTATTTGATAGTAAAGACAATGAGATTCAATCAGCGAGTACAACTGTTCACGTTAAACGTACTAGTATTAAAAACCCTAACCACCCCCAAAATAAACCAAAGCCAAAACCTACCCCAGCACCCAGTAATAATAGTGGTAACTAGAATGAGTCTGGAAACTCAATAAGAGAGTTCGCAAAAAAACTTCCTTGCACTAAAATAGTGCAAGGAAAACTTCAGCACTGACAAACGGCTTCTACCTTATCCACTAATTATCGTTACCTCATACAACCCCTATTAAGCCCTCTTGGGTTAGGTAAAGCATACCGTTAACTTACTAAAGCTTTCCAAAAATAAAAAAGTTATAAGTATTTTCTTCTTAATAACTTTTTTGGCCCCAATTTTGCCTTACTTAAGAGCACATTCCGGTTGATGTTGAACCTTTAACATAAACAGCCCATTAACCTATTAGCAATGCAGCAAATCACCGTGGATAACCTGACCATTCTCAATAATCTAACAACTGCAGTGGTGGTGATTGACCAACAATTACAGCTCAGTTATATCAATCATGCAGCAGAAATATTATTAGCGGTGAGTGGACAACGTATTCAACATAAAGCTTTGGATGACCTGTTTCGTAATCCAGATGAATTCCAAACCAATCTTCTACATACTGCCAGCAGTGGACACCCTCTTACCAAACGAGAGGCAGAACTAACACTCATTAATGGTCAACAACTCGTACTGGACTACACCATTACTCCATTAAATGAGCATGATGCTTGTGCAGATAGCTGTACTCTGCTCGTTGAGCTTTTTCCTAAAGACCGCCTTTTACGTATCTCTAAAGAAGAATCCATTCTTGCCAAACAAGAAAGCTCAAAGCTTTTAATTCGAGGCTTGGCGCATGAGATAAAAAACCCGCTTGGCGGCATTAGAGGTGCAGCTCAATTGCTCTCCAGAGAGCTGCCTAGCTCAGATTTACAAGAATATATTCATGTCATTATTGAAGAAGCTGACCGCTTACGAGACCTTGTAGATCGTATGCTGGGTCCAATGCGTCCACCGCAAATGAACCCCATAAATATCCACGTCGTACTGGAACATGTTTGCAACTTGATCACCGCTGAAGCTTCTGGTGGTATTGATGTTATCCGTGATTATGACCCCAGCATTCCCGAACTTCCTGGCGATGCACAGCAACTTATCCAAGCTGTCCTCAATATCATGCATAATGCATTACAAGCGCTTAAAGCCTCTCAACAAGCATTGCCTCGCACTATTACCATTCGCAGTCGTATTGTTCGTCAATTCACCATTGCCAGTACCTGTCATCGTTTAGTTTGTCAGATCGATATCAATGATAACGGCCCAGGTATACCTGCTCACCTAATAGATACCATTTTTTATCCTATGGTCAGTGGTAAGGCAGAGGGCACTGGTCTTGGGCTCAGCATTGCTCAAGCCATTATTAGCCAACACAAAGGACTAATACGCTGCAGTAGCGAACCAGGAAATACCACTTTTACGATTTACCTGCCCTTTGAGCACCATCAAGGATCTACCCATGAATACAAATGATCACGTCTGGATAATTGATGACGACCGCTCTATCCGTTGGGTTTTAGAAAAAGCCTTACAACGGGAAACCTATATTGTGAGTAGCTTTTCATCAGCTGATGCCGCACTGGCTCAACTCCGTCGCCATCAACCTCAGGTCATCATCAGTGATATCCGCATGCCGGGCACTGATGGCCTTGAATTTCTAAATAGTGTTAGTCATCAATTCCCCCATATTCCTATCATTATCATGACGGCACACTCCGACCTGGAAAGTGCCGTGGCATCGTATCAAGGGGGTGCATTTGAGTATCTGCCGAAACCCTTTGATGTTGATGAAGCTGTTAGTCTGGTGAAACGTGCAGTAGCTCATGCCCATGAACAACAACCTGACATTACCTCAGACCACATACCTGTTACCCCCGAAATCATTGGTGAAGCACCGGCCATGCAAGAAGTGTTTAGGGCAATTGGACGCTTATCCAAATCCAATATCACCGTATTAATCAATGGTGAGTCAGGAACCGGGAAGGAACTGGTAGCCCAAGCGCTTCATCGTCATAGCCCAAGAACCCAGAAGCCTTTTATCGCGCTAAATATGGCAGCAATACCTAAAGATTTGATGGATTCTGAGTTATTTGGTCATGAAAAAGGTGCCTTTACAGGAGCAACACAACAGCGACAAGGTCGTTTTGAACAAGCCAATGGTGGCACCCTCTTTTTGGATGAAATTGGTGATATGCCCGCAGAAACACAAACGCGCTTATTACGTGTATTAGCCGATAGTGAGTTTTACCGAGTTGGTGGCCACACCCCCATTAAAGTTGATGTACGCATTATTGCTGCCACTCACCAGAATTTGGAAAAACTCGTCACTAAGGGTTTATTTCGAGAAGACTTATTTCATCGAATAAATGTCATCCGTATTCATATCCCCAAACTCAGTGATCGCAGGGAAGATATCCCTTTATTAGCAAACCATTTTTTGAATCGTGCGGCACGCGAACTGGATGTTGAGCCAAAACTTTTACTACCTGAAACAGCCCGCTTTCTGACCCAATTTGAATGGCCTGGTAATGTTCGCCAACTTGAAAATATTTGCCGTTGGCTAACCGTCATGGCATCTGGCCGGGAAGTACATATTTCAGACCTTCCCCAAGAGCTTTTGCAACAAAATGACCAACCCACACCTTCGCTGGATTGGGAACAAGCCTTACAACAGTGGGCTAATAAGGAGCTACGCAAAGGACACAAAAATATTTTGGAAACAGCAGTACCGACCTTTGAACGCATCATGATCGAAGTAGCGCTAAAGCATACGGGAGGACGCAAACGTGATGCTGCCAACTTACTTGGTTGGGGACGAAATACGCTGACACGAAAAATAAAAGAGTTAGGCATGTACAGCAATGATGAAGAAGATGAAGGTAGTATTGCCAGCTAACAATCACTTGCAACAGTAACGACTCATTAACAACAGATAGTGCATTTTTAGAGACCTTCTATATACTTGTTCAGGCCTATTTAGCTTAGTTTGCCAGTGAGTTTAACGAAGTATGCTACACATTGTATTGTTTGAACCTGAAATTCCCCCTAATACCGGAAATGTCATTCGGCTTTGTGCAAATACAGGGTTTCACTTGCATTTAATCAAACCGTTAGGCTTTGATTTTGATGATAAACGCATGCGACGTGCAGGACTGGATTACCATGAGTTTGCACGTGTTCAACTTCATGATAATTTTTCTGCCTTTCTTACTCAGGTTAAACCTAAAAATGTGTATGCCATCAGCACCAAAGGCAAGCGTTATCATACTGAACCCTGTTATCAAGAGGGTGATGCCTTAGTTTTTGGGCCAGAAACCCGAGGGTTACCGACATCCGTGTTAGCGTCTCTTCCTGAAGATCAAATAATCCGTATTCCAATGCGAGCAGACAGCCGTAGTTTAAACCTGTCAAATACCGTTGCTATTATGGTCTATGAAAGCTGGCGGCAACTCGGTTTTCAGGAAGGCCATTAAGTCATTGCCAAGTGCATTTTAAGTTGCTGAATCATTACTCTAAATATATAAGGCAACTGTTTTTCATAAGCGTGTACAGCGTAAATATCTCTTTTTTCTCCAATTAAGTTTGGAGAAAGAATCTCTAACAAACCATCTTCTACAGCACGCTTTACAAACAACTTTGGCAACAGAGCAATACCCGTACCCTGAATAGCTAATGCCAATGCACCAGGTAAATTATTAACAAGCACGCTATGACTTGATGTAAAAAAACGATGATAGCACCCTGTGTTTTCATCGAATATTTGTGTCTTGCGCTGCCAGCTTGTAATTATTTTCCTATAGCCTTCAATATTATCAGCCCCCCATTTTTCATTACTCAAACCCAACTTTGGGGAAGCCACCAATACCGAGGTAAGTGACCCAATTTTTATTGCTCGATAATTGCTGTCCTTTAACTCTCCAACTGATATAGCCAGATCAAGTTTATGTTTCATTAAATCCAAGCGCTCATCGGAAAAAACAAGCTCGGGCTGTAACTCAGGATATTGTTGGCATAGCTGATTGATTACAGGAACCAGTACTTCCTCCGCAAACACTTCTGGCGCCGTAATACGAATAGGGCCTTGTGGAATATCAGCTTGTTGAACAACCTCATCAAGTGCCGTCTCAATTAATGTGTCCATAGCCTGACAACGTACTGCAAACTGTTGTCCAACTGTTGTGAGATTAAGAGAGCGCGTACTTCGGTTTAACAGCCTTACCCCAACTAGTTGCTCAAGCTCAGATATATAGGTGCTTACCGCCGATTTAGAATGACCTAATACTTCTGCCGCAGCCGTAAAAGACCCCTGCCTGACCACTTCAGCAAAAACCAGCATTCTGTAGGCGAGTGGCTTTTTATGATTACGACGATGACTCATACATTCCTTCATATTGTTCAGCTATTCAGAACATTTAGTTCAATATAACACTAATTATTATTCATTAGTAAAACAATACAATGGTAACCATGCAGAATGACTTAACCAAAAGCACCCTCATCAATCAATAAACAACATTGAAGGAGCGCAATCTATGTCTCAAACAATCTACAACGAGGTCATGACCGCCAGCCAAGCATGGATTAATGCATTTAATCAAGGTGATATTGAACAGTGTATTAACACTTATACTGAAACAGCGACTATGCGAGTCAATCCCATAGGCACGTTTGATCATAAGAACAAAATTGCAGATTTCTGGCAAACATTTTCCTTAAAACATCCCAAAGAATTAACATACAGAAATATTCAGTTAAGAATATTAAATCCAACACACGTTATTTTATCTGCTGATTGGCAAATGAACATCGCAAGCGGTTTTATTACCAAAGAACTTTGGGTGAAAGATCACTCTGGAAAATGGTTATTAGCAGAAGACGAATTTAGTGTATTGGCCCAACACGATGCTTTACCTATAAATCATCCCTCACGAACAGCACTACTTATCGTTGACATGCAACGAGATTATTTTGCAAATGGTAAAATGCCATTAACAAATATTGAAACCGCAGCTAAAAACTCACACGCACTGCTTACACATTTTCGAAATACTCAACAACCAGTCATTCATATTCAACATATTTTTAAGCATGTGGATGCGCCTTTTTTTCAACCAAATAGCGAAGGCAAAGAAATACATCCTAGTGTTGCACCTCAACCCAATGAAATCGTTATTACCAAGCACAAAGCAAATAGCACACTTGCCACTACATTGGAGCAATATTTAATTGAAAAAGGAATTTCACAGCTCATTATCGTAGGTGCCATGGCTCATATGTGTATTGATGCGGCAACAAGGAGTTTGTCAGACAAAGGCTATCAATGCACCATTATCAGTGATGCTTGTGCAGCTCCCTCTTTAGACTTAAAGCAAACTAAAATTAATGCAAAAGATAATAAGGCACTTATTATGTATGCCTTACAATTTGCTTATGGTGATGTCTACACTACAGAAGAATGGATAAACGCTTATACAAATTAGTTATTATTACACGCTCACGATTTCAGTATACCCTGTGTAATTTGACCTCACCAAAAGTAAATAATATTTCAGACAATAGAGACCACATAATTGTGGCCTCTATACCACAAAGTTGGTAGTTTAAATTCGCAAGGGTATACTGAAAAGTAGTATTAACTTAGAAAAATATCATTAAAATTGTTTATTCTCATCATTAACAATGCAGCCTTTTCCAGCCCATACTGAACGTGCGCTAGGTCCACCTTTAGCGTTATTCCAATCAGCAGTCATCCCTGGATTAATATCAATCCAATTACCACTTGAAGCTAAGGAACCATTAAAGAAGAAAGGATCTAGAATAGTATATCCATTACTAAAATTATCAATCAGCGCTCTTCCTCTATAGCCATGAACACCAATGCGATCACCTTCAGGCTTAGGTGCACCTGTACATACATAACTCTGGTCAGCAACAGGATTACCTCCAGCATCAACAGCATTTGTTATAAAAATACTTATGGCTGAACTACTACGTCTCGCTTCCAAGTGCCCTTTTGCAAAAGGGCGAGTCAATGCAAAAAAACCTAAACCAAAGCTTGGTCCATTATTTCCTGTATAACAACCCGCATAGTGAAAGTTACCACTGCCATTTTGATGTTGAACTTTAATAAAAATATTTGACGACCCTGCACCAACGTTCAATAAAACACCTGTATATTGTAAATCAGCGCCATTTACCATCACATCAGCAGCTGCATAATCCCCTGTAGACATGCCATTCCATGCCAAATCAGCAAAGTTAGCTTGGTACACTGGAGAGGTACCCTCTAACGTCATATCAACATTATCACGCACAGGTTCATTAGCAAAAGCACATAAAGGAGGAATAATAGAAAATACTGTAGATATTATTTTTATAGATAATTTTTTTGAATTTTCCATTTCAATGTCCTTGTTTTTTTAACATTAGGTAATAATATTCTGCTTACCTTTTTAACCACGGTTTAAAGGCACAACTAATACAAGCCAACAATCCATCGTATGTCAAATAACAAGATATTTTTAGAGATAATACTCCTCTTTAGGTATTATGAAACAAAAGCAAAATGTACTCTTGGTCACCAATCACTTAATTTTTACATTATTTACTCGTTATTATTGATAATCGCCTTAACCCGTTAATTAAGGCGAATTTTACAGATATTGTTTTGGATATAATGAAATGATCTATCTTATATTATCCTTGCTAAAAAAATCCCCACCAGCCCGATTACACACACAATTAACACAGCCATACCAAGACCAAATTTAAGCAACGAAGCGACTGGGACTTCCTGAGGTCCAGCTAAGTCCTTAGCTATTGTAGTCATTAATAAAATCATAGGAATTGAGGCAAAGACTAAATGCCCAGCCGCACTATTTTGAATAGCAGCCAGTATTGCCAGTTGCGTATCAGCACCAGAAGACAACGTCTGCTGTAATGGCATCATTAATGCGTTACCACCCACATTAGAGCCAGTGACAAAACCACTTACCCCACCAAGAAAAGAGGAAAGCACAACATTAAGCGTTTGATTAGCACCCACCAGTGTACCGCCTACATAACTCAACATATTACTCTCACGCATAATTTGCGCCATGGCCACAAAGGCAATAATAGACACTATTGGCCTTGCCACTGTTGGTAATATTGATTTAATCGATACGCGAGTTCGTTGAGATAACGCGATTATCACTGCAGTAATACACAAAGCAAAACCCGGACTGGTAAAAGGCGTAAACCTGATGTGTTCAGTTTCTAATACCAGAAGATGGCTTAGCCAGTCCCACGCGCCGGGGATTAAACGCGGTAAAGCAACAAGCATCAATAAAAAACCATAAGGTGTTAATGCTCTTACAAGAGGTACCCCTATAAACTCTTTTTTTTCAAATCGAGCTTGCGTTAAAAGAACACCAACCAATAATGTACCCAAACCCGAAAAAATTCCTGCGGTCTCAACCCATAACCAACGATTATTAATATACAATAAGCTTGAAAAGACAAAGCCAAGTAAGATCGCCAACCAGCTATATTGACGAAATGCATGCCAGCCACCCAAAGCAAATAAACAAGCAATACCTAATGTAGGAAACACCGCCATACTGGTAATGCTAGAATAAATACCTAACTGCTGAATAGATAAACCTGCAATGCCTGCTCCAACCACTGTCGCGAGTCCCAGCGTTCCCCATGGCATAATATTCATTGTTAACATTGCAGTTCTATACGCAGCCTTTCCTTGATAAAGCTGAAAAATGATAGGCACCGATAAAAAAAGCGAAACACCAAATCCTGTAAGAGATTCAACGGCTGGCGCCACTCCCAGCAATAATAATAAAGCTTTATGTAATTTTGGTAGCTTTACACAGTCAATATAATGAGCCAGCGCTTTAATAATATTTTGCTGCTGTAGAACACGATTAAGTATTTGACCAGGGACGATAACCAATGCAACACTTAACCCTAAAATTAAAACTGTCCCAACACCTGAATTATACTGTGATGAGGCAATAGCAAATTCAGGAATAAATAGGGATACTAAGATTGCTGTAACTAAACCAACAAGAGCCCCATTTAGGGCTCCTTTTCCACAAAGAATCACAGTAATCGACGACAGCACCGGTAATGCCGCCAATAGGAAGTAGATACTGTTCAATGTCCATTCCCTCGAAAGTATTCTAATAATTTGTTATACATTATTTCACCAGCCATCGCAGCTTGGTGAGCTCCTTTGATAATATCATACAACACTACCTGTGCTAATTCTGGCGTATTTTTTAATAGTCCTTCAATCATTTCATCAGCATGGTGTGGATCAATTCTCATATGAGCATCAAAATAAACGCGTACATTTTGATCATTAATACCCACACGGTCCATCCCTTGCAGTATCTTTTTAAAGTGAGGTGCAACCCAAGCTTCTGTTGTCATAAAGTGGCCATATGCTCGGTGACACTTAAACCGTGTTGTTAATATCGCATTAAAAGAATTAGATGATATAGATGCAAACCATGGTTTTTGTCCCGCTCGATACTCTAAAATATTGGACCAGTCATTATGAGCAGCCAGTAATCGTCTTAACCAATTAGTATGAAAGTTATCAATAGCCCCATTACCACATTCATCCCATAAATTAGATACGACCACTTGCTTCATTGAGTGCTGTAATCCCGGTACCATTAATGCAACTTCATCATCAACAATTTCATTTCGCATAACTTCTAATAGTAAAAATTCCTTCATCTGTTGCTCTGGCATTTCATCGGCAACGAAGTCAAAGAAGGTATGATTGACACCATAATTATGCTCAACAAAAAATCTTAGGTAATCACCAACTTGAGCGACACTCGTGATCTCAGGGAGTTCATACCTGGATTTTAGTAACGTATTAATAAAATAATCTTCTAGTGTTAGCTTAATAAACTCAATACGGGAAAAGACCTCAGGCTTGGCCCAAAAGTCTAATCTGGGAGCATCTTTATAGCCATAGTATAATGAGTAAATCTCTGCCAGATACTTATTAATAAGTTCTTCATTATTTTTAGCGGCAATGATATCGTTTAACTGACTGGTTATTTCGCCCATATTACAGGCTAACAATGAATTCAGTGTTAAACTAAATTCATTGACTGCATTAACAGGTGGCCAATATTGATCGTGAGGAAATCGACTATACCCAATATTTTCTTGTTTTAACATAACAGTTCCCTAAAGTTAGTTTCTGCTCAGGTCATAAAAAAAGTTATCTATTTCAACACTTGAACCTTGCTCAATAGCCTGTTGATATATGTAGTGGCCCATTGCTAGATCCAAGACACCAAGACCAAATGGCGAAAAAACGACAGGTTTTTTATTGTCTGATATCTTTTTAGTACCATTTAATATTTCAGGCAAGGTCGCATCGATAAATCCTCTATTACCGACTTTCATTTCGGCAAGATGTGGGGATGTATTTGCTTTCAAACAGTGATCTACATCATCCAGCACATTATACGAATTAAGAATAACTTCTTCTCCCAAATCTCTTAGTGATAAATTTAGAATAAGGGGATTATGCTGAAGTAAGCTTAAATCATGAATATACGGTTGTGCTGCCGTCGTTGTCAGTAATATAACCTCAGAGTTTTGTAAACAATCATCTAAACCAGAACTGATATTAAAAGCATAACCCGTTTTATTACCCACAGACTCTGAGAACTGGCAACTATAGTCTGTATTTTGATCATAAACGTTAATTTGATCAATTTCCCAATGTAAGCCATGCAAAACCGATACAACATATTTTGCAATAAGCCCATTACCCACAATTCCAAGTGTACCGACCTTTTTATTTTTGTTCCTTAAATGGTATGCACCAATAACAGCAGAAACAGCTGTACGCATCGCACTAATTATACTGGCTTCAATACATGCTAATGGATAGCCTGTATTTCCATCATTGAGAATCAAAACAGCTGATGCCCGAGGAACACCATTTTGTATATTATCAGGGAAACTGGAAATCCATTTTATACCGCTCACATTTATTGGATCAATGTAACTTGGTAATGCAATTATCCTTGCATTAGGTTTATGCTTAAATCGTAAAAAATAACTATCTGGGTTAATTGTCAGTCCTTGACCATGGTCCAAATAGGTTTTTTCAATAATATTCGCTAGAGACTCATAATCTTGAGTAAGCAAGCTGTTAACAACTTCTCCAGATATTACCTGAAACTTTGGAACTGTATTCATTTTTAACTCTTTTTACTAAAGATACTAAACTTTTATGGAAAATGTATTGTTCTCACTAAGCGAAGAATATATTTCACTCTCACTTTATTTTTATCTACAAAAGCTACCCAGCAATACATTCACACCACTCATCGTTGTAGATCGTATCTATATATTTTTCTCCACTATCAGGAGCAATCATTACCACAGTTTCATGAGGTTCTATGACGTCATTCCAACGTTTTATTGCCGCCAAAACAGTGCCTGTTGAGCCACCGATCAGATAACCGCGCTTAACCATCTGCCGACACATAGCAATCGTTTCCTGATCACTGACGATTTCTAAATGACTCACTTTATCTGTCTGAAGAATCTCTGGAACTCGGCTGGTTCCCAAACCAGGAATATTGCGCTTACCTGGAGGCAAACCAAAAGTAACAGATCCTTTATTGTCAACCGCCACAATAGTTGTTTTTGGTGAAAATTCTTCAAAGTATTTAATACAGCCCATTAATGTTCCCGTTGTTCCTGCTCCTACAAATAGATAGTCAATATGGTAAAAACTATCTAACAGCTCTTTTGCCGTTGAGTAATAATGTGCCAGGTAATTATTGGGATTAGCATATTGATTGAGCCAAACGCAATTTCGATTATTTTGTAAGTAACTATTAATGTACTCAATACGTTTCTTTAAAAAACCACCATTTTCATCACGTTCTGTGATAACTACAACTTCTGCGCCATAACTCTTCATAAGGTTAATACTTTGTCTAGAGGCCATAGCATCCGTTACACACAAAAATTTATAGCCTTTCGACGCGGCAATTAAGCTTAGAGCAATACCTAAATTACCTGATGAAGATTCAACAATAACCGTATCTCTATTAACTTTATTTTCTTTTTCTAATGCTTCTATCATCCTGAGTGCAGGCTTTAGCTTTATTGACCCGGAAAAGTTGCCTGCCTCATACTTCATATAAACATTACTGCGAATAATATTATCTAAACAAAAGAAAATATTATTCGGTCTATAATCTATTGGAGAATGGTATATTTCAGTTATTTTATTATCATAAAGCGTAACTACAGGTTGATTCATTTTGTGTTAACTCATTTATTGTAATTTTTATTTTTCCCGGCTTTGGATTTAGCGTATGTCTCGTTGTTTTATAAGGTAAAAGCGACTTTTTTTGTACATATTGATTAATAAGCGACTCCGTCACCTCAACCTCTGACCGCCAACTTGAAACACTTAAACGAGGGTCACTATATTCAAGCAGAATGCACGGTACATAAGAAAAACCAAGTAACTGTGCAGCAGCCAAACGATGATGCCCATCCATTACAAAATATTTATTTTTTTCAATAATCAGAGGATCTGTCCAGATACTTTCTATTTTAATTATTTGAGACAACTTATACGCATGTTCTTTGCAGTGATATTCAGTAGCTATGATTTTATTTACATTTATCAGTTTTATATCATAGCTATAATCATTGTTCATTCCTCCTCCCTAGGAAAAGCTAATTTAGTTTTTGTTATTATACCTGCCTTTTCAAATAGTATTATATATACCGATATGGCATGTTGACTATTCGACTAAGGTATTAAGTATTTTATACGTATGCTTTGTTTAGCACTTAAACAGCCGTATTTTTATGCTCATTTAAAATGTGCATAAACCAAAAAAACGTTTAAAACGAATACGTGTATATCGAGAGGAACTTTATACGGATAGGATCAGTGAGAAGGAAGCATTAAGCTAAATAAACACGATATGAGGAGGTCGCAAGTTTAATCATGAAAAAAAGTAACACATCAAATAGCCCATTGTGCACTCTGACTCTGCTCAAGAAAAGCCTTGTGTCTTTTCCTAAGCAAGTTCAGCTCAGCCTTCTTACTACTACACAAGTAAGACCAAGCCGTTTTAGATAATGTGGTTATCTGATGTGTTACAATGCGTTTTACTGAATAGTTTCAGTAGATTGCTGAGCTTCAGCTTTTCTTTGCTCTAAAGCCTGCATATAAAGTGCATCAAAGTTTACTGGCGCAAGCATAATTGGAGGGAAGCTTCCACGCAACACAAGGTTATCAACCGCTTCACGCGCATAAGGGAATAGAATATTAGGACAAAATGCACCTAATGTTTGATGTAGTGATTCATCTTCTAAGCCACGAATCAAGAAAACACCTGCTTGCTGAATTTCTACAACAAATGCTGTCTCTTCATCGGAGGTCACTGTTACAGTCAGAGTCAAAACAACTTCATAAACATTGTCCTCCAACTGTTTATTCTGTGTATTAAGATCCAGATTTACCTGTGGCTTCCACTCTTTGGTAAATACATCAGGCGCCTTAGGAGATTCAAATGATAAGTCCTTTACATAAATACGTTGTAAAGCAAATTGAGGTTGCGCCTGATTATTTTGATTATCAGCCATCGAGCTTTCCTTTTTTGTTTAGTTTACTCATTTAAATGTAATGTACTCAGTTACTGCGCCTGATTCAGCAAATGATCAAGCGCGCCCCTAGCTTCAAGCGCATACAAATCATCACATCCACCAACATGGGTAGTGCCAATCCAGATTTGCGGGACTGAAGTACGACCTGCTTTTTCAGTCATTTCACGCCTGACATTAGGTTGACCATCCACAGAAATCAACTGATAGTCCACAGCTTTTGCATCAAGCAGTCTTAACGCACGTATACAAAAAGGGCAATAGGCTGAAGAATAGATTACAACTTTACTCATCAACTGATCCCTGCACTATGACTTAACTAACGGTAGACTTTCTCCCCGCCAGCCAGAAATTCCGCCTTGCAAACGAACGACTTGCTTATAACCTGCTTTGTTGAGGATCTTACCTGCAGAGCTTGCGTGTTGCCCGTTATTATCAACAATAATAACGGGAGTGTCTTTGAACTTTTCCAACTCTGACATACGCTCTTCAAGCTTATTAAGAGGAATATTGATCGCGTCGACAATATGTCCTTCAGAAAATTCTTTTCGTTCTCTTATATCAATAACTTTTGCTTGTTGCTGGTTAATCAGGTGAGTCGCTTGTTGGGTAGCGACTGTCTTACCCGCTTTACGACTCTCAGTGAATAACAAGAGTAACAACAACACAACAAATGAAGTAACCAACTCTGGGTGATTACTGACAAATACAATTAGGTGTTCCATCTAACTTACCAACCCGATATTAATCAAGCTAGCAAGTATAGCGTGTTACATTTGTTGGCTAAACACCCATTGTCTTTTAAGCAGGCTATGAACAAACAAAACTTAGGTACACACTGCCCCCAAGCACATAATTGATACAGCACAATTGTTTGCTTAGTGATGTATACTTAGTAGCCAGTATCAATAGATATTCACTTCAGGAATCGTTAATATTTCTCGTTCACTTACCCTTCACATAAGTAGTGGGATCCTATGACTGACAAACGTTGTACTACAGCTCTCATCATTTTGGATGGTTTCGGTTATCGTGAAGAAAGCGAAGCAAATGCAATTGCTGGAGCCAAAAAGCCTGTTTGGGACAAGCTCTGGGCTAACAATCCTCATGCCCTCGTTTCTGGATCTGGTAATGATGTTGGTCTACCCCATGGACAAATGGGCAACTCTGAAGTGGGACACATGAACCTTGGCGCAGGTCGTGTTGTTTACCAAGAACTGACCCGTATCAGCAAAGCCATTGAGGATGGCGATTTCTATACCAACGAAGTTCTAGTCAAACCCGTTCAAGCCGCTGTTCAAGCCAATAAAGCTGTTCATATTATGGGTTTGATGTCTCCTGGTGGTGTACACAGCCACGAATCTCACTTACATGCCATGGTTGACCTTGCTGTTAAACAGGGTGCGAAAAAAATCTATGTACACGCCTTTTTAGATGGTCGCGATACGCCACCAAGAAGCGCGGAGAACTCCCTTGCAGAAATGGATGCCAAACTAAAAGCACTTGGCGTAGGTCGTATAGCCAGCATAATTGGTCGTTACTTTGCAATGGATCGGGACAAACGCTGGGATCGCGTCCAAACAGCCTATGACTTACTTACTCAAGGTAAAGCAGAATTCACAGCTAACTCTGCAGTTGCTGGGCTTAAAGCTGCTTACGAACGAGATGAAAATGACGAGTTTGTCAAAGCAACAGCTATTGTTGATGAAACGAATAAACCAACCTTTATTGAAGATGGTGACGCTGTCGTCTTTATGAACTTCCGTGCAGACCGTGCCCGCCAACTCACTCAAGTATTTGTGGATAATGAATTTACGGGCTTTGAGCGTGAAGTAGTTAGAGAACTTTCTGGGTTTGTTATGCTCACCCAATATGCTGCAGACCTTGCTGCACCTAGTGCCTATCCTCCTGCCGTACTTAAAAATGGTTTAGGTGAATACCTGGCTAACATGGGTAAAACCCAACTAAGGATTGCTGAAACAGAGAAGTACGCTCATGTAACTTTCTTCTTCAGCTGTGGCAGAGAAGAGCCTTATGAAGGTGAAACCCGTATTCTAGTTAACTCACCTAAAGTAGCCACTTATGATTTACAACCCGAAATGAGTGCACCAGAAGTCACCGACAAATTGGTAGAGGCTATCAAGAGTGGTCAGTTTGACTTGGTTGTTTGTAACTACGCTAACGGTGATATGGTAGGTCATACTGGTGATTATGATGCGGCAGTGAAAGCAATAGAGTGTCTTGATGAATGTGTTGGTCGTGTTGTTGGTGCATTAGAAGAGGTTAATGGCCAGTGTCTCATTACTGCTGATCATGGTAATGCTGAACTGATGGTGAATAAGGAAACAGGTCAGGCTCATACAGCACATACAACCGAATTAGTGCCTTTGGTTTACTTTGGTCCAAAGAAAATTCAGTTACAAGAAGGTGTTTTGTCTGACATAGCGCCATCTCTATTGGATTTAATGGGAATACCTCAACCTGAAGAGATGTCTGGCAAGTCACTTATCAAGCATTAACCCAGTATCTATCATTAATCACATTTTGTTATAAAAAAATGAGCCCGAATACCCGTTTGTGGTATTCGGGCTTTATTTATATTTAGTCCTACATGCATACTTAACCCGAATCCGTTTTTGAAGAATGACAAGATGATAAGCAACTTAACTCGTAAGCCTCAAATGGCTAAAAAGCTCATTTGTGTTATCAGCCTTTCATTACCACTGTGGCTTGGTGCAATTCAGGCCCAGGCTGATACATCACCAAAGATTAATGATGAGGCAGCAACTAAACAGCAACTTGATCAGCTAGAAGCTGATATTTCACGCATGCGTGAATTGCTGGAAGAAATGAAGCAAAAACGTTCAGCCGCACAGGAATCACTTCGTAAAACTGAAGTTGAAATGGAACGCTTGCATAAGGAAATTGCAAACATTGAGCGCCGGTTAGTGGAGGGCCAGCAACAACTAAAAAAGTATCAAACCCGGCAACATCACCTTGATGTTGCTAAACAGCGCCAACAACAGGGACTGGCGGCTACACTTCGTGCCGCCTATCTCGCAGGTCATGAACCTTATCTGAAATTGCTGCTAAACCAGCAAGATCCGATGAAACTTGCCCGACAACTTGAGTATCTTGACTACTTTAATGCAGCAAGAATTAAAGAGATAAAAGCTTATAACCAGACATTACAAGAACTGAAGTTAGTTACTGACCAAATAAACCAGCAACAGCTAAAGTTAAATGAACAGCATATGAAAGTCGTTAGCACCAAGGAACAGCTTTCTACTCAACGCAATGAACGTCAAAAAATAATTTCTACGCTGTTACAAACAATTGCGAGTAAAGATAAAGAGCTTTCTAAATTAGAGCAGGACAGGCGCGAACTAGAACAAGTTTTAAAGAATTTACAAAGTACTATTGCCAACTTAGTGGTACCAGGCAAACCTTTCCAGTTTAACAAAGGTAAGATGCCACTACCTGCAAAAGGAGCCATTACGCAGTCATTTGGCGCTATTCATAAACAAACCAAGTTGCGTAACAATGGTCTGTTTATTAAAGCGAGTGCAGGAAAGCCCGTCTATGCTATCCACCATGGTCGTGTGGTCTTCTCAGAATGGCTACGGGGATCAGGACTGCTGATTATCATTGATCATGGTGACGGCTTTTTGAGCTTATATGCTCATAATCAAACCCTACTCAAAGAAACAGGTGACTGGGTAAAAGCAGGTGAAAAAGTAGCAACGGTGGGAAATACCGGAGGACGGCAAGAAAATGGCTTATATTTTGAAATTCGCCGCAAAGGAAAACCACAGAATCCATTACATTGGTGTGTAGCCCAGTAATGGGATATAACTACACTTACAGACTTTGATTTATCTGAGAGTAATTGATGAATATGACACACCGTAAGCTTTGGTCATTGTTTGGCAGTGTCACTCTTGCTCTAGCACTGACAATGCCCGTGAGTGCTGAAGAGCCAGTAACAGAGCAAGCCCAACCACGCCTTCCTCTTGAAGATCTAAGAACATTCGTTGAAGTCTACGATCGTATCAAGGTTGCTTACGTTGAACAGATTGATGACAAAACACTCTTGGAAAACGCTATTCGAGGCATGTTATCTGGACTAGACCCACATTCTGCCTACCTGTCTCCTGATGATTATAAAGATTTACAGATTAATACCACAGGCGAGTTTGGTGGCTTAGGCATTGAAGTGGGCATGGAAGATGGCTTTATTAAAGTCGTCGCGCCGATTGATGACACACCCGCAGCCAAAGCGGACATCCAGGCAGGAGACTTAATCATTAAGTTAGATAATAAACCTGTCAAAGGTCTTTCTTTATTAGAGGCTGTTGAGAAAATGCGCGGTAAGGTGGGTGAGCCTATTACACTGACGATTGTCAGAGAGGGAAAAAGTGCTCCTTTTACAATCACACTCAAACGCGCAGTCATCAAAGTCCAAAGTGTTAAGCATAAGCTGCTCAACAATAAGTATGGTTACTTGCGTGTAACACAGTTCCAAACCTCCACGGGTGAAGAAGTCATCAAAAGCTTACAAAAGCTTAAAAAGTCAGCTCATGGCTTAAATGGGATTATTTTAGATCTCCGTAATAACCCTGGTGGTGTACTGGAAGCAGCCGTTAACGTATCTGACGCCTTCTTAACTAAAGGTACAATTGTTTATACAGAGGGCCGCATTCCTAATTCTGAATTGCGTTTTAATGCTACTGCGGATGACCCATCAGATGGTATACCCATGGTTGTGCTGATTAATGCAGGATCTGCTTCAGCGTCAGAGATTGTCGCAGGAGCATTACAAGACCATAAACGTGCCATTATCATGGGTACAGACAGCTTTGGTAAAGGCTCCGTGCAAACAGTACTCCCCCTCAACAGAGATCGAGCCTTAAAGCTTACAACAGCTCTCTACTACACACCTAATGGCCGTTCTATTCAAGCCCATGGCATCTCACCCGATATTCGTGTTGACCGTGCTAAAGTCACCAAAATTGAAGATGACAATGTTGCCTCTTACAAAGAAGCCGACTTGGCAAGACACCTTTCGAATGGCAATGGTGAAGCGGATAAGCCTTCATCCCAGGAAACTCCAGCTGACAAAGCCGATGATCTTGCAGAAAAAGACTACCAGGTCCAACAAGCGTTAAACCTGTTAAAAGGGTTACATATCGCTGTTAAGACATCCCCTTAAACTGCACAGATACACTGATCAATTTAAAAAATGCCCTTTCAAAAAGGGCATTTTTTTATGTAAAAAAAACCACTTAAAAGCATTAGACCGCCAGTCTCACTTTAAATAGAATTGAGCGTTTGTGAGTTAATTATTGACTGAAATTCATTTTATCAGTCCATCAATGAATATCGGTCAGCGCATATGACTCAGTCCACGTATGCCATAAATATGCTCACAAATGTATTTAAAACGTGCTTCGTCATATCCAGCGAAAGGTGTGTTGTGCTCAAGCTTATAGAGCTTACACTTTAGTGTAAGTACTCAAGCACTCTCACCTGGCTAGCCAAGGCTAGGTGCCGTTATGCTTTATTAACGACAAAGACGATTCGCAAAGGGTATTCGGAGTGAATAAACTTTAAGTAGTAGTTAAAATTAGTCCTAATGCCATGAGTAAACAATCTGTCAGCCATGCTTATCGAGCGGGCATTTTTCACTGTTTAGCAGACCCTGCATCAACCGCTACACCAGAAGAAGCCTATGAATACTATGCCGATGGTATTCTGGTGATTAATGATGAGGGTAAAGTAGAACGCCTGGGGCCAGCCGATCAAATTCTGCCAACTCTCCCAGCCGGGTTTCCTATTACAACCTATCCCAATGCCATTATTACCCCTGGTTTTATTGATACACACAATCACTTTCCCCAGACTGAGATGATAGCGGCATTTGGCGAGCAGCTTCTCGACTGGCTGGAAACCTATACCTTTCCTACAGAAAGTAAATTTCAAAGCTTGGAATATGCCCAACAAGTTGCCAACGTATATCTCGACGAATTACTGCGTAATGGCACCACGACTGCAATGGTCTTCTCCAGTGTCCACCAGGAGTCAGCAGAAGCCCTGTTTAAAGAAGCCTACCAGCGTGATATGTGCTTAATCACTGGCAAAGTGCTTATGGATCGTCACGCACCTGAATCTGTTCGTGACACACCAGAAGTTGGATGTGAGCAAAGCCGCACACTCATTGAAAAGTGGCATGGCAAAGGACGACTGCATTATGCCGTTACACCTCGCTTTGCCATCACTAGTACTCCAGAACAGCTACAAGCCGCAGGTCAATTACTGAAAGAATATGATGGCCTGTATATGCAGACCCACTTATCTGAAAATCATAAAGAAATTGCTTGGATCAGTGAGCTATTTCCTGAGCGTTGCCACTACCTGGATGTCTATGACCATTATGGTTTAGTAGGTCCACGTTCAGTATTTGCTCATGGTATTCACTTATGTGAAGACGAGCTTCAGCGACTTTCACGACAAGAAGCCGCGATTTCTTTTTGCCCAACATCCAACCTGTTTTTAGGTAGTGGCTTATTTAACCTAAAGCAGGCAGAGCGACATAAAGTTAACGTAAGTCTTGGTTCTGATGTTGGTGCAGGCACCAGCTTTTCCATGCTGCAAACCCTCAATGAGGCGTATAAAGTCACTCAAATGCGTGGCGATAAACTTTCCCCCTTTGAGTCCTTCTACCTTGCAACATTAGCGGGTGCAGAGTCATTAAAGTTAGATGATCGACTGGGTAACTTTTTACCAGGAAAAGAAGCTGACTTTGTTGTACTGGACTTAAACAGTACACCACTCATGAAGTACCGGATGAACAACTGCAAAAACCTGTTTGAAACACTCTTTGTGCTTTGCATTCTGGGTGATGACCGAAATATCAAAGAAACATTTATTCGAGGTGTTTCTCGTCATCAGCGTGATCAAGCTGCACACTAAAATATCGTAAACACCAAAACATAAACGGCAACCACTTCATGGTTGCCGTTTTGGTAAAAGAAATCACTTCGCAAGCATTGCATTAGCTTGTATGCATGAATTAGCGCATTTCTATGCCTTGTTGACGCATGTAATCTTTCGCTTGCTGAATCGTGTACTCTCCAAAATGGAAAATACTCGCGGCCAGTACTGCATCAGCCAAACCGATTTTAATACCATCCACTAAGTGATCGAGATTACCTGCCCCGCCAGAAGCAATCACTGGAATGCTTACTGCTTCACAGATAGCCCGCGTTACCCCTAAGTCATAGCCAGATTTAACGCCATCCTGATCCATACTGGTCAATAAAATTTCACCCGCACCATAGGCTTCCATCTTTTTTGCCCACTCAACCGCATCCAAACCTGTGGGTTTACGGCCTCCATGGGTAAAAATTTCCCAGCGATCTTCTTCCTGTGGTGTACTCACTTTTTTCGCATCAATGGCCACAACAATACATTGAGCACCAAAGCGGTCAGCAGCAGCTTTAACAAAGTCAGGATTGAAGACGGCAGCGGTGTTAATGCTGACTTTATCTGCACCGGCATTCAACATCGTTCGTATATCCTCAATCTTACGGATCCCCCCCCCCACAGTCAGCGGAATGAATACCTCACCGGCAATTCGTTCCACAGTATGAACAGTGGTATCTCGCTCTTCATGGCTGGCTGTAATATCCAGAAACGTGATTTCATCAGCCCCAGCTTCGTTATAACGCTTAGCTACCTCAACCGGATCACCAGCATCACGAATATCAACAAACTGCACGCCTTTAACAACACGGCCATTTTCAACATCCAGGCAGGGAATAATTCGTTTTGCTAAGCCCATTATGTTAACTACCTCGTTGCTCTGTGGATAAGTCACAAAATGCCTGGGCTTCAGCCAAATCTAACGTACCTTCATAAATAGCACGCCCTGTGATTGCACCCAGAATACCGCGATCAGCCACCGCACTGAGTGCACGAATATCGTCCATATTAGTGATGCCACCTGATGCAATCACTGGAATATTGCATTGCTCCGCCAGCTGCACAGTTGCTTCAACATTGACGCCCTGCATCATGCCATCTCGTGCAATATCCGTGTAAACAATGGCTGAAACACCATCATTCACAAAGCGCTGGGCAAGCTCAATCACATTCACTGAAGTCACGGTTGCCCAGCCATCAATAGCCACCATGCCGTCTTTAGCATCTAACCCCACAATAATATGGCCGGGAAAAGCAGCACAAGCTTCTGCCACAAATTCGGGTTGTTTCACCGCTTGTGTACCGATGATTACATAGTGAACCCCTGATCTCAGGTACGCTTCGATCGTGGCTAGTGAACGAATACCACCACCAATCTGAATAGGTAAGTTAGGGTAGGCCTTAGCTATTGCTTTAACAATTTCGCCATTCACAGGTTCTCCTGCAAAAGCGCCATTTAGATCAACCAAATGCAGGCGACGACATCCCATTTCAACCCAATGACTTGCCATTGCTACAGGGTCATCACTAAAAACCGTTGCATCGGCCATTTCACCTTGGCGTAAACGAACACATTCTCCATCTTTTAAATCAATGGCTGGAATTAACAACATTGAGAAAGCCCTATCTTATGGTTGCCAGGAGAGAAAATTTTTCAGCAGCTGAAGCCCCAGCGCTGCACTTTTTTCTGGGTGAAATTGCACCGCAATCAAGTTATCCACAGCAAGCACAGCATCAAATGTCACCCCATAGTGGCCACGTCCAATGACATGTGCTGGCTGAGTAGCCTGAACATAATAGCTATGCACAAAGTAAAAACGGCTATTATCGGGAATACCTTGCCAAATAGGGTGGCTACCCACTTGTTCAACTTGATTCCACCCCATATGTGGTACTTTTAATCGTTGGTTGCGCTCATCCTTTAAGTCTTTACCAAAAAAGCGCACATGACCTGGAATTAAATCAATACAATCAACACCTTCATTTTCTTCACTGTGAGTCAGCAGTGATTGCATCCCCACACAAATCCCAAGTACAGGTTTTTGCTGAACGATTTCTTTAATCAATGAGTCTAGTTGCAGACGTTTAATCTCAGCCATACAGTCACGGATCGCACCTACTCCAGGAAATACCACATGATCCGCATGATGAATCACTGCGGCATCTGCACTTACCTGTACTTTCCATTCAGTGGGCGCAACATGCTCCAGAGCTTTTGCCACCGAGTGCAAATTCCCCATACCATAATCAACCACCACCACACGTTTCATGAATTTCCCCTTTCCCTTTTTCCACTAAAACCCAAAGCCGATCACCAAAGTGCTCCTTCTTACAAGCTACCTTTGGTGGAAGGTACAATGCCAGACATTCGAGGATCAGGGGTCAACGCCATACGCAGTGCGCGCCCAAAAGCTTTGAAGACGGTTTCTATTTGGTGGTGAGCATTTCGCCCCCGCAAGTTATCCACATGCAGTGATACTAGGGCATGATTAACAAACCCTTGAAAAAACTCGTAGCACAAGTCCACATCAAACTGTCCAATCATCGCGCGAGTAAAAGGAACATGAAACTCCAGCCCTGGCCGTCCCGAAAAATCTATCACTACACGAGATAGCGCTTCATCCAGAGGTACATACGCATGGCCATAGCGAGTAATACCTGCCTTATCACCCAGTGCTTGACTGATAGCCTGCCCTAATGTGATGCCAATGTCTTCTACGGTATGGTGATCATCAATATGGTTATCGCCCTTGGCCACAATGGTGATATCAATCAGACCATGTCGTGCTATCTGATCCAACATATGCTCTAAAAAGGGAACGCCAGTATCAAAGTGCGATTGACCAGAACCATCTAGATTAACCGTCACCTTGATTTGAGTTTCCAGGGTATTGCGCTCTACAGTGGCAGTACGACTCACCATTCAGATCTCCACGCACTCATTTTGTTGATATGAATTTATTTGATAATGAGTAAAAAGCTCAATTCAGTACACTTCTCGCCCATACATGGGTGCTTATTTCAAATATACCCTTTGTTTTAGGTATAAATTAACCCGTTAAGACTCATCACTAATTTAAAGATAGGCACATTATAACCGCAGATAGAGTCATTTTGTGCACTTTTACACTGGTTTTACGATTATTTTGTCAAGAAACTGTATATACATTTACCTATAAGTGAACATTTTTTAAAGAACTAGCCCATTATTATGTTATGGCTATTAATCATGATCGAACGACTATTCTATTTTGTCGTATGCACCTTACGTTGAACATTATTGAATAGCCTAGAAACCGAGTAGAACAACTTCACTGACCCGTGAAAATAACAGCTGAAAATAAACTGCATAAAAAAGAATTCGCGCAAGGTATATACTCGACTTATAGTAGTCACCAAGTAAGCCACCTCCATGCTTTAGCTAGCAGATTTTAAATGGATGGCCGTTTTGCATACGACTTGTGTTTTAAGATGATGGTTAACTATGCCAATTACTGTTGAAATTCTTGATTTTCCTAGCGAGCAAGACCGTGAAGACTTGACCAAAATCTACTTGGATGCACCTGATTGGATGTTATGCGACTATGAAAACCATCATGCGATAACCCAAGTTAAACAGTTTGTTCAGTCCATTATCGAACAACCAATGACTCACTTTATTGGCGCCCGATTTAATGACCGCCTTGTTGGGGCAGCTGTTGTAGAACAACTAGAACATGACTGGCATATTCGTTCAATGTGCGTCAGAAAAGTCACACGAAGTAGAGGTGTTGGTAAACGACTCCATACTGAAATCAATCGTTTGGCCCAGCAGCAACAGGTAAACTTGATTTTTGAGCAAGCTCCAAAAGATTTATAGCTTAACGACTAGCCTTGAGCAAAAGCCAAGGCTACTCAATGAATAACATTCAAAATTACCATTTTTCCATCACTTGCTGTAAATCCCTTTCAAACTGCTGTTCTGCTGTTTGGTTCATGACACCTGCGGAAACAAGCAGCTCTTTCGTATGCTTTTCAACTCGGTGACAGCACTGATTCAACTCTTCAACTAGTTTTATCAACTCCTGATTTTCTGGTTGTTGCTGAATAGTGGATGCTAACGTTTTATATAAAGAATTTAATTGTTGAGTGTACTCAATTGTCTGTTGTTTGAGCTCTTCTATCGGCATATGGGAACCTCCCTTCTGCTTTAATATACCCCCTAACAACATACTTTAAGTATGGCTTGCGTTATCCAAACTGTCACAAAGTTACGCTGTTACTTTCTAGCCCTCACAAAACTTGAACACTTTAATCTCATGAACCTGAATCCTAAATTCAGTTAATCAAAGATTCGCCTTATAGCCATTCGGTTGCTATATCTATTTAAGTAGCTCCAAACTGAAGAACCTCACACAAAAAGAAGAAAGGTTTCGTTTATATAGCCTTCACAAATGGTTCTTTAAAAATAATTAAAGATTTCGTAAAGCATCAAGCGGGGGCGCTCCAATGAAGCCAACCTTCAGTCATTATCTTGTCAGTGTATTAATAGTCTTATTATCAGGCTGTTCATGGTTTTCTTTTAATGATACCGAAGATGCCAGTGAAGATATCGCCATGGAAGAGTCAAATACCCAAGCCGTCAGTGATGCCGATGTTTCCATGTCTGAACTCCCCTCAGGTATTACCTCTGGTTGGGAGTGTTTAGCCGGTAAAAACACGGCTTGGAAATGCAGGCCTGGAGAACAAGATAATGGAGAAAACTTTAATGAAACACTTGAGTCTGTAAGCACAAAAGAACGCCCACGCATTACTAAAGTGATTCATAAACAAATAAAGCAGGCAAGTATCCCTCGAAATATTTTCTCTGAGGTACCCACTAACTACTTGACCTTACAGTTATTAGCTGCACAAAAGACCCAAACAATCAATAATCTCCTTAAACAACACCCTTTCTTGCAAAGTGGCATCTTGCTTGAGTACACAGCCAAACAAAAAAACTGGCATGTATTAGTGTATGGACTTTATGAAAATCAACAGCAAGCCAAACTTGCACTATCAACACCACCACTCAACCAATTACGTAATATAAAACCTTGGCCTAGGAGTATAGAGAGTCTAAATTCAGTCTTAAATAAGCACTAAATATTTATAGCCTGAAAATACCTTGCGAATTATTATGTATGAAATTTTAAGGTATTCTCAGTATTAGGTCATGGAAGCAGTCGATATTACAATCATTGGAGCTGGAGTCATTGGACTTGCGATTGCAGCACGCCTTGCTAAAGCCAATAAAACAGTTGTTATTTTAGAGCAACATAAACGTGTTGGCGAAGAAGTCAGTAGCCGCAACAGCGAGGTGATACATGCGGGCATTTATTATCCCACACAATCGTTAAAAGCTAGACTCTGTGTTCAGGGAAAAGAGCAACTATACGACTTCTGTCAGCAGTATCAAATACCACACCGTCGTTGTGGTAAGCTGATTGTAGCAACAAGTACGAGTGACGAAGCACGCTTGTCTTCACTTCAGCAACAAGCCATCAATAATGGCGTAGATGACCTTAAGTTCTTATCTTCTCAACAAGTCGCACAGCTTGAACCTGCAATAAAAGCCACCAGTGCTTTACTTTCCCCCAGTACAGGCATTATTGATAGCCATCAGTTGTTGTTAACATTATCCCGATTAGCTGAAGAACGAGGAGCACTACTTTTACGGAATACCCAATTTAAACATGGGGAAATTTCAAACAACCCATTTATTCTGGATGTTCAAACAGACAAAGAAGCTTACAGGTTTTCCAGCCAGGTGTTGATCAATGCGGGTGGTTTGCATGCACCAACAGCTGCAAACAATATGATTGGATTTCCCAAACACTGTGTTCCTCCGTTGTTCTATTGCAAAGGTAATTATTTTAAACTGGCCAGTCCACTTAAGCTCAGCCACTTGGTTTATCCCCTACCTGATACGCAGACAACGGGATTGGGGATCCATGCCACCATCGATTTAGCGGGTCAGGTACGTTTTGGTCCCGATACAGAATATATTGATAGCATTAACTATGATGTCAGTACACATCACCTTACAAACTATTACCACGCTATTCAGCGTTACTACCCAGCCTTAAAAAAAGAACAACTGATTCCAGACTATGCAGGTATTCGCCCCAAGCTTCAGGCGCCAAACTCGCCCCCTGTTGATTTTATAATACAAACAGAAACAGACCATAATATACCAGGCTTAATAAATCTGTTTGGAATAGAAAGTCCTGGTCTAACAGCGGCTCTCGCTATTGCAGATAACATTGCTGACAAGCTGAGTGACTCGTATTTTCACCAAAGCTAAATACGATACCGGTATGTTAGTACTTTGTATTAGCGCACTATCATAAGGCTCTATCTCCTATTCAGGGTCAAGTCTTTACCTGCCCTACTTGACGTCTATCACTAAATGGTGTGCTATGAATACACTTTTTATGGTATTGCACACTACCTCTTGCAAAGCGTACATGTTTCGAGTCTAAGGAAACTGATATGAAGTCGGTTATTAAAATTTCATTAGGTGTCATTTTCACCTTATTACTACTGGTTGTGGTCGCAATTCTCGCATTGAACTTTTTTATCGATGCTGACCAATACAAAAAGACAATTCGCACCATCGTCAAAGATAATACCGGGTTGACGCTCGATATTAACGGCCCTCTAGAGCTTTCGTTTTTCCCTGCATTAGGCTTTTCAGCAAACAAGCTTACGGTAACCACACCTAAACAAGAAAAATTAGTGTTAGTGGACTATGCGCAAGTTGAAGTTGAGTTACTTCCCTTACTGAGCGACAAATTAAAAGTCACGGCACTTAATGTAGAAGGCGCAGAAGTTAATCTTGTTAAAGATAAAAAGGGCGTACCAAACTGGCAAATAGAAACAACACAATCTCAAAATAAACCTGCCAGTAAAACAACCCCGGCAGAAACATCAGACCAGGATAGTAATACCACACCAAATAGAGAAAAAAATACAACAGAACTTAATATCAGTGCTGTTTCTTTAAAAAACATCACCTTGAATTATCAAGACCAACAAAAAGCACAAGCATTTCACCTAGAGAATTTAGACGTAAGTGCCGCCAATATTACAAGCAGTCACTACTTCCCAATCATAATTAGCTTTTCAGCATCAGGTAATAAACCTGAATTTAACCTTAATGAAAAGATTCGCACAGATTTGTTGTTTGATCTTAAACAACAACGCTTTGAGCTAAAAGATCTTTCATTAAACAGCCAGGGTCAACTGGTATCCGATAAAAAGCCTTTTGCAATAAATTTAGACGTGTCTGCAGAAAAAATTGAGTTAGCTAGTCAAACACAACAAATAAATATTAAAAATCTGACACTGTCTGATAAGCAGCTCACGGCTAAAAGCAATGTATCACTAACCAACTTTATTCAGCCAACTGTCAAAGGTAATATCTCACTTTCAGTAGATAACTTACCTGAGTGGCTAGAGAGCTTAGGCATAAATTATAAGCCTGCAAATCCAGACGCATTAAACAAATTTTCATTCACAAGTCAGATTAATGGTGATGCCGGTAATATTGTACTGGATAAATTAAATTTAACCGCAGGTGAGTTTAAACTCGATGGCAAAGTAACCCTGGCTAACATTACTAAACAGCCACTGTATGAGTTTGATATCAAAGGAAATGATTTAGTTGTAGATCACTTTACTCCTGCAGCCAGTTCTGCCACAAGCTCATCAGACTCAACAAGTAAATCTGAAAAAAAAGCGTCAACTAAGACCTCTACTCAAGCGAAAACGGTAGATAATACCCCGATTCTACCTGTAGATACCTTACGCCAATTAAATCTAAAAGGTAAGTTACACTTAAACGCACTTACGCAGCAAAAAACAAAACTTGAGGATGTAAACCTTTCGATCAATGCCAATAATGGAAAAATTCAACTTTCCCCAGTCACGGCAAAAACATTAGGTGGCACAATAAATAAAACTGTTGCAATTGATGTCACAAAAAAAACACCCGTTATCAATGTCACAGCCAAAGCAAATAATATCGATGTTCACCAAGCATTAATGAATTATGCCGATCTGAACGCATTAAAAGGTGCAGCAAACTTAACCGGGCAGTTTTCAACACAAGGCAATACCAAAACACAATTGATTCAGTCTCTTAATGGTCAAGCAAACTTTGCTATAGCTAATGGCGAACTTACTCAGACCAATGTGGATAAAATATTATGTAAAGCCATAGCCAAAGTAAGAAAAGAAAAAGTCAGTAAAAACGACTGGGAAACAAGTACACCGTTTAAAGATATGTCTGGTCAAATCATTATTCGAAATGGCGTAGTGGATAACCAAAAACTTATTGCAAAACTTGATCAATTAAACATTGATGGTTATGGCACTATTAACCTTTTAAGCGAATCCTTAGATTATCGACTAGGACTCACCATCACAGGTACTCAAAGTGATGCAGGAGAAGCAGCCTGCCAAATCAATAAGCGTTATGCGAACATACGCTGGCCTATTCGTTGTCAAGGCACATTTTCTGATAAAGAGTTATGCGGTATCGATCAGGAAAAAATAGGCGAAATTGCTGCAAGCCAAGTCAAATCTGAACTTGAACGTAAAATTGATAAAAAACTGGAAGATAAACCTGAACTAAAACCTGTGGGTGATTTACTGAAACGCTTTTTAGATTAACCCTAGTTTTATTATTGATAATTTATCATCAGAAAAAGGTATAGCAGTTAAGCTATGCCTTTTTGATATCCTACCCATAAAAACCAACCCAGGCTAACGTTTAAAACTGAACATCTGTTATACTTCCAACCTACTTTTTACAAGCATGTGCACAACCACAAAACCATAAATCAGTTTTAGATTGATAACCACAACGGTCCATCACCCCTGATCGCTAGTGCATACCAACATCATTCAATGTATTAACAATAGGGAGATATTTTTCTTTGCGTTACATAATAGCTACTATATCGCCCTCGTTTCAGTATAAAAAACAATACACTCATGATTAGAGCCAATATTTTTAATCAAGCAGTATTACGCTGGTTTGATCGGCATGGCCGCAAACATTTGCCCTGGCAACAAAAGAAAACCCCGTATAATGTCTGGATATCAGAAATTATGTTGCAGCAAACGCAAGTAAATACTGTAATCCCTTATTTTGAACGGTTCATGGCACGTTTCCCAAATGTAACCAAACTAGCTTCCGCCGAAACAGATGAAGTACTTCATTTATGGACAGGGCTTGGTTATTACGCACGAGCCAGAAACCTTCACAAAGCTGCCAAGAGGGTCTGTGAAACATACAACGGTCAATTTCCATCATCCGTTGACGAATTAAGTACATTACCTGGCGTAGGTCGATCAACCGCAGGAGCCATCGCGTCTATAGCCTTAGGCCAGCGTGCAGCCATATTAGATGGGAATGTTAAACGGGTGCTGGCTCGTTTTGAAGCAATTGAAGGTTGGCCAGGCAGTACGTCTATTCAAAATCAACTTTGGGAAATAGCCGAACACTACACACCACAAAAACGGGTAGCTGATTATACGCAGGCTATGATGGATCTTGGGGCAATGATATGTACCCGAACCAAACCTAAATGTGATGAGTGCCCGATACAAAAAAATTGCCAAGGCTATCAAATGGGTGATCCTACTCATTTTCCGAGTCCTAAACCCAAGAAAACGCAACCTATTAAGTCTGTCGCCATGCTGCTCGCTGTAAACAAGGAGGGCGAAGTACTGTTAAACAAGCGTCCTGCACAAGGTATATGGGGCGGGCTCTGGAGCTTTCCTGAAATAGCACTCTCTGAATCAGATAATAGTTCTGTAACACGCCAACAGCTTAATAAGTTAGAAAAACAACTTAAGTTGAAGCTATCTAAACCTGTGCACTGGTCCCCAGTAAAGCATGTCTTTAGCCACTTTCAACTCAATATAATCCCTGTGGTCTGCCAGCTGGAGAGTCCCCAGCCATTGCAAATCATGGAAGACACCAATAGGCTTTGGTATAACGTCTATCAACCACCATCAATAGGTTTAGCGGCGCCTGTTAAAAAGCTGATTAGCAAACTTGCACACCAACAGGCTACACAGTATGCCATTGAGCTTTAATGGAGTTCTCACAATATGACACGCACCATTTTTTGCCAAAAATTGAATAAAGAAGCCGAAGGCTTAGCGATGCCTCCCTACCCAGGAGAAAAAGGTCAGTGGATTTATAACAACATCAGTAAAGAGGCGTGGGAAGCCTGGCAAAAGCATCAAACCATGCTTATTAATGAAAAGCGACTCAACTTAATGGAACCAGATACTCGAAAGTACCTCACAGAACAAATGGATAAGTTCTTCGCGAATGATGAGGTAGATCAGGCTGATGGCTTTGTGCCTACATCAGATTAACCAGCAAATTGAATACTATTTATACAACCCTCCTCCGTTTACAAACTTTTTTAACAACCAGCTCTTGACTCTTTGTGCCGCTAACGGTTTAATAGCGGCCCGAGCGTTGCCCAGATAGCTCAGTCGGTAGAGCAGGGGACTGAAAATCCCCGTGTCGGTGGTTCGATTCCGCCTCTGGGCACCATTCTTATTCTTCCATGCCGAAGTGGTGGAATTGGTAGACACGCTGTCTTCAGGTGGCAGTGCCCTTTGGGCGTGGGAGTTCGAGTCTCCCCTTCGGCACCATATCGCCTAACTTATTGATTTTCCTAGATTTTTTCCTCTCTTACCCCCAAATTTTGAAACTCAGGTGCAAATTTGAGGTGCAAACTAGCGTCTCGACTGCTCAGGATTTTCAAGGTGCAAAACTTAATTCTACGCGAGTCAGGCTATTACTTACGTAAAGTTATTCCTGCTGATTTACGTCCTTACTTCCACAAAACTAACTTCGTTATCTCTTTATATACAAGGTCTAAAGCCGAAGCTTTTACTAACTCTCAGCTACTTTTAGGCAGAATTAATAGGACATTCTTCGAACTGAGAGGTGCAAATGAGGGGTGCAAAAAGAAAGCGCTATCCCTAGAACTCATGCACTTTCTAGAGGAGTTTGGAGAGGTGCAAAAGAGAGGTGCAAAAACCAGCTTGGCACCTTTTCCATCTCGAAAAAAGGTTAAAAAATATACAACTCCTGATACCCAAAAAGGTCTTACTCTTAGCCAGCTATACGACAAGTTTGAGCATGAGAAAAAGTTAACCCAATGGAGTCAGAAGGCAGTTGATGACTATAGAACTGCTTTCAAAGCACTTGTGGATATTCTAGGCGACATCCCAGCAAAACAGCTTAGCAAGGAACAGGGAAATACTTATGTAGAAGTGCTCTTGGTTTATCCTCAGAGAAGAACATTAGGTAAAAATGCTCGATATACACTGGCAGAGCTAATCCAGAAAAAAGCCCCATCAATCACACCCACCACAGCTAAGAACCACTGTACTAGGGTTAATGTCTTTTTTAATTGGCTAGTAAGTAAAGGATATACAAAGGAAAACCCCATTACTGGTCTAGCTCCTAAAGGGAAACGAACAGCCACTAAGAAAGAAGCATTTAGTCACGAGGACCTCGTACATATCTTTTCTCAGCCGCTGTTCAAGGACAAGCAATATAAAAGCCCTTGGCAATACTGGCTTCCCTTACTTGCTTACTTTACAGGTGCTCGCTTGGAAGAACTTGCCCAACTTAAAACCACTGATGTTAAAGCGGAAGGTTCTATTATTTATCTTCAGATACACAACGAGGATGGAAACCAATTAAAAAATGAAGGCTCCCGTCGTGTAATTCCTCTGCATGATATCCTGTTAAATCTAGGCTTTCTTACTTATGTTGAACAGCAGCAAAATATTAAGCTTTTCAATTTAAGTAAGGTGACAGGCAAATATGGTAAGCGAGTAACTAACTGGTTCAGTAAGTTCAAACGCTCTTTGGGCTTCCCTTCTAGTAAGGTCTTCCACAGCTTCAGACACTCATTCAGGGACGCTGCTGTAGAGGCAAGCATACCTAGTGAGCACATTAAAGCCTTACTTGGACACGCACAGAAAGACATCACCCATGGTGTTTATGGGAGTGGCTTTTCTTTGCGTCTATTGAATGAGAGTTTGCAGAGAGTGGACTTTAAGGAAGTCAGAGAGGTTTTGCTGTAGCCTCAAAAAGCTATTCACATAAACCATTATTGTTTGAGTTAGTTACTGCATGGTTGTTATCTATGCAGGCTAACTCTTCTAATACTTCATTAAGAGGTATTTTTTTGGGTCTACCTCCAAACATGGCCTCATTTAAAATAGCTTTTATTTCATCCTCACAACTCCTGTTGTTCACAGCAGCTTGAGAAATTAACTTTTTTTCTAGACTTACATTTACATCTTTTATAAGAATATCAGGCATAACACTTACCCCTTCTAGCACATGCAGCTGTGCTTTATTATTAATAGCTTTTTGCTTTCCGCTCAACTACTCAAAGTTATTTATTATTTCCTCTAAGATTAATCGAACTTCTGAAATACAAACAAAAAGCTTGTTAGGCATATCTTTAAACTGTCTAAAATTAAACTTTTTATAAAAATCTACAGCCCCTCCTTTTGCATCAACAATTATTAAGGGGTAACCAACTAAATCACTCCCTTGTAATAACTTTGATAGAGCATCAATTAGTAGCAACTCTCCATATCCTTGCTTCTTATAGCGTTTATCTACCGCAAGACGCGCAATTAACCCTCCAGAGCTAGCATTGTGATGTTTCTTTTGCAGGTCAGGAGGTAAAGCACCTAAAAACACTGAACCAAGAGTTAATGTATAATACCCTATAATAGTACTTTGGTTTTCTTCATCCTCCAGGACATACGTTCGTGTATTGTCTTTTTTATCCTGCTGATTCGCCATTACTTTTAGGTAATTGTTTAAGGCATCAATCTCACAGTCAAAGCGTTTCCTGTCATGTTTCTTTTTATCAAGAGGTACAACCTTCATTTTTTAAATTTTTCCTTATACCGCTTTGCCGCTTCTTTCAAACGTGGGAGTGATTTAGGTGGAGCATCCAAAGCTTCAACCAGCATCATAGCGTCCCGCCGACTTAATTTTAAAAGCTCTTCTTGTTCAATGACTTGCTTTGCTTTTTCAATGGATGAGCTTAAGACAAATGAGTTAATGCTAGCCATTCCAGTAATAGCTGTCGCTCTTGCTAAAAGTTGCTGTGTTTCTTGGTCAACGCGCGCTGTTATACGTGGGTCATTCGTAGCCATAAGTTAATCTCCTATACGTGACAGAGTGGCACATACTAAGTATTACACACTCTTCCAAAGCATTCAATATGTGACATTGTGGCACATTTAGATTATTCATAACACTCCCTCAAATCTCTGCTTCTCTAAGTTATCCACAAGCCTGTAGTAGGCTTCCTCCTCGATATGCGCATAGACTGCTGTCTGGTTGATTGAGGCATGCCCTAGCCACTGCTGAACCTCCCTTAAGCTTGCCCCAGCAGATAACAAGCGGGTAGCGCAGGTATGCCGTGTACAGTGGAATACAAAGTCTGTGTCATGCTCTAGGTTCATCTGTTTGCGCAGCTTAGACCACGCTCTGCTTATCCCTCCCTTTGTCCATGAGGACGGCCACAACTGCCCCTGTCTACTGTGTAAGACCTCCTTAGCGCGCTGAGTTAAAGGCACTGAGCGGCTCCTATTACCCTTGGTTTCCCAAAAGATAACCTTATGCTCTAGAATGTCCTGAGGCTTTAAATTGAATATTTCTGAGAGCCTGCCACCTGTTTCAATGGCGAGAACAATAAAGTCAGCGAGGTCTTTATCAGCTAAGGAAAGGAGCTGCTTTTCCTCCTCATATGATAGGTAACGTATACGGCCTTGACGGGTCTTTAAGCGCTCAAAGCGTGGCATTGATTTAATGTAGCCACGTTCAAAAGCATACCTAAGCATTTTTTGTAAAACGGCTAACTTTCTATTAATTGTTGCGGCTGCATTTCCCTCCTTTTTGCATTGAGTAATGAAGGAGTCAATTGTGTTTACATCAATGGATGAGGCTGATGTTAATGGACCCAAAAAGCTTATTATTTGCCTGCCTGTTTTATATTGAACTAATTCGCTCTTAGTTCCCTCCCAGAAACGTGCTGTTGTTAATTCTAATAACTCGGTCAGAGATAACTTTTTGTGTAGCTTATTTTCTCTTTGGTAAGTACCTTGTTCAGCACTTAAAGATAATAATTTCGCCTGTTCTGCTAAGGCTTCACTCTTTGTTGCACATGCTAGGCGTACCCTTTGTTTACCTACATACACGTCTACTTGCCAGCGATTACCACGCCTACGAATAGCCATGAGTAAGCCTCCTTTAATGATAGGTGCTTTTAGATGAAGAAGATAAAAAAGGAGAAATTAAGAAAAAAGAGATAGGAAAAGTAAAAGAGTAGCGAGGACAGCTACCCTTAGAAATAATTATAAATGTTTAATTGCGTCTTTAACTACTTTACGGCCTTTTTCATTTAAATACGCAACACGTCGTCTATAGTCCATTGGGTCTGCTCGCATTTCAATAAAGTCAAACCCGGGTTTTCCTTCCCCTTCCCAGTTGGTAAGACTGCGAACTATGCGGGAGCCTGTTGTACGCGTTAAGCCTACTCTATGCTGTATCTCAGATACACTTAACCCCTCGTCCTTAGCAATTGTTAGCAGGGTAGCTAGCTGTGATAAGGTCATATCAGGGTCAATTGAGCGCATAGCTTGAACAGCATTTAAAAATTTAAGTAACTTTAAGCCGCCAGCCATTTAATTCTCTCGCCTATTGGTTATGCACTTCCTACTTTGTACCATATATGAGACTAAATAAACAAGGGATTATGTGCTTAATGCATCCATAACCACTGCATCTATAGTGTTATTATTATCATATAGGCCTAACCAACTCCCATAATAGGAACTAAATAATACAAAGGAATCGTGCTTTCTCTTTCCTAGTTTCTCCCCAAGTGAGGGCGTTATTGCCCACCACTGGACTATATTTGTGTACTTGTCCTTTCCCGCTAAGAGATAATCACATACTAATTCTGTTTGCTCTAGTAAGACCCCTTCTGCATACTGCTTACCCTTTACTACAACAGAACTCATTTACAATACTCCACCAATGAGCCATACCTACATAAAACAAAGGACCACACCTGTTTGGTCTACGTTACTGGTGTCTAATATACGGCAGTATGAACTTGAGTTTTAGGTGAAATATTTCACAAAGTAAGTGTATACCTTAGCGCCCTTACTGGACGCTCTGTAGTTCCTCATGGTCCACGCTGTAACCTTGGGAGACCCAAAGCTCAAGGATTAACTCAGCGTTCGTGTGCTGCTTCTTAAGCGCTTCTAGTGTGTCCTTGTATTGGAAGTAAGACTCACACACATTGCTCATGCCAAGGTAACGCTCAGGTATACCCTGTGAGTCGTGGAGTGCTGTTTGTTCGCGCTTCACGTTGTCCCCCATGACTGCACTTAAGCTCTTCAGCCAGATGTAGACAGCGTTAAGGTATTCCTCATGTGTCGTATATCTATCCAAGAAAAAATGTTGATAAATTAAATTGCCACAATATGCATCATAAAGTGAGTATAGTGTTACTCTAGGCATTACTTCCCCCTAATCCGTAGCAAGGAAATTAAATTCTATTAAAGTAATAACCGTTACTTTCCCAGCAGTCGTTTATTAAGACATCCTTCGCCAATCGTTCTAGGTCAATGTAAAACTGTAGGTGTTGAGGTAGTGAGGATAAATCCATTATTTCCCACAAATATTCCTCAGCAAATGACCTAATTGAATAAAAGTGACCTATGTATGCGTCTTTAATTTCATCAAGGTTTAGCTCATATCCATAAGCTATCCATGCATTTAAAATGTTTTCAGCATCATCATGATAGTTAGATAATTCTTCTATGGTATCTCTATAAGTGAAGTATTCCCCATTGATACCATAGGTATTTATATACTGGTCTGGCACGTCCTCACAGTCTGCTAGAATCCACTCCTCGCGGGTTACCCCATCGTTCCTATTCTCTGTTAATTCTTCTAGCCAGTCGTGAAGTGCTGCGTCTAATTCTTCTAAGGTAGAAAAGTTATCTAAATTTAATGTATTAGCAAATATATTACCACAATTATAATCATAAAGTGAATAAAAAGTAATTGAGGTCATTTTAATGTCTCCCTATTAAAATAAATATTAATTTCATGTATGCTTTTTATAGGGCACTAGGTTTAATGCCCTACGTAAAACACACCATGTATTAAGAAATGAAATGTCAGGAGGTAAGATATTACTCTTACAAAGTCCGTCTATTTCCCACCTACTTTTTAAAGAGCTACTAGCTGTTAAGCGCTAAGCGTGGCCTAGCTGGAAGCTTACAGCCGCCCACCGAGTGAGGCTGCGGGTGCCTTTGGTTTGGAGCTTAGATTAATAGTTGGCATGTTCAACCTTTAAGGTAATTAGAGAGAACCATTTAGGTAACAGTAATTACACTAAAGATAATACCTAGGGTTTATTTTAAACTCTTGCTCTTTGCCCCTAAGAGTTATAGGAAGCATCATCTTTTAAAAAGGTTTGCATGTTCAACTTATCTTTTACGCTATCAAATATTTTTTAATTGGTCAACACTAAAAACAGGTATAAAAACAAATAAACAAAAAGATGTGCAATCTAAGCTTATTAAACAATAAATTGAGAATATAAAACTACATGTGTATTGATAAGGCAGTAAATATAAGGGATTGCGCTCTATCTGTGACTACAAACTGTGACTAATCCCTTTATTTTTCCTTATCATAGGGTGGGCTACGGGGGAACTTAACGCGTGCTGGATTATTAAAATACGACTCACATTTTTAACACAAAATTATTTCATTTTCACAGTTATTTATAGTTAATTTTATTTTTAATCTCTTTTAACACTTTTTTCCCATCATCAGTTAGAAATAGCAAACTAGCATTAGCATTATGAGAGCTAACAACTCGTTTTACAAACCCCCTACCACCTGTTCGTGATGTACCCTCAGCCAGTCTCTGTAGAGGAGAAGAGATTGTTGCAATTGGACTATTTGTAGGGAGGAATCCTCTGCTTATTATATCAGATAAAGTATCCCCTTCATTGCTTTCAACGGCTAGAAGTATTTCCAACTGCAGTAAGGTTAAATTATATTCAGACAAAGCTTGTCTCATTCGTACAATATCTTGTAAATGCACCACAGATGAAAGACTCCAAGAAACGCTAAACAAGAACAAGGCCCGAAGTCTACTCCAAGTTAACCTTTACGTCTAATAGACCCTACAAGCTCCTGTGAAGCCTCTGTGACAACAAAAAGACAATACCTGATGAATCACACCACCTACACAGAAAGTTGCTCATACGGCTCCTGGCGAGCTTATACAACACATGACGTTTATGGACCCCAAACTAAGATGCTTTAAATGAGCCTGAGAGGCTGTCTAGAGGTGATTTAAGCTAAAGGGATGAAACCACACCTCCTGATGTATAAATTGGCTTATGCGGCTTCAGATGAGGTTACAAACCCATGACGATGACATGACAGGTGATATTGGTCTCTTGGGGGTAATTGAGTCTGACAAGTTGGTACCATAGAGTCATCTTATAGCTGACCGATAGATAAGCTTCCCTACTCGCTCAGCTACAGTCTCCTACCTGCTACCTACAAGCTCGCTCTAACTTGTTGTGTCTTCTGCTTCTTATGTTTTATATCCCTACAGTAGCATATGACAAGGTAAGCATGAGGTAGCTTATGGATACAGTTTAAGTACACCATGTCCATGTGAGCTTAAAGGAGGCCATAAGTTAGCCCTCAGATAGGCAGAGAGGGAAGAAGGGGTCTATCCACTGGGTAACTAAGAGCTTACCTAAAGTTAACTTAAAGTAATAACCTATATACACACCCGGGGGGGCCTTTGGTCTCCCCTAAACGCCGGGGTAACTCTAGGCCACGTCACCACTGGGCTGCATGTATATTAGAAAAAACAAAGCCGCGCTTATGGAAAAGAACTCAATAGGCAAAGAAAAACTATATAACCTATTGTTTTTAAAAAATTTATTGTCAGTATATCTAATAATAGGACCCCTTTCTTCCCTATCCTCTCTGACTAGAACTGATAAAAAGTCCCGTATAACTCTAGAGTATATGATACGTGGTCTGTAGCGAAGTGGGTCTAAAATTACCGCGCTTCACTACTCTCGACTATCAATTAACCAAAACAGTACTTCGATGTCAGAATTGATGATGCTGTTAACTGTCCTTTTTTCGGGGGAAATGGTACTTTCTTTAAGTCTTTTTCTTGAACCTTTTGCATAACTTGCTCATGTAATAAATGGAAAACATCATGCTCAGTATAAAGCTGATGAAATGATGCTCTTATATTGTTGTATAATTCCTGAGTTCTACTTGGTAATGTCCCAAAAGAGTCGTGGACCAAGGCCCAGTTATCTATATATGCTGAGCTTGAAACAACCATCATTAAATGAGTAGCATCTAGTGAGTGCACAAAGTTAGGAGCAATTGATGAAGCTTGTTTCATTTTATCAATAGAAGAACCTTGTACCTTAAAAATAAACTCGGTTTTTCCTTTTCCTAAAAAGCTTGTATTTATTGTTTTAGAATTTAATTTCCAATAATTCTGCTCAACTAAGAAGCCTATGGGGGTTTTCCATGAAATAGGCTCACCTTTTTTAGCCACTACTTTTGCAGTCTTTTGTAACCACTCCATGCCTTCAGCCGCTTTAACTACAGTTTCACACACAGCCTCATACAGAAGTGATGCAAGCAAGGATGCACTCTTAAAGACAATAGAGTTATCCTCCCATATTCGGGACCAAATGGTCGCACTTATGTCTTTGATGTCATTAAACTTCATTGCCTCAATCTTCGCAGGTTTAATTACTCGCTCCAGCAACTGGTCCTTAAAGCCATACTCCTTGCTCCCATAAGGAAATGTCATTACGGCACTTTTAGCTAATTTACGGCTCATACAGTCTCTCTCTCTGTCATACCCATAGTTTAACCAGGCGTAAGTACAGAGCATGGTATTGTAAAGGTCATGAGCTTCTTGCTCTGGAATAGACCTCTTTGCAAGGGTTCCATCTGAGTTGCGCTTATCAGACTTAACTAACTGTCTCCATTCATAAAGTGTTTTTTTTAACTTATATTTCCGCTTACTCTTGTTATAAATACCTTCAATTTTTTCATCAATGATATTTATTATTTTTGTGTAGTCGTGTTCCTTCCAGTCTTTCCCAACGATTGCTTCAAGCTTCACATATATTTTGTCGATGACACGCTGGTATATATCCTGAGGTACATCTGCAGGGGTTAAGTTAACAGCCGCTCCTGTCTCCTCACATCTCAAGGCCATACCCAGATGCTGAAGACCCGAACAAGAGCCGTCCAAGGCAACAGCAATGTGTGAGACGTGGTTTAAGCCGTTCTCAATGTATCCCTTCCATTCAAGAGCAGCAGCAATGGCTTGAAAAGGTTTATCCGCCTCTGTCCACTCACGGTTATCATAAGGGTTCTCAGCAATACGACAGAGCATGTCTGAGTGCTTCTTAGTCCATGCTATGCGGTCCTCGAAGGAAACCTTGTCTATCCCCCAGACATTCGCTACATGCACTGCTAGCCAGTCTACGGCCTCAGGAGAGCTTAGTTTCTCCCCTTCTGCAAACTCAAGTAAGGCTTTAACATAGTCAGCTCCTTGAGGGGACAGGGAGCCATTTGTCACTGGATAAACACGACCACGAAAGTCTAGCTGGTAAGGGAAATAAATCTTTTCATATTTAGCGTATTTCTCAGCACATTTTAAAGTTAAAAAAAGGCCAGCTCTTTTTGATACTAAGCGTATATTTTCTTGATAAACTGCAGCGGCTTCCATTTTCCATGCAACCTTGGCCTCCTCATTTGTATCTATGTCCTTTGGCTTCTCAGGAACAGGTATTTCTGAAGCTCTAGGTAAGCCTCCAAGCTCACTATCTGTATTTGCAAGGTTTAATAAGAGGTCCAATAGTTTCACGTTTATACGCCATGGTGTAGCTTGTATTTTATTTACTGCTTCATAGACCACAGGCATTTCGACATTAGCTAACTTTTCTAAGTATTGTTTATTCTTAGTTTTAACCAAGGTGATAGGTGCTACCTGATTAGTTATATATCCGCCAACAAAGGGACACTGCCAAGGAAAAGGAGGAACCACCATAGGCTCATAAATAGCAGCTATATCCAGATGATAGGCGTTACATTGAGTTATCCACTCTATGCACTCCTTAGTAGGCTTAATAATGTATTCCTGTGTTTTATTTTTAACTTGTATGTCTGCCTCAATTATACCTAGCTCACTTATGCACAATTCTAAAAGGACCTTGCCAACTAGGAGTAAAATATCCTTACACCATAAGTGTATTGGTGTCCCATTCTGTTCAGCCATGTATTTAGCTGTATATTTCTTCCTTGAATACTGACTCCTCTTATTCGCTCTGCTGAGAATGCCTTTATATAAAACCTTTTCTTCCTCAGATAGACGCGACATTTCAACTTCAAGGCTAAGCGCTTCACCTATTTTCAACGCTAAGCTTGTTAACTTTGTGTGAGCGGAAATACTACTCATAATTACCTTCAACGAGATGTAAGCAGTCGTCCTGTCTTCTAACTGTTGTAAATATGGAATTGCCTTGTGGTGTCTTCCTGCAGCTCTGAGTGATTTCTCAAGCCATGTTCGTATAGCGTCTGAGAAGCTGTCTGTCATCTTTGAGACTAACCTGTTGCCATATGCCGTGTTACTCTCATCTCTTCCTTGTACGGCCTTCAGCGTACGCTTAATGTATCTATCGCGTCCTGCCTGAGCCATGCCTGCTTCAAGTCTTGCTTGGTCTTCTTCAGTACCTTTTACCCTTTGGATGTTACTGTACTTATCCATGGTTAACCTTACTACTTACTCCCATATTCGGGATATTTCAGATAATAGGAGGCCGAGAAGCTGTGAAAGTCAGAGCCTCTGGTTGATGTGCTTAATTTTTGAAGTTAGGTTTTATTCTTATTACATAACGAGTATCCCCTCAGTTACTCCCGCATTCGGCATATTTCAGACATAGGAATCCCCTGAAGCATGCTTAAAGCGCCTCATGGCTAAAAATTACACTTACTTTTATTCGCTCTATCTGCCTACTACTTGAACATAAAACGCTCAACAAAATAAGCGCTTCTTAAGGCTAACAGTTATTAATTTTTATTTTTAGGTGAATTATTTCATTTTCTTCATGTGAGAAGCTGGCTTGTACTTACTCAATTTATAAATCAACAAAATAGAAATAATTAAATAAAAGAAAAATGCAGAACAAATCCTTCGCTCTTTCGAATTTATTGACTACCTTCGGTCCTAGGTGCAAACTTGAGGTGCAAAATAAAGGTGCAAATTGAGGTGCAAAGAAAAAGAACGGGTTTCATTAAGCGGGTATTTTGTAAGTAGGTACTAATCTGGAAATCATTATGTGACGCGGCCTTGGTAGACACGCTGTCTTCAGGTGGCAGTGCCCTTTGGGCGTGGGAGTTCGAGTCTCCCCTTCGGCACCATATCGCCTAACTTATTGATTTTCCTAGATTTTTTCCTCTCTAAGTATCCTTAATTCATCTCAATTCTGTAGCAACTTCTAAGCTATTTATGTAGCAGTTTCGAATGCTTCTTGTCAAACCTTTTTGTCTTCAACTGTCTTCTATCTGTGTCATCTTAATGACTTCAAGCTACCTTATATCTTATACAGCTCTTCTCAACTATAATTCTTTAGTCACAACACTTCTTGGGCCTGAACCGATGAAAGAAAAAGAAACTACTGAGACTAACCTAGAAGAGCACGAAATAGACCCTTCTGACCCTCTCACACCTCAGCAAATTGAGGAACTACACGCTTTAGCGGCAAAGACAGATAACGAAATTGATACTAGTGAAATTCCACCAATAACTAATTGGTCCAATGCTAAACGTGGTAAGTTTTATCAACCAACAAAAAAGAAATAAACCTTCACTAGCAATGCTTTAACAGAATAATTTTCGGTTACTTCTGTCTCTCTCAATCTTTATTTATATACTACCCACAGAACTAATTACCTCCATATTTGGATATAATTCTCTGCAATATCATATAGTTACACTTAATAAATAGCTCACAAAATTTAAATCATACGCTTACTGTCTTACTACTTACCAGTTATTATTTTCTATTATCTACCACTTCAAAATGGAAAGCTGGAAACAGACGAAGATAATTATGTACTGCTCTAGCCCTACCCAAATCTAGCGATAACTGGACGACATAATTAGAAGTAGCTCAAGTACCCCCCCCCTCTTGTTGTGCTATGGTTCAACACTCTAAGTTATTCAAAGGATGGAGCACCTATCAGTGTTAAAGCATCTAGTTCTATCATTGTTACTTTGCTGGTCTATAACTGGAATAGCTGCACAGAGTGTAGATGTCAAAGAAGAGAAGCTACCAAGCGTTGAGACCTTATGTAAGGATCGCCCTACATGTAACCTCGTGGCCAAATCTATAGAGTGGCCTAAAGCCAAATATGAAAAAAGCCTTTCTTATAAGATTGGTCCGTTCAGAATAAATTTACCTAAAAATGATATTCAACGATGGGTATCAACTGAAAAGTCTCAATTTGTCATACTTGATAAAAAAGGTCTGGTATTTGAAATAAGAGAAAATCAAAACTCAATGGAGATAAAGCAATTCTTTGAGACTGCTTTCCAAAATAAGCCAGATAGCAAAACTTTAAAGGACATAACAAAGAAAGAAAAAGCAGAATTATTTGTATTCAAAATGATGCTTATTAACAGCTCAAAGCTTTATATGTACGAAAAAGGTCCTATGAAAGCCTTTGAAGCTATTTCTCCTAAACTTTCTGTAGTCTACATAACTCATGACAAGCTAGAAAATGCAGCTTTAGCTATAGACGCAAAAAACCTCACAAGAGAAGAACTGCATAAAATTATTGCTTCAGTTGAATCTACACTTTAAGGACGATGTATGCCTACACCTGAACAACAAACACTTGTAGCAGAGATTCTTACAGCTATAACTGGTGATGATTTTTTCTTAAAGAATAAGCATAAAATTACGCGATGCTCGACTTTTTAGCCTATTAATTGAGCCAACTGAAGTGGAGCGTTGCCTTCATTTCTATTGAGTAACACACATAAACTGTGTGATAACAATTTACGACTTATTCGATTCGTCAGACTCCATAAGGTCCTACCTTTTGTTCGTTGGATATTAAACGTTTTTACAAGCTGACCAATCGTTGTCTCAACCCGTCGTCGGACCCGGTTTAACGCCCCCTCCATTTCTCTGGGAGTTGATCCACCATTTTTTCTCTGACCAGTGTTTCTAATTGTACTGCTTTTAGCTCAAGTAATTCAGCCTTAAAATCTGCACCTAAATAACCTTTATCACCTAGCAAAATACCACTCTTCATCAATTTCGTTAACTCCCAGACGACTTCTCGCTCACTGTCATTAGCGGGTGTTAATGTAAACCCTGCAATTGCACCATGAAAATCAATGAGTAAGTGCCCTTTAAACCCATAATAAGTTTCACTTTTTGAAGCACAATAACCGTAGTCTGCCTCTCCTTTAAAACGGCTATGATAAAATCTTCTACTGACATCCCCTGTCCCTTTGAATTTGTTTCGGCAAAACAAAGGTTGGGGTCAGGGGTTGTCATTTCAAACTAATAAAAGTCGAGCATCGCGTTAACCTAGATAAAAACAAAGGACCACATCTGTCTGGCCTATATTAATAGTGCCTAATATACGGCAGTATGGACTTAAGTTTCAGGTGAAATATTTCACAAAGTAAGTGTATATCTTAGCGCCCTTACTGGACGCTCTGTAGTTTCTCGTGACCCACATTAACTCTGCGTTCGTGTGCTGCTTCTGAAGAGCTTCTAGCGTGTCCTTGTATTGGAAGTAAGATTCACACACATTGCTCATGCCAAGATAGCGCTCAGGTATACCCTGTGAGTCGTGGAGTGCTGTTTATACACACTCGGGGGGAGCCTTTGGTCTCCCCTAAACGGGGGGGTAACTCTAGACCACGTCATCACTGGGCTGCATGTATATTAGAAAAAACAAAGCCGCGCCTACTTTTTGTACAGAGAAGGAGGTGTTAAAGTGATCTCAAAGCCTTGTGCATCATGGGCTAGGGAGGAAATTAAGAGACCAAGCACGAAAAAAGTTCACAGAATGTTCCATTTGCTCATTTTGAATATCTACAATACTTAAAAATGAGTAATTCACTTAGGTATTTTTCATGGTCACACTAATTGCTGGCTTTAGGGAGATACTGCCAATAGTTTTAACTAGTTGGATAACATGGATACCTCTTACATTCTTTTCAACGATATATGTCGTCTTAAAGAATCTATGCACTTGCGTGTATTATTTTTTATTCCATCTCATTATGTACGCTTCTTAGAGCGGCTGAGAGGTTTAACTTAAAATAATAGCTTTTGGATACATCAGGAAACGACTTAGGGTATTCTGTAACTCCAGGTCACGTTCTTGTACGTCTACTAGAGGACTAAAGCCATACCTACCTTATGAACAACTCAGGAAACTTTAAAATAACCTCAAAGCCCTGTTTATAAATGGCTAAGGAAAAATTTAAGTAGACCAAACACGAAAAAAGTTCACAGAAAATTCTATTCTCTCATTTCACTTCCCTGCAACACTTAAAAGACGAACTCTATTTGGTTATTTCTTATGGGTTTGATAAGAGATGGCTTTAGGGAGATGATGCCAATAGTTTTAGTGAGTTGGATAACATGGATACCTCTAGCAAGCTTCTTAGTGGCATATGTCGTCTTAAAATACATATGCACCTGTGTGTATTACCTATTGTTTCATATCGTTATGTACGCTTCTTAGGGGGGCAGGGAGGGTTAACTTGGAGTGATAACCTGATTTACCTCTGAGGAGCATAGGCTCTCTTCAACCAAGACCTTACATCATATTAAATTGTTGTTAATTCAGTAATTCATTCTATATAAGATAAAGTAAGCCGCCACCAAACATAAGACTTATAGCTTTTATAAAAATATACGTAATTTTATCCTTACTATTATCAAATAAAGTAGAGGAATTAACATTTATAAAAATAATGTCTTACTGTTTAAATAAAAAATCATTAATAAACAAAACTGGTTTTTTATTCTCCAGTGCTATATTTTATACGCATTTTAATTATCTTAGCAAGCTTCTCTTTCACTAAAAAGGAGGGGACAATGTAGAGGGGAAAGTAAGGGACTGGTCTAGGTGGGTGATTAGCTCTTTATGCGGTAGAAGACTTATGTTCATTATCTACCTTATGTACAACGAAGCGTTCAACTGAGCCATCTTTAAGGAAGTGCTTTAATTCCATCTCTGATTGAGCTGCTAAAGTCTCAGAGATTAACTGCATAAAGTTAACAGCGGTAATTATTTCCTCTTTCTTTTTCTTCTTTGCCATTTTTATCTCCTTCTAAGGCATCAAGACAGTAAAGGGCATGAATAGCGTAATGACAGATTTTATATAAGTCACTTCTATTCATACCCTTTTTGTCACCAAAGCGGTCTGCATATTTAATAATGTTACTTATTGAAAAGTGCAGACCACACTCAGGCTTTGAGTAAATGAGTTCACCTGTTTGAACCTTTTTAGAAGCATAGTGTTGACTATAGGTCTTATCTATATATTTCCTTATTTCAGACACATACGTACTCTCATTAAACGAGTAGCTTATATCCTTACTCAAGTTACCTCCACTTACTTTTTCAAAGTGACTGTAATGGAATAAACGGGATACACCGTCAAGGCTTACCTGTCCTTCCTGATTAGATAAAACTGTGTAAACACGATTCGGATGAACCTCAGTAGGCCAACCATGCTCTTTACAAAGCTGCAGGTATTCATCTTTAACACCTACTTTATCGCCTTTTTTAAAGCTCAATCGTTAAATTCCTCAAAGCCAAACTCAATTACTTTAAATACACCTAAAGTAAATACAAACGTTATCGCGAAACATATCATGAAGATTTCCATAAAATTACCCTTTTAAGTTTAAAGTCATAATCACATGCTCTTAATATACGAGCACAACAAGCCTGCTGAATTGCAATGTCTTCAGATAAACCATTTTTTTCATAGCAAGATACGACAGTTTCCCACATAGAACTTGATGGAACCTTTTGCCACCTAATTTCAGACGTCCCTTTGCGTGGACCTGATTTAAAGGTGTGCTCATAAGGTTCAAATTTAAGTCTATCTGAGAGTAGCTCTTCAGCGAGAGAGTCACCTACATTTGGACAGCCTGGATAACCATCCGCAATATCACCTGTTAAGACTTGCTTCATAAAGAAACGGTCAGCCTCCGATTTTGAAATAAATCGTGGCTCTAAATCTTTTGCAGGATTAAATAAGTAGGAGTCCCCTATAGTTTGCATGTCTTTATCTTCAGATACAATTATTTTTTTGTAATTAGAATGAAACTTAGACCAAGTTGCCAAAATACCCATCACATCATCAGCTTCTAATGAGGGTCTTTTAAAAGATGTATAATTATTTATAGCGTATTCGACAATGGCTGGGTAGGAACATGGCTTAGGAATATCCTTTCTGTTTCCTTTATATTGCGGATAAATTGTCTTACGGAAATTGTCCTTATCAGTCAGGCACATAATAACTTTATCTAATTGACATGCTTTTTTTATATACCTAACTTTTTCCTCAAAGATTTCTCTAACTACATTAAAGTCTGCATGGAAGGTCCACCAATCATTTCCCCAGTTAATTGACTTTTGAGCTGCTGATGCAGCCTGAAAACAAAGTATGTCCGTGTCGAGTAGACCCACACGGTTAGTACTCAAATGTTAAACTCCCGTCTGTACTGTCGTAATAAATTTTGTCTACATAGAGTAATCCTGAGCCACAAAATGGCTTTGTTGTATCGTCTGTATGTAGAATGGCATCATCAGGAATGTCTGCCTCAGCAATAAACTTTTTAAGGTCGCCTAATGTAATTACGCCATCTGTAGTAAATTCAATCATGTGTGTTCCTGTTATTTTTTACTTATAGAAAATATGATTTCCAATTTGTACCGTTCTGGTTAAAGAGTGGGTCCAGTATGGTTGGATAAGATGTGAGTGATAATGAGTTGCACCCTTGGTTAAATTTAGGTTCAATCCATTTAGTACTACTTGAGATAAAAGAGCGGATAATTTAGCAGACTCCCTATCTTTCATAAGGTCTGGTATATCATCATGAGCCCAAGAAAATTGCTTTTTCTGATAGACCACTTGGCACACTTTATTAGGCCACTGAGGACTTTCCACTCTATTCATCGTTACTTCAGCAACTGCAATCATACCCGCAATGCCTTCACCACGAGCTTCGTGATAAAGGTTAAGCTGGAGGCAGTATAATTCATCAGTAGCTAACGAGAGGGAAGTACAGGGGATTAGTAAAAAGAATAGTGATATTAGTATCTGGCAAGTTATCTCCATGTTGGTTATTATTTTTATAGCTTGATGTAATTTAAGGATTTACAATGTCGATTCTGACAGCAATACTTTTAGTTTTAGGGGGATTACTCTTTTTTATAAGGGTATGTATTTTTTGGGTAACTGGAGTTGCAAGAGTACGTTTTACTCTTTGGCAAGATTACCACGTTGCAAAACACGAAGAGTCAACTTTTTTTATTACTTAATTTTATTATCTTATTTAACGTTATGTGGCTTTTTTATTGTTTTAGGTGTTTCTTATATAGTTAGTAATTAATGTGTATCAGCCCATGTTAAACCAATGTCATAACTTGCTTTCAGGGGGCATCTGAATTTAAAGACCTCCTGAACTTTCACCATGGCTTGCTCACAGTACTTCCCTATTTCTTCAGCAACCTGCTTATTCCGACAAGCAATTTGCACTTCGTCATGGACCCAAGCACAGAAGGTAAAGTCACCATTCCAACTATGTAGTAACCCATTCACCTTGCACAAATCTTCAATTTCTAAAAGCCATCGTTTACATATCAAGGCACCTGCTCCTTGTAATAAATAGTTAAGTGCTGCATGTTGAGAAGAACAATAAATATGGCGTCCATCTAGGCCGATTAGGTAGCCATACTTACTCACAGTTGCTTTAACGTTATCTAAAAGGTATTTAAGTGCAGGTAAGTTTTGTAGGAATCGCTTCTTAAACTGAGAGCCATACTTGCGGTGGAGATTTGGAGAGGCTTTGGGTTTAATTATTTCCCCAATTTTTTGGTCACCTGCTCCATAAAGGAAAGCGTAGATGAATTTCTTCGCTATTTCATCACGGAAATAATTATGCTCAGGATTATGTTTATCTCTTAGCGTACCCTGAGGTACAAGACCCAATGCTTGGACATTCGCCCAGTGTATATCCCCAGATAAAATTTCATTAATGTAGCGTCCTTTATCATAACGTGCCATGTAATGAGCTAGGCAACGAAGTTCTAAACCATCAGCATCACTCCCCAACAAGAACCAGTTTTCAGGAACTGTAAACAGAGAGCGGCATTCAGGTCCATATGCGGCTCTTGTACTTGGTACTTGTGCAACGTTGGGGTCAGCATGTGTGGCTCGCCCGGTGGCAGCTCCATTTGGATTCACGCGTCCATGGATAAAGCCATCTTTTTCTAAACGGAGCCATGCGTTATCTCCTTCGGCCAACTGTCCTATTCGTTTATTAATTGTTAAATACTCACACATAGCTTTTGCATGAGGATTATCTAAGCGACCTAAGACAGACTCATCAGTTTTAGGTTGGAGTAAATAAGGCGGCTTTCTGCAAGGGAATCTCTGAGTAGACCTTTAGGCTTCCACTTGGGGTAAAGCTTTTTAATTGCTAAGTAATCAAACCAGAAACCATTGTGGGCGATTAGTTCTTGAGCATCTTCTAAGAAAAGAACAGCTTCATTTATCTCTTGAGGTCGAAAGTTAACGCGATGCTCGACTTTTATTAGTTTGAAATGACAACCCCTGACCCCAACCTTTGTTTTGCCGAAACAAATTCAAAGGGACAGGGGATGTCAGTAGAAGAGTTTATCATAGCAGTTTATTGCTG